>JAJEFE010000134.1 GCA_022820625.1 Gammaproteobacteria bacterium | reverse complement strand
TGTGAACGTCCAACCCAACATACGCGCTATACTCAACCATGGCCTGCCCTCCTCAATGTGGCTCTGTGTCAACGGTCCGACCCCAAACATAACCCACGATGCTTGAGGTCAGGGCAGGTCAATCCATAATGTCTAGTCGGCTCCGCGCATGTGGTGGTCCCAACGGCTCCCTGCTGCCTCGACGATCTCGGCCAGGTCCCCGGCTCGCAGATAACCATGGCCGGCCAGCGCCCGTGCGGCTTCCTCCACCGATCCGAGGTATTGCGCCCGGTCTGCATAGCGTTCTTCGATGGACGGCCGCGGGTCGCCATTGGCTTCCCGTTCGGCGCGGGTCCGCGCGAAGGGCGAGTAAAGGCCGGCGCCCGATACGGGGTTCCCGGGCAACCACCCGGTGTACGTCCCCAGCGGCACGACGATGTCCGGCGAGCGCAGCCCCCCGATCTCGTTGCCACCCTCGTCCACCTGGGGGACGAGAAACGGATACGCGGGGCCGAGCACGGGGGGCTCCTGCGTGATGACCCCCCTGGACGCGAGTTCCGGACCGAAATCCAGGGCGCGCAGAATGCTGACTTCGTCAAGTACATCCACCCCCGGCACTTCAGGAAATAGAAATTCCTCATAAGTTACCAGCGTGCCCGCTTCGAGCGTTGCATACCGGCTGGGCGGTGGCGGTTCGTCGTCGGTGATCCAGCGATCCATCCGCAACAGCAGGGATCGCAGGAACCAGTCGTAGTCGTTCGGATTGCGAAGGTGGCCATCATCGCCCGACGATGACGGGAATGGGGCCGGACCGTGTTGTGTACCGGCGAAGTGGTAGATGCGAGAGTTTTCCGGCGACGGCAGATCCTGCTTGCCGTCGGGTGTGGTATGAGCCAGCGCCGCCACGGAACGCCAGTATTCGGTGGATGAATTAGTATAGAACACCCGGGGCATGGTCTCGGGCCCGATATTCGCCAGCAGCCCGCGGGTCGTTCCCGTGATGGGATCGCTCTGCTCGGTGTCGGCAAACGGGAACAGGCGGTTGGGGTAGTCGAACGCGCCGCCCGGCGCCCTGGACGGCTGCGCGAACCGCACGTTGAAGCTGCCCCTGGCGGCCCCTGCAATGTGAGGGATGACTCCATCGAAGACCCGCCTGCCCTGCTCGTCCCCATTGAAGCCGTCGTGGAGATACGTGCGCAGCAACCGCCCGCTCTGGGAGGAGCCGAAGGCGATGGCGCGGTCGATCACGCCGGCCGCGATATCCAATTCCTCCGCCGAGCCGTACTTGAGCATGGAGATTGCATCGCGAATCGCCGCCAATCCCAAGCCCGCCAGCGGCGGGTTCTCGGACACGTAGACCACATCGTAGATCCGGCCGGGCTCAAAACCGCTGTTCAGATGGACGGAGGTCGGATCCCCGACCACACGGTTACCCTCGAGCCGGGCGAATTGCCACTCCTCCCGGGGCATGATCTGCCGCTCCCCAGCCATTCCGTCGCGCACCATGAGTACGTTGCGGGGATCCGCCGGATCGGCCACCGGATAGGCGACATGGCCGCGGTCTCCCAGCGAATGGGAGTACACCTTCTCGGTGACGAAAATGTCGCTTCGCACCAGGCCCTCGATCGGCCCGCCCGCGTTCGTTGCCACGGGCGGATAGACACGCAGCAGGCCGTCCCGGGGCGGCACATCGTGCTGCCAGCCAACCCAGAGAAGGGTAAACCCCTGCTCCAGCAGGAAGCCGTCGCCGTAGTTCTCCGCCGCCAACGGATCGCTCGACGAAGTGGCGCCGTTGAACCGGCCGAGCGCCGCGATCCGGCCCCGATTGACGACGTCGAAGAAAACGGCGCCATTGCCCGCGTAAACGTCCTTCGGTTTGACCAGGACGAAATCCGCCGAGAATTCCACCACGCCAGTGCCATTGGCAGGCGCAAAGTCGATATCGGTGACGATGCGGTTGGCGGAATTTGCAGGATCCACGGCGTAGTGAATCCGCCCGGCGAGCCGCTCATAGGGGCCGGTGCTCCCGTAGCTCGCCCCGCCGGCGATATCGTCCCGCCGGTCGACATCGATCCGGACCACCTCGGCCGAAACGATGGGGACGACGGCCAGCAAGACTATCGTCAAGATTGTTCGCCTGAAAGTCATTTCACTCCCTCCTCGTGCCTTGCAGAGCGGGGTCTCGCCGGTCCCGGCGCGGCGCACGACTCTTGTCACGAACTGCTTGCGCTGGCTGCCGGTACGGTTCTCAAGCCGTTTCGGCAATGTGCTCGTTGGTCAGGTCGCTGCAGTTGTAAGGCTCAAACGCGATGTCCGCGATCTCGACCGTGTCCTCGCCGATGTAGCTGCCGTTGAAATACTCGGGATCCTCCGCCGTCCACGTGCGAGTCAGCGTACCCGCTTCATGATCGTACGAAAACCGTTCCACGACGTACATCCCGCTGCCGTGCATGACCGCGTCCCGGGTTTCCAGGTAGCCCGGCGCGAAACCCGACGTTTCGACAATCAGTTCATCGCCCTCCCAGCGTCCGATTGAGTATCCGGCCCGGCTGGGCTCGATGTCCGCCGGATGCTCGTCCATATCCAGACGGATGACCCTGACGATGTCCATGAAACCGTACATGAGCGTGATCCGGTCGTCTTCCTGCAAGACGCGATTGACGTGCTGGTCGAACGTCCAGTCGGCAAAGATGTTTACCGCCATGCATTGGAAGCGAGGATTGTCCTCCCACTCGTAGTCGGCCACGGCCGAGGAGCCGAGTTCGGTGCGCTGTATGGATGCACCCATTCCCATGCCCATGGCATTGGGAGGCTGTTGGCCTGGACCGGCGCCGAGCACGTTTGCTCCTCCCAGCAACCGTTGTGGCCGGGCCCAGTCGCCACCGATGTTGGGATGGCCGCCGGCCAGTCGTGCCGGTCGGTCGCTCGAGCCCTCAACGGTCATGTCCTCGGGAGTGAGCTGGCCGTACCGCTCCACCGTGACCCCGTTGACAAAGGTGACCGTGACCAGGTAACAGGTCTGCGGATCCCTGCGATCCGGGGATCCCACCACCGCGATTTCCGTGCCCGGGCTGAACATTTCCTCGCTCCAGCCCGAACGTCGCAGCACCGTCGCGGCGCGCAATTCGCATCGCCACGGCACGACTTCGCCCGAGTCCCCGGTGACGTCGAAGTAGACATACGCGTGGGGATTGACGAATTCCAGGTCTGTAACTACACCGGCGATATCGAACGTAGTGGAGGTATCGAACTGCGCGGTGATGCCATGGTGCGCAGTGGTCGAAGAGGTCCATCCCAGCGCCAGCGTGGCGGCTATCGAAACCACCCCAAGTGCCGACCCTGTCGCTCGCAAGATCCGCTTCGAAGTCGATGGGTCGAAAGTTCCTGCCGTCATGCGCATGGCCGCCTCCCTTTCAGCGCCGGGAAATCCTTCAGCGCCATTCGTCCGCAGTCTACAATCTCAGGCATACTTTGTCTGCGCGGATAGCCCGCCATTTGCAAGCTGGTTCCTCAAGATTGTTCAAGGAACCAAAATGGAATCATTACAAGGAGTTAGGCGTGCAAGCAATCCAAGAGCAATGGAACATCAAAACGGGATTGGCGGTAACTGCGCTTATCGTGCTGGCCGCGGCGCTGCCGCCGCAAATCGTCGCGCAGGAGCAAGGCATCGATGTCACCCTGCTGGGCACCGGCGATCCCGTGCCACGCGTCGACCGGTTCGGACCCGCGATCCTGGTGGAAGCCGGAGAGTACCAATTGCTGTTTGACGCCGGCCGCGGCGTGACGCAGCGCCTGCGACAGTTGGAGATTTCCCTCAGCGATATCGACGCCGTCTTCATCACCCACTTTCACTCCGACCACCTTTCCGGACTCCCCGATTTATGGCTGACCGGCTGGCTTCCGCCGCCATTCGGCCGGCGGTCGCAACCCATGCGCATGATTGGACCGGACGGACTGTCCGAGATTCTCAATGGCCTCCGGCAGGCCTTTGATCCCGACATCCAGATCCGTCTCGTGGATGAACAGTTGCCCCCACAGGGGATCGAATTCGATATCCGGGAGTACTCTGCAGACGGCATCGTCTTCGACGAGGAGGGCGTGACGGTCACAGCCTTCGCAGTGGATCACGGGCAGTACATCAAGCCGTCCTACGGCTACCGGGTGGACTACGAAGGCCGCTCTGTTGTCCTGTCGGGCGATACCCGGTTCGACGAAAACCTGATCCAGGCCGCCCAGGGAGCGGATGTCGTCATTCACGAAGTAGCTGCGGCGCGGGAGGAAATGCTGGCGTTCGATGACCGTATACAACTCATTCTGGATCATCATACGACCCCCGAGGAAGCCGGCATCGTATTCGACCGCGTCGGCCCGAAACTGGCGCTGTACAGTCACCTGACACTGCTCAGCAGCCCTGATTCACCCGAGGTGACGGTCGAGGAACTGATTCAGCGAACGCGGACAAACTATTCGGGCCGCCTGCTGGTGGGCGAAGACCTGATGCGTCTGGAGATCGGCGACTCGGTCAGCGTGTACCGATTCCCCTATTAGCAACCCGACGAAACATCAGTCAAGACGCGGCCTCACGGGTTCCTGCGTCCACAACTCCGTGATCTTGCCCATGGGCGTCAGGTCCTTGCCCGCAAGCCCCGGGTAGTCCGGCGGATAACGCACGCACTTGAACAGCGAGTTGTAACGTTCGCCGGCCGCATCGGTCATGATGGTGTGAATGCCGTAGTTGTCACCGGTACGCTCGCCCACCGGATTGATGTACTCCCAGACCACCTCTCCCTCGGGCGCCACCTCGAACAGGTGCCCGTTGCCACCCGAACATACCAGCGTGTTGCCGTTGGGCAGCCGCTGCAGACCGGAGATGTAGCGGCTGTAGAACGCCGTTGGAAGGGTCGACTGAAAGCTCCAGACGACTTGTCTGGATACGAGTTGGTCGGCGCCCGTCCCCGGTGATACCAGGTCGTAGCCCGCTTCCATTTCCGGGACGTAAACACCGTTCTCCATGGGCCCGTCGTAAGGGTTGAACTCGATGACGGACGAGAATGTCACCCCGAGTTGCCGCGAGCCGTTGTTGAAGATCAGCATGTTGCCGGCGCCGGGCAGGTCGTCGCCCATGCCGGTCTCCCGCTCCCGGATCCACTGGATGTCGTGGGAAAAGAAGACCTGCTGATGCCCGTTGGTGCTGGACTGGCCCTCGTTGATCGAGGTCGGGCACATACCGGCATCGTAGACGCACGGGTTGCCCCAGCGGTGCAGGAAGTCGCCCGCGTCGCTTGCCGCCAGCGCGATGCTTTGCTGCGGGTCACCGGGAACAAACGTGCCGCCATGATCGATGACATACGACTCGCTGAAGGTCGAGTTGTTGATCACGATATGATCGAGCGTCTCGTTGTAGTCCAGGGAGTTGATGTGAATCCAGTCTCCGCTGGCGCCGTTGGCGAAATTGGGGTCCATCTTTTCGGGATGATCGCTGACCACGCCGAAATTGGGCAGCGTGTCGTTGACGTCCTGAACCAGGTGGTCGGTGATGTTCCACTCCCAGATCACGTTGCCGTCCATGTCGACTTCCACTACGCCGTCAGGACGAGAGGTGTAGTCGTCGCGCTTGGCGGGATCGACCCCCAGGGCAATGGCCTGCTCATGGGTGATCTCCCGCGAGGCGACATACAGAAGCGTTCGCGCCTGGAGCTTTGGATTCCAGATCATGCGGAAGTCGTGATGGGGCGTATACCCGGGGCGCTCTTCATCGTGCTCCCAGATCACCTCCCCGTCCCAGTCGTAGAGTTGGTAGATCGCACCGCTCATCCCGCCGCGTCCGACCCGGTCGATGGCGCCCCGGAGCAGCGTGCCGTCCTCCAGCAGCCTCGCATGCTTCTCGACGGCTTCGGCCCCGGGGGTCACCCAACCCTCCGGGTACGGCCAGTAGTGGACGACGTTGCCGTGCATGTCGATCAGGTAGGTGTTACGGCCGCGAAACGGACTGAACAGCGTGTAGCCCGGGGACGCCTTGGCGGGATCGTACTGAATCAGTTCGGTCGGTACCTGAAACACCGCCCAGGCTATCGCCCAGCCACCGAGTCCCGCAGCGAAAACGGCCAATCCCGCCAGAGAAATCTTTCTTGTCAACATTTCGCTTCTCCCAACCTCGAACAACTGACACCTGGTCCGGAAGGAATCGTCCCGCCATTGCGGCTCATCATTGTCGAACGCGCCCCATGATAGTCTTTTCCGCGAAGCGTATCCCGCAGCATCCAGCGAGCTGTGGGACGGTTCTTCAAATCACGAACGCGACTTCTGACCGGCCCATGGCCGAGAGGACAATCGAAATGGCAAATGATCGAAATCTCCCTGGCCGTTGGCTCAACCGTGGGTCCCGCACATTCGCTGCGGTACTGGCGGGTTGGCTCGGCCTGATGCACGCGGGTCCCGCCGGCGCCCAGGATGCGGCGGCCTGCGGCACGCGTGACCTTGCGCTCGTGAACGGCCGGGTCCACACCATGGACGCGCAGGACTCGATCGTCTCATCGGTGCTTGTCGAGGCGGGCCGATTCGCGGCGCTGGATCCCGATCCAGGGACATTCGACGACTGCACGGACGTGATCGACGTTGAGGGCCGTACGGTCATTCCGGGCCTGATCGACAATCACGTCCACTACATCCGCATTGCGAACCGCCCTGGTCATGACCTGCGGGCGCTGGAAGTGACCTTTACGGTGGCCGCCGCGTTGCAGGCGATCCGTGACAAAGCGGCAGCCGTGCCGGCTGGAGCGCTGATTACCACCATCGGCGGCATCAGGCGTACTCAATGGCAGGAGCAGCGCTTCCCGACGCTCGGGGAACTGGATGCGGCTGCGCCCGGCAACCCCGTGTACCTCTCGGAGCGCGGCGCCGGTCCGGGTCAGACCAATACTGCGGGGCGCGACCTGCTCCGCGGACTGGGTGTTACGGTAACCGACACCGGCGAGATCGCCGCGGGCGCGGATACGGCCCTGGCGTACGATGTCCTGGCTGCCGACCTGACCCACTCAGACCGCAAGCGCCAGATGCTGGGCGTAGCCGATTACGCCCTCTCCGTGGGCCTGACCACCGTCATGGACATGTCCGGAACAGTCCCCGGTGTGGGCTTCATCGACCAGACCAACGGCTACGAATTCTTTCTCGACCTGGTGCGGGAGGGGTCCCACAAGGTCCGCACGCGAATCTACTTCCCGGGCCTGGACGAGGACGCGGACCTGACCCAGCTCATGGGCTACCTCGATAACAAATGGCCCAACTACGGTCCCGAGATGGCGAAGATTGTCGGCGTCGGCGAATGGTCCGTGGGACGCTCGCTGTTCAACGAACAACCGCTGGGGGAAGCTGCGCGACTGGCCCAGCGGCGCATTGCCGAGCGAGGCTGGACCTACCACCAGCACATGCACACGCCGGAGGAGATCGACGCTCACCTGGATGTCTGGGAAGAACTGAACGGGGAGTTCGACCTGGCGGCCATGCGCTGGACGCCCGGCCACCTGAGTTTCATCACGCCGGAACTGATCGAACGGGCCAGGGCCATGGGCCTCGGTCTCGGCGTTCACGGCCAACGTTACCACGCCGGCGGAATGGGCGGCCCACCCTGGCGTACCGTGATCGAGAGCGGGTTGGTGGCGGTGGGCGCCGGTTCCGACGGCGCCCGGATCAATACGCTCAATCCCTGGTGCATGATCTACTACATGGTGACCGGCCGCGACGTCTCCGGAGAGTTGATCAACGACGGCCAGCAGATCGGCCGCCGGCAGGCGGTCAGGCTCTACGCCTCACATCAGCAGGGCTGGTTCACGAAGGAAGACGATTTGCTGGGAGGCATCGGTGTCGGACGATACGCTGATCTGGCCGTACTGGATGCCGACGTTTTCGATCCGGATGCGGTGCCGGATGAGCAAATTCGCCACATGACGTCAGTATTGACGGTCGTGGACGGGGATGTCGTCTACGACGCGGGTATTCTTGAAAGGTAACGAACCGCGCGGAAAACGCCACGAATCATTGCGAGTTCCTCACAACACGCAAAGGATTGCCGGAAGCTGGGGCACCCGCGGGGGCCAAGGGTGCGAATTGAAGGGGGGCGGACCCGGCTTCGGCAACAACCGACAGCGAATGGACGCCCGGTCACGTTTCCCTATCCAGTGACCCTCACCGGCTGTGGCGCGAACTTCGCCCAGCGCTCCGGCGGCTCCCAGAACCTGGGCCGAATCGGCAGCAGCATGGCCGCGGCAATCAGCGTGATCACGGTGAACAGGATGAAGCCGTTGGTCAGGGAACCCTGGACGTCCGCGAATCGCGCCAGCACCGGGGGCCCGACCGCAAAGCCGAGATTCATGAACACCGCCATGATGCCCATGTTCAACCCGATGTTCTGGGGACCGTAATAGTGCTTGGTCAGCACGGGCACATCGACGATCAGGCCGCCGTGGGCGAAACCGCGCATCGTCATGAAGACCATCATCGTGAAGACCCCCGCCACCGGGAACGCCAGCAGGATCGCGACCACGAGCATGAGATACGTAAGCTGGATGCCCCGTATCGACATCTTGTCGTAGACCCAGCCCCAGACGATCTTGGACACCAGCCCCACGGCGGCAAACAGGCTCGCCGCCCAGGCGACGTTCCTGATGTTCATGCCCTTGTCCAGTTCCAGGAACAGTGCCGCGTTCTGCGTCATGCCCTGATCCACGCCGGCCACGAGGAAGACGCTTATCGCGATCAGCCAGAAGTTGCGGTGACGGGCGATATCGCGGAAATGCGCTACAAGGCTTCCCCGAGGCTGGTGATCCGTGGGAACGGCAATCCTGGCCGCGTACAGGCTGCCGGGCCGGAACAGGAGCAGCCAGGCCGGGATCGATACCAGCCAGACGCCCAGACTCATGACGGCCAGCGCGTTGCGCCAGCCCATCGATTCCATGAGCGGCACCACGATGATCGGCACCAGCACGCCGGCAGCGCTGTTGGCCGCGAAAACCACCCCCAGCGCCGTGCCCATCTGGCGCTCGAACACCCGGGCGACCACAACCTTCATGCAGGCCGAAGCGCCGGATGCGGCGACGCCCAGGAGGAAGCCCATGACGTAGTATATGAACAAGTTGCTGACCCACAGCATGCCAAGCAGGCCCAGCCCCCCCATACAGGCCGCGACGATGACGATCGGGTTGGCGGAATACTTGTCCAGCAACCGGCCCATCACCAGGGCCGCGGCGGCGCCGATCACGAACTTGGCGGTGGCGAGCGCCGTCGCCTGCTGGCGGTTCCAGCCGAATTCCTCCATGGCGCCGGCGTAGATGAACGGCAGGGAAAACGTGGGCACGCCGAAGGTGAAAAACACCAGCAGGAAGGTCACGGCGATGATCGGCCAATTGTTGATGAGTTCGTTTTCGCGAGCGGCCGCCATCTGGATCTCCCGGGACCGGTACGGATGAATACCTTACTATAACCCTCCGCCGAGACTGGTGCGCGGGATGCGCGAATGGGCCGTAAACCGATGGAAAATCAGTGGTTCGCCATGCTGCGATCTGTGAAGAATTGTCTAGCAGACCGTCGATTCGGCGGCGCGAGCGACAAACAGCGGAGCAGACATGCCCCGGCAATGCGATGGGCCGCCGCCTCGCTTTGCATCGTTGGTTCGCTCATGAATATCGGAGCCGCCCAGGTGACGGATTTGTCGGCGAACTGGATCCGGGAAGGAGGCATCGAATTCGGCGAATGGGTCTTCACCGACGCCGGTCAGGAGGCCTTCGACAGCTATGATTTCGCCCGTGACGACCCGGCGTACGACTGTATCGGGGCGAGTTGGACAAGAGTCTGGCTCAACCCCAATGTTCTGGTGAGAATCTCCCAGGCCGAAGACCACGTACGGCTGCAATACGAGTGGATGGACATCGACAGAATCGTGCCGTTGACGGACCCGGGCGATCCCGACCCAGAGCGCTCCCATATCGAGGGTATGCCTGCGCTGGGCCGCTCGACCGCCTGGTACGACGGCGCCACGCTGGTCATCGATACCATCGATTTCGCACCGGGCTACGTGTCAACCATGGCGGAATGGGCCGGGACGCCCCAGAGCAGGAGGATGCGCACAGTTGAGCGAATCAGCCGCGACGGCGACGTGCTGACCATAGAGACAACCCATCTGGAGCCTCTTGCGCTGTTCGGAAGCCTTTGATCGATAAAGGTTTCGAGCAAGTCCAAAAAGAACTTTACCCCAGGAATCGGCGGTTTTGGCGGGATTTTGGGCCGTTTCCGGTCTCGGCGCCGGATTTTCACCCCAAGCG
>JAJEFE010000049.1 GCA_022820625.1 Gammaproteobacteria bacterium | reverse complement strand
AGCTGCTTTGGTTGCCGGCGTCACTTCCGTACTACGCTGACTCGGGTCCATGGCAGGCGGCACGCGAGCAGCAGTTTTCCAAGCGTCTTGTCTTCTCGACCTGGGCGGTCGTGCCCAAGGCCATAGCGAGTATGGTGAGTTACGACGTTGAGCGCCGGATCTTTGGGCATTCCGGCGGCGGCATCCGCAACACGCCGGAGGAACGCCGGAAACGGCGACCGCTGCTTCGTTTCGGTTACGCGAGTGAGCGTCTCACGGGAATGCCAGTCCTGGGCATCCTATACCCAAGCCCCAGCCTCGCCGAATTGGGCGATCCTGTCCCGATTTCTAAGGGACAAGGCACGTTGGAAGATGCGGTTTCGCGCGCCGGGGAGCGCCTTGAACCACTCCTTCGCCAGCTTACAAGTCCTTATCTCGCTGCGGAACGCGAGGACGAGAGTTGGTACTGGGCGGCGCCGATCCTTCTCGACCTCGAAAGACATAACCAGTTAACACGGGAATGGTTTGATCGAAGTGATCTTGCAAGCCGGTGGACCGGCGCCGAGGAAGATGAGGAAGAGAATTCCTGGTGGGAGGGGCATGTTGAGGAGGCGAGGAAGCTGCTTGAGGCATCGGGGCGTGCAGGCCTGCACTTGGGCCGCCCGCCCGCGGATCTGGCCGAGGTTCTTGCCACGAGATCCGTGGGGGGTCCTGCAACGAGTGCGCTCAGGGCGCTCACGCGTGCCTCGCGCCAGAAAACCCCAACGGTTTGTGTGGCCGCTCGTGACGCGGCCGCTCGAATTGCCTGGGGTTTCCGGGCGCTGTTCAACCTTCCGGAGGCAACGGCTCTCGTCCGTAGTGAGTTTCCCGACGACAGGGTTCCGTTCTGGAGGAAAGTCGTCGAATACTGTGCGGTCGGCAACCTGCAGGCCGTATTGGACGAGTATGTTCACACGTTGCGGGATCTGGAAGGGCTTTTCGCGGCCAGCGACGAGGATGCCTGGGAGAAGCTGGCGGATTCAGTGACGGCGGCTCTATCGCTGCGCACCGGTACGCCGCGTGTGGACGAAATCCAGCCCAACAAAGGAACAGCCCGGATTGAGCACCGCCGTTTGCGCAATCACTTCGCGATGCGTT
Organism: Gammaproteobacteria bacterium; assembly: GCA_022820625.1. Classification (GTDB taxonomy): domain Bacteria; phylum Pseudomonadota; class Gammaproteobacteria; order Steroidobacterales; family Rariloculaceae; genus UBA6522. Next base: position 1,860 of record JAJEFE010000049.1, on the reverse strand, counting down.
TTGGCGCCCAGGAGAGCGACGACGGGACCGCGGGGGCGCGCGAGGGACTGGTGCGCCAGGCGTTCAACTCGCCCTTCTGGCCCTTCGTCCTCGCCTCGACTTCCGTCGGTCAGGAGGGCCTGGATTTCCATGCCTATTGCCATGCCGTGATGCACTGGAACCTGCCTTCGAACCCCGTCGATCTTGAGCAGCGCGAGGGCCGCGTCCACCGCTACAAGGGTCACGCCGTGCGCAAGAATGTCGCCGCTGTGCATGGGGATTCGGTCTTCGGCCGCTCTACGGTGGATGTGTGGGACGCTCTATTCGAAGCCGCCCGTGAGAAATCGTCGGACAGCACGGGGATGACGCCATATTGGCTCTTTCCGCTGCCGGACGGCGCGCACATCGAACGGCACGTCCCGGCGCTTCCATTGAGCCGCGATTCTGATCAACTCAGGGCGCTCAAGCAGGCTCTGGCCGTCTATCGCATGGTGTTTGGACAGCCGCGGCAGGACGACCTGATGACGTTTCTCCTGGATCGCTGCAGCAGCGAGACGCTTCAGGGCATCAGGCCACTGTTGCGGATCGATTTATCCCCAAAAAGAGCGGGCTAAACGTAAGATGGAGAAGAAGATAAGAAATTGATTTAATTGATTATTCATGCTATAGTTCGGCTCATGTCAACGGACTGAAAGGAGTCTGGATATGGACCTTCGTTACCCCTCCTCCTGCGCCCCGGTTTGCGATGCCGAACGTCTCGCGCACCCGGTTTGTTCTCGATCTGACTTCGAAGCGCAAATCGCCTTCAGGCGTCGTGAAGAACAGGCTCTTGAAGCACTGGAAGCACAGATCACGGAACTGTGGGGGCATATCAATGCCGCCACGGCGCAGTTTCTGGCTCTTCTGGCGGAGTTCGACCGCAGAGGGGGCTGGGCCCAGGAGGGCATTGCCAGTTGCAGCCACTGGCTGAACTGGCAATGCGGCATCAGCCGGGTGGCGGCCAGAGAGAAGGTGCGCACCGCGCGGGCTTTGGAGTCATTGCCCAAGATCGCAGCGGCCTTCGGCGAAGGCAAGCTCTCGTATTCGAAGGTGCGGGCCATCACCCGGGTAGCGACACCGGCTACAGAAGACACGCTATTGCACATTGCCTTGAACGGTACCGCTGCACATGTAGAGCGTACGGTGCGGGGATTCCGTAGGGTGCAGCGCCATCTGGAGCGGGATGAAGCCGAGGCGATGCACGAGCGGCGTTATCTGAACTGCCGAAGGGAAAGCGACGGCAGTGTGCGGGTGGAGGCTCGGCTGGCGCCGGAGGTGGGTGAGATGCTGATCAAGGCGCTGGAGGCTGCGGAAGCACAGCTTGACGAGCGGAGTGGAGAAGCGGATAACGCGGGGGCTTCGGCTCTGGAAGGTGTTTCCGCGGAAACACCCCCGGCGCACTGTGTGCGTCCGCAGCGGTTGGGCGTGAGTCAGCGCCGCGCCGATGCTATGGCGCATATTGTCCAGCGATTTGTATCCGGCAAGTGTTCCGGTTCCACTGGAAACGCTCATGAAGTGGTCGTACATATCCCGCACGATGCATTGCGAGATGTGCCGGAAAGCGCTGGCGCCTGTTTTGAGCACGGCGGTCCTGTGGCGGTCGAGACGGCGCGGCGATTGGGTTGCGATGGAGCCCTGGTGGGGGTCGTCGAGGGCGCAAGGGGGGAGCCGCTGGCGGTGGGACGGCGCACTCGTGCGATTCCGCCCGCCATTCGGCGGGCGCTGCGCATTCGAGACGGCGGTTGCCGCTTTCCAGGCTGTGATCGTTCCCGCTATGTGCATGTGCATCACATCCGGCACTGGGCCGATGGAGGAGAGACCAATCTCGACAACCTGGTCACT
>JAJEFE010000054.1 GCA_022820625.1 Gammaproteobacteria bacterium | reverse complement strand
ACGGCCGATTGGAGCGCGCCCAGGGGCCTTTGTGCGCCCACGCCGAGCCATCGGCCGATTCCGCGGTCGCCCATGCGGGTTCATCGCCAAATTGCGCCCTTCGCCTGACCGCGAAACATCCTACGGCGCACGCTCCTAGCAAATCCTGGTCGCGGATGTCATCGAGGTCGATTCCCAGTTCGTTTGCGGTGTACTCGAAACAAAACTCGCTCACGTGCGAGGGTGGTTGGTGTTTCTGTTCGTTTTGTGCGGCAGATTGCCCGGGCATTGCGGTTGGGCGGTCGCAACCTGTCGCGGTCGGGACCGCCGGTGCGACGATCGTCGAAATGCAGGTCCTCATGAACCGGTTTGGAATGACATCGTGGAATTCATGCTGACCGGTCTCCGAGACCGGAGCGCGGCGGTCCGGTTCCGCTACCTCACTGTGTCCGCTTACACGCCTACGGATGAATCCCGTAATGGAAACGCAACGGGACGTGTCCCCCAGCCCGGACGACCGGAATGTCTACGCGTCGGTCGAGGACGAGATACTGATATCTCAGCGCTGCCCGGATCGGGTGCGGATGTCGTTTCACGGGATCAAAAAATCCGGAGACTGCCGGGTCAGTCGAAGTTGCGCCGCACCTCGACCGACCATTCGAACCCTCGGGACCACACCCGCTCGACATAGGCGGCGGACGTGCCGAAGCCGGAATTGCCCGTGACGAGGTGGCGCCTGCCGGCGAGGTTGCGTAGCCACAGGTCTGCCTCCCATCGCCCGTCGCTGCCCTCCAATCGCAGCGCTGCGCTGAGCAAGTGATTGGGCATCTGGACCAGTTGCGGCGAATTGATGGCGTCGTTGAACTGCTTGCCATGGTACGACCAGTCGAGCCTCGGCGTCAGCGTGCCCCAACTGCCCACCGGCTGCACGCGCGACAAGCCCAGCGCAAAACCCAGGCGCGGAGTGTTGGCGAGCCGATAGCCGGGCAGGATCGGCGTGGCGTTGTTCAGCACGCTCGCGCTCAGCCGCCGGTAGCCGGCGTCCATGTAGCCCAGCGCAAACGTCGAGCGCCACGCGTTGCCCGGCAGCCACGTCATCTCGACCTCCGCGCCCCGCACCCGTGCGGAGCCGCCGTTGTAGGTCTGGGGATTGAAGGACTCGCGCACGATCACCTGCAGGCGCTCGTAGTCCGCCTGGAAGACTGCCGCGTTGAGCAGCAGCCTGGAGCCGAACCAGCGCGACTTCAACCCGATCTCGACGCTCAACGCCGTCTCCGGATCGAACGTCGTCGGGGCCGAGACGCCGGTGACCGGATCGGGGGGCGTCGGGGAGACGTAGCGCATGTCGAAGCCGCCGGACTTGAACCCGGTGGCAACCGAGACGTAGCCCATCCGGTGCTCGCCCCAGTGCCGGGCCAGACTGAGGTTCCAGGTGAAGTCGCCGTACGTTGCCCCGGATTCGGCGGCGGGCATGATGCGCTCGCCGCGGGCGAACGGGCCGGCCGGGGTCAGGTAGACGCCCGCGAGCTTCGGCCAGGTCGGGCCGAACGGGCTGCCCCGGCTCTGCGAGGCGTCGCCCAGGGCATACATGTCGGGCTCGAAGCGCTTCTCGTCGACGCTGTAGCGCCCGCCCACCGTCAGCGCAAGACGGTCGCCGATATCGGTCATGATCTGCACGAAGGCGGCATGGGCGTCGTTGCGGTAGGCACCCGCCATGTGGGCGGACCCCACCGGAACGGTCAATTCGGTCTCGTCGCGGCCCCGTTCGTGAAAGTAGTAGACGCCCGCCTGCCAGTCGAGGCGAGCGGCGGTGCCCGCCACGCGCAGTTCCTGGCTGAACTGGCGGTGGCGGAAGTCGTCCCGGGTGGCGAGGATGTTGGCCGGGGTGTTGTCCGCATCCCGGGAGGTCCGTACGTGCATCGCGCGATAGCCGGAGACGGCGGTGACCGTCAGCAACGCGTTCGGGCGCCAGGTCAGTTCGTTGCCGATGCCGGCAATGTCCAGATCGGAGCGGACCGGGAACGTGCCCTCGTTGACCGTCTTGCCGGGGATCGAGTCCGGGCCGTAGCAACCGCCGGCGCCGCCGCTGCCCGTTCCCGGAGGCGGATACGTCGGCGGACCCGAGTCGGGGTAGCCGGGATTGATGCTGACCGCCCGGCAGGTGTCGAGGAGCGCGTTGCCGAAGGTGGCGAAGGACTGCCTGTCGTTCACACCGCCGGAGACGGTCGGCGAACCGTTCTCCCGAATGCGCGTGGCGTCCAGCGTGGTGTAGTTCTCGATACCGTAGGGACCGTCCCAGAGCATCGCGCCGCGCGCCGATGCCCGGTCCGTGTCGCCCAGATCCAGGCCGTCGGCGGTCCGTTCGACGTGGCCCCGGCGGTGGCGCGTGGCGATGGCCGCGCTCGCCAGCAGGCCGTCGCGCAGCGGGCCGTTCCACTTCGCCGTCGCATCCCTGCGCTCGTCGTCGCCGAACCGGACGGCCAGGCTGGCCGAGCGCTCCGGCGCGGGCCGGCGCGTATGAACGGCGATGGCACCCCCGATGGTGTTGCGTCCGAACACCACGCCCTGGGGTCCGCGCAGCACCTCGATGCGCTCGATGTCCACGAAGTCCATGACGTTGCCCGGCGAACGCGCCATGTAGATGCCGTCGAGGTAGAGTCCGATGCCGGGGTCGGTCACCGGGGTAAAGTCGGACTGGCCGATGCCGCGCATGAACACCTGGGCCGCCGAATGGCTGCCGAGATAGGGGCCGGCCGGGTCGAAGGTCAGGTTCGGCGCGACTTCGCCGAGCCGGTCGGAGGAATGGATCTGGCGCGCCTCCAGTTCCCGAGACGAAAAGGCCGACACCGAGACCGGCGTGTCCTGAACACTCTCTTCGCGCTTTCGCGCGGTCACCAGAACTTCTTCGATGACCGGGGCACCGAACGACGGCGGTGGCGGCCCGATGCCGAGGCCGGCGATCGCTACGGCCGAAAGGACGGCGCGCCCTGCGATTCGGGCGGCGAAGCGGATCCAACGGCGTGCGCCGCAAAAGGCCGGCGATTCGGGCGGAGAAGTTTCGAAACGCCGCCGCGCCGGGCAGAGAAACAAGTGGGTGAGCGGTGTCTCAAACCCGAAGCTCCAAGCCTTCATCCCGGCTTCCCGGATGCGAACGAAGCAGGTCAGCCCGGGCTCACAGCTCGCCTCGACGACGCTGCCCTCCAGCATGGGCAGGCGCCCGGAGCGGGTCGTGCCGTCCCATTGGATTCGCGGTGAGGGTTGGGTTTGGTTGGCGAACGGAGTTTCTCGTGGTCGGGACGGGTAGCGGCGTACAACGCCATTGTAGAGCGTGAGCGGTCAAGGCGCGAAATGGCCGCAGTGGATTCGGACAGGCATCGCCGGCGGTAAATGTGCTGGGTGAGGAATGGTGCGGTAGTGTGTTGGCGTCAATCGTCGCAAGTTGGTAAGCGCACCGATGCAAGGATTGCGAATAGGGATGCCGGGCAAAATGCAGCTCGGAACAGAGGGCGCGTATGCTAGAGTTCGCTCGACCGATCGGGTGTGCACAGCGTCACAGCGGCGCCGGGCGATTGGAATCGGGACTTGCTTCGGGATCATGAAGAACTGCCAACAGTCAGGACCGGCCGCCACCGTCCGGTTGGAAAGATGAGCATTGTCACCGTGCTGCGTCGCGGACTGGCGATTGCGCTGTTGGCGCTGCTTGCCAGTGCCTGCGCCACCAGCCCCACCGGGCGCAGTCAATTCCTTCTGGTGCCCCCGATAGTGGCCATTGCGGCCTCATAAGTCGCCTATGTGGATACGGTGGCGCAGCTGCGGGACGAGCGGCAGTTGCTTAACGACCCCCAGCTCGCCGCGCGCGTGAGGGTGACGGCCGGGCGCGTCGTCGCTGCGGTAGTGAAACAATATCCGCATACGGCCGATTGGGACTGGAGCGTCGCGCTGATCGACGATCCGGATACGGTAAATGCCTGGTGCATGGCTGGCGGGCGAATGGCCATCTACAGCGGATTCGTTTACAAGCTCGGACTGACAGACGACGAGTTGGCCGCCGTGTTCGGGCACGAAGTCTCACATGCAATCGCCAACCACACGGCGGAACGGATGTCCATGGCGCTCGTTACCGAGGTGGGACTGCTGGCGGTAGCGGCCAACAACGAGGACCTGGAGACGCGGCTAGCAGTGGAGGCGGCTGCGCTGCTCGCGGTGACCCTACCCAACAGCCGTGCCGGAGAAAGGGAAGCCGACCGGATGGGAATCGAACTGGCGGCGCGTGCGGGCTACGACCCGGCCGCTGGCGCGTCGCTTTGGCTAAAGATGGAGGAAGAAGGTGGCTCCAATCCCCTGCAATTCCTCAGCACCCATCCCAGCCCGAACAACCGCCGCGAAGCGCTGCTGGAGCTTGAGACACAAGTTCGTCCACTCATGCCGGCCGTGCCGCCGGCACCGTATCCCATTGAAGTGTTGACCGCGTACTGACGGGTCTTTTGTCCGGGCCCGGTTCCTCTCAGTGGCCTTACTCTCGACCGAATCGTCGAACAGTGCGGTGGAATCGGGCCTGATGGCCCATCGGGAGAACGAGCTGGCTCAGGATGCGCTTGGATTGGCAGGTCTCAAATTCGGATAGATTGCATGGCAAACGGACAAGGCAATTTGTGCTGCCGGGCGGACCAAAGAGCGTGCTTGCGATCCCTAATGATGCGATGCTCGCGTTGATTTCCGGGTCCCGGATCGCGCAGATGCGGTAGTGCCGCGCTTTGCTTGCTAACGCGTTGCATTTGCTGCGACCGCTTCATGTAGCGAAATTACGGAGTTGCGATGACTGGCCAAGCAACTAGGAAGCGGTGTCTCTACACCACGTAGCCTTCACTTCAATTTCTAACGGGCGTAAAGACCCAGGGAATTAGCGCACCCATTCCGGCAACACGCCGAACACCAAAAAAAGCGCCATTACGCCCAAAAAGACAAACCAGGAAATCGCCCTATTCCCCGCCTCGGTGTTATCCAACCAATGAATCAGTGCGCGTAGTTTGTCCATCATTTGTAAGCGGTGCGATCACGCCCTAGCGATTAGCTTGTGCTTCCGTTCGTTGCCCATCTTCTCGAAGGACAAAGCCTCCTGTAAAGTTGGGGCGGTTCAGATCCGTGGGGTATTTTGGTGATACATAAGAAACTCATCGGCGGCAAGGCTGCCTCCAATCCGCTTCCGCCCCACACAGTTCCGCCGCTGCCACCGAATTGTCATGGGAAATTTACCTTCCCGCCACCCTTCATAATTGAGCAAGACAGGGAAGGGCAACGTCGCCAGGATCGTCCGCTGGAGGAATCGCGCGACGATTCATGAGGGTGTACGCACTCCTTGCCGTCCTATTGGCGAACTGGCGAAAGCACTGAAAATCATTCGGCAACAGCAGGCGGCGAACTGCTCACGCGGCCAATTGTTGTCTCTCACATTATTAGATCAGCACGACCGGGGTTTTTCTCACATTCTTTCGTAGCCGATTTTCCGGGGATGCTGGAATAAACCGGACGGATTGGCTGTCGGCGCTGGGCGAGCGCTATCTCTTCTTGCATGGCAATCGTTGGTGGGTCCTGTGGAGTTCGTGGGCGAGAGGCT
>JAJEFE010000004.1 GCA_022820625.1 Gammaproteobacteria bacterium | reverse complement strand
GCCCACCGCCTGCCCCCATTCGCGGGCCTCTCGCCCACGAACTCCACAGGCCCCACCATTATTTTGGGAATTAGAAGAAAAGAGGAAGACACTTTCGGAAGTTTGATGACAGACTTGAAAGGTCAATCCATATCAGTGCCGATGGTTCCGGCCTGTGTCCGGATACGGACAGAGGGTCTGCCGACCTGTCGAAACCGCGCGAATACCACCAACCATTGGGAGGAACTGTTCATGAACGGATGGGTGAGACGGATATTGGGTATTGGTGCGCTTCTGGCGCTTGCGGCCGGGGCGGGCGTTGCGTCCGCGCAGTCAGCCCAGGGCCCCTTGCTGCCGGACGGCGACACGATGATGCTGACGGTGTTCCTGAAGCACGATCAGTCCATGAACAACGTGCAGCGCGCCGAGTTGCTCAGTGCGGCCGGATTTGACGAGATGTTCCCGCCCGAGGGCGTTGAAATCGTCGATCACTACGTGATGATGGGTATCGGCCAGGTGATCGTCATGCGGTTTGCGCCCAATCTGTTGCGGATACTCAACCTGGCCATCGAGCGAGGGGCGTGGGGCGCTTATCAGACCGAGTTCTACGTGACGTACGATCTCCGGGCGGCTCGCGAATTCGCGCAGCAGTCGCAATAAGACGATTCACACCGGGCTGTCCCTGGCGGGCAGCTGCCACGAGGCGCGGGACACGCTGCGATCTCAGGGGTAGTTCTCCTCGGGGTAGGGCACGGGTCCGCTCTCCGCGTAGGGCGTGCCGCCGGGTGGCCGATTGTCCGGTTCCCAGGCCACCGGCGATCCCGGGGCGGTCATGTCCGGTAGCCGCGCATTCAGGCTGAGGGGTTCGGCTTTTGGAATCGCGTCCAGTTCCGCGACGAGTTGGCGGAAAATTTCCGGACGCGCCGCCGCCAGGTCGTGCTGTTCGTAGGGGTCGTTGCGGATATCGAATAGCAGATCCTCCGTTCCGCCCTGGCCGTCCGCGGCGCGAACAAGTTTCCAGTCGTCCCTGAAATAGGCATGCTGAACGACGCCCCGACCGTAATGGCTCAGCACGACGGGGCCGTCCGGAGCCTGCGCCCCGTCGGCGATCGCGGGCCAGAAGTCGCGGCCGTCGATGGGCTTGGGGGCGTGAAGATCGGCGTCGGCCGCCGCAAGCAGCGTGGGCAGGAGATCCGTTACGGTCATCCGCTCTTCGAATACGGCGCCCGCGGGCAACACCGTGGGCCAGTACATGAAAGCGGGCGCTCGGGTGCCGCCCTCGAAAGGGCTGCCCTTGCCGCCGCGCAACGGGCCATTGTCGGCGCCGAGGTTCGGCGAACCGCCGTTGTCGGAAAAGAAGATCAGCAAGGTGTTCTCCGCGATCTGCGCCTCTTCCAGGGCCGCCGTGATGCGGGCGATTCCCCGGTCCATTTCAGTCATCATGGCGGAATAGATGCGGCGGCGCTCGTCGCCCACATGGGCGTACCCGGCGATGGCGTCCTCCGGCGCCTGCAGGGGAGCATGAGGCGCGTCGAGGGCCACGTGGAGCAAGAAGGGCGCATCCGGATCCCGCTCCTCGATCTGTCTCACCGCTTCGGCAATGACCAGGTGGGTGGCGTGGCCGGTCTCGTGGACGGTCTCGCCGTCGCGCTGCCAGTCGACACGGCCGAAAAGTGTATGCAATTCGTGATTCAGATAGCCGTGAAGATGGCCGTAGAAGCTCTCGAATCCGTGATTCATCGGGTGGTACTGGGATTCGTTGGGGCCCAGATGCCATTTGCCCAGCGCGTGGGTCCGATAACCGGCCTCCCGGAAGTATTCCGGCATCAGCTTTTCGTCCACCGGCAGACCGCGCGGGTACCAGGGATTGGAAGGGCCGAGCATGCCGGTGTTGATGCCCGATCGGCCGGTCATCAGGGCCGCGCGCGTCGGTGAACAGAGGGCGTACGTGTAGAACCGCTCGAACCTGACGCCGCCGGCTGCCAGCCGGTCGAGTTCCGGCGTCCGGATTTCGCTGCCGTGGAACCCCACGTCGCCCCAGCCCATGTCGTCGGCGATCACGATGACGATGTTGGGTGCTGCGCCGGCGGAAGCCGCCACGCTCGCCGTGAGCGCCACTGCGGCAAGGGTTCTCGCTGTGAACTCAAGGAAACGCATCATGAATCGAAACCTGCTACTTTTCATGTTGAATCAACCCGATTGTACCCGTTGGGACGCCCGCGATAGGAGTTGCCCATAAAGGTTCCGGCGAAACCCTTGCTGCTCGCGCTGTTTCTCGTGGCGATGCTCGCGGCCGTGGCATTGCTGCCTGTTCGGCAGTGGCTGACCGTCGCGTTGATGTGGACGGAATCTCACCGTTATCTCGCCTGGATCCTGTTCATCGGCATGTACCTGGCCGCTACGGTGCTGGTCGTACCCGGAACCATCCTGACATTGGCGGCGGGCTTCGCCTTCGGGGTACCGGTGGGAGCGATGCTGGTTTCTGCCGGCAGCCTCGCGGGCGCCAGCGCCGCATTTCTGGTCGGGCGTTTTCTTGCCCGCGACTGGGTGGCCGGGCGGGTGGCGCAATGGCGTACGTTCGATGCCCTGGACAAGGCGGCGGGTCAGGAAGGATTCGTGATCGTCCTGCTGACGCGCCTGTCTCCGCTGTTTCCTTTCAACCTGTTGAACTATGCCTTCGGGCTCACGGCGGTGCGCTTCAGGGACTACGTCCTCGCTTCGTGGATCGGCATGGCGCCGGCGATCGTGCTCTATGTCTACATCGGCTCCGCGGTGCAGTCGGCGACCGAACTGGCCGAAGGCGAGTTTGACGCCGGTTTTGGCGGCACAGTACTGTTTGCCGCCGGACTCATCGCCACACTGGTCCTGACCATCTTTATCACCCGCAAGGCAACCAGGACGCTGGCGCAGCACCTTGAAGAACCCGCCGCTCAAGCAGAGAAGAGGCCAGTTTGAGATTTGTTCGGGCAGCGGAAGGAAATTCATTAAATTTCGGCGAGGTCAATGGCGCGCCGTCCCCGGCTATGGCATAACTTTGATATGAACACGAAAATTTTCCGGATCGGCCCGAATAGCTCCCGGGCGCTTGTAGTCTTTCTCACCGTCTGGATGGCCGCGTGCAACGCGCCGTCGGACGATGGCGGCGATGGCGGCATCGTGGTCGCAGGCGACGTCCAGGCGCGGAACATGGCCCTGTTGGGCCACCACGACCTTCAGGCCCGCTCGGCCTATCAACCCGTCGTGCACGCCTACGGGGACCGGCGCATCCTGTTCGTCGGTCACCACGCAGGCGAGGCCGTCAACCCGCTGACGGAGCAGATGGAGGTCAACGGCCTGTCGATCCTGGATGTCACCGACCCCACCTCGCCGGCCATGCTCGCACACGTACCGCCCACCGGTGTAGAAGCCAGCGGCACGCAACATGTTCAGGTCTGCAATGGCGACGTCCTGCCTGAGGGCGACCCGGACCGGGTCTATGCCGTGCGCACCGACGGGCTACTCGCCTACGAGTTGCTGGACGTCACCGATCCGGCCAATCCGGAGGTCCTTTCCACCATTGCCGAGACAGGCATCTCTTCACGCCCCGAGTCAAGCCGGGGGAACCGTGAGACGCACAAGATCCAGTGGGAGTGCGAGACGGGCGTGGGCTACTTCAACGGCACGCCCGAAGGCTGGCGGGTCACCCGCGTGCTGCAGGCCTTTGACCTGAGCAATCCGGAAGCGCCCCGACACATCCGCGACTTCGGCCTGGCGGGCTGGGAACCCACGGCCGAGGGCCCCATGCCGGAGTATTCGATTTCCGGGTTGCACCAGCCGTTCGTGCATGGAGACTACATGTACCTCGGTTACGGCAGCGGCAACAACGGCACACTGCAAATCCTGGACAAGGATCGGTTCCTCAACGGCGATCCCGATGCGGAAGACCGGTTCGCACCCACGCCGGAGAATCTGCAGTTTCCGCAGATCTCGCGGCTCGACATGCCATCGTACTGGGGTGTTCACACGGCCAAACCGGCACTTGGCGTTCCCATCCCGAATCCCGGCGCAGAGGGTGGTATCGAGCTTCGCGATTTTTTGATCGTACCGTCGGAGGTGGGCGGTGGCGGCTTGTACTGTCGGGGCGCGCGCGACGTGGTGTTCATGATCGACATCACCGAGGCGGACAAACCCTACCCGGTGTCCACCTACCAGGTGTCCGACCAACCCGGCGGCTTCTGCGAACGTGGCGGCCGCTTCGGGCCGCATTCGGTGAACGATGCCTTCCACCCGGCCTTCGACAGGACGCTGGCGGTGTTTTCCTACTTCAATGCCGGCATTCGCGCCGTGGACATCCGCGATCCCTTCGTGCCGGTGGAGGTGGGCCATTTCATCCCCGAAACCACCGAGGCAACCATTGAACTTTGCGCATCGACAGGCGGTGTCGAAAGGTGCGACGCGGCAATCCAGACCAACAACGTCGACATCGACGACCGCGGCTACATCTACGCCGTCGACCGTTCCCACACAGGATTGCACATCGTTGAACTGACCGGCGAGGCCGCGGAGCTCGTGGGGCTATAGGCTGCTTCCGGAATATCCTGTAGCCTGAATGGCGCGCCGGAAATCCGCTGCCAGACCCGACCCCTCGCTCGACCATAGGAGTTGCGCATGCCTCGACTGGACTATCTCAAGGACGATGAACTGGGGGCGGAGGCGCTTGAGCACATCAACAACGCCGAACTGACCAAAGCTCCGGACCCCAGGGTGTTGCGCGTGATTTTCAGAAGCCCCATCGGCCTGGCCTGGTACCGTTACTGGCTGGCACTCTGCGACGAGGGCGAGTTGCCCAGGGATTTGAAGGAACTGTGCCGGGTCAAGATCGCGTTCGATCATAACTGCGGTTACTGTGGCACGGTGCGCTCGGCGGCAGCCATTGAGGCCGGGTTGACCGAGGAGCGGATCCAGGCTGTTTGGGACTTCGAGAATTCGCCGCTTCTGTCGGCCAGAGAAAAGGTTGCGCTGCGCTTCGCAGATCACCTCAAGCACGATATCGCCAGTGCGGACGATGACGGCTTTTACGCCGAACTGCGCGAGCACTTCTCCGAGTCCGAGATCGTGGAATTGGGGCTTTGGTGCGCGGAAAACGTGGGCGCCGGCAGTTTCGTGCGTACGCTGAACATCATCAGTTGGGCCGAAGCCTGCCGGCTCAACCCGCTTACCGCCGAGAACGCCGCCCGCAAGGAGATTGCGGCTTGAGACCGGAGCCGAATCCTGCGACGGCGGGTGCGATACGGGCCTGGCGACGGCGCTTTCGGACCGTTCCCGCAGCGGTTCCCGGGTTCCTGGCCGCAGCATTCCCGGTTGCCGCGATCCTGCTCGGCGTGCTGGCGTCACGGCCCGCGTCAGCCGAGCAATTCACCCTGCGGATCGGTTCCGGGCATCCGGCCGGGGCAACAGTCTACGTCACCGTGTTGCGCGACTATCTGGTACCTGAACTGCGCCGCCGCGTGGCCGAGGAAACCGACCACGAGCTGCGGATCATCGAGGGTTATGGCGGGTCAATCGCCTCGGTGGCCGAAACGCTGGAAGCCGTGCAGATCGGGATTCTGGACATCGGCGCCTACTGCACGTGCTTTGAACCCGCGAAGCTGTTCCTGCACAACTTTCAGTATTTCGTTCCGTTCGGCCCGCAGGATGCACAGCTGGCGATGCGTGTGGCGCGCGAGGTGTACGATGCGTATCCGTGGTTGACGCAGCACCTGGAGGAAAACTACCGGCAGACGGTCATCGCCATCAACGGTTGGGACAACTACCATCTGGGGTCGAGCGTTCCCTGGGAGTCCGTCGAGGACCTCAGGGGCGTGAAAGTCGCCGGAGCGGGGCCGAATCTGCCCTGGCTCGAATTCGCCGGGGTCATTCCCGTTCAGTCCACGCTGCCGGACGGCTACATGTCCCTGCAGACCGGCGTGTATTCCGGGTGGGTGATGTTCCCTTCCGCGTACGCAGCGTACAAGTTTCATGAACCGGCGCCGTATTACACGATGGTCGGCTTTGGCGCCATGGGCGGCGCCGTGGTCGTGACCATGAACACCCGAACGCTCGCGCGACTGCCGCCGGAAGTAAGGCAAGTCGTGTTGGAGGTCGGGCGCGGATACGAGGCCGAGGCAGCGCGAGTGCTGGACGAACGGCAGTTCGCAGGACTTGAAATGCTACGGGCATCCGGCGCCGAGATCCGTGAACTGCCGGCCCAGGTGCGCACCGCGTGGGCGCAGTCCCTGCTGGACTTTCCCGACCGCATGGCCAAGGATGCCGACTCCCGCGGCATGCCGGGTTCGCAAGTGATCGCGGCCTACATCGAGACGGTGACGCAAAGCGGCTATGATTGGCCGGTTCGATACGTCATCGAATAACCTTCGGAAACCAAAACGAGAGGAAAGCTGTGATCAAGGCGGCAATGGTGGGGCTTGGCTGGTGGGGCCGGCATCTGGTGGAGTCGGTGGCGGGCAGTGGCAAGATCGAAATTGTTCGGTTGACGTCCCGTAGTCCACACGGGCACAAGGCATTCTCCGACGAGACGGGCATACCGCTTGCGGACAGCTACCGGCATGTGCTCGAGGACCCGGAGGTGGAGGCGGTGATCCTGTGTACGCCGCACTCCCAGCACGAGGAGCAGGTGCTGGCCGCGGTAGATCACGGCAAGCAGATTTTCTGCGAGAAACCCTTGTCGCTCACCCGCGCCAGCATCGAACGCATGCTGGACGCGGTGAATGGGGCAGGCCTGGTCATGGGCGTCGGGCACGAGCGCCGCTATGAATCCACCATGGAAGCCATCGCGGAGATCGTCGCCTCGGGGGAGATGGGAACCCTGATGCACATCGAAGCGAATTTCTCCCACAGCATCTTCGCCTCCGTAGCCGCCGACAACTGGCGCGGCTCGGTCGAAGAGGCCCCGGCCGCCGGCATGACCGGCATGGGCGTGCACCTCACCGACCTCTTCATTTCCATGTTGGGACCGGTGGAAGCGGTGAGCGCACAGTCAGCCCAGCGGGTGCTCTCCCTGCCCACGGGCGATATCGTCACCGTCCAGATTCGATTCTGCAGCGGCGCCACCGGATTCCTGGGTGCGGTCTCGGCTACGCCCTACTATGGACGCTACAGCGTCTTCGGCGAGAAGCTCTGGGTGGAGGCGCGGGACGATGCCCATCCCCAGGAGGGCGGGCGCACGCACCTCATCTCCTGCGGTACGGACGGCGTCCAGCACAGCGAGACCTTCGACCCGAAGGATCCGGTTCGCGCCAATCTCGAAGAATGGGCCGACGCGGTAGCGGGCAACGGCAGCTACCGATTCACCGACGAGGAACGGGTCGGTAACGTCGCCTTGCTCGAGGCCATCGCCAAGTCGGTCAGGGACGACGGCTGGGTGAACGTCTGAATCGTCCGGCGGCCGTGGACAAGACGCTGGCCGGCCTGACGACTCAGCACAGGGATCACCCGTGCGCTCTTCAATGATCGCGCGGCTCGCTCGCACGACTCACGTCGTTTCGGCGTTCTGGGTGCTGGTGCTTGCGGCGATCATCTTCGTGGACGTGATGGGCCGCTACCTCTTCAGCCAACCGCTGCTGGGCGCCACGGAAATCATCGCCAATTCCGTGGTCTCGATCACGTTCCTGCAGTTGCCGCTGGCAATCTACCAGGGCGGCATGATTCGCAGCACGCTGCTCTACGACGCCGTGAGCGAGCGCACACAACGGGTGCTGCGTACGCTCGCCTGCGTGCTGGGGTTGGCATTCTTCATCGGCACGGCGTTCAGCGCCTGGGGGCCGGCGCTCGAGGCACTTGCCGTCAGCGAATACGAAGGCGAAGGCGCGCTTCGGGTGCCCACTTATCCGGTGCGTTTCCTGGTGGTGGCGACTTCGATCTTCGCCGCCTGGGTCTATGCGCACCTGCTCTATGGTGACTGGACGGGGCGGAGCAGCCCTGGACCGGGGCCGACCCCTGAGGCCGGGCAGCGACCCGCAACCAGTCAGCGCCTTGAATCCGGACAGGGGCCTGAAACCGATCAGCAGCGCGAAGCGTCTAGGCCAGTTCCATGATGGGACCCGAGGTCATCTTCTACTCGCTGGCGATCCTGCTGGTGCTGATACTGGCGAGCGTACAGATCGGCATCGCCCTGGGCGTGGCCAGCGTCATCGGCGTCTACCTGGCATACGGCGACTTCCAGATCGCCCTTTCCATCCTGGGTTCCACCGCCTACGACGCCATCCGCAGCCATGCCCTGGCGGTGATCCCGCTTTTCATGCTCATGGGGGAGATCATCAGCCGCTCGGGTGCGGCAGCGGACCTCTACCGCCTTTGCGACCGCGCCCTGGGGCGTCTGCCAGGACGTCTGGCCGCCGCCACCGTGCTGGGCAATGCCGCATTCGCCGCAGTGTCCGGCGTGGCCATCGCTTCGGCCGCGACCTTCAGCCGCATTGCCTATCCGGAAATGCGGCGCAGCGGCTACGCCAAGTCCTACGCGCTCGGGGTCATCGCCGGCAGCGGTTCGCTGGGAATGCTGATTCCACCCAGCGTGCTGCTCATCGTCTGGGCCATACTGACGGAGGGCTCAGTGGGTGCGCTGTTCGTTGCCGGCGTCATACCGGGGCTGCTGCTCGGGTTGGCGTTCGTGTTCTATTGCGCGTTGAAGGCAGTAGTGAGTCCCGGAGTGGCTCCGGCCGTCGCCCCCCTCACGGAACATGCCGGGAGACGAGAAGCCGACAAGGGCGATCGGCGGGATACGGCAGATCCCGGCCGACAGCTCGTCAGTGCTCTCGGCATCGTCGGGCTGGTGGTCCTGGTATTGGGCGGCATCTGGACAGGGGTCTTTACTCCCACGGAGGCGGCGGGATTCGGCGCCCTGGGCAGCCTCGTGCTGGGCTACGCAAACGGCATGCGGAGCAGAGCGTTCATGGACGCGATCTACAGCGCCGGCCGCTACACCGCGCCCATCATGTTCCTGCTGATCGCCGGTTCCATGTACGCCAAGCTCCTGGCAGTCAGCGGCGGCATCAATCTCATCCAGGACCTGGTGACCGGCGCCGGGCTGACACCTGTGGGACTCGTCGTCCTGATGACGGTGATCTGGCTGCTCCTCGGCGCGCTGATCGACTCCATCTCCGATATCCTGCTGACCGTGCCGGTGTTCGTGCCGCTGGCGGCGGCCGCGGGTATCGACCCCATTGCCTTTGCCATCTACGGCATCATCGTCATCGAAGCGGGCCTATTGACGCCGCCTATGGGGCTCTTGATCTTTACGGTTAAATCTTCGGTCACGGACCCCGATGTCACGCTGGGTGACATATTCCGCGGTTCCGTGCCATTCTGGATCCTGATGCTGGGAGTGGCGGCGTTGATCCTTCTGCGCCCGGAATTGGCTACGTGGTTGCCCGCGCTGATGTTTTGACCGGTGCAGTGGTCCCGTCGGCGCAATCAGCTCAGCCGCTCGATGCCGGGGCAGGCGTCGAACCCGCGATCGAAGGTCAGGATGCGGCTGACCCCCGCCACGCGCATCACGGCAACGTGAAGGGCGTCCCGTGCGGAAAGGCCGTCCACGGACTCCAGTATCGCCCGGGCCGCACGGATTTCCGCCATGCCGACAGCCCGTATTTCGTCGGCGATACCGTCCAGGCAGGCAAAAGCGGGATCGATCATGTCCGGACGGTTTATGGTCGTGTACCGATGAAGAATTTCCTGATAGACCTCAACGTCGGTGACGAAACGCGATCGCGAGCGGATTAGCTCATCCAGCAGTCCATGCAGATGGTCCCTGTTTGGATGCGGAGCACCGACCAGGTACATGGGAACGTTCGAGTCAATGAAAATCACCGGATAGATAGCCTTGTTCGATCTCATCGAGCATCGTTTCGATGTCCGCCGTAGGGCCCTCGTGCCGGCAGGCTTCTTCCAACGCCCGCAACTTGACATCCACCGCTTGCCGACGACGCTGGCGCGCCTGCCGCAAGGCCTGGCGAACCCATTCGGCCATGGTCATTCGATCCTCGCGGGCGGACTGCTGGAGCGCCAAGTATTCGTCGTCATCGAATAGAACTTGCAGTCGCTTAGTCATAGAAATGAGTTTATTTGACTCATATAGCATGAGTCAAACAGAAAGTCCTTGAGCAATTCCTTGCGCTGTGCCGCGGGGTCGAATCCGGCCATACACCAACGCTGATGTGGAGCGGATGATTGGGCGCGCCGCGGTCGACCAGGGGCATCCGCATCGGTATGCGTGCCGATGCGGCGAATGGAGTCGATGTGCGAAGTCGCGCCAATTTCAGCGTTTCCATGGGCATTTCTGGTTGAAATCTCCACTTTTGGGGAATGCACGGCGACGTTTTACGTGCTTATTATCAACGGAGTGTGCCTATACGAGGGTTGAGAGAAGAAAGCCGATGAATATCTTTCGATCAATGATCTCAGTGAATTTCAGAATCAACGAAAAGGGGGAAACGACATTTTTCCACCCGGTCTTCGGAGGGGTGTGGAGCCCGCGCAAGGGATACAGGATTACATCCGGTGAAGATGTGGCAATGTTGAAGAGATACCTGAATATATCCCTTGGGATTCTTTTCTTTGTGGTAGTTCCAGTTGCGGGGGTGGTTGCTGCCAGGATTTCGCAATCGAATGAAGGCAATTGGCTCCTGGCATTCTTGCTCGGATGCGTTGTTTTCGGGGGAGTCTACAATTTGATCGTTGACCGCTTGCTCCTGCGCAGGATTGTCCGAAATCTTGAGCCAACCGAAGAACGCCTCCGATTCAGCGAGATTCAAAGGTTGCAGGCTGAAAGCCAATCCTGGTTCGGACTCATCACTTCGGCGCTGTTTTTCCTGTTTTTATTTCTGGCTGGATTGTTCGGAGTGCTGTCGGGCATTGTGGTGGAAGCGGGCGTCTTTCTGGTCATCATGATGTCATTCGCTGGCGCGGTGGTTGCGTATCAGATCGTATTGAAGCGTCAGGAGGACACCGGTCCAGGTCGCGACTAGCAGTACAAGCGTTCGGAGAGAAAAACAGGGTGCTCAATGCACCCCCCCCGAACCGCACCCGGCGCCGGTTTAGATTCGCACGCATCGGTCCGCGCATTCCAGCACCCGCGGGTCATGGGTCACGGCGATCATCGTCATGCCAAGTCCGGCGAGGTTGCCGAGAACCTGCCTCTGCAGGGTATCGTCGAGATGCGCGGTGCCCTCGTCGAGCAACAGGATACGTGGACAGCGGTAAACAGCGCGGGCGATCATAACCCGCTGGCGCTGCCCTCCGGAAAGGGTCGAACCCATGTGGCCCACGAGAGTGAGGTATTGCATGGGCATGCGCCGAATGTCCTCGTCGATACAAGCCAGTTGCGCCGCCTGGGCAGCGCGCTCCAGATCCGGCTGTGCCTCGCCCACGGCGATGTTCTCCAACAGCGAGCCGGACAGCAGGTCGTCGTCCTGCATCACCACTCCCAACTGCCGGCGGTAGTGGGCGGTATCCAGCAGCCGCAGATCGCGTCCATCAACCTGTATTTTCCCCTCACTGGGGACCAGTAGCTTGGCGAGTAGCTTGACCAGGGTCGATTTGCCGGCCCCGGATTCGCCGGAGACAGCCAGGAATTCGCCAGGCGTCACATGCAGGTCCAGGTTCCGAAGCACGGCGCCCTCTTCATCGTTGTAGGCGTAACTCAACGACCGAACGGAGATTTCACCGCGCAGTTCGTAGCGGATACCGTACGTTCCAGGCGGCACTTCGCGCTGTTCCAGACCGATGTCGGCGATACGTTCCCGATGCAGCTTGAGCATCCGCATGTCCACCAGCGCGAGAATCAGCGCGTGCACACGTGTGGAGAACATGCCGCTGTACGAAGTGAAGGCGAACAGCATGCCCAGGGTGAACGCGCCCTCAATGACCTGGGAAGCGCCCATGAACAGCATGACCGCGCTCTCGAAGGCAGCAATCGTGGACGTGCCCAATTGCAGGTGGATGCCGAACCGGCGCAGCCGCGCCTCGGCGTTGATCGAGGTGACGTAGCGTTCGCCCCAGGCATCCTCGCGGTCGGCTTCGGCGCCCAGGAGCTTGATCGAGCGGTGGCGCTGAACATTCTCGATGAAACTCGATTCTTCCAGCGCCCCGGCGGCGATGGACTCGTGGGTCAGGTGTTTGAGCGGAGCGTAAGTGGCCAGCCTGAGCCCGGACGAGAGCGCCAGGAATCCGCACAGCGCCAGCGCCATCTGCCACGAGTACAGCAGCAGGACCGCGATAGCACCGATGGCCATGATCGTGTCCACCAGCATGGCGAAGGCGCCGTTCATGAGAAACTCGCGGATCGGGGTCATCGAGTTGAAACGGGACAGGACGTCGCCAGGGTGGCGGGCGGTGAACCAGGCATCGGGCAGACGCAGCAGGTGGTGGGCCAATCCACCCACCATGCGGAACGCGGCGGTGTTGCCTGCGTAGAGCACAAGAAGCGAACGAAAGTAGCCGGTGAGGGCGGAGATGACGGCAATCGTGCCGAACCCTACCGCCAGGGCGACAACGATGTTCATGTCTCCCTGACGGATGCCCTGATCCACGGTGAACTGCATCTGCAACGGCATCGCCAGCGCAAAGACCTGCAGCAGCACGGTCATCGCGAAGACCGCACCCAGCGGTCCGGCCAAACCCCTGAAAGCGGTCAGGAAGGATGACAACCTGACCGAATCTGCGGCCTTTCTCCTCGCAAGCGCCGGGGTGGGCGCCAGCTCCAGGGCGACGCCCGTAAAGCGGCTGGAAACTTCATCAAAGCTGAGCCGGCGCGTACCCAGAGCCGGGTCGACGATGTTCACCCTACGCCGGTTAACCGACTTCAGAACGACGAAGTGATCGAAATTCCAGTGCAGGATGGCGGGTGCCCGTAACTGTTTCAGCTCTTCCAACTCCACTCGCACGGCACGACAGTTCAGGCCCAATTGTTCGCCGCAGTCATGCAGTTTGGTCAGCGTCGCGCCACGCATGGACATTCGAAACCGGGCCCGCAGTTCCCGCAGCGTGGCGTGGTGGCCATAGTAGCCAGCAACCATTGCCAGACACGCCAGACCGCATTCGGAGCGGTCCGCCTGCAGAATGACAGGTAAGCGCATGTTCGTGAAGTCGCTGGCGATGACGGATCAGAGGCGGCGGGCGGCGCCTTGTAGCGGCTCCATGATCCAGTCCAGCAGCGTGCCGTAGTCGCGGACCAGGTCCGCCGTCACCGTCATTCCGGGGCGCAGCGCCTGTAACTGCAGTGGCGAAAGCGTGAAGCCGTCGGGAAACTCGACGTCAACCCGGTAGTGGGCGCCGACCTGTGTTTGGACTATCGGCGATTCGCCCTGGGTCAGCGCCGTGGCTGATACCGAACTCACCCGCCCTGACTGGGCGCCGTGGCGTTCGTAGGGGAAGGCGTCCAGGTATATGCGCACTTCCTGGCCGGGTTCGACGAACCCCATTGCGGTTGACGGAACGAACAGCCGTCCCAGCAGGACGCTGCCCCGTGGAACGATGTCCAGCAGCGCCTGACCCGGCTGAACGCCATCGCCGGCATCGACCCGCACCGAAACAACCATGCCGTCCCTGGGCGCCAGCAGGCGATGGGCGCCTTCTCCGCGAATGCGCGACTCTTCCATGGCCAATGCATGATCCTGCTCGCGGATGGCCGCCGCATTCAGGTCTCTGTCGATCTCCAGTCGTGCCATGCGGGCGGCGTGTGCCGCGAGAGACGCGCGCAACCGATCCGCCGTTCGGCGCCGCTCGGAAAGCACCAGGAGCCGCGACTGCATGTCATCCTCGAGCTGGATCGTGTCCACCGGCGCCAGGGCGCCGGAGTCGGTCAGACGCACACCGTCCAGGTATCGCTGCCGCGCGATTCGCGCGCGAACCTGGGCCAGTTCGATTTCGTCCTCCAGCCGCTCCAGTTCGCGGCGGTCCGCTTTGGCCGCGCGTTCCAACAGGGTGGTTTCCTGCTCGTAGTCGCGCGCGACAAGGTGAACTCGCTCATCGAGCGCCGTGCGCCGTCCCTGGATCTCCTCGAGCATCCGGTCCTGGACCGTCACCGCCTGCTGCACGCCGTCCCCGGGAGATATTTCCATCAGCACATCGCCGGTGCGAACATGATCCCGCGGGTTCGCCAGGCGGCGCCGAACAACGCCGAAGGACTTGGCTGTAACCCGAGACCATCCATCGGCCGGGGTCAGGTAGCCTCGTACCTGCTCCTTCCGGGCAAATTCGAACGTGGCAGCGAATGCAATGAAGGCAGCGGCGGCTATCAATGCAAGCGCCGTCAATGCCCATGCGGAAACGGGCCTCGAAAGAAGGGGCGGTTGCCAGGCCGAAGCGCGGAAACGCTCCAGGGCTTCGTCGCGGAACAACGGCAGATTACCGCTGGCAGGGGGCTGTCTCGACATGGCGAATGGGTGTTACCGGGAAGTCGGACGGCGGGCGCGGAAGAACCGCGCCTTCGCCGTCCTGTCCGGTTAGTGAAATCGCTCCCTGGTGACTATGGAATCAATGGTTTCCACGACTCCGGAACCATTCGTTCTCTTGCCGTTCCTTCCACCACTGGCGAATTTGCATTTTTTCCTCACGGGATTGAGGCGGTTCACAAGTTGGGCCGGGCGGAAGTTGCGGAATCGGCGCGACGCCGCCGGCGACGGCGTGCATTTCTGTTTCGTTCAAGGTTCTCATCTTGATACTCCTGGTCAAAATTGGCGGTTGGGGTGTTTGTCCTGGAATCCGTCAGTGCAAAGTCGCGTTTGCCGTCTCTTGATTTCGTAACCGCGACACAGCCCAAGGATGTCAAGGGCGGGCTTTGGGATTACAGGACTGTTGGCATCAGCAAAGAGGCTAGGTCAGTGCGGCGATGCAGGAGTCAGCTCCGATCACCGTGCCAATCATGCCCAGGGCAGCCCCGACTTTCATGGACAACCCCCCGGTAGCTGGCGCTAGGGGCATTCCAAGCGCCACGCCGGCGGCACCCGCCATTACTGTCTCAGCTACGCACTGACCCAAGTTTTGCAGACGCGTTTTCTCTCCACCGGAGACAGCATCCATTTCCAATACACTTAGCGTTCTCATGAATTTTTCCTCTCGTCTCGTTATTTCCTCACGCGGTCCTGAGGGACCGCCACTTGTGGCTCGAATCGGACTAACCGTCGAACCGACGACTAACGTAACAATCCGGCAGCAGACTTTCGCCGTTAGAAACTCGGCAAGAGTGCGAGATTAGAAGTCGTAAACCGGTCACGAATCTGGTCCAAACATACATTTGTCCGCAGCGGCTCCGATAGATGCAAGCTATTGAGCAGGATCGCGATAGCGGCAACGATTGCCGTGCAGCACGCTTTCTTTACTAGCCTGTCCGATCTCGTACAATGGACCGGCGCATCGCGACGGAAGCGCGTCACGCGAGAATCGGCCGCCAAAACAGGGAGACACCCCATGAATCAAATCAACGTAGGTATCATCGGCACCGGTTGGTGCGGAGGCATCCGCGCCGATACCTGTGCCGCCAGCGCGCTGGTGGATGAGCTGCACATCGCCGAGATCGCCGAGGCGCGGTTGGCCGAAGTGGCCGCGAAGACCCAGGCCGCCTCCGCGACCGCGGACTACCAGGACATCATCGCCAACGACTCCATCGACACCATCATCATCTCGGCGACGCCCGAGACCACGCACTACCCGATGGCCCGGGACGCGCTGCTGGCGGGCAAGCACGTCTTCCTCGAGAAGCCGTTGGCACTGACTCTTGATGAGGCCGACGAACTCATCCGCATCCAGAAGGCGAGGGGGCTGAAGTTCGCCATCGGCTACTCGCAGCGCTTCAACCACAAGTTCGCGTATGCGAAGAAGAGCCTGTCGGACGGGACCATCGGCGATCCGGTCTGCGCGGTGGTGAGCCGGCACCTCACCCGCGGGCTCGGCAACAAGATCAGCGGCCGCATCAAGCTGTCTCCGGCGGCCATGGAGGCCACGCACGACATCGACTTCCTGCTCTGGCTCATGGAACCGGCGCACCCGGTGCGCGTCTACTCGCAATCCGCCTACGGGGCCATGCAGGATGTCACCGGCTCCGAGGACGCCCAGTGGATCATGATCAGCATGGACAACGGCGTCGTCCTCACCATCGGCGCCGGCTGGACCATGCCTCCGGGGTATCCCAACTACTCCGGCACCTGGATCGAGGTCACCGGTACCGAGGGGATGCTGGTCATCGACGACACCCATCGGGACGTGGTCGTCAACACCATGCAGAAGGGCATCCAGTTGCCCATGTCGGCCATGCCCGGCGAGCGGGTGGACCATGTCTTCGCGGGCCCGATGCACAACGAGACGGTCCACTGGATCGAGGCGGTGGCCTTCGACCGGCCCGAGATGTGCTCGGCCGAGGACGCGCGCCGGGTGATGGACGTCTACATCGCCGCCGATCTCTCGGTGGAGCGCAGCCAGGCGGTCGACCTGCCCCTGAGCGCAGCCGTGCTGGCCTCAGCCGCCGCGTGATCCGCCGCATCCTGGGCCGCCACCTCCCGGGCGCGGCCCCTGCGCTCGCGCGCCAGGCCGACGTGCGGTTCGCCGCCGTCGCGCTCGTGTTGTCGGTGCTCGCACTCCTTTTCAGCGGCCGGCTCATCGTCGATGCGCCGATACCGCTGAACCGGGATCTGCTGGCGATGAGTCCGCGGGTCTTTCCCTACCTGATTCTGGCCGGCACCGTCGCCGTGGCGGCGATCTTCCTGGGGATCCGCATCCGCGACGCCGGCTCGGACAGTGCCGCCACCCTCAGCCCCGATGATGTGGCCGCCTCTCGTGCGGGCACGGTGCGGCAGCTTGCCTTCCTGGTCATCTCCGTGGCTTGCGCGCTGGTGCTCAACACACTGGGATTCATCATCACCATGTTCATTCTCATGGCGAGCACGTCGATCCTGGTAGGCAACCGCAAGCCCCTGCAGATCCTGGGCATCAGCCTGGCGATCCCGCTGGGCTTCTACATTGCGGTGACCCACGTGATGCGCACGGCGCTGCCCGAAATCGACTTGGTGCAGCGGGCGCTGGCGCCGTTGCTGCGGCTCCTGCCGGCCTTCTAGCGGCGGATCCGCGCCGAAACCATTCAGACGACGGGCCAAGAACCGAATGATCGAAACGCTGCTCGCCGGTCTGGACGCCGCGCTGCGGGTCGACACCTTCGTGTGGATCGCCGGCGGACTTCTGCTGGGCATGCTGATGGGCTCGCTGCCCGGCTTTACCACGTCCATGGGCATGTCGGTGCTGGTGCCCATCTCCTTTCTGGTGGGCGATCCGCTGATCGGGATCCCGTTCCTGATCGGGGTCTACAAGGGCGGCATCTATGGCGGCAGCGTGCCCGCCATCCTGATCTCCATGCCGGGCACGGGGGCCTCCATCGCCACGGTATTCGACGGGCATGGGCTGACGAAGAAGGGGCAGCCGCGCAAGGCGCTCGAGATGGGCCTGTTCGCTTCGGCTATCTCGGACACCTTCAGCGACCTTTTCACCCTGGTGATGATCATCCCCGTCGCCGCCATCGTGCTGGGCTTCGGCCCGCCGGAAATCGCCGCGGTAATGTTCCTGAGCCTGGTCATCATCGCCGTGACCTCGACCGGCCCGGTGCTCAAGGGACTGCTCATGCTCTGCCTGGGCGTATGGTTCGGCTTCATCGGCGCGGATCCGTTCTCGGGAATGCCCCGATACACGTTCGGCACCCAGGAACTCTACGACGGCTTTCACCTGATACCGATGCTGATCGGGCTGTTCGCGCTGCCGGAGATCTTCGCGGCGGTCAGGGAAGGCGATCTCGCCGGGTCCCGCGTGGTGCGCTTCGTCGGCGACCGGCTGCGCTGGGCGGAACTCAGGCGGAGCCTGCGCACCATCTTTCGCTCCACCGCCATCGGCACCGGGATCGGCCTGGTGCCGGGGCTGGGTCAGCCCATCGCCGCCATGATGGGTTACATCGCGGCCAAGAACGCCTCGAAGCACCCGGAGCGCTACGGCAAGGGCGAACTGGACGGCGTGGCGGGCGCGGAGGCCGCCAACAACGCGGTGAACGGCCCCACCATGGTGCCGCTGCTGACGTTGGGCATTCCGGGCGACGCGGTGACGGCGCTGCTGCTGGGCGCCTTCATGATGCAGGGCCTGCGGCCGGGTCCCACGCTGCTTGAGACCAGCGGCGACATCGTGTTCGCGATCCTGATCGCCATGGTGTTCGCCAATCTGCTGTTCGTGATCATCGGCTACATGACGATCCCGTTGTTCGCCCGCGTGGTGACCATCAAGCGCTCGCTGCTGATCCCGATCACCATCATGCTGGCCTTCGCGGGCACCTATCTCGCGCGGGGCAACCCCTTCGATATCGTTACCCTGATCGGGTTCGGACTGGTGGGGATCGCGGCGCGCGAGGCGAAGTTCGATGTGGCGCCGATGGTCATGGGGTTCATCCTCGGGCGCGAACTGGAGTACAGTTTCGGTCAGACCCTGGCGCTGGCCGGCTCGGACTGGTTGCAATTCGCGTTCACCGAGCGGCTCGGAATGACCGCCGTGGTATTGGCCACGCCCGTGATCGGGACGCTGCTGGGGGTAAGGATGAAGCGATTCCGTGAGAGGGCGCTGGCGAGGGAGGCAGCGCTGTCGGAACGGAGCGATTAATGGATGCGGAAAATGTTGGCGCCAATCGGAGGGAGACGGCGCTTTCGGCACGGTATGAGTGATCGATGCGGGTGAAGTTTGCACAACTCGGCTGGTTAGGCGTTCTGATCGCGGCGGGGTTGTATGGTCTTGCCGCCCACGCCCAGTACCCCGAAAAACCCATCACCCTGGTCACGCCCTTCGCCGCGGGCGGTTCCAGCGATCTCAATGCGCGGGTCTTCACGCGATTCCTGACCGACTATCTCGGCCAGCCCGTGCTCATCAAGCTGGTGCCCGGGCAGGCCGGCCAGAAGGGCACGCTGGAAGCGGTGCAAGCGCCGGCGGACGGCTACACGCTGCTCTTTACGGACAACTACCGGGACCAGCTTCACCGGCACACCTTCCGCAATGATGCGTATGACACCAACCGCGATCTGGTCCCCGTGGCGCGTGTCAACTACGGTCAGGTCGCGATCATCGTGCGCTCCGACAGCCCCTACGAGACCTGGGCGCAACTTGCGGCCGACGCCCGGACGCGGCCGGGCGAAATCACCTTTTCGCACAGCGGCCTGTGGGTGGCGTTCTTCGTTCCCGGGTTACAGATCATGAGAAATCTGGATCTGCATTTCCGGTTTGTGCCGTACCGCGGCGGCGGGCCGGCCAAGGCGGCGCTCATGGCAGGCGATGTGGATTTCTCCATGGCGTTTCCGGCCACTGTGGCCGCTGACGTCGAGGCCGGGAGGGTGCGGCTTCTCGCCACTGCCGGATCCGAGCGCATGGACCCTAACGTGCCCACGTTCGTGGAGATCGGGCTGCCGCCCACCACGGGATTCATTCACCGAGTCATCATGGCGCCGGCAGGCACCCCCGAGGATCGGTTGACTATCCTTCGCCAGGCTCTCGCCCGCATGCAGGACGAACCGCTCTACCACCAGATGATGGGCCAGCTTGGCGAAAATACGGAGTACCTGGACGGCGACGGTTACCAGGATGTGCGCCGGCAGCAGGCCCGGGACTATGCGGATCTGGTCCAGTCGCTGCTTGAACCATAGCGGTCTCACTCAGCTGCGTATTGCAGAAATTTCCCCGTCACGCCGTTGAAGGCCGAGGCGTCGGTCAAGCGGCCGAGGAAGTGCCGGACGTTGAGGAAGCAGAATTTCAGACGGTCGTTCGTCATGGTACGAGGGTCACCGACATCATCGCCGGGGGGCAGGTCGCGGCCGTCTCAGGCCAGCGCCTGCTCCAGGTCCGCGATGAGTTCGTCGACCCGCTCGACGCCGACGGAAAGGCGCAACAGGTTCGCCGGTACGATACTGTCTGGGCCCTCCACCGTGGCGCGGTGCTCGATCAGGCTTTCGACTCCGCCAAGCGAGGTCGCGGGTACGAATAACCGCGTGCGGGTCGCCACCCGCCTGGCATCGTCGGCATCGCCGGCGACAAGTAGTGAGAGCATGGCGCCGAAGCCGCCATTCATCTGCCGCGCCGCTATCGCGTGACCGGGGTGTGACTCCAGTCCCGGGTACAGCACCGCCTCAAGCCCCGGGTGATTCTCGAAATGCCGGGCAATCGCCAGTGCGTTGGCCGACTGCCGTTCGTAGCGCAGGTGAAGGGTGCGCATGCCGCGCAACAGCAGCCAACTCTCGAAGGGGCCAAGCACGCCGCCCATCAGCGTGCGGGCACGCCTGATTTCATCCCAGCGCGCATCGACAGTCCGGGTTGCCAGCACGCCGGCCGTCACGTCGCTGTGTCCGGCGAGATACTTGGTGCCGGAATGAAAGACGATGTCGGCACCGAGGTCCAGGGCCCGAAGCGTCACCGCCGGCGTCACCGTGGCATCGACCGCCAGGATTGCACCCGCCGCGTGCGCCGTCTCCGACGCAGTTCGTACGTCGATCACGTCCCAGGTCGGATTCACCGAGGGCTCGATCCAGACGACTGCAGTCTCTCCGGCCAGAACCGCATGCTCAAGGGCGTCAGGTGCAGTGGCATCGAAAAAGGCGACATCCATCCCGCGACGCTCTGCAAGACGGCGCAGCCAGTCGGCGGCGCCGTGGTACATCACCCGCGGCGCAACGATCCGCTGCCCCGAGTTCACCGTCTCCAAAAACGTGGACACACCTGCAAGCCCCGACGAGAACAGCAATGCATCCTCAGCGCCTTCCAGGCTTGCCAGGACTTCTTCGACGTGGCGACCGGTCGGGTTGGCAATGCGGCTGTACTCGAACCCGTGCAACTCGTAACGATCGTCTCGCCTATAGGTTGTCGATGGATGAATGGGCGGCACGATCGCGCCCGTTTCGGGATCGACGAAATGCCCAGCTTGGGTGAGCAGCGTCTCCAGGGAATGGTCCGTATTGGTCACAAAAAACTCGTCTCTTCCGGGAGCGTACGGGGGAGTAATCGTTCGGTGCTTTTGCACCGGATAGGCCATCGGATCCTGACGGTCGTTGCACGAATAGCTCTCATTTTTCCTAGTCCCGCTGCCGCGACTGGCAGACCTGCCATAGACTATACGGGTGCGTTGCGCATTTCGCACTAGAGAGCCGAGCCGTTTGAAGGTGGAACAATGCCAGTGAGGGCCGTGATACTGGTGGTTGCCGGTTGGGTCGCGAGCGTGCCCGTTTGGCCGCACCATTCCCACACCAACCATGATATGACGGAGTACCATCATTTGACGGGAACCGTGAGGGACATCCACTGGATCAACCCCCATATCTGGCTCTACGTCGAAGTGACCGGGGATGATGGCGAGCTGGAGGTGTGGGCGTTGGAAACGGCCACGCCCGCTCAGCTCGCGGTCAATGGCGTCACGCGCGACACCGTTCACGTCGGTGACACCATCTCGGCGCGCTGCCATCAGCTCAGGGACGGCTCCAACGGTTGTCTCCTGGGTTATCTGACCGGACGAGACGGCATGGAAAGGCCATGGGACTGACGCGATTCAGAAAGTTCGCGCTGGCAGTTGCCCTGTCGTATGTCGCCGCCGCATCCTGCCCGGCCCAGGAATGGGTGGAGTTCGTGCATCGGACGGATCGCTTCGCGCTCACGTTTCCGGCTGTCTCCGAGATCATGGAAACGACCCATGTTCCCGCACACGGTGTCGTCTTCCCGACGCGCATCTATTCCGTGACGGACGGCAATCATCTTTACTCGTTGACCGTCGCCGACTACACGGATGCGGAGAGGAGGCACCGGGACCGGCCGGATATGACCGACGTCCGCATAACATCCCTCGCCGATCCGCAGGACGGGACAGTGCGGGTTGTGGTGGAGTAAGCTGCAAACGCAAGGTCCATTTCTCTGCACTGACTTATCTTTGCCTGTCACTTTGAAATTATTAAAAGGGGACGCTGTATGAAAGTCATTCGTACAAGCGCGATCATCGCAACGGTATGTGCAATGTCGTTCGCGGGAATCTCACCGTCGTCGATGGCGCAGAATCCATCGTCGGCGAACGAATTCATCACGCTCGGCACGATCGCAGGCCCGTACCCGCATCCGGAACGGTCGCAGCCGGCCAATTTGCTTGTGCGGGGCGAGGATACGTACCTCATCGATGCCGGGGACGGCGCCGCGGGCCGGCTCGTCAAGGCAGGCTATTCGATGCACTCGCTGCGGGCCATTTTCATCAGCCACCTGCACTTCGATCATATCGGCGGGTTGCCGGCACTCGTGGGACTGCGATACCAAACGACCGCTCCGGAACCGGTCACCATCTACGGTCCGCCCGGGACGCGGCAACTGGTCGATGCCATATTCGCCTTCATGCAGCCCTTCATCGATACGGGTTCTGCAACGAGCGGTAGAACCCGGGACCCGGCCGACCGCGATACCGAAGTCGTCGAGATTCGCGAAGGGGAAGTCCGACAGATCGACGGAATGACCGTGACCGCGGTTGACAATACGCACCTGGGCTTTTCGGGAATTGACTACGACCGCGACCGGTACCAATCCTTGTCGTTCAGATTCGATCTGCCCGACAGATCCATCGTCTATACGGGCGATACCGGGCCCAGCGAGGCGGTGGAAAAACTGGCCCGGGATGCCGATATCCTGGTCAGCGAAATGATGGACATGGACTGGGCCGTGGCGAACCTGCTGCACGAGAATCCCACGATGCCCCAGCCGGTATTCGAACGGGTCGCGAGTCATCTCAGGGCCCACCACCTGACCCCGGTGCAGGTTGGGGAGATGGCGAGCAGAGCGAATGTCAGCAAGGTGGTTATTACCCACTTCTCGCCGGGGTATACCGATCCGGAACTCGTCAGCGGCTACGAGCGGCAGGTGAGAACTGCATTTGACGGTGAGGTGGTGATCGCCAACGACCTGGACCGCTTCTGAGTCATATCTGTCGTCAGATCCCGCAGCATCTGGCGCCAAGCCGTAGGGCGATTGTGGAACTGCGGTTTGACCAATCCTCAATCCGGCCGAAACCCGCCGAGCCACGCATAGTGCTTCCGCGCGCGGGCAAACAGCTCCTGATACTTTTCAGGTACTTCCGGAACCGACGGCTGGTAGCGCTTGAAACCGGTGGACATCTCCACGTTCCGATACCAATGAGGCGCCCACACGCCATCGGTTTTGCGGCGGCCGGGTGGCCAGGAGAGCATCGACTCAGCCAAGTATTCTACTTCGAGATACTCGCATAGTGAGGCCATGGCTGCGTCGGAATTCCGCAGCACATCGGCGGCGTCGATCACGCAGGGCGGTTCGCCGGTAACCGCCGAGATCTCCCTGAACAACTCTGCTTGCCTTGCGATGCCGATATCGTGCTCATCCACCGACGGCATCTTTTTCAGGTAGGAGGCGATGACCTCGGCGGGATCTCGAATGAGGAAACAGTGCCGCATGGCGGCGCACCATCCCATGTCCATGCCCCCCGGCATGTGCTTGGTCATGTGCTTCTGATAGAACAGCGGCGTGGCCACGGGTTGTTCGCTGATCTGGCGAATCACTTCCGCGCGGTCGATGCTTTGGGAGGCTATGACCGCTTCCCGGGCGGGGTGGGGTAGGCCCGTCTCATGCAGGTAGCAGGCGTAGAAAGGCTCATCGACCACCGTGCAATCGGGTCTGTTTTCCCAGCTTCGCATCATCGCCGTGGAAATGTTGCGCGGCCCTGACCACATGGCGATGCGTAGGGTCATTGCCGGCCGGTGCCGCACTCGCTGTCGATCAGTTGCCTGTAGAGCGCCTGAAGTTGGCGTGTCACCGGTCCCGCTTTGCCCTTGTCAATGGCGTGGCTGGCGGCGCTGATCCGACCATCGTCATCGATTCGACCATCGCCGCCCAGCCGGCCGGCGTCGCCAGTCCGGCCGTCTCCGACGATGCGCCCGTCGATCTCCGATACGGGCGTCAGACCGGCAAAGGTACCGGTGACGAAGGCTTCCCCCGCGCCGTAGGCTTGCATCACGGAAAAATTCCGTTCGTATACGCGGATGTCATTCGCCTTGCAGAGATTGATGACGTTGCGCCGGGTGATGCCGTCCAGGCAGTAATCGCCGCTGGAGGTCCAGACTTCACCCCCCCGCACGATGAAGAAATGTGTCGAATTGCAGGTAGCGACATGCCCGTGGGGATCCAGCATCAGCGCCTCGTCGTAGCCCGCCTTGCTGGCCTGAATGCAGCCGAAAATGCAATTCAGCTTGGAGTGGCTGTTGATCCTCGGGTCCTGGACGTCGGCATAGCCCCGGCGCACGTACACCGTGTAGAGCCGCACACCGCGGTCGTACATCCCGGGGTCGGGCAGCTTGTACTCGGGAATGATGACGATGGTCGGCCCGCCGACAGTCATGGCGGGGTCCTGGTAGGGCGTTGACTTGATGCCGCGGCTGACCATGAGGCGAATGTGAACATCGGATTCCATCCCGTTGGCGTCCACGGTGTCGTAGAGGCGTTTCTTGAGTTCGGCCTGCGACAACCCCGGATCGAGATCCAGCGCCTTGGCGCCCTCCCAGAGGCGCGCCAGGTGGCGGTCGAGGAACGGGATCACGCCCTGGTGCAGCCGCAGGCCTTCCCAGATGCCGTCGCCAAGGATGAAGCCGCTGTCGAATACGGAGACGACGGCCTTCTCCCTCGGGTACAACTCGCCGTTGATGTTGATCCTGATGTGCTGGTTGCGTTCGTCCGCCTGAACTGTGTGCGTGCCGGTGGTCATGGAGTTTCGCCTGTTCTGACCGACTCGATATAGCGGTCAACAACGCCATCCAGCATGTCCAGCGGCAGGCCGCCATTGATGAGAACGGCGTCGTGGAAGTCCCTGATATCAAAGTCCTCACCAAGCGCTTCCGTAGCCCGCGCCCTGAGTTCCAGGAACTTCAGTTCCCCCATCTTGTACGCGAGCGCCTGACCGGGCCAGGAGATGTAGCGGTCGATCTCCGTTCGCACGTTCTGCAGCGACAGGGCCGTATTGTCGGCCAGGTACTGAAGCGCCTCGTCTCGCGACCATCCCTTGTAGTGCATGCCGGTATCCACTACCAGCCGCACCGCGCGCCACATCTCGTAGCTCAGGCGTCCGAAGTGATCGTAGGGTGTTTCGTAGATGTCCATTTCGATGGCGAGCTTCTCGGAGTAGAGTCCCCAACCCTCCCCGTAGGCATGCGGGTAGAAGGTCCGCCGGAACTCGGGCAATTGATCCAGCTCCTGCGCCAGCGAGATCTGATGGTGGTGCCCTGGTACGCCTTCATGCACGGTCAGTGCCGCCAGGGTATAGAGCGGCCGATTGTCCAGAGCGTAGGTGTTGACCATGTAATAGCCGCCCCGACGGCCGCCGACCGGTGCGCTCCAGTAACGCCCGGTGGTGTAGTTCGGGGCGAGATCGTCCGGGACAGCCATCACGCCATAGGACATGCGCGGCAGCGTCCTGAAGAAAGCCGGCATCTGCCCGTCCACCTTCTTCGCAATCCAGGCCGCTTCCTTCAGCAACTGCTCGGGATCGTGCGCATAAAATTGCGGGTCGGTGCGCAGGAATTCGATGAACTCGGCGAATGTGCCGTCGAATTCCGCCTGTTCGATGATCTCCTCCATTTCCGCCCGGATCCTGGCGACCTCCCTGAGTCCCAGTTCGTGGATCTCATCGGGGTGCGCGTCGTCGAGGGAAGTGAAGAAACGGGTCAGGTCCTCGTAGTAGCTGCGGCCGTTGTCCAGGGACGCGGCGCCGAGCGACGTGCGTGCTCCGGCGATGTATTCATCGGTGAAGAACTCGTGGAAACTGCGGTAGGCCGGGACGACCGTGTCCGCAATGGCGGTCCTGGCTTGCGCCCGCAGGCGTTCGGCGTCCCCGGCGCTGAAATATCCGGGCATGTCGAGAAAGGGCGTGAAGAATATGCTGTCCGCGGGATTGTCGACGATGGCGCCGGTAATCGACGGCACGATGTATTCCAGAATCGCTTGCGGTTGCGTGAACCCTTCCGCCAGTCCGTCGCGCATGTTGCCGATGTTTTGTGCAAAGAAGGTTTCGACCGCATGCAGTCGCGAGAGGTATTGCTCGTAGTCTTGCACAGTCCTGAATGGCATCGATTCGTACATGCGTTGCACGCGCGTGTGGAATCCGGAATCGCTCGTGAATGGCATCCGGTACGCGCGGTAGGTGGCCAGGTTTGCCCGATGCCCGACCACGAATTCGAACAGCCCGCGGTTTGTACGGTCGTCCGGGGTCAGGGCGGCGGGATCGATCGCTTCGAGCCGCCCCAGGAATTGCAGGTCTTCTTCCAGGGCCCGCCGTTGCGCCCCGGCTGTCATGTCCGGAAGGCGGTCGTTGTAGTCCGAAACTCCGCGAGTGCTTGCGAACAGCGGGTCACGCTGCAGGCGGCGATCCCATTCATCGGAAAACAACCGGTGCAGTTCCTGGGTCGCGGCGGATTGCTGCCCGATCGCCGCCGGCGCTCCCGCGAGGAGCGTAACCGCACTGAACGAAAGGAGTGCCAGGGGCAATCGATCCAACATGCCAATCTCCGGGTACACCAGCGCTCCCGGCCATTGTAATGCGCGGGACTGTCGCGTGTCGGACCCGCCGCTTCACACCGGCCGCTGCCCGGTCGCTGCGGCCCGATCACTCGGTTCGCCAACCCGCCGATATTTAGGAAACAGTCGCGCGAGAGGGTACACTCGTCGCGGGCCGTTACCTGGCCTGAAGACACAGTCGAATTCGGGTAGAGCACGTTACGGGAAGGCAGGTTACGGAAAGGCGCGTTAGAAGGGGTATGTACATGGCGAGTCGAAGAGAATTTCTGGGCATGATCGGATTGGCGTCAGGTCTATTGGCGGCGAGGCCGGCGGCATGGGCCCAGGGGCGCAAGGAAGTCTGGATCGCAGGCAAACGCATCAAGACCGTCGATATCCACGCGCATGCATCGATCAAGGAAGTCGAGGAGATAATCCGCGGCACGAACGTCGAGCGGACTATCGGCGGACCGCGGCTGCTGGAGCCGAGCCGCATCACGATGATGGATGAATGGGGCATCGACGTCTCGGTCATCAGCGCGAACCAGTATTGGTGGTACCTCGCCGAAGACCGCGGCCTGGCCAGCGAGATCATCCGGGTTCAGGACGAAGGCTTTGCGGCCTGGTGCAATCGGTATCCCGACCGGTTCGTGGCCTTGAGTTCGGTCGCGCTGCAGTTTCCGGATCTCGCGGCGGAACAACTCGACTACGCCGTGAACCGGCTTGGCGCCCGCGGCGCATCGATTGCCGGGCACGTCAACGGCGAGGTGCCGGCGTCGGAGCCTTACGATCCGTTCTGGGCCAAGTGCGAGGAACTCGACGTGCCGGTCTTCGTGCATCCGGCGGGTGCGCGAAATATCGTCATGGAGGGCGCGCTGGACTTTCCCGGCGATCTCGGCAACATCGTCGGCAATCCGCTGGAGACGGGCTTCCTGCTGACGCGCATGATCTTCGACGGCACCTTCGACCGGTTTCCGAACCTCAAGATCTGCGGCGCGCACGGCGGCGGGTACCTGCCGTCGTATTTCGGACGCACCGAGGTGGCCTGCAATGGCGGGGGCGCGGAGGACTGCCGCAACCTGAAGCCGCCGCGGGAGTACCTGCGCACGCAGATTTTTGCCGACTCGATGGTCTTCTCCGACGAAGGTCTGCGGCACCTCGTCGCGGAGATGGGGGCGAGCCAGGTCGTTTACGGCACCGACATGCCGCTGGGCTGGCCGGACACGATGCACCTGATCATCGAGTCTCCGCATCTCAGCAACGCCGAGAAGGAGGCCATTCTCGGCGGCAACCTGATTCGCCTGCTACGGATCGACAGGACGATCTGACTCTGGCGGCGCCGGCAGAGACCCGGTAGTCCGTGGCAGGTGTCTCGCGCACCAAGACCGGCAAAGCGCCGATCAGAGCTCCGTGAGGCGCCGATCAGAGCCCTGCGCGGTTTTGCCCCTTGACCGCGCGATTGACGACGTTGACGGGCCAGTGTCCGTCGAGTACCCGGCGAACCTCGCTGGGCGCGCCACGCTGCAGTCCCTCCATGGCCCCTTCGCTGTACCAGGCCGCGTGGGGATTGATGATGACGTTTTCGCGGGTGCGCAGGGTGTGATCCCCGGGCAACGGCTCGGGATCGGTGGTATCCAGGGCGCAGCCAGCGATCTGTCCGGCGTCGAGGGCCTCGATCAGGTCCGCGGTGTCGACGATGGGCCCGCGGGAGCAGTTGATGAGCACCGCCGAGGACTTCATCTGAGCGAAGGCTTCCGCGTTGAGCATCCCCCGGGTCTGTGGAGTGAGAGGCGCATGCACGCAGAGATGGTCGGCTTGCGCCAGAACGTCCGCCAGTTCGGCTTTCTCGCCCGGTGCATCGAACTGCCCCTGTTCAACGAACGGGTCGAAATACAGCACCCGCATGCCCAGCGCCGCGGCGGCTGTCGCCACCCGCCGGGCGATGTTGCCGAAACCGATGAGGCCGGCCGTAGAGCCGGCAATGCGGTACATCGGTTTGCCGGGTGGAACCGCCCAACCGCCGCCGCGGACCTGGCGGTCGTAGAAGGTGATCTTTCGGGCCGCGCTGAGCATCATCGCCAGCGTGTGCTCGGCCACCTCTTCGATGCAGTATGTCGGGTTGTTGGTGACGATGATGCCGGCCTCCGTGGCGGCATCCAGGTCGATGGTGTCCACGCCGATTCCGTAGCGGGCGATGATCTTGCACTGGGGCATCCGCGCCATGACATCGGCGGTGATCGGCCCGCCGTAGGTGTTGAGCAGGGCGTCACAGTCCGCGGCAGCGGGAAAGAACGCTTCGGGATCGGTCACCTGAAGCGGGACCAGATCGCCCAGTCCGTCGAGGATTTCACGCTCGACGTCAAGTGACTCCCATACGTAGTCGGTCAGGACGATTTTTGCCTTGGTCTGCATATATGAATTTCCTTGAGATTTATCCAATTTGGATTCTGGAACCAGGCGCCATTCTACTTTTCAATTGACGTGACGGGCATATCCGGAACGCGATACGGGCCATTCAGCTTCTTCCCGGCAGCTGCGCCCAAGCTGTCGACGCGAGGATGACGCTTGCGATGAGAACCAACTGAAGCGTGAGCAATTCACCCAGTATCAGGGTGGCCAGGGCGAGGGTAATGACGGGTTGTGCCAACTGCCAGGAACTGATTCTTGTGATGCCCCCGTGCCCAAGCGCCCAGTACCAGGCGGCATAGCCTCCGATTGTTCCGAAGAAGGCCAGGTACAGCATCGCCAGGCCGCTGGTCACGCCGATGCCCGCCCAGGCGGTTCGCCCGGTCAGAAAGGCCATCACAGGCAGCAGCGACAATGCCGCAAACACGATTCCCCAGAAGGTCGTCGCCCACGTGCCGATCGCGGGTGTGACCCTGGCGCCTGTGATGTAGCCAACCGCGCAAGCGATTACACCAAGAAAAATGATTAGATCGCCGGCAATGGAGGTTGCGTTGTCGACCGAGCTTTCGCGAGAAAGGATCAGGATGGCCGTGCCTGCAAGCGCGACGGAGGATCCCGTCCACCAGATCCAGTTCGGCCAGGTGCGGTCGACCATAGAGGACAGAAGACCGGTGACGAGCGGAATCAGCGCGAGGATCAAGGCAGCATGAGTTGCCGTGGTCATGCCGATACCGACGCTCAAAAGCACTGGCCAAATTGCGAAGCTGGCAATTCCCGAGGCCGCGAGAAGAAGTCGGCCGCGAATGTCCTCCGGAACGGGAAGCCGAAATGCGAGCCCACAGATCAGTGCAACGGGACCGGCTAGAATCGGACGCAGCATTCCCGTCGTCAGGGGGTCGATGTCCACAATGGCGATCTTGGTCGCGACGGGTGTTGCGCCCCAAATCAGGAGAGACAGAGCCGCGAGAAAGTAGACGGGAGAAATGATCGTTCGCCGCAGTCAGTCCATCCAGCGCACGATTCCCGCGACACCGTCCACGGCTACGGTGGAGCCTTCCGGGATCTCGCCTGTGGCGTCGAGGACACCCAGCACCATCGGTACGCCACGCTCCCGCGCCAGCGATGCCAGGTGCGACGTGCTGCCGCCCAGTTCCGCAACCACGCCGGCGACCCGTGGCAGCACTCCGGCCAACGCAGGGCCCGCCACCTGCGTGACCAGGATATCGCCCGGATTCACACGGGAGAGCTCGCATTCGCAGTTGATGACGCAAGCTCGTCCCGTGCTCCAGCCGACGCCTGCCGGGTGGCCGCGCAGGCGGGGATGCTGTTCCCAGACCTCGTCCGCGGAAACGGCGGACTCCACATGCAGCGGGCGGGCCTGCAGCAGCTTGATGCCGTCGCTGTCCAGGCACCATTCGATTTCCGCCGGTCCCCGGACCACGTCTTCGGCGGCGCGAAGATGGCCGCCCAGCTCCCGAACCTGGGCGGCGGTCAGGCAGGGTTCCTGCGCTTCGGCGCGCGCCACCGAGCGGGTGCCGTGGGCGCAGCCGACGGCGTGGAACTTGCGTCCCGCGGCGACCTCGAGCACCTCGCCGCTTCGACTGAGGCGGTAACGATCCGGCACCACTTCGCCCTGCGCGATGGCCGAGCCCAGACCCCAGGTGGCGCTGACGAGCATGTCGCCGGTGGCCGTCCGGCTGAGTCCGCCGCCCGAGATCTTCGCTTCAACGAGCGGCTGGACGATCAGGCCCATGGCCGTGTCGGCCGGGTCAAGGTCATGCGTGGCCATGTAACGGAGCGCGCGGGTTGCCCACAATGCAGCCCAGCAGGAACGGATCGCCGTGAAGTAATCGGTTCGATTCTCAAGCCCGAGGAAACTCTCGAACTGCCCGGCGAAGCTGGAACCGGCACGGTCCTCGACCAGCGCTGAAGAGCGGACCACGCCAAGCGATTCGCGTCCTGATTCCGTGTTTGAGCCTGACTTGGAGGTGACCGCAAGCCAGGCCTGCTCCAGCGGCTCCGCAATCTCCTCGTCAACCGGACTCTGCAGCAGATCGAGCTTGATTTTCAGGGCGCTGCGTCGGGCGACCAGGTCGCGGCCACCGAATACCAGCCGCGAGGCGGATTCCAGCCCGAGCGCGCGCATCTGCAGCCGATAGGCTTCGGCGTCGACGCCGAAGCCGCCTGGCGTGGGAAGCCCCGCGTGGGCGAGGGCCGCCAGATTGGCCGCCTTCGGCCCGAATCGGGCGGCGTCCGCCGCTTCGGCCTCGCTCAGCGGAACGACGATCCCGCCCATGGAACCACTCGACTAGAAGGTGGAGTATCCCGGCAGCGGATCCACCACGGTGATCTGCTCCACCGGGAAGTTGGAAATCAGCTCGGTGTGATCGTCGTGGACGATGAGCATCTCCTCGATGCGCACGCCCCACTGGAACGGTATGCCGTGCTGCGTCTCCAGTGCGAACACCATGCCGGGCTTGATCTCGATGGGGTGATCCAGCGACCAGATCCTGGAGATCACCGGCGGGTCGTACTGGGCGAGCCCCAGGCCGTGGCCCCACAGGTTGGCGGCCGCCTGGTCCTCTTCCTCGTAACCCCACGCTTCCTTCGCCGATGGCCAGCATTTGGCGATTTCCCGCGTGTTCGTGCCCGCCTTGACCGCGTGGATGGAGTCGTACAGCCACTTCAGCGCCGTGGCGTAGATGTCCTTCTGCTGCTGGGTGGGTTCCTTGCCGACGCAGTAGGTGCGGTAGTAGCAGGATTTGTAGCCGTTCCAGGTCAGCGCGGCGAGATCCATGAAGACAATGTCGCCGGGCTTGATGATGCGGTCGGAAAAGTTCCGCCAGTTGGGCCAGGTGTTGGGTCCGGAGGAGACGATGACGTCTTCCACGTCTTCCATTCCGGGAATCGAGTAAAGGTACTCCATGATGTGGGCGGTGACCTGGTTCTCGGTGATGCCGGGCTTGAGGAACTTCATGGTTTCCCAGTGGGCGCCGTCGCCGATGGCGCCGACGATGCGGAGGCACTCCTGCTCGTCCTCGTTCTTCACCGCGCGGGCTTCCATCATGGGCGTCATGCCGTCGGTCCAGTCGATGGCGGCGTCCTTGAACGCGCCGATGAGATTGATGTCGACGAAGTCGATGCCCACCTTTTCGCCTGCGACGTTGCTCTTCTTCATCTCCTGCAGCACGGCGTTGGTGAACTTCTTGACCTGCTGTTGGGAAGCGGGACCTGCGGCGCCCTTGATCCAGGCGTAGGAGTGGCGGACGTTCTGCTTGGGGATCCACGGTGAGTGTCGTTCGATCTGGAAGCCGATGTCGCCCTGCTCGAACAGCACCGGTGGATCGTCACCGCAGAGCATGGCGTAGCGCAGTCCGGGCTTTAGCCGGTTCCAGCCCGGCGTCAGGGTGCCGGTGATGTAGCGGACGTTTTCGTCGTACATCAGCACCAGCGCGCTGAGGCCGTGGGCCTTCATGCGCTCCCTGGCGCGTTCCAGCCGATACGTTCGCAGCCGCTCCCAGTTGACCCGCTGCTGCCAGTCCAATCCAACCGTGCCGAAATTCGCCATGCTCAATCCTCTGCGTTTGTGTTCTCGCGAAATGCTGGGCCAGAAAAACAAGGCGAGGCCAGCGCCTCACCTCTGTCAATCGGCGACGGATTCTAGCACAGGGGAAAGCGTTGACTGATGGCTGATGGGGAGGTCCTGACCGTACTATTCCTCGTCCGGAATAGCCTGGGCAACATCCATGCTCGGGTGAAGCACGCGGAGCACAGTGATCCCGCATTCGCTCTCGACGTAGAAAGCAACATGCCGAGCGATTGGAAACGATCGCACGGAGGGCGCCACGTCCGTACGCACACGACCCAGGCCGGGCGATAGTGCGAGCTTCTGGATACCGAGCTCGAGCTCCTCGCGATAGAGTCGCGCCTGCCTACGGCCCCACGTTTCAATGGTGTAGCGGACGATAGCGCGCAGGTCGGCCAGCGCCCGCCGCGTAATGTCGTAGCGAGGCACTATTCTCCGAGTTCTCGATCAATCGCCTTGAAGGTTTCAGCCCCGTCGACAACCTTGCCGGCTTTCAGATCTGCAAGCCCGGCCTGCACCTCGCGGCGGAGTTGCTCGAGCTTGAGTCGTTGATGAGTCTCGAACTCATCCATTGACATCAGGACGGCAACCAACCGGCCTTTCTTCGAGATCGCAAGCGGCTCGCGCTGCACCTTCTCGAGCAGTACGCCGAAGTTCGTCTTGGCCTCGGCGGCAGGAATGGCTCTCTCCATCATCAGTATCCCGAACATCGCTTGAGCGGGTTATTTTGGACTAAATAATCATAATGATCAAAATAATTCAAAGCTCCCACATGTTGCGCGCAGGGGGTTGTCTTGCAAGAATCGAATCTCGAACAGTACTGAAATACTTTGACACGAGGGTGTTGGTTTGCGGTTTCGAATCCGCTCGCGACTGAAATCCCCGCACTTCGCCGACCCACGGTTTGGCGCGGTGAGATCGGTATTGGCCCGGTCAGTGTTGGCGCTGGCGCTTATTGCCGGACCGGCCAGCACGGCGTTCGCAGACTGGCCCGAACGCCCCATCACCCTTGTCGTGATGTATTCGCCCGGCGGCGGCACCGATACGATGCTGCGGGCGCTGGCTGCCGAGATGGCCCGCGCCACCGGCTGGCGGATCAACGTGGTCAATCGCCCCGGTGCGGCGGGAGCGGTGGCGACGCGCTACGTGCTGAACCGGCCCGCCGACGGCTACACGATGCTAGGCGCATCGAACTTCAACAAGTACTCGCGCATCAGCGGGGGCGGCGATTCGGTGTCCTGGCGGGACTGGTACTACATGCGCGCGGCTTCGGGGTCGGCAAGCTGGTCGGTGCGGCCAGACTCGCCGTTCAAGTCATTTGCCGATGTGATTGAAGCGGCGAATGCTGATCCCGGTTCGCTGACGATTTCCACGTCCGGGACCGGCGGTCAGTGGCACGAATTCGCCGCGGTCGTGGCGCGGGCGGCAGGCATCGAACTGCGATACGTGCCCTACAACAGCGGGCAGCTGGCGACATTGGCGGGGCTCAACGGGGAGGTGGACATCACCGGCGGGGGTGTGCATGAGCACATTCAATACGTCGATGCGGGCCAGCTCATCCCACTGCAGCAGACCAGCCTTGTGGACATCGTCACGCCCAGTGGCCGAATCATGCCGTCGCTGGTCAACTTCATTCCGGATATCCGGGATCAACTGCCTCCGAGTGGCGCGTACAACCTCGGGATTCGGCGTGACACACTGCCGGAGGTCATTCGCCAGGTGGAATCGGCGTTCGTTGCGGCGGTGCAGTCCGAAGCGTTCGGGGCACAGGTGGCCGAGCGCCACTTTGCGGTTGATTTGTTGATTGGGCCGGAAGCCGATCGCCGCGCCGCGCAGGTGGAGACGGTCTCTGCCAGCGTGTTCGAGGAACTCATGATCCCCGGTGCGCGGACGGCTGAGGAACTGGGTCTGCCGCAGCCCGAGGAATTCGACCAGTGGTGGCCGCCGTCGGGGTATAGCGTTCTGCCCATCCACGATGACGAGTAGCAGTTCTCCGGAATCGCCCGCCGAATCACGGAAGGCAGAGACCGAATCAGATTCGCCGCAGGTACAGGCTGCGGCAGAATCCCGGCAGGCCCGGGCCGGACGTGGGGAGGGGCGTGATCTTGCTGCGGCCGGCAAGGACCTTGGCGCGGCGCTGGTCATCGCGATCTTCGCAGCATTGACGGTTGCGTTCTCCGTCCGGCTGGATGTGCCCGGATCGATCTCCACGGCGCCCGGGCT
Source organism: Gammaproteobacteria bacterium (assembly GCA_022820625.1). Taxonomy (GTDB): domain Bacteria; phylum Pseudomonadota; class Gammaproteobacteria; order Steroidobacterales; family Rariloculaceae; genus UBA6522. Next base: position 65,764 of record JAJEFE010000004.1, on the reverse strand, counting down.
ATTCCCGGTGATCGTCGGATCCACGCTGTTTGCCATGGCCGCTGTTCTTGGATGGCGCGCAATTCGGGCGGGGGCGACGTTCGGTTCTTTCGGCGGGATGCCGCGGCGTTGGGCGAACGCCTTTCGAGCAATCGGCCTGGCGGGCGAAGCGGGTGGTGGAAAGGTGGTCGATACGGTGGGCGAAACAGGTGGTGGAGAGGCGCGCGAATCGTCGCGCACGGCACTGCTCATGGGTCTGGTAACTGCCTACGTATTGCTGGTCGGCCTGATCAACTTCGAGATCAGCCTGCCGCTTGGTTTCTTCACCGCCAGGATCAGCAGCTACGAAGTGATTTCGGTGGTCATGGTCGCCTGGATCCTCAGGCTGTTCTGGCGGGCGCATCCGGCCCGCTGCCTGATCGTGGCGCTGGTCGCGGTGGAAGTCCTGGCGTCGATTTTCCGGTACGGGTTCGGCATTCCAATGCCCGCTGGTTACTGACGTCGCCGTGGAGGCACTGGCACAGATCCAGGACCAGCTTGTCCTGATCGCGTTCGACCCCTGGCTCTGGGCGGCGTGTCTCGCGGGCGTCACGCTGGGGATTCTCTGGGGCGCCATGCCGGGGCTGTCCACCACCATGGCCATGACGTTGCTCATCGGCCTCACGGTGGGCATGTCCCAGTACACCGCAATCATGTTCATGCTGGGCGTCTACACCGGCAGCGTTTTCGGTGGCGCCATTTCGGCGGTGCTGGTGAATATCCCCGGCACGCCGGACGCCGTGCCCACCATGATCGAAGGCTACAAGCTCGCCCGGCGCGGCGAAGGCGGGCTGGCGCTGGGGACGGCCATCTCGGCTTCCTTCGTGGGCAACTGGGTGGGCATCCTGCTGTTGATCGCCCTGATCCCCGCCATACTTTTCATGGCGCTGCAGTTTCGATCCTGGGAGATGTTCCTGCTGTCGCTCTGGGGTATCGCCATCTGCGGTTCCATGTCCTCCAGGGAGGCGCCCATCAAGGGCTGGATCTCGGGGTGGATCGGGCTACTGGTGTCCTTCGTCGGCCTCGACGCGATTCACGGCGTCTCCCGGTTCACGTTCGGTTCCTTCTACCTGGACGACGGCATCGGCTTCATTCCCGTGCTCATCGGCCTGTTCGGCGTGTCGGAAATCCTGCGCGTGCTGCCGCAGAGGAATCCGCCGCAGCTTCCATCGGAGGTCGGGCCCGTGCTGCCGTCGCTGAACGCTCTGGTGAGATACCTGCGGCCGTCGTTCCGCTCCGGCATCATCGGAACCGTGATCGGCGCGATCCCGGGGGCGGGCGCCAACGTGGCGTCGTTCTTCGCCTACGACATCGGCCGCCGGCGGGCGTCGAAGGCGGAACGAGCGAAGTGGGGTAGAGGAAGCTACGAGGCCATCGTCTGCTCGGAAGTCGCCAACAACGCCAACGTCGGCGGCTCGCTGCTGCCGACCATTTCGCTCGGCATCCCCGGCAACGCGCCGGCCGCGGCGATTCTGGCGGCCCTGCAACTGAAAAGCGTTGTACCGGGGCCGCTCATCCAGGTGGAGAATCCAGGCCTGATCTACTTCATCTACATCGGCCTCATCATCGCCAACTTCTTCATGTACGGTATGGCGATCGCGCTCATCAAGCCGTGCGTCAAGCTCTTCAGCCTGCCGAAGACGCTGCTGATGCCGGTGATCCTGCCCATCTGCGTGCTCGGCGCGTTCGCGGTCAACCTGAACATCTTCGATGTCTACGTCATGCTCGCCTCGGGACTCGTCGGCTTCGTTCTGCACCGGTTCGGCTTTCCGCTGGCGCCCATGGTGCTGGCGGTGATCCTGGGTCCGCTGGCCGACGAAAACCTGCGCCGCGCCTTGCTCGTGTTTGAGGATACGGGCATCCTCTCCGTCCTCTGGGATCGGAAACTGGGCACGGTCCTGCTGCTGGTGGTGCTTTACACGTTCTACGACGGCATTTTCAGGCGTGGTGAATCTAAGGTGTGACCTCAGGGCAGATACTTGATCAGCGCCACCACAACGCCAGCGACTGCGACAATACCGCCGAACAGGCGCCATAGCTGCGCCGTGGTTCGGCGCTCGCTCTCGGCGATTCGATCAAGCAACTCCGTCCTGAGCGACGCGATCTTGCCATTGGTCTCCGCATTGAGTCCGAGAAGCCCTCGCTCGCTCTCGGCGATTCGATCGAGCAACTCCGTCCTGAGCGACGCGATCTTGGCATTGGTCTCCGCAGTGAGTTCGAGAAGCGCTCGCTCGCTCTCGGCGATTCGATCAAGCAATTTCGTCTCAAGCCTCGCGAGCGCGGCCTCGAGTTCGGGGTGGGTGACACCCTGCCCCGCGCCGGCGGCGAGACGCAACTGATTGGCGATGGCGCGCGCTTGACCGGACTCGACGCCTACGGCCTGCAGCGCCTCCGATGCGGCCAGCGTGTCGAATGGTGCGGGCATGCGGGGACTATGCGTCCGGCCTTGCTGGGGGTCAAGTTCCGTTGCCATTTGCCATGCTCTTGTCCGTTTGATCGACGCCGACATTGTTTGCGCGGCGGACGCACTTTGTCTTCAGGCAAATCTGGTGAATTCGCACGGATTCGGAAGTTGCGAACATTCGCTTTCCTGTTGAGCCAGGGCCGACGCGAACGACGACGTATCCCCGCTGGCGCCGCCGCCGTCATGCCTTGTCAAAGGCGACCTGATGTATAGTCGCCAACGCTTACCGTAACGCGGGCAGGGAACCGAACTGAATGAGCGGTCACAATCCAATCGGTCTGGCCATCGTCGGCTGCGGCACCATCGGCCGCATCCGGGCCCAGTGTGCGCGTCAGTTCCCCGGTGTCGAGTGGCTCGGCCTTTGCGACGTGCGGGAAGAGGCAGGCCGGCAACTGGCCGAAGACACCCGCGCTGACTTCTTCACCACGTCCTTCGAAGAGTTGCTCAGCCGCCCGGAAGTGAACGCCGCGATGATTCTCACGGACGAGAACAACCACACGGCCCCGACGCTGGCTGCTGTGGACCGCGGGCTCAAGCTCCTCATCGAGAAGCCCCTGGCCACCGACGCCCGCGAGTCGGCACAAGTCCTCGCGGCGATCGAAGCTGCGGGCGTCGATGCCTGCTTGTGCTACACGCAGCGATTTCGCCGCCGCTTCCTGACCATCAAGGAACGTCTGACCGCGGGGCAGATCGGCGAGGTGCATTCGGTGATCACCCGCGCGCTGATGAACCGCATGGTGCCCATCGCCACCATCGAGAAGACCCGCGACCGCCGCAACCTCACCCCGATGGTGGTCTCCGGCACCCACAGCCTGGACATGTCCATGTGGTTGATGGAAGGCAAGACCCCGGTCAGCGTCTACGCGCGTTCGACAGACAAGGTCCTGGCCGGACTGGGCACCAAGGACTCGACCTTCGGCCTGTTCACCATGGACGACGGTACGATTTTCTCCATGAACATAAGCTGGGCGCTGCCGGTGGTCTGGCCGGGGGCCGTCTACGGCATCGAGATCGGCATCGTCGGGACCAAGGGCGTGATCGATGTGGAGGACACTCATCGGGACCTGGTGCTGGCGACGGAAGAACCCTTGCCGGCGGGCTACACCACCCGGGAATTCGAGCCGCCGATGGAACGCCACGTGGACTTCCTGACCAGCTATCCCCCCGGCGACATCTGGAACAAGCAATTCTGGGGCCCGATGCGCGAGGAGACCATGTCGTGGTTCAGCCGTATCATGATGGGCTTGGAAACGTCCCACGCCAGCGCCGCGGACGGCCACAGGAACTTGATGCTGACCATGGCCATGGACCGCTCGGCGCGGCTCGGGACGGAGGTCCCGCTGCCCATCGAACCAGAGGCATTCTATGACGACTGATTTGCGAAGTGGCGCCCCATTCGCGGGACGTGCCGTTGCATGAAGACCGATCTGAGAGGGGGTCCAGTGAATCATTCATACTTGCGTTTGATGGCAGTTGCGGCGGTGCTCGTGGTACTCGCGGCGCCCGCCGGCGCCCACCACGGATTTGCGGTCCATTACGATCCAAGCGCACCGGTCCGCATCGAAGGCACCGTGGTGAGTTTCGACTTCCGCAACCCCCATTCGTCGCTGACTATCGAAGCGCGGGACGAGGCGGGCACCACAGTGCTGTGGACCTGCGAAATGGCGAGCCGAGGCCAGTTATCGCGCAGAGGCGTGACCGAGGACAGTTTTCAACCGGGCGAGGCGATCATCGTCGAGGGCGTCGCAGCCCGGCGCGATCCTCTGGGCTGCGAGTTCGGCGCCAGCACCCACGCCGACGGCCGCGTTTTCGTCGGCCGCACACTCGATAACCGACAGACCCAGTTCAACCTGCACTTTGCCGGCGAGAACCCGGGCACCGTGACCGGGAACTGGATTCGAAAACGCTTCCCCGGCGGCGGGCGGCTGGATCCCTACGATCACCTGTTCACACCCGAGGGCGCCCGCGTCCACGCCGACTACAACGAGGTTTTCGACAGCCCGGTATTGCGCTGCAGCCCCAGCAGCCCGCTAAAGCTGTGGGATCAGCCTGGACATACCGTGGAGATCCGCGCCGAGGGAGAGGACCTGGTGATCCAGGCCGAATTCATGGATTCGGTCCGCAGGGTAGACATGGGTGCGACGGAGCATCCCGACGAGGCCGCGCCCAGCACGCTGGGACACTCCATCGGCCGTTGGGAGGGCGAATCCCTGGTCATCGAAACGGCGCGGTTCGAGCCAGGAGTCCTGCTTCCAAACGGCGCCGGCATCCTGAATTCTGCGGAACTCGTGTTCACCGAGCGCCTGTCCGTGAATGAAGAAGGCGACCTGCTGGTCGACTGGACGGCAGAAGACCCGGTCCATTTCACCGGCCCGGTCACCGGTCAGCGCGTCATGGCGCGCACGACCTCACCGGTCGGGCCATACGATTGCGTACCTGAAGTTGTGGATTGATTTTGGAGGGACCGTGAACGCAGCAAGGATATTCTCTTCCGGTGTCGTCCTCCTGCCGAGCGCTTTCCTCGGCAGTGCCGACGCCCACCACTCATTCCGGATGCACTACGATCCGGACAGCTCCATCGAGCTTCAGGGCGTGGTGGCCGAGGTCGATCTGCGGAGCCCCCACTCGTTCTTTTTCGTCGATGCCCCGGGTGAGGGCGGCGTCATGCAGCGGTGGGAAGTCGAGGCTGCCTCGATCGTGCATCTCAGGCGCCTGGGCATCCACCCCGACACGTTTCAGCCGGGGGACTCCATCACCGTCGATGCGTGGCCGAACCTTGTTCCCAACAACCCGCTCATCTGGGGCCAGGCGTTTACCGCGGCGGACGGAACCCGGTACGGCGGGCCGCCCACGGCCGACCGCGCCGACCCCGGGACCCAATCGACGGCCGGCATCGAGCGCATGGCAGGCCGCTGGCTGGCGCCGCCGCCGGTCACGCACCCCGAATCGCCGTTGCCGCTGACCGACGCCGGGTGGGACGCTTGGCGAAACTACGATCCCCAGCTTTCGCCCGCCAATACGTGCGAGCCCATCAGCATTCCCGACCTCCTCTATGCGCCGTATCTCAGCTCCATCGAGTTTCGCGAAAGCGAGGTCTTCTTCCATCATGAGGCGTACGACATCACCCGAACGGTTCCCCTGAACGGCGAATCCAGGCAGGCGGAGCCGACCGGCGTGCTGGGAACCGTGAGCGGGAGGGTCGAAGGCGACACGCTCATAGTCGAAAGCAGCGGGTATCCCCCGTCGGCGTGGGGGCTGGGAATCGCAGTCCATCCCAACGGCAGTGGAGCCGACGTGCCGTCCAGCGAACAGAAGAGGGTGGTCGAGCGTTACTCTATCGGTGAGGACGACACCAGGCTCGTGGTGGAGGTTTCTCACGAAGATCCTGTATACATGCTCGAACCGTATTCTGCCCGCATCGAATACAGCCGCGTGTCGGAGGATACGCCGTGGTATGACTATGTTTGTGAGGTGGAGAGCGCGGAGCGGTTTTCTCGCGATCCGTGATCGGTCGAGAACTAAGGCTCGCGTATGTTTAAGGTAAACGTGTCGGAGAATCGGCTCGTCCGGCTTGAAGAACGGCGTTTTGGCGATCTGAATCTGCACGAACGGCCGCATCCGCGGAAGGCGTCGCACTGTTCGCCTGAACCCCCAGTCTCCCTTCCAACCACCGTTTCAACGACGCTCCGTTCACCACAGCCGGTCCACGTTGTAATGGTCGAACACGCGGTCTGCTGAGATCAAGACAAGATCGCGCGCCAGGGACTGTGCGGCGAGCATCCGGTCGAACGGGTCGCGATAAGGACCGGGCAGGCGCCCGGCCCGTCCGGCATCGGCGACGCCTATCGCCAATTCCTCGAATCCCTGCCTGCGGATGTGGCCGGCAACATCCGTCGCCACGGCCTCGCAACCCGGCAGTTTGCCGATCCGGAATTTGGTGGCGATTTCCCAGGCCGACGCCGCGCTGACCACGATATCGTTCGACCTGGATCGGGGTTGACTTAGCTAACAATAAGACTAGAAATCCGGCCGAGTCAAGACTGCACGAGGTTCCATGAGAGGCCGACGCCGTCCGTCATTCCCGCATCCACCGCAACCGTTTACGCAACGACTCGAAACGGCGGCAATTTCAAGTACTGGCTACGGTTGCATCCACAGCAATAGCAGTTCGTGCGCCAGCGATGCGGCATAGCCCACGATCGCCATCGTGGCGATGACGCAACCGGTGGCGACCCAAACCGTAGTTTCGATTCGGCGGAGTCTGCGGTCCAGGTGATCGATCCGGCCGTTGACCTGCTGAAATCCAAGTTGAATCCATCCGACGGCGGAATCTGGCGGTGACGCCGAATCGGACGGTAGGGAATCCGTATCCCTGTTTGGGCCGGGCGTGTTCGGATCGGCCCGGTGTGTGTCAGGTCGCGACATCTGTTGGTATTCCCGTATGCGAAGTGCTTTCGATTACGCTCACACAGTATCGGCGGTAAATTTCTCGGTCAAACGTTGTTTCTGGGTGTTGCGTCGAGTAATTTGACCTGGATCGCCTCCAACGGGAGATTTGCCATGAAACTCGACCTCGGGTTTATCATCGAACTTCTCCTGGAATGAGCGAACGAGGCTACCAAGTTGGCGAACAAGCCGATCGAGACCGGTCATGAGCTACAAGGCGACTGACCGTCCTGGCGCAGCCACGTGGCCGTACTTCGACTGGCGGGGAACGCGCTCGCTGGCGCCTTGCATCGTCGTCCTGGTTGCAGCCTGCGGCGCCCAGGAACCGGATGCCGTTCGAGACGGGGGCGTGGCTGTCACCCGGGGAAACGCGGACCACTCGACGATACCCAACCAGGGCGCGGTCGTCATCAACGAAACGGACCTGCCGATCGGTCACTGGGGAAACGACCCGTTCGAGCTGCACACGGACGACAACGCGCCGGGGATCACGGACAGCACGTTGACCGCCACCGTGTCGTTCAGCGGCGGTTGCGCACGGCACCGCTTCACGCTCGTCGCGAACAGGCGGTTCACGGTATCCGATCCCGTGCAGATCGACGTGTCATTGGCGCATGAGGCGAATGACGACAGGTGCGAGGCTTACCTGACAGAAACGTACGAATTCGACCTTGCGCCCATCGGAATGCACTACCGGCAGGTTTACGGACGCAGCGAAGGCGTCATCCGAATGCGTCTGCTGGGGCCGGATCCGTCCGGTAGCCCCACGGACCTTGTGTACACTTTCCAGACATCGCTCCCACCCCGCTTCGGAGAACGGCGTGGACCGCCCCGGGAACAGCGCTGATTGCGACCACGCTCGGGACGGTGCGGGCATGCGGTTGATCGCCCGAACCGCTCTGTGGTCGTTATGGCTGCCCTTCAGTATTGCGGTCGTTTTTGCTATAGGGAATTTCTCTTACGGCATCTACGATGATCGACCGCTGGTACTTTTCCTGACGACAATCGTTTACTGGTTGCCGCTGATGTGGGTTCTGGGAATGCCGCTGACAATCGCCGTGCAGTTGATCTACCGCATATCGGGCGCAAGCCCCCGGTCCGGGATAATGGCTTTCGCGGTGGCGGCGATCGCGGCGCCGATCTCGGTGTACGCCTATTTGCTCAGCGTGCCGCTGCCGAGCTTCCTGAACACCCTGTTCGGCGCGGCGCTTGCCTGGCTGGCGTTGGCATTGCTGTGCGTGGGGAGGATGATTCGCCGGGTCCTGGGGGCCACGTGACTTTTCTGCCCAACTGGATGACGGAGCCTTTGTGCCCGGTGCCGTCAAAAGCAGGCTGGCCCTCTGGGCGGTTTACTCGGAGCGATTCAAGCAGTACGGGTTGATGGCCGGATCCGCCTGATCAGCGCCATCGCTTCGGGTTCGTTCACCCAGACCTCGCGCATCTCGTCGCGATAGATCCAGGCCTGCTCCTTGCTTCCCAGCACGACGCCGTGTGGATCGATGCGGGGCTGACGCGCCCGCTCGCGCATCAGATAGCGGCGCACTTCGGGCAATGCGTTGATTGCGCGCCGGGCGGCTTCGGATGCTGCGTCCATCCGTCCCATTCGAACCAGTGCAAGGACCCGGCCGTAGGGCAGTTCCGCAAACATGTCGCCCTCGTAGCGCGATGCCAGTTTTACCGCCGCCTCGTCTTGGCCCGTTCTCAGGTAGATGTTCATCAGCGAGGTCCGTATCCCGTGGTTGTCGCCGGGGTTGAGCGCGAGCAGCAGCTCCGCGTGCGCCCGCGCCCGTTCGATGTCGCCCCGTTCCATCGCCAGGGACTGGGCGCGCGCCAGGCAGCGCAGCCCGGGGCGGTTCCGGGCGTCGGCCCAACTCAGGCGCCGGTCGCCGGGCCGGCCGGCTTCTCCGGCCGCCTGCCGCAGGATGCGGGCGCCGCGTTCGACCAGAGGCGCCTCCATTGCTTCGCGGAGACCCATCGAATCGCTCATCGGATGGAGTTCCACGGCTGTGGCGAGATCGTCCAGGACATCGACACTGTCGAACGCTTCAGGATGACGGTCCAGGAAGCCCATCCAGACATCCTCGACCCCGAGGTCCCAGGGAAACGCGGCCTGGCGCGGCGCATCGTAAATGGAGAACGGTTTGTCCGGCGAGTAGATGGCGTTCCAGTCCGCTTCCAGGGCCCGCAGCCGCTGCGGCGCCTCGATCGTGAAGTGCTCGTCGGGCGCCTCGTCAATTGGATCGTCGCCAGGTTCGAAGTTCCGGAACTGTTCAAGCAGATCCGACGCCACCGCGCGGACATCCTCCCCAGGCACGCCCATCCCTCGCAATTGCGTTTCGATATCCGCCCCGGGGTCGCCGCTCGGATCGAGGGCCGGCACGGCGACGACTTCGTACCGCGGCAGCGGGCGCTCGTCGAGACCGGGCAGCGCCTCGAACAGTCGTTGGCCCGCACCGCCGGTCGCATCGATCATCGTTTGCGCCAAGGCTCGGTACGGATCCTTGGCAACCGCCGTCAGGAAAGCGATCGCGCCTTCGAATTCCCCGGCGTTCAGCTTCATCAGGCGCCCGCGCCATACTCGTGCGCTCTCGCGCGCCTGCTCGGGCCGGTTCTCTGCCATGAGGAGATGGACTTCCAGCATGCCGATCGCCGAATCGCCGGGCGTGTCGCGCTGCGCCCGGCGGAAGGCCTCCCAGGCGCCGGTACGGTCGCCGCGGTCCATCCGGATCGTGGCGATGCGTTGAAAGGCTCCGGACCGCAACTCGGAGCGAGGCGCTTCCCTGACGATCCTATCGAGCAACCTCGCCTTTTTCCGCGTCCGGCCCGTATCGTCGTACAGGTCGCAGAGCAGCGACAGTGCATAGTCGTATTGGTGTCCCGTGCCGGCAAGCCTGACGCCGAAGAGCGGCTCCAGGAAACCGATGGCCCGCGCGGAGCGGCCCATGTCCCTGGATTCCTCGGCCGCATCGATCAGGCTCTCGACGGGCACGCGCCCGGCCGCGACGACTTGCCTGCAATCTCGCTGTGGCAGCGCAGCGAGCACGGCCGGCCAGAGGTCGGCCGAAGCCATGGCCGGCGGCGCCGGAAAGCGAGCGCAGCAACGTTTGTATTTCACCCCCGAGCCGCAGTAGCACGGTGCGTTACGGCCGGGCTTCGGCAACGTTTGCGGCCTGAAATCGTTATGCGGCGCGGGGGTTGCTCCCCAGATCGAACGGCCGAGCTGCGCGGCGACAACCTTCGTCTCGCTGGCATCCAGCGGTGCGCGGGCCAACAGGTATCGCCGATACACCTCGCCGCTGAACCAACCGAGAAAATCGTCAAGATCGTCCGTCGCGACAATTCTCTCGACGGCGGACTCGATAAGTTCTCGAAACGAATCGTGCGGCAGAAATCCCTCGCGCATCGACATGCTTCCCGGTTCGGCGGACGGAATCGATTGCAGAGTATATATATTTCAACATTGGAGTTGACAACATGTAATTGACGCATATTATTACGGAATATCCGTTAATTCATGCGATATTTTCATGCAACTCCAGAATTTTGCCACGGACGAAGGCTTCTCCCCTGGCGCGGTGGCCACTGAACTGAAGACGACCCGGGCCGAAATCGCTGGCACCCTGGGGCTGAGCCGCGACGCCCTGACGCGCGCCTCCCGCGTCGTCGCGCCCAAGACGCAGATGCGGTTGCGGCAGATGCTGGAGATACTCAATCGCGTGGAGGCGGAACTGGGCTCTCTGCTGGTCGCCTACGCCTGGTTCCGGTCCGAACCCCTGCCGGGCTTTGCCGGCATGACCCCCTGCCAACTGCTGCGGGACGGGAAAGCCGAGATGGTTCATGCCTACCTCGATCAGGTGCTGGACGGCGGCTACGCCTGACCTCGTTCGCGGCGAATGCGCATTCGAGCCGTTGTTTACCGGGCTCATGACCCGCGATGGGCATGGACGCCCCTGTCAGGCGAGGGCGCCCGCCGCCGCGGTGGACGGTTCAACCGTCAGGGGTTGCCCGCACTGTACCTGTCATTTTCGTTTTCGGCCGCCGTCCGCGAGGCGAGCCCGATCGGGCGGCGCATGCAGCCGCTTGTCCTGTGCGCATATGAGGTAGATGTGGACCCGGTATTCGATGCGCTCGACCCGTCGGCAAGGGCCGCCCTGTCCGTCCGGCAGGCCGAGATCGACTGCCCGACGTGGCGACATGACATGTTTTCCGGGCGAACGCCCACATCGCAGGCTCTCGCCGATCGCTTGATGGCCGCCGGCTTTGTGGGCATGCGCGTCGGTAGCTACGCCGCTGGCGCGGACGAGCGTGACGTCAACCTGGTTCTCTGGCGTTGGGGCGATCGACTGCCTGCCCGTGTCGCGTTGATCGACGAGGATGATCGGTTGGGCCTCAATCGGTAAAGCCCCGTCCGTGCCATGGCAACGCCGAAGATGTTGACCCGGCGAGCCTACTCCGCTTCGCCCTCCCACAGCTGCTCCTCGCCGTCATCGCCGGTCACGAGCATGCGCGCGCGCGTATGCGGATTGCGCCAGAACACGTCGACGATCTCGCCGCGCAGCTCGACGAAGTCGTCGGTCAGGTAGAGTGACGGTTGCGTGACGGCGCCGTGGTGCGCGAGCGATGACGCCGCGAGACTTGCAAGCGCGGATAAAGTGGCTGTTTTCAGCATTCGTGTAATGGGCATGGGCGTCTCCTGTGAGGGTACGATCACTTGATCGCGATCGGGTTCAGCGGCGAGCCGCAGCCCCCGGTGATCGGTAACGGCGGCGCGCAGAAGAAGAACTCGTAGACGCCGTCCTCGGCGCAGTCGTCGGCGAGTTCGTCGACCACGAAGATTTCGCCCATTGTGATGCCGATCATGGGGATGACGACCCAATGCCAGGGCTGCTGGGCCTCGGTGGTTTCGTTGGGGCGCACTTCGCAACCCCATGTATCCGCGCAGATCGCCGCGATTTCGTTCTCGTAAATCCAGTCGGCGGTCTCGAAGGCCATCCCCGGCGCGTCGCCTCCCGCGTAGCCGCCCCAGTCGCCTGCCCGTTGCCGCTGGCCCATCATGCCGGTGCGCACGATGACGAAATCGCCGCGCCTGATTTCCACCCCCTGGGCTTTGGCGGCGCCGTCCAGATCGGCATTGGTGATGGCCATGCCCTCGTCCAGGGACTCCACGCCCGCGTAGCGCGCCACGTCCAGCAGCACTCCACGGCCCACGGCACGGTCCTTGATCTTGTCGATGGCGTTCTTCCGGGCGCCGTTGCTGTCCACCAGGCGGGCGTCGTAGCCGTTCCACATCTTGTCGCCGTAGAAGATGTGTCCCAGCGCATCCCACTGGGTGCCGCACTGTAGCGGCAGGAAGATCATGTCGTCGGCGTAGCGGAACTTGCCCGCGTCCTGATTGCCGGCGACCGCGTCGGTGCCTGTTGCCGTCATGGTGTGGATGGGGTTGAAGCGGTTGCCCCAAAGCCCGCTTTGGGGTCCCTTGTTATCGAAATTCAGGGCCAGCGAGAAGACCTTGCCCTTGCGGATCAGACGGGCCGCGGCAACGATATCCGCCGCGGTAATGAAGTTCAGCGTGCCGATCTCGTCGTCCGGCCCCCATCGCCCCCAGTTCTTGCACCGCTCGGCGGTCTCGCGAATGGTCTGCATGGTGACGTTGCCTTCGTCGTAGCGTCTTGGCATGGGCGTTCCCCGGTTTGGCTGATCGAAGCGGCAATTTCCGTGAATTGCCGCCCTTGTGTCAACCCGCGGCCGCCGATCCTCTCAACTACCCGTGCGCTGTCACCGTGCGCGGGTAGGCGCCCGATGGAGCACTGGTGCTCCGCTTCGTTGACGGGGGGGCGGGAAAGCCTGCGCGATTTCCGGGGTATCGACCGGCCGGTTATCGGGCCGCCGGTTATCGGCCGCCGCGTCCCAGGCTTGCGGTGACGGTCCAGCCGTCGGAGGGACGAAGCAGGCTGCTCATCTGGATCAGCTTCTGGGACTCGTCGCGGGCCATGCGCCCGTCGATGACGACCTCATCGCCGATGTTGAAATCGTACTGCGCGTCATTGCGGCCCATGCCGCCGCCGCCACGGTTGCCGCGCCACTGCACGGTCCAGGTCTCGGGCTCGCCGAGGCTGTTCGTGATGGTGACCTCGATGGCGTCATGCGGGCGCCGCGTGTGCTCGCCCGCGATGGTCGCGGCGAGACCGTCGACGGATTGGCCGCCATTGTAGACCGCACCCCAGGAGTGATGGGCCTGCGCCGTCACCGCGAAGCCGGCCAGACTGCCGGCCAGGATCATTAGAACTGGTCGTCCCATGTGTGCTCCTCACGTCTCGTTGCCGCTGCCTGTTGATGACAATACCACAGGAACCAGCCGCTCCAGACCGCGAATCTCCTATAAAAATGTCAACTTTTCTCAACGTTGCAGTCTGTCGCCGGTTCCGGGCCCACGGGTATAATTCAGCGCCGCTCAAGCAGGGGAACGCGCGTCGTTACAGGACAGGAGGAGCCTCGGGCATGCAAGGAAAAATCGCATTCGAAGAGCACATGGCAATTCCGGAGACAGTGTCGGAGACACGCAGTTTCGCCGGAGATTCCGGACGCTGGGACGACTTCACGCTACAGCTCCTGGATGTCGGCGCCCGCCGGCTCGGCAACATGGACGATACCGGCATCGAGTTCGCCCTGCTGTCCCTTAACGCTCCCGGGATTCAGAGGATTCTCGACACCGACGAGGCAATCCGGGTGGCGCGAAAGGGCAACGACGCCATCGCCGAGGCCATGGCGCGGCATCCCGATCGCTACGGAGGCCTCGCCGCGCTGCCCATGCAGGACCCGGACGCGGCCTCGGCCGAACTGACTCGCTGCATCAGCGAGCTTGGCTTCAAGGGCGCCATCGTCAACGGCTTCACCCAGAAGGACGTGCCCGATTCCGCCATCTACTACGACATCCCCGAATACCGGCCGTTCTGGGCCACGGTGTCGGAACTCGACGTGCCGTTCTACCTGCACCCGCGGATGCAGATTCCGTCGCGGGCACAGAATTACGAGGGCCACCCCTGGCTCATGAGCGCGCCGTGGGGCTTCGCGGTCGAGACCTCTATCCACTCCCTGCGGCTGTGCGGCTCGGGGCTCTTCGACGACTATCCCAACCTGAAGATCGTCATCGGCCACCTGGGCGAGTTCATTCCCCACGGGTTGTGGCGAATCGACGCGCGGATGCGCTTCTCCCGGCGCGACTACCGCGGCAAGCGGCCCCTTGGCGAATACTTCCTCGACCACTTCGTAGTAACCACCAGCGGCTTCTTCAACGATCCGGCCTTCCGCAACACCCTCGACGTGATGGGAACCGACAAGGTGCTCTTCTGCGCCGACTACCCCTTCGAGAGCATGCAGGATGCCGCGAACTGGTACGACGCCACGACGGAAATTTCCGAAGAGGAACGCGTCAGGATCGGCCGCACCAACGCCATCGAACTGTTCGGCCTCGATCTGGAGTAACAGTCAGTCCCCTCGGCAGCCGTAAACCTGCGTATTCTTCTAGAACACCAGGCTCGGCAGATACGTTGCTATCTGCGGGAAATTGACGATCGCGATCAGGCCTACCAGCATGATGATCCAGTACGGCGTGGAACTCCTGAAGATTTCCATGATCGAGATGCTCTCGTCCTCGTCGCGGATCGCGGCCTTGACGGTATAGACCAGCAGTCCGAACGGTGGCGTGAGCAGGCCCGCTTCAATGGCGAGGATGCCGATGATCGCGAATGCGATGGGGTCGTATCCCAGGCTCACCGCGATGGGCTCGAAGATGGTCAGCGTCAGCAGCATGATGGAGATGGAGTCGATGACCATCCCGAGGATGAACCAGATGCCGATCATGAGCGCCAGCAGCATCCACGGCAGCAGATCCGTCCCCAGGAAGGCGCCCTGTATTCCGCTGGATACGCCGGTCATGGCGAGCGTGCGGGAGTAGAGCGCGGCGGAAACCAGCAATAGCAGGATCGGGGCCGACGTACGACCTACGGAGAGGATCGCGTCTATGGCGCCGCGGAGCCGCATCCCCTTGACGATGGCCAATATGAGCCCGATGAAGGCGCCGGCGCCCGCGCCCTCCGTGGGCGTAAAGACGCCGAACCAGATGCCACCAAGAACAGCGACGACAACCAACAGGATTCCAATGCCGCTACTCCAGGTTTGCCATCGGCCAGCCTGGGGGATGTCATCTTCCGGTGTGGCGCCCGCGGCCGTCTCCCTGCCTCCACCCACCAGCGCCGGACGCGCCACCGCCGACACCAGCACGTAGCAGACGAACAGGCTGACCAGCAGCAATCCCGGCAGCACGCCGGCCAGGAAGATCTGGCCGATGGAGCGCTCGGTCAGCAGGCCCCACACGATCATCAGTACGCTGGGCGGTATCAGCATCCCCAGGCAACTGGAGCCGGCCACCGCGCCCAGGGCGAAACCGCGGTGGTATCCGAAGCGCTTCATTTCCGGATAGGCGATGCGGGAGAATGCGGCGGCCGATGCGATGCTCACGCCAGTGACGAAGGAGAAGATCGCGTTGCCGAGCAGGGTCGCAACAGCCAGTCGCCCGGGCAGGCGCTGCAGCCCGCGGTGGATGGCCCGGTAGACATCGGTGACCGCGCCCGAACGGCTGACGAACTCGCCCATCAGCATGAACAGGGGGATCACAGCGAATTCGTAGGCGCGCAAGGCCTCGTAGGCCGTGCTGCCGAGCATGGCCAGCACCACGTCGAAGCTGCCGCCGGTGACGAGAAAGATGCCGAGCGCGCTGGCCATGCCGAGGGCAATGGCGATGTGCACGCCCAATGCCACCATGACCAGCAGACTGACGACGAGGACGGTGGCGATGTTGACGTCGAACATGCTCCCGGCCTCGCCTACGGATTCTCGCCTTTCGTATCGGAGGCGACCTGCTGCGTGGCTGAACGCAGCGCCTCCGGACGAAAGATGTCGAGATACGCCATCAGCAGGTAGTTGAAGCAGGCCAGGGCGCTGCCGACCAGGATCGTCCACCGGGTCGGCCAGGCCGGGACGCGCAGCGCGCCTTCGCCCTCGTACTCCCCGGCAACCCAGGATCGGATCGCCGCCTCCCAACCGCCGAGCAGGATCATCGCGAAGAACACCGCCCCCAGGAGATAGCCCACCGCCAGGGCGATCCGCCCGAACAGCGGTGGGAATCGCTGTGCCAGGAAGTCGGCCCGCAGCATGGCGCCGCTGCGAATGGCGTAGCCGGCCTGCAGGAATACAATCATCACGATGGAGTTCATGACGATCTCGGGCACGCCGTATACCGGCGAGTTGAAGACGCTGCGCCCGACGATGTCGGCGATGATGAAGAACGTCAGGACAAAAGCCCAGATCGCGGCGAGGACCAGCAGGGCGCGGGTCAGGCGGTCGCTCAGCTTGACGATCGACACAGCTGTTCCTGTAAGGCGGGCGCCGATGCGCAATGATCGGTTGAATAAAGCGCTAGCACAGGTTGCCAGGCTATCGGATACTGCGATTCGCGCCGCTATCGAATTTCATATCGGACCGGCCAGACATGCCCGTAGCTTTCTGCCGCCTCCAGCGTGGTCTCAAGCACCTGCGTGCCCGGCAGGCCCTGGGCATCGAGTTCCGCGGCCATCTGCCTGGGCCAGTCGGCCAGCGACTGCGCCCATTCCTCCCGCACCTCGGGACCCAACTCCTTCACGGTGATCAGTTCCTGCAAGGCCGCGACGTCGGTCGCGTACCGCTCGAGGTTGTTGGAGCCGGTCTGCTCCTCGTAGTCGGCAGACACTTCAAGGAGGATTTCCTGAACTTCCACGGGGAGCCGGTTCCAGGTATTGAGATTGATGGTCAAGCCGTGCCAGGTGATGGAGCCGAAGCCGATCATGGTGTAGTAGGGCGCCGGCTCGTAGAGCTTGAGCTGCACCCAGGCGCTGGGAAACATGATCCAGCCTTCATATACGTTGGTCCGCAGGCCCGTATAGGCCTCGGGCAGGGCGCCCTGGACGGGGGTGGCGCCCGCGTAGCGCAGCCAGTTCAGGTTCAGCCCGGCGCCGGCGATCTTGATGCCCCGCAGGTCCTCGACCGTATTCCAGTCGAAAGACGTGCCGAGGTTGTAGCCGGCATCGGCGATCCGCGCCAGCAGTTTCTGGTTGAACTCTTCCTCGAACACCTCGGTCAGGTAGGGGACCTCCCGGTAGACGTCCTGGGCGATCTTCAGGCTGACCGTGGGGTCCATTGTCCCGAACGGCAGCATCACCTGGAACGCGTGCAGCGGCAGGTTGGAGGGTTCGAAGCAGTAACAGAAGCCGCCGATGTCGACGATGCCGTTCTGCACGCCTTCAAGTGTTTCGGACGTTCTGACGATGGAGCCGCTGTAACCCTCGATGAAGTTGATCGTGTGGTCGGTGCGTTCCTCCACCCGGCGCTTGAGTTCGGCCTGGAAGTAGGTCTGCATCAGGCCCGCGTAGACGACGCCCGGCGGATGCCCGGTGGCGATCCGGAGAGTGATCCTGTCGGCCTGCGCAGAGTTGCCGGCGAACAGCAGAGACATGACAACGAAGCCGCGAGTCACGAACCCCACGCGGGCCGCAAACCCCAATCGCTTGCTTGCAGACAATTTCATGAGAATACCCCGGGGAAGAATCGATCTGGTCGGAAACGATTATTATTGAACTTGTCAGGACCGCTTGCAAAGGTGAAGCTGCCTGAGCCCCGGCGGGAATCGGAGGAAACGGATGTTTCGTGAATTGTCCCTCTACGAGGATGATCCCATTGAGAGCATGTTTGTCCGTCTCGCCGCGGACCGCAGCCCCGACAGGATGGACCTCGGCATAGGGGTGTATCGGGACGACTCGGGTGAAGTGCCCGTTTTCAGGGCCGTACGTGATGCGGAACTGCGGGTCGTCAGGCGGGAGGGATCGAAATCCTACATTGGCCCGCTGGGAAACCTCGACTACTGCAGGGTTGTGGAACGGCTGGTACTGGGTCCGGAACACGCTGAGCCCGGGAATGGCCATGTGATCTCGACGCAAACCGGCGGGGCCGGCAGTGCGTTGCGACTGGGCGCCGAATTGGTTCGTACCCTGTCGCGCCGATCCAGAGTGTGGGTATCGGACCCCGTGTGGCCGCACCAGCTCGAGTTCTTCGAACAGGCGGGCATGCAGATCATGACCTACCGCTACTACGATCACTACGGATCGGTCCCGCAGTTCGACGAAATGCTCGATGATCTGAATGGCTTGCGCCGCGACGATCTGCTTCTGCTACACGGGTGCTGCCACAATCCTACCGGACAGGACCTCGATCAGGACCAGTGGCAGGTCGTTTCCGAACTGGTTGCTGAAAAGCGTGCCATACCCTTTGTCGACGTGGCCTACCAGGGGTTTGGTCAGGGTATCGAGGAAGATGTCGCCGGGGTCAGGCTGATGGCGGGCCAGGTGCCTCAGATGCTGCTTGCGGTGTCTTCATCGAAGACCTTCGGCATCTACAGGGAGCGGGCCGGCATGCTGACCGTCGTGGTATCGCCCGGAACAGGGGACGCTGCCGGTCTGAGGCGGCGGCTCAGGGACCTGGCGCGGCAACTCTACTTCATGCCGCCGGATCACGGAGCGGCCATCGTTCTGGAAATCCTTTCTTCGCGTGATCTTGAGGACCTGTGGCGATCCGAACTCGATGCAATGCGGCTCGAAATAGTCAGGAAGCGCGCAATGCTGCGGGAAGTGCTGGAAGCCGAGATAGATGGATATGACGCTTCGTTCATCGAACGCCAGCTCGGGATGTTTTCGTGTTTGCCGATCAGCGCGGACGAGCAACGGCTCATGGAAAAGCTGTTTCATATCTACATGTTGCCGAACGCCAGGGTGAACGTGGCCGCCATGAAGTCGAGCGACGCGCGAACGGTGGCGAGGGCGTTTCGAGAATTGAGAACCCGCCGTACCGGAGATGGGTTCCGCAGGGTCGGCTAGCCGACCGGACTACCTTGGGCGGCGTCACCCGGTACAGCCTCCGAAGGCGTTACTCCACAATCCCGGACGCCGCGGTTATGTACTGCTAGCCGGCTGGGACTGCTTCGGGCGGCGTCACCCGGATCGTCACGATGTCGGTGTCGTGATACTGCTGGTGACGTACCGACGAGGCCAGGTGCCGCAACAGCCGAAGTGAGACTTCCCGCTCGATGGACGTCGCCGCGGCCTGCTCGCCCAGCAGCGCGATGCGATCCTCCAGGTTGGCCGTGCCGGGGGCCGCGACGAAGTCCAGTATCGCTTCGCCGGCGTGCTTGTGGGCGACGACCAGGAGCCGCCGCTTGAGCGACTCTCCGCTGGATTCATCCTGGGCGAGCAAGGTCAGCAGCGTCTCCTCGCTGGCGGCATCGAGGCGGTACGCCATGGCCGCGTCCCAACCGCTGGCCGAGGCGAAATCGGCCAGAAACTCCCTGATGGTCGGCAGCGCGGAGGTATCGAATGCCACCTCGATGCGCCGCCGCCGCGGTTCGGTCAATTCGATGAACAGGGTCAGCAGGATCGCGATCAGGCCGCCGCCGGTCATGCCGTTCTGGAGCAGGCCGCCGGCAAATTCGGAGAAGTACTCCGGAAAGATCACGCCGCTTTGCAGTCCGGCGCCTATCCAGAACGACACACCGGCGATCAGGCTGTTGCGATGGTCGATGCCGTCCTGGATGACGATTCTCATGCCGACCACGAACAGCATCGAGATCAGCACGGTGATATAGGCGGCGGCCACCGGCCCGGGTATCGCCAGGATGGTCGCGAGCACCTTCGGCAGGAATGCCATCACGATGAACACCGCGCCCGCGGCGACGCCGACACTGCGGGCAGCCACGCCCGTCAGTTCGGTCACCGAAACGCTGCTGGAGTACGTCGTATTCGGTACGGTGCCGGCGAGCCCGGAAAGCAGGTTGCCCACCCCGTCGGCGGCCACGGCGCCCTGTACGGTACGAAAGTCAACTGCCCGGTCGCGCCGCCAGGAGACGCGCTGGATGGCGACCGAATCCCCGATCGTTTCGATGGCGCCGACCAGCGTCACGAAAACGAACGCCGGCAGCAGCGCCCAGAAGGTCGGCCCGAAGCTCAGGTCGAAGCCGGGCCACGCGCCCGCCGGAACGCCGAACCACGCGGCCTCGGCGATGATGTCCGTGTCGTACAACCCGAAAAACGCCGCAACGACCGTTCCCGCCACGATGCCGATAACCGGCGCCCACAGGCGCAGCGCACCCGTCGCCTTCAAACCGATTGCGACGATCACGACGATGGTTGCCAGTGCGCTCAATGCGGCGCCCGATATCGGGCCGCCTTCCGGCACCTCCGTGAGCATGTCGAAAACGATGGGCATCACCGTGACGGCAATCAGCATGATCACCGTTCCGGCCACCGTCGGCGTCAGGATGCGCCGCAACAGCGAGAGGCGGTTTGACAGCGCGAACTGAAAGAGCGAGGAGATCACCACCAGCGTGGCCAGCATCGCCGGGCCGCCCTGGGCGAGCGCCGTCACGCAGATGGCGATGAAGGCGCCGGACGTGCCCATCATGAGGACATAACCCGCCCCGATTCGGCCCACCCTGACCGCCTGGAGTATCGTGGTCACGCCGCTGACGGCGACGGCGGCGAACAGCGCCCATGAGAGGTACGCTTCGGAGCCGCCCGCGGCGCGGATCACTATGGCCGGCGTCAGTACGATGCCGGCAATGCAGAGAATGGCAAGCTGCAGTCCCAGCCCGAAACTGAGTGCGGGAGGCGGAGTCTCGTCGGCCTCGTAGCGGATGGGTGAAGTGCGTTCGCCTGTCTCAACTGCCATTGCGTTTACCCTCTGTCGTTATGACGGCCTTGATCCAGACACGCCTGCTGTCTGGCCGCGAGCGTCAAGAGCGCGCATATCATACTGGAAGGGGCGCCGCTTCATCGCCCGGCCGGTGATTCCTGCAAATAACAAAGTCAGGCCATTCGCGCTACACTTCGCGGCGCAAAACGGGCGCGGCGGTTCGCCGCGCGGCACAAGCAGGAATCTTGTTGATCGGGAGTATCGGACATGAGTCCAACGGTTGGCGTCATTGGCCTGGGCCCCATGGGCGGAAACATCGCAGGGAATCTGCTCGGAAACGGCTTTGCGGTCGCGGGCTTCGATATCAGGCCTGAGCGCATGGAAGCGTTGGCGGATGCTGGGCTCATGGCGGCCGGATCATCGGCGGAGGTGGCTCAGCGGGCCGACATTCTGGCGACGTCGCTACCGAATATCGAGGCCCTCGAGGACGTTATGGACGGCGTGCTCCAGCAACCAGGGTCGGGACAGATCCTTATCGAGTGCAGTACGTTGACCGTCGAGCAGAAAGTATTCGCCCACGGCCGGTTGGAGACCGCCGGGATGCGCTTTCTGGATTCCCCCATCAGCGGGACGCCTTCAATGCTGGCAAAGATGATGGCGTCCATCTATGTCAGCGGCGACGAGGATGCCTACGAGGAATCCGTACCCGTCCTTGAGGGCTTCACCGCGACAAACTTCTATGTCGGCGAGGTGGGCAACGCCAGCCGCATGAAATTCCTGGCCAACTACCTGGTCCATGTTCACACGACGGCCGCTGCCGAGTGCATGGTTTTGGGCCAGAAGGCGGGACTCGATCCGCAGATGATCCACCGGGTGCTCACGAAAGGCGCCGGGGGCTCGAAAATGCTCGATATTCGCGGCGCGATGATGGCCGCTTCTGACTACCGCGAGGGCGGCGGCACCATGTTCGACGTGTACGAAAAGGACGCGGCGATCATCACGGAATTTGCCGCCAGCATGAGGTCACCCATCGACCTCTACGTTTCATCCCGGCAGAAGTTCAATTCCGCCATCGCGCTGGGCCTCAATCACCTGGACACGTCAGCCGTGTGCAAGGCAATCGAGACCGCGGTGGGAATCGACCGGGAACTGGTGGAGTAACAGGGGGCTTCGCTCCCGCTTCCGCCACGGGGGAATTCGGGCGTACTGCTGCACGCCGCGATGGCGTCAGTTCAGCTTGTCGTATAGCTGGGCCGTGCGCTCGACCTTGTCGCCCAGTTCCTGCAACAGGTTCCAGTAGTTCAGGAAGTGCGGGGTCTGGCGGTGCCGCGCCAGGGCGTCCGCATCCTTGTAGACCTCGTAGAAGAGAAAAGTATTCGGATCGTCCTGGGATACGTTCACATCGAATCCGTAGCAGTCTTTTTCAAGCCGGGATTGCGCGGCGTTCTCGAGCATGGCGGGTTTCAGCCGGTCCACGCAGTCGGGATCGACAGTGACCTTGACGATCAGTACCAGGGTGGACATGGGCGGATTACTCTGAGGCGCTGAGCGTATCGTACATCTCGCCGACGATGTTGGCGCGGCGCTGCTCGTAGAGCAGCCAGTCGCTGTAGTCCGCCAGCAGGATCGTCTCCTGAAGCGTTTCCCGGTCAAGGCCCGCGGCGATCCCCGCCATGACATCGGCCTCCAGGTCGCGCAGCAATGTGAGAAAGCCGCTGACGTCGGCTTTCGTGCCCGCATTGCCGTGCCCGGTGACCAGGATGTCGAAGTCCAGCGCATCAACGGTTGCGAGCGCCGCTTCGTACTCATCCACCGTATAGCCGCTGAGCGTCCCCGGAAAACGTCGGGCGTGGAGGAAATCCACCGTAAACGCTGCCCGCTCATTCGGGAACAGCACGACGGTTGTGTCGCCGGAATGCGCCGCACTGGGATGATGCAACTCCACGGTGCTGTCACCCAGGGTCAGCATCATCTGCTCGGTGTAGGTGACGTCCAGCGGCTGGGTGCCGGCGTTGATCTCCGAGCCGCTCAGGCTACCGTCCCCGTCGGTGTCCGTGCTGTCGAAGCTGGCCAGGTAGCCGCCGGCCGCCTCGCTCCGTTCCAGAGTGCCGTTGCCGTCGGCGTCGGAACGCGCCGCATTGCTCGGCAGCCCGCTCTCCAACCTCGCGGCCGTATTCTCATGACCTACGAAGATGGCCGTGTCGGCAAAGACCTGTCCCCCGGCCGCGTGGTCGGGATGGTGGTGACTGTAGATCACGTACTCCACTTCGGAATCGAAGCGGGCCGCCAGTTCGCCCTCCAGCCACTCCGCAAAATCCGCCCGCAGGGGATCGACGACGATGATGCCATCGGTCGTTGCCAGGAAAACCGCGTTATGGGAAGCCGTGCGAGCCTCGTAGAGGTTGCCCGTGACGTTGCGGATGGTGAACGGAGGGTCGGCTGACCCGTCGGTCTGCGAATCCTCCTGGATCCCGCACCCGGCCAGGGCGAGAGGGAGACAGGTGGCCGTGAGCCATGCTCCCTGCGCGGTCAATCGGTGTCTTGTTGCCATGATTCTTCTTCCATTGGTTGTACGGCTGTACCTGGCGCAATTACCGGCGCCGGGACGGTGGCTGCCGCTTCACCGGGAGCGTGTACCGCGGATCAGCGAGCCGTCTTCGGCCCAGTCGTAGCGGATATTCCTGCCTTCCTCGTCGATGAACCCGAGGGACTGCTGGAACTGGACCTGGGGCGGATAGCCCTTCGGCACCGTCGCCTCAACGATGTACAGACGGGCGTCGTGCAGGTAGATGCCGACGTAGCTGCGCGATTCATCGGCGTTGGTGATGTTGAGCTGGTGTCCGGCGACGCGGTCCACGTGATGCCAGGCGTCGTACGTCACTTCGCCGCCCCGCCTGCGAAACTGCGTTGCGGCGTAGGCGACCGATGCAAGCACGTCGATTCGCCAGTACGAGTAATTGACGGGCGAATCGGCTTCCGTCGAGTTGGTCCGCGCCAGGTGGATATTGTGCGAGTCCGAATAGTCGATCACCGTCACCGTATAGGTGGCCGGACCTTCCCGGACCGTGTGGACCCGTCCGGGAAATTCCGCGCCATACTCGGACGGCCAGGTGATATCCCGTACTTCGGGTTCTACCGACTCCGGAAGGTTGATGGAGAAGAAATCGGTCGTGTTCCTGTAGTTGACCCAGTTCTGGGCCAGGAGCGTTCCTGCCGGAACGAGGGCCAGTGCGGCCAAAAGCAGCGTGCGCATGGGCTCGGCCTGAGATAGTTGCGATCGTTGGGTCGATTCTACCTGCTGGCGCCGGGGACCCCAACTGCCGACCCACCCCGGCCGGCCGGAACGACAGGATGCTACGCTGCGGTGGCCGTCTCGATCCCGCGATGACGGTCGCCGCTGTTGGCCGGGGCCAGGGCTTCGGCGACGGCCCGGTGCTTGATCTCCCCCGCGCTGACATTGACTCCGTTGCGCAGGTGGGGGTCGCGCTGAACGGCCTGGCGCCATCCCAGGCGCGCCAGCGAGATAACATGGGGCAACGTGGCGTTGGTCAATGCCAGCGTCGCGGTTCGGGGAACGGCTCCGGGCATGTTGGTCACGGCGTAATGAACGACACGGCCGTCGACGTAGACGGGATCGGCGTGGGAGGTGGGCCGACTCGTCTCGAAGCAGCCGCCCTGGTCGATGGCGATGTCCACCAGCACCGAGCCCGGACGCATGGACCGGACCATATCGCGGGTGACCAGCCTGGGCGCCGAGGCCCCCGGAATCAGTACCGAGCCGATGACGAGATCGGCGGTCCGCACTTCTCTGGCGATGACTTCGGGCGTGGAGTACAGCGTGCGGATTCGGTTCCCGAACCGGGTCGACAGTTCCTCGAGTCGCGCCAGGTCGATGTCGAGCACGGTGACGTCGGCCTGCAGGCCCACCGCCATTTCCAGAGCGTTCGTGCCGGCTACACCGGCGCCCACCACCACGACTCGCCCCGGCGCCACTCCAGGCACGCCGCCGAGCAACATGCCCCGGCCGGTCGGCATCTCCAGGTAATGGGCGCCGACCTGAGTCGCCATTCGACCGGCGATGCAGCTCATGGGCTTCAGTAACGGCAGCGTCCCCTGCGCGTCGGTGACGGTCTCGTAGGCGATGGCGGTGGCGCCTGAACGCATCAGGGCGCGCGCCTGCTCGGGATCCGCTGCGAGATGCAGGTAGGTAAACAGAATCTGTCCGGGCGAGAGCCTTGCGCATTCTTCCAGTTGCGGTTCCTTGACCTTGACGATCATCTCCGCAGCGCTGAAAACCGAGTCCGCGTCAGCGACGATCTCGACGCCCGCAGCCGTGTACTCTGCGTCGTCAAACCCGGCGCCCACACCGGCGCCGGTCTCAACCAGCACGCGGTGCCCTGCCCGGGTGAGCCGGGTCGTGGCATCCGGCGTGAGGCCAACCCGGTACTCGTGATTCTTGATTTCCTTCGGAACGCCGATTCGCATTTCTGTTCTCCCCGTCAGGTTATACAAAAAGCTTACCCGTATCGGAGATCAAGCCGCTTGCAAATTCAGCGCTTATTGCCTCACAATTGGCAATATTAGTTCATATATTTCCGTTTAATTGAAAGATTATTTTGAATATTGATCGAAAAGACACAATTATCCTCAATATGCTTCAGAAAGACGGACGCATCAGCAACGTCAGTCTGGCCGAGACCGTGGGATTGTCCGAAGCGGCTTGTCTGCGTCGTGTGCGCGCGCTGGAGAAAGCCGGTTACATCACCGGCTACGCAGCACGGGTCAATGCATCGAAACTGGGATTGGGGAGCAATGTCTTCGTGGAGATCACGCTGCACCAGGAGCAGCAGCGAGACTTGCAGGCCTTCGAAGTCGCCGTGGCACGGGTGCCCGAAGTCATGGAGTGTTACCTGGTGACCGGGCAATACGACTACCTGCTGCGGGTCGTGGTGAGGAATCTCGAGGATTTCGAGCGCATTCACCGGGAAGCCATTACCAGTCTTCCCGGTGTGTCGCGCGTGCAGACCAGCTTCGCCCTGCGGGCGGTCAAGAAGGAGTCAAGCCTGCCGATCGGGTAGGGCGGACTCCCCCGTCAAGGGAGTCCGCGGGCGTGTTGGGCGGACGCCCCTATAACCGGTTGGGGTACAGGTCGTAGTTGCTGTCCTGGACCGTGATCCGCCGGGTCTTCATCTCCAGCGTACCGGGATTTGCGTGACGGTTGCCGAGCATGGTGACCGTATCGCCAACCTTGACGATGCCGTCCGCGAAACCGGCTCTGCGACTGCGATCCGGCGGGCTCAGGACCACGTTCCACATCTCGCCATCCACTTCAACGGTCAGGCGATCGTGCGGGTTGCCGAGGTGCGCGTCCACGACGGTTCCGGTGAGCGAGAAATCCGCCGAGGTGTAGCCGCCCCAGCCGTGGTGCGCGAGTGCGCTGCCGGTCAACAGGCCGAATAGAATCGCTGCTAGTGCAAGGTATCTGGACATTTCTGCTTCCTTCCCGGAGGGTGTGCGATGCAATCTATCTTTCCATATACATTTATGGACTAAAACCCGGCGCGACGCAACTTTGGCGGGGATCGGCTTGACGGCGATCAGCCGCAAGCCTATTGAAGTTCCAGCAGCAGATCCTGCGTTTCGATCTGCAAGCCGACAGTCGCGGGAATGGAGGCCACCGATCCGGGTCCTTCGGCGCGCAGCAGCATCTGCATCTTCATCGCTTCGATGGTGAGCAGCGCTGTGCCCTTCTCGACGGTATCGCCGGGTTTGACGCTGATTTCCACCACCTTGCCGGGCATGGGTGCGGCGACGTGGTTGGGATTGGACGGATCGGCCTTGGGGTGTGCCGTGACGCTGGCCGTGGCCAGGCGATTCGCAAGCTCGACCGTCCGTGGCTGGCCATTCAGTTCGAAAAACACGCGCTGTTCGCCGCGCTGATCAACGTCGCTTACGGCCAGCAGCCGGATGACCAGGGTCTTGCCACGCTCGATTTCCACGGCGATCTCTTCCTGATTCTTCAGGCCGTGGAAGAAGATGGGTGTCGGCAGCGTACTGACGTCGGAATACGTCCTGAAATGTTCCGCGTACTCCTCAAAGACCTGCGGATAGAGCAGCCAGGATGAGAATTCCCGCTCGCTGATACGACGGCGGACACGCTTCTCCGCCCGCTTCCGTTCGGCGTCAAGATCGACGGGCGGCAGGGTCGCTCCGGGCCTTTCGGTCAAGGGTTCGCGTCCCTGGAGTATCTTGCGCTGCAGCGCCTCGGGAAATCCGCCTATGGGCTGACCCACATCGCCCCGGAATAACGACACGACCGACTCGGGGAAGGCGACTTCCTTGTCCGGATCGAGCACGTCTTCTGCACTCAACCCGCCCGAGACCATGGCCAGGGCCATGTCGCCAACAACCTTGGAGGTTGGCGTCACCTTGATCACGTCGCCGAACATCTCGTTGACTTCCGCGTATCGGTTCGCCACTTCCGGCCAGCGATGGGCGATGCCCAGGGAGCGCGCCTGCTCGCGCAGGTTTGTGTACTGGCCGCCGGGCATGGCGTGACGGTAGACGTCGGCGGTGCCCGAGCGTATCTCGCTCTCGAAGCCTTCATAGTGCTCCCGCACCAGTTCCCAATAGCGTGAAATACGTCGAATCGCGGCCCGGTCCAGCCCGGGGTCGCGTTCATGGCCGTGCAGGGCATCGACTATGGAGCCCAGGTTGGGTTGCGAGGTCAGGCCGCTCATGGCGTCCATGGCGCCGTCGACCGCGTCCACGCCGGCGTCCACGGCCGCCAGCACCGCGGCAGCACCGATCCCGCTGGTGTCATGGGTGTGGAAGTGGATCGGAATGCCCACCTCCTGCTTGAGCGCACTGACCAGGCGGTGGGCGGCGGCCGGCTTGCAAACGCCCGCCATGTCCTTGATGCCCAGGATGTGGGCTCCCGCCTTCTCCAGGGCCCGCGCCATCTCCACGTAGTAAGCCAGGTCGTACTTGTTCGGGTCCGGCCCCAGCATGTTGCCGGAGTAGCAGATGGCGGCCTCGCAGAGCTTTCCGGATTCGAGCACCGCGTCCATGGCGACACGCATGTTCTCGACCCAGTTCAGCGAGTCGAAGACCCTGAACAGATCCACGCCACAGTCCGCGGCCTGCTCGACGAAGTGCCGGACCACGTTGTCGGGGTAGTTCTTGTAGCCGACCGCGTTCGCCGAGCGAAGCAGCATTTGCAGGAGAATGTTGGGGGCGCGCTCCTTCAGCGCCGCGAGCCGTTCCCACGGATCTTCCCTGAGGAATCGCATGGCCACGTCGAACGTGGCGCCACCCCAGCATTCGAGCGAAAGCAGTTGCGGCAGGCGTTCGGCGTAGGCCGGAGCGATCCGCAGCAGGTCGTAACTGCGCATTCGGGTCGCCAGCAGCGACTGGTGGGCGTCGCGCATGGTGGTGTCCGTCAGCAGTACGGCCTTCTGCTCAAGCATCCAGCGCGCGAATCCTTCGGGACCCAGCCTGGCCAGACGCTGCACGCTGCCATCCGGACAGGCACCGGAGTACTCCGGAATCGGCGCCAGCGTTCGAGCGTCGGACTCAATGCGCCCGGTAACCTCCGGATTACCGTTGACGATGATTTCAGCAAGAAATTTCAGCAGTCGGCTGGCGCGATCCCGTGGTTTGCGGAACTCGAACAGTTCCGGAGTCCGGTCGATGAACCGTGTGGTGTAGTCGGCATTGAGGAACTTCGGATGGCGGATCACCTGTTCGAGAAAGGCCAGGTTGCTGGCCACGCCCCGTATACGGAACTCGCGCAGCGCTCGAACCATGCGGCTGACGGCTTCCCCGGGCCTGGGCGCCCACGCGGTGACCTTGACCAGCAGGGAATCGTAGTAGGGCGTGATCAGGGCGCCGGCGTAGGCGGTTCCCCCGTCAAGCCTTATGCCGAACCCCGACGCGCTGCGGTAGGTGCGGATGCGTCCGTAGTCGGGGATGAACTGGTTCTCCGGATCCTCGGTGGTCACCCGGCACTGCAGCGCGTGGCCGTTCAGGCGGATGTTCTTCTGGGTCAGTACGCCGCTGTCCGCGTCGCCGATGCGCGCGCCCCGGGCCAGGCATATCTGTGCCTTGACGATGTCGATGCCGGTCACTTCCTCGGTCACCGTGTGTTCCACCTGAACGCGCGGATTGACCTCGATGAAGTAGAACGCCCCTGTGTCGGCGTCCATGAGAAATTCCACCGTGCCGGCGTTGCGGTAACCGGCCGCAGCCGCCAACTTGAGGGCATGGCCGCAGAGTTCGTCGCGCTGCTCGTCGTCCAGGTAGGGCGCCGGGGCGCGCTCCACGACCTTCTGGTTGCGCCGCTGCACCGTGCAGTCGCGTTCGAAGAGGTGTACCAGGTTGCCGTGGGCGTCGCCGAGGACTTGCACCTCGACGTGACGGGCGCGTTCCACCAGTTTTTCCAGGTAGACCTCGTCGTTGCCAAAGGCCGCCAGCGCCTCGCGCCGCGCCACGGCGATTTCCTCGCGCAGGCTCGAGGGATCGCGGATCACCCGCATGCCCCGGCCGCCGCCGCCCCAACTGGCCTTGAGCATCAGCGGATAGCCCACGGCTTCGGCCAACCCGAACGCGGCGTCCGGATCGTCGGGCAGCGGGTCCGTGGCCGGCATCACCGGTACTCCCGCGGACTTCGCCAACTCCCGAGCGCTCACCTTGTTGCCGACCTTGCGCATCACGTCGGCCGGGGGGCCGATGAAAATCAGCCCGGCCTCGCTGCAGGCGTCGGCGAATTCGGGGTTCTCGGAGAGAAATCCGTAGCCCGGGTGCACCGCGTCGACCCTGGCCTCCCGGGCGATACGCAGGATGGACTGGATATCCAGGTAGGCGCCCAGCGCCTGGCCCGACTCACCTACCGGATAGCTCTCGTCGGCCTTGAACCGGTGCAGCGCGAAGCGGTCCTCGTCCGCGTAGATGGCGACCGTTCCCATGCCGAGTTCGTTGGCCGCGCGCATTACGCGGATGGCGATCTCGCTGCGGTTGGCAACGAGCAATTTCTTGATTTTCCGGGGCATTGACTTCAGTCGTGCGTGGGCCGTGGCGCAGTATAGTGCATTGGCTGGTGAATCCGACTTGGCAGGCCCCCGGTTTGGCTCAATTGCGACGATGACGAAGTGGGCCTGCGCGAGGAAACTGTTGCGCGGCACCGAGTGACGCCGTCAGAATTCGCGGTCGGGGCGGCTACCTGGTCAGA
Source organism: Gammaproteobacteria bacterium (assembly GCA_022820625.1). Taxonomy (GTDB): domain Bacteria; phylum Pseudomonadota; class Gammaproteobacteria; order Steroidobacterales; family Rariloculaceae; genus UBA6522. The sequence goes on along the minus strand of JAJEFE010000004.1, from coordinate 35,837 downwards.
AACCGGATGACTGCACGTTTCAATTGCTCGTCGAACACCTGATGCCGGCAAACGAAAAACGAAACCTTGCGATTCTCTTTTTCTCGCAGGGCGTGCTTGGCGCACAGATACCCGTCAATTTCATTCTTGGCGGACTGGCGGGCGCCCTGCTGGCAGAGAATCGTGCGTTCGCGACGCTGCCGATCTCCATTATCGTGCTGGTTGCGATGTTCGTCGCTCCGGGCGCGTCGATGTTGATGGGCCGCTTCGGGCGGCGGGCGGGCTTCCTGCTGGGAGCGGCCTCGGGTGCTGCCGGCGGTGTTCTGGCCGTTCTCGCGCTATTTGAAGGGCGGTTCGATTTGCTGTTGCTGGGCGCGGCGTTTACCGGAGTTTTCCAGGCGTTTCAGCAGTTCTTCCGATTCGCGGCGGCCGATGCGGCGTCGGAGGAATTCAAGCCCAAGGCGATTTCCCTGGTGTTGGGCGCGGGCTTGATCAACGCGATCCTGGCCGGAGAAGTCGTTCGCCTGCTGGGCGATGCGCTGAATCCGGTGCCCTACGCGGGCGCCTATGCGGGCGTCATCGGGCTTAACTTCATCGGCGCCTGCATTGTCATGTTCCTGCGTATACCGAGGCCCCCGCGGCAAGCCGAGTCGGGCGGTCTGGCGCGCCCGCTTGGCGTCATCTTCAGGCAACCCAGGGTCATTGCGGCCGTGCTCTGCGCCATGGTGAGTTACGCGGTGATGAACCTGGTCATGACCTCGACACCGTTGTCCCTTGTCGGCTATGGATTCACGACAAACCAGGCCGCTGACGTCGTTCGTTGGCACGTGGTCGCGATGTTCGCGCCGAGCTTCGTCACCGGCCACATCATCGCCCGCGTCGGCCATCTGCCGGTCATCGGAACGGGGCTGCTGCTGCTCGGCGTCTGCTCGGCGATCGCACTGACCGGCGTGGACCTGCACCACTTCTATTTCGCGCTCGTGGCGCTCGGCGTCGGCTGGAATTTCGGCTTCGTCGGCGCCACCAGCCTGCTCGCCACGGCGCATTCCCCCGAAGAACAGGCCAAGGTCCAGGGCCTCAACGACTTCCTGGTGTTCGGTCTGGTGGCATTCGCCTCCTTCGGTTCAGGCGCATTGCTGAACGCTTTTGGCTGGTCGGCGGTGCAACTGGCCGTCGTACCCAGCGTGCTGGTTGCACTCGCGACTATCGCGTGGTACCGGCTCGTCCTCCTGCAGCAGAGAACAGCCGATACACCGGCTTGAACTGCCTCGATACTGCTGCCGCCGTCATAACCATTCAGTGCAGCACGTTGGTGTGACCCTCCGGTGCGATCAACTCAACCACTCCACATTTCCTCCACATGCAATCTGTAAGCTAGTGGTAACTGGAATCCGGGAGGCTGAGTGCGCTCAGAGCAGATCATGAATCGAATTGGTTTCACTATCCTATTGTTCGCAGTCGCAGCGGGCGCTTACGCGCATCATTCCGCCGCGCCGCATTTCGACATGGACAATCCCATCACGGTCGAAGGCGTCATCACCGAGCTCAGGCTGGTGAATCCGCACGCCTATGTGTATTTCGACGTGACCGATGACACCGGGGAGGTTGCCAACTGGCGTTGCGAACTGGCCGGGGGAACGGGCATGAGGCGTCGCGGCTGGACCGACGATTCGCTGGTGCCGGGCCAGGCGATTACCATGACCGGTGCGCCCGCCCGCCGCGAGGAGCGCGTCTGCTATACGAACTTCATGGAGTTCGAGGACGGCGCCCGCATCGCGCGGAACGATCCTCCGCCGGGCCTCGAGGCGGCCGCTGCGGCAGGAGATACGCCGGTTGTGCCGGAAGAGTGGACAGCCTATCTGCCCAACGGTCAACCCAACCTCGGCGGCCCATGGGTCCGGCAGGGGATGGGCGGCGGCATGGGGGCCCCTCCTGGGGGAATGGGCGCGCCTCCGGGCGGGGCTGGCCCGGGCGCCGCCGCTCAAGGCGGCATGGCGGGCGGTCCGCCGGGAGGCGGTATGGGCGGCGGGTTCCCGGCGCCTACCGAGGCCGGCCTGGCCGCGGCCGCGGACTACGAGCAGCCGTTCGACGATCCTGCAATACACTGTCATCCGGCCAACATCATCTTCGGCTTCACCCACGACAGTCATGTGAACGACATCTATCAGACAGACGATACCGTCACGATCCAGTACGGCTACATGGATCTGGTCAGAACGGTTCACCTGAACCGGACGGAGCACCCGGACGACATCGTACCGAGCGTCGGAGGTCACTCCATCGGGAGATGGGACGGCGACGTGCTGGTGGTCGATACCGTTGGGTTCGAGCAGGGCATCGTGTTTCCGCTCGGCGACGGACTCATGCACAGCGCTGACATGCAGGTGACCGAGCGGTTCGAGGTCAGGGACGACGGCCAGACCCTGGCGCGCGCCTACGTCGCTCACGATCCGGCTTTCCTGCAGACCGACTGGGTTGGAGAGAGCGTCTTTCAGCGCACCAGCGAGCCCTACAGACCTTACAACTGCACGGAGCTGAGCGGCGACAACAACCGCCGGCCGGCGCCGGAGTAGTTGCAGGCGATGGAGTAGCCGATGGCGCCGGCGCCTGACCCGACGCGAGACGAAAGCGCGCCGCGAGGATAACCCGCCCGCGCGATAACGGATGTTTCGTGGACTGGTTGATCTCGTGAGAGGTGCGGGATTCGTTGCGGCATGCGTTCCGGGCGTGCTGTCTCTCGTTCTGGTCGCCTCAATTGCCGACGCCCATCACTCCTTCGCCATCTACACGGACCAGATCACCGAAATCGAGGGTGAACTGACCGGCATTCACTGGGGCAATCCCCACGTCCTGCTGTCGGTTCGCGTTGAAGAAGCGGGCCAGGAGGCGGATTGGACGCTGGAGACCGGCAATCCGTACGTTTTGCAGCGCAGGGGGCTGCCGCGAGAACTGTTCCGCCCTGGCGACCGGATCCGGGCGGCCGGCCGGGTTCATCGGGCGCAGGGCGCACAGCTCTGGCTGCACAATCTGATGCTCGGCGACGGGCAGGAACTGCTGATGATCGCCGGTGTCGAACCCCGGTGGAACGAGGTCGCTCTGGGCGGGGACGGCAGCGGCGTTCCGGTGGCGGATGCGGCCGCCCAGGATCTCGGCCTGTTCCGGGTTTGGAGCCGGCCGGTGCTGCGGCCGATCGCCTTCAGCGAGGAACTGCCATACCGGCACGAAGCTCCTTCCGGTGGCGCACAGTGGCTCGCGCGAATGGACGAGTTGGCCGCCCGCTGCGAATCGGTGGGGATGCCCGGGGTGATGGCAACCCCGTATCCGTTCGAGTTCCGCGACCACGGCGCCTGGATCCGGTTGATCGGGTTTTCCAACAACGCGCTGATCGATCGCACCATCCATATGGAGGACGCTTCCGGATCGCGGGCGCCTGACCCGGGCCGGTTTGGATATTCGATGGGCCGCTGGGCAGGTGAGAACCGGCTTGAAGTGACGACGACCCAAATTGACTGGCCGTATTTCGACGATAGCCTGGGGATACCCCAGGGCGATCGCATCGAGACCTTTGAGATCTTTACGTTGAGCGACGAGCAACAGCGTCTGGACTACCGGATGATCGTTACCGATCCGGAGACCTTTACCGAGCCTGTCACTGCCGTCGAAACCTACTGGCTCGCGCTCGGGGAGTCTCTCGCCGAGCCGACGCATTGCGCGGAATGAGGCCGGCGCCAACTCGGTGCGGTTTACAGGTGCTATAATCAGCACCTCTTATCGTCACCTCTTGAAATTAATCATGTCGATTCGTTTCTCCACGGATATCGTGCCCCTGGGTGACTTGAAGAAAAACCCCGGCCGTGTGGTCAAGCACGCTGCGGAAGCTGGCCGTCCCGTATTGCTGACGAGTAGAGGACGTGGCGTCGCTGTCGTTCAGTCCGTTGCGGAGTACGAGAATGCGCAAGAGGAACGCGAGTTCATGCGCGCCGTCCTCGAAGGCATCGGGGACCTGGAGTCCGGCCGGGATCTGAGCCTGACCGAAGCGCGAAAACGCCTCGGCTTGACGTAACCGATGCCACGGACCGTTTTGCGGATCTCCGCATCCGCGCTGACGGATCTCGAACGCCTTCGGCATTGGTACGCGCAACAAGATGTTCCCGAAATCGGGGAGCGCCTTGTGAGCGAGATCCTGGAACGCTTCGAGCTATTGCGTGAACACCCGGAGATGGGTCGAATCGTACCCGAGTTCAACCAACCGGCGATCAGGGAGCTGATTCATCCGCCTTTTCGGATCGTGTACCGCCGCGAGATAGCCGGCGTGCAGCTTGTTCGCGTATGGCGAAGCGAAAGATTGCTACGGCTACCGCCGGCCGAATCCCGGTGATCGCGGTAGCGCCAGGTAAATTCGGTTCATTGTCGTGTGGTATGTTGCCGAACATCGATGAATATTCCGGTTTGGTGGGACTGTGGGGCCATAGGCAACCAAATATCCAGAATCACACCGGTGTGGAGGTGCATGACCATGTGGAGACTATTGATTTGCGCAATCGCGCTCGTGCTTGGATCGGCTTGCTCGAATTCCGACAGCACATCCGACGTCGTGTCGGAGGTCCAGGCCCTGCCCGCCGCCGGAGCAGCAGCATCTTCCGAAGCTCTGACGACCTACGGAGTCACCGACTTTGAAGCGACCGGTTCTGCCGAGGCGTACCCGATGTTTCTCCGTGGGCTCCTGCAATTGCATAACTTCGAATTCGAGGATGCGCGCGACAGCTTCATTGAAGCGCAGGCATTAGACCCGGATTTCTACATGGCGTACTGGGGCGAGGCGCTGTCTCACAAGCAGCCGCTCTGGAACCGGGAAGATCTTCCGGCGGGTCGGGCGGCGTTGGCGAAACTGGCTCCCACGCCCGAGGCACGGCTCGAGCTTGCTCCAACCGAGCGGGAGCGCGCCTACATGGCTGCGGCCAACCGGCTCTTCTCGGAAGAGGGCACGGAGCTTGAGATCGAGACGGACTACGCCGAGATGCTCGGCGACATCTACGAACGCTGGCCGGACGATCTCGATGCCGGCGCGCTGTATGCACTGGCGATCCTGACGACCAGCCACAACGGACGCGAGTTCGACAAGTACATGCGGGCAGGGGCGATTACCGAGGAAATTCTCGACCGCAATCCGCTCCATCCAGGCGCACTGCACTACAACATCCACGCCTACGACGACCCGATCCATGCGCCGCTCGGGCTCCGGTCGGCGCGTGTCTACTCCGACGTGGCGCCCGATGCCGTGCATGCCCTGCACATGCCGTCTCACATTTTCCTCGCGCTGGGCGATTTCGAGGGCACGCGAGACCTCAATCGGCGCTCCTACGACGCCTCGGTGGCTCGCAGCGCGACCCACGACGGTGTGTTGTTCCGCAACGAGTCTTACCACGCCCATGGCTGGCTGCTGTATGCACATATCCAGTTGCACGAATTCGAAGAGGCCCGGGGAATGCTCGACTACCTGGAGAGCCAGGTTGCCGCAGGCGACGACATGGCGCATGGGCAGCTCATCATGGGCCGGGCGTTCTTCGCGCTTGAGACTGGCGATTGGGACGATCCAATGCTGGATGTGGAGATCGATCTCACCCAGGCGAGTCCCATGCACCAGGCCACGGAGCACTACATCCGCGCCCGCCGCGCCCTGGAGCAGAGTGACCTTGCGTCCATGGAACGGCACGTGAACGAAATCGTCGTCCCGGAGAACTCCGGGCCGGGGGCCCGAAATGCGGTCCCGCGGGTCCTGAAGGATATCGGCCAGGGACAGTTGCTGATTGCCCAGGGCAATGCCGACGAAGGCATCGGACTGCTGAAGGCGGCAGCCGAACTGGAGCACTCGCTGCCTCCCTTCATCGGTCCGCCGGTTATCGTGCAGCCAGCCGGTGAGGCGGCCGGAGATGCCCTGCGGGCGATGGGCGATACCACGGAAGCCGTCCGCTACTACAACATGACCCTGGAACGCGCCGTCAACAAGACGCGCTCGCAAATGGCGGTCGACGCCATTCGCGCCGGCGCCTGACGCGATGAAGTGCCACGCTGCGAATCGCATGCTGCGTTCGAGCCGGGGCGCGAAAGGCCGGCTGCCTGCACAGCCAGTGTTAGCGAGGTGATGATATGAAGGTGTTGTCGTGTGCGGCGTTGGCAATCTGCGCTTTCGTTGCGATTCCGTCCGACGCCCAGCAGGGCTCGGAATCCGGCGTGGACTTCCTCGGAATTTACGCGCCTCCGATCTTCGACGGCGGCGGTCCACCACGCCGCCGACCCGATACGCTTCCGCTCTCCGATGCCGGCCGCCAGGCCGTGGCGGACTACGATCCGATACTCGATAACCCGAGGATTCAGGACGATTGCGCGCTGGAAAGCATGCCGAGACTCCTGTGGACGGGTAACCCGATGGCGTTGCGCCAGGGAGAAGGGGAAACGCTGATCATCCACTACGAACGCGGGAACACGGTTCGCACCGTCTACATGAATGGCGCGGCTGCTCCCGGGGACCAGCCAAACTCCCATCTCGGATACTCGGTCGGACGCTGGGAGGGCGATGTCCTCATGATCGATACGACCCATATGCTCGGATTGCACCTGTCCGGCGGCACGGAGCCACTGAGTCTGGAGGCCCGCGTGACGGAACGATACTGGCGCGAGCCGGGTTCCATGGATCTCCAGCTCGAACTGGATATCGATGATCCTTTGTTCTACACGGAGGTGTTCACAATGGGGCGCGAGTACATCTGGGCGCCCGAAGAGGAAATAAGAGATTGGGTCTGCGTCGATTTCGGGGACAGCACCGCACCGCCGGACATCGACGAAATGATCCGCATGCTGGAGGAACTCTAGAACCGAAACGTATGCGTGTACTTGACGGAAAGCTGTGACTCGAGGGATCGCAGCGCCGAGAAGGAGCCGATGGCCTCGAAACCGTGGTTCAGGACGACGAAGAGGTCCTGACCTGCCCGGGGCGTCCAGCGCAGGCGGCTGTTGACGCCGACCGATTCGGACTCGTTGTCGTACTGGACGAGGTTCAGCCAGGACCAGCGGACATCGAACGCGACTTCGGTCCTTACGGCGATGAGTTCTGCCGTGAAGTCGCCGTCCGCAAGCTCGATGTCGTTGTGCTCGTACTCGACGCCCAGGAAGAAACGGCTGTTCGGCCTCCAATCCAGGCCGACGCCGATTTCCGTGCGGTCGCCACCGAAAAAGTCCCCCTTGCCGTATTCGAATGACGGGGCAAGAGCCCGGTCATTGGCGCCCGATACTTCGAACGAGTACTGATCGAATTCGTAGTCCCCCGGCGGAATGATCACGTCGTCGAAGATATCGAATTCCTCGAGCAGTACCTCGCGCTCCCGCTCAAAGGCAATTCCGCCCTGGTCGCCGGAGTTGGTTTCCAGTTCCACCAGTTCCAGGTACCAACTCTCGCTCTCGACGCCCCCGGCGATCAGGTCGAAGCGCTCGTAGTTCACGCCGTGGCCGAGTTCGCGGAGCCATCGGTGCGCGGGCCGGGACGTGTAGGCGACGCTTGCCTCGGAGCGTTCGATTCCCCGGCGATTCACGAATCCCAGCGCGGGGTTGAAGTCATCGTGAAACGTTTCGAAGCCGACCTCGCCCCTGAGCCCGGTGTTGTTGGGCGCGGCCATGCGGACCCCCCAGGCGGTCTCATCGCCCTCCACGCCCTCGGTATCCGATTTCTGGTACCAGGCCTCCCCTGCCAGCGTGCGCCCGCCGGGCAAACGGGTATTGCGATACCGAAAGTCGGCGCCCATCAGGGAGTTGTCGAGGTTGGAACGCGGGTCGCCACCGGTGACCATCAGGCCGACGCTGGATTCTTCCAGAACGTTGGCCGCGACCCTTCCGACGAAGACATTGGAGCTGTCGACGTCTTGAAATTCGTCCAGGGCGACGCCCAGCAGGCCGACGTTCCAGCGGCCGGCGCGGCCGGTGAGCTTCGCGCCCACATCCAGGTCCACGGGCTGGCCGCGGCGGCTCAGGCCGATCCGTCGGGAAAAGAACGGAATGCCGTTTCTGCGCAGGCCGCCGAAGGAGAATATATCCACGTCCTGCAGGAAGAAGTCCCGTTTCTCGGGAAAGAACAGGTTGAATCGGGTGAGATTGATCTGGCGGTCGTCCACCTCGGTGGCCGAAAAGTCGGTATTCAGCGTAAGGACACCGGTGAGCGACGGGGTGAAGTTGTAGAAGACATCGAGGGAAGGTTCCATGCTGGAGTCGGCAGCGTCCGTCTCGAAGTCCCTTGACCCCGACGCCACGACCGTCGGGACGACGTCGAGCCCCCGGCCCTGCTGCAGGCCCGTGAAACCGGAGACGGTTCCGGTGACGCCGGGGTTGACCTGTCGGTTGTAGGATACCCAGGCGATATCCTCCTGATTGCGCTGGATGCTTCGCTCTATGGTGAAGCCCCAGTCCGGATTGTTCGGATCGAAGTTCAACGTCTTGAAAGGGATTGCCATTTCCGTCGCCCAACCCTCCGAATCGATGCTGGACGCCGCATGCCAGATGCCCTCCCAGTCCCGGTTGACCCGCGTGGCCGTTTCGAAGACCGCATCCGTGCGGACACCGTTGGCGTTGACCTGGAACTGGTATCCGGTTCGGTTGTTGTTGAACGGGTCGATAATGATGTTGAACGCGTCATCCCAGCGCACGTCCTGTCCCTGCGCAAGACTGCGGGCCAGGATCTCGTCCGGCTCGGTATCCCACATCCGGCCCGCCACGTAGAAGTAGTCGTCGTCGTAGAGCAGGTACACCGTCGTCTTCTGGGTCGGCTCGACGTGATCCGCGGGCCGGAACTGGTGCATGTCGTCGATGAACGGCGCGTCCTGCCAGACGGGATCGTTAAGGACGCCGTCGATGGTGGGCGGTGTGGTCGTGCGCATGATTTGCACGACTTTTTCCGCACTTGGCGGCGCGGTCCCGACCGGGCTTTCCTGCGCCGTGACGGGTACGGCCGCCAGCGGTACGGCTGCGCAGAGAATTATTCGAGGCGAATCACGAAGACTTGAAATTTGGGGATCTTCCTTTTCAGCGGCGTCGATTCCGGAGATGTCAGCAAGCCGGATGGAACGATACTCCGTTGACGAGGATCATTCTGACACAATCGGCGTTCGCAGCAGGCAACATTGTCTGAAGATTTCTTACGAGATCTGCGCGGCAGACAATTCAGAAATGCGACAATCGGTCTGCGACATGCGCAAATGCTCATGAGTCTCGTCAGGCGTCAGCCCGGTCGTACAAGGAATACTGATACTCTCTATCAATCACTGGCGGTCGTTTCGCCGGGGTGGGGATGCCATAATTTGTGGCAACAGGTCGGCGATGCGGTAATTGCCAACCGGGGAATTCCGGCCGTTTTGCGGAGGTTGCCATGAGGTCTTTGAAACTTCTTTCGATTCCGTTAGTCGCGATTTTCTCGCACACACTGCACGCCCACCACGGAAGCGTGACCAATCCGCTCCTGTACCAGTCGGAATTCCTTGAACTTGAGGGCGAGATTGTCGAAGTCTTCTGGCGCAATCCCCATGCACGGGCGAAACTCAGGGTGGTCGATGAGTCCGGCGCCGAGTCCGACTGGGAACTCGAGTTCGGACCGAATCCCCGCCGTCTGGAGAACATGGGTCTGGCGGCTCACCACCTGCTTGGAACCGTTCGCGTGGCAGGGCACGTTTCAAGAATCAACCCGCAGTCCCTCGGTCTGCTTCATATCCTGATGCCGGACGGCAGGGAATTCGTTCAAGGGGCTGGCCGGGAGACGCGGTGGTCCGACGATCGTTTGTTCGAGCAGCCCGAACGCATCGCCCCTGAGAGGGCGGCGGCCGAATCGCTGGAGGCAGACGGCATATTTCGATCCTGGGACACGCATTCCGGTCCCTGGTTCGCGGGCGCGTTACAGGAGATCGACTACACGCAACGCGGCGCCGAACTCAACGCTGCCTACGAGCCGATGACGGACAATCGCCAGCTGCATTGCGAGCACGGGATGCCGGACGCCATGTTCGATCCGAGGCCGATGGGCATCTTCCGGGAAGGGGAAGATATCCGTATACAACTAGTTCAGTACGACATACAGCGGTTTGTCCACATGGGCGAACCGGATCCGAACCCCGAGTCCTCCAACGTGGGCTACTCGGTGGGAAGATGGGACGGCGATACGCTGTTGGTCACCACGACGCACGTCGACTGGCCCTATTACTCGGACTACGGCACGCCACAGTCGGATCAGGCTCGATACGAAGAAACTTTCCGTGTGGTCGAGGAGGATGGCGAGCCGGTATTGCATTACGCGATCACGATCACCGATCCGGTCGTGTTTCCGGAGCCCTTGTATTTCGAGTCAACCCGGACACCGCTGCCCGGGTACGAATTCAGGCCTTACGACTGCACCGCCGAGTGGGAAGATTTTGCCCAGTCCGAGGCGCCGGCTGACGAGTCCGAAATACGTGCCGCCGTGGCCGCGATGGCGGACGATTTTCTGAATGGCAGAATGGTCCGACCCTTTGCGCCCGAATTGACGTTGGAGGAGGCGTATCGCTGGCAAGACGAAATGGTTGAAATGCTGGGCCCCGCCATGGGCGAGGTGGTGGGCTACAAGACCGGCGGCCACAATCCCGGACCGGCCAATCCCAACTTCCCCGCCGGCGGTATCAGGGCTCATTTGCTGTCCGGTATGTTCCTGGCGGATGGCGCCGCCGTCCGTCTCGAGGACATGGGCGCGGACAGCTTTTTGGAGGCTGACTTCGCGTTTCGCGTGGGCAGCGCCGGCATCAATGACGCTGAGACGGACCTAGCGATTCTTGCCGGCCTTGACGCCGTCGTGCCGTTCGCCGAGATTCCGGACCCAACGGCCGAACCGGACGACAATGGCATGATCCGGGGCGTGGTCGGAAACATGTCGAGCCGAATAGCGCTCGCGGGCGAACCGGTGCCCATCGAGGGGACACAGGAGTGGCTGGACCGCCTGAACGCCATGGAGTACGCGGTGCTCGATGAGGACGGCACCGTGATCCAGCGAGCGACCATGGCCGATTGGTATCGGCCCATCGACGCGGTTCGATGGCTCAGGGACCACTTGCAGTCTTTCGGCAAGGACCTGGCGCCGGGACAACTGCTCTCGTTGGGCAACCTTGGCATCAACCGGCCGTTCTTCGGCGGAACCGCGCGTGGCGACGCCTACACCAGCGACCGCTATCAAGTTGAATATTACGGGTTGAGGGACGACGGACAGCCGGCCACAGTGACCATCAACGTCATCCGTAGCGCAGATCGATAGGCGGCCCCGATGCGACTCTCGCTTGCCACGGCATTGACAAAAATCGTCGACCTGTACCGTAGCGATCTAGAAACCGCATGACCGCAGCATCCCTACCAGCTATGGGCTCGCCGGAGGCATCGGCTGTCGCGAAGGCGCCGGTTCGCATGACGACCGGCGAGGCGGTCGCGAAGTCTCTTGTTGCGCATGGTGTGGACACGCTCTTCGGGATCCCCGGCATCCATATCTACGGATTCAACGATGCAGTCGCGCGGGAGCCGATCAATTTCATCACTACCCGCCACGAGCAAGGCGCAGGCTACATGGCATTTGGCTATGCCAAGTCCAGCGGCAGGACGGGCGTCTGCGCGGTCGTGCCTGGTCCCGGAATGCTCAATTCCTCCGCAGCGCTGTGCACGGCCTACGGCGCGAACACCCCGGTGCTCTGCGTGACCGGGAACATCATGTCCCACCTGATCGGGAAGGGCCGGGGACAGCTGCACGAATTGCCCGATCAATTGGCCACGATGCGTGGGTTCACGGGTTGGGCCGCGCGTATCGACCAACCCGGCCAGGCGCCGGGCGTGGTGGCCGAAGCGTTTCGCCGGATGCACACAGGCCGCATCCGGCCCGTGGCCATCGAGGCGCCGTGGGATGTTTTCGAAACTTCCGGGGATGTGATACTGGATGTCGATCGTCACATTCCACCGCCACCGCCGCCGGATCAGGACAAGATATCCGAAGCCGCCAAGCTTATCCGGCAGGCCAGAAACCCGCTGATCGTGGTCGGCGCGGGTGCATATCATGCGGGCGACGAGATCGAAGCGCTGGCAAAGCTGATCCAGGCGCCGGTGACTGCCCATCGCAGCGGCAAGGGTATCGTCAGCGACAGAAGCCCTTACGGGCTGTTGTCCACGGCCGCGTTCGAGTACTGGCCCAGGTGCGATCTGCTCATCGGTATCGGCAGCCGCCTTGAACTGGCGTATTTTCGCTGGCGGTGGCTACCTGAAGGCCTCAAGACCGTCCGCGTGGATATCGACCCGACGGAATTCGGCCGCCTGCCGCCCGACGTCGGCGTAGTTGCCGACTCCCGTGACGGTACACTGGCACTGCTGGACGCGCTGGAGACGACGATCGGCAAGCGCGGTGACCGAACGAGCGAATATGCCGGTTTCAAGGCGACTGCCGAAGCGTCACTCGAAGCCCTGCAACCGCAGGTTCAGTATCTGAAAGCGATTCGGCGTGCGCTGCCGGACGATGGCTTCTTCGTGGAAGAGATCACGCAAACAGGTTTTGCGGCACGCTTGGCATTCCCCGTCTACGGGCCACGTCGATACGTGACCTGTGGCTATCAGGACAATCTGGGTTACGGATTCAACACCGCCCTGGGTGTCAAGGTGGCGAATCCCGACAAGGCCGTCGTCGTCGCTTGCGGCGACGGTGGCTTCATGTTCGGCGTCCAGGAACTAGCGACTGCGGTTCAATTCAATATCAACCTCGTGTCGGTGATATTCGATAATGGCGGCTTCGAAAATGTCCGTCGGGACCAATCGGAGCGATTCGGTGGGCGGGACTTCGGGGCTGACCTGGTCAATCCGGACTTCGTGAAGCTGGCCGAAAGTTTTGGCGCTAAAGGGGTACGCGTGACAGGGCCGGACGCTCTGGCGCAGGCGATAGCGGAAGGCTTCCGGGAACAGGGGCCGGTGATTATCGTGGTGCCCGTCGACGCCCGGACCGAATCCTCGCCCTGGCCGTTCGTGAATCCGCCGTCCCCGGTCTAGCGTCATTTGGGTCGTGATGACAGTTTTGCCGAATTCGCTCTGTCTCCCGCTCTTTGGAGGTAGACGCAATCACGGAGGCAGGGTCCCCCGAGTCTCATGGGCGGTGCTAACGTTGTGGTTCTGGAGCCTGGCCGCCGCGCCGCAGGAGGGCACGCTGGTTGTCGCCAATCGCACGGGAGGCAGCATTACGTTTATCGACCTGCCGAGCCGTGTGGAGGTCGCCCGGGTCCCCATCGGTCCGATCATCCCCCACGAGGTTGCGGTTTCGCCGGACGGAACCAAGGCGCTCACGGGCGAGTACGGCCCCGAGGATAATCACGGCACTCACATCGTCCTGATCGATATCGTTACCGCCACTATCGATGCACGTATCGACCTGGGACCGGATTCTCGTCCTCATACGCCGCTGTTCATGCCCGATGGACGGCATGCCGTGGCCACCATGCAGGAGTCGGATCAACTGGCGCTGGTGGATCTGGAGGCGCGCACCGTGGTGCGTACGTATCCGACCGGCGGCCGTGACGGTCACATGGTTCGGCTGAGCCCCGACGGTTCACGGGCGTATGTCACAAGCCGGGGCGCCGAGGGCACGTTATCGGTGATATTCCTGAGCGAGGACCGGGCGCCGGTGGTGATCCACACAGGCCTTGGGGCGGAAGGTCTCGACGTCAGCGCCGACGGCAGCGAAATCTGGGTCGCGAACCGGCACGAGGAAACCATATCCGTAATCGACGCGGCGTCGCTGGAGGTCGTCGCGACACTGGACTCCCGACCGTATTCGGGGCGAATCGAAATGGGGCCCGATGGCTTTGCAATCATTCCGAACGGCGGTGGGCGGGCCGCGCCGGTACCCAGGTTTGTGCGCCTCTGGGATGTGAACACCCGGACACTGATCACCGAGGTACCGCTGCCCGGTGAACCTTTCGAGGGCAACTTTGGGGCGTTAATCCACGACGGCATGGCCTTTGTTGCAGATCCCGGCGAAGGGCTGATCAATGTATTCGACCTGGACGGGTTGGGTTCTCACCGCGTGTTGATCGACCATCACGATTCGCCGGACGGCATGGCGTGGACGCCGATCCGTGTCGGTGTAATGGACGGGAATTGACAGCGTGAGCTTGTGAATCGCAGAGCGGCCAAGTGACCACCTCGTCGGCCAGGGACCCGGACAAGGGCGCCAGGAAGTTTCCCATGCTGGCCGCGATCGGGCCCGGGCTGCTACTGGCGGCGACGGGAGTGGGTGGCGGCGACCTTGCCACCGGCACCTTCGTTGGCAGTCTCCTGGGCACGGGCCTCCTGTGGGCGGTCGTCGTTGGCGCCTTCATGAAATACGTGATCACCGAGGGCGTGGCCCGTTGGCAACTGGCCACCGGCAACACGTTTCTCGAAGGGGTGTTTCACAAGGGTGGGCCGATCGTCATCTGGGCGTTCCTGCCCTATTTGCTGTTGTTCACATTCTTCGTCGGCGGTGCTCAAATGAGTGCCTGCGGCGTGGCGCTCGTTGCGTTGTTTCCCGTATTTGAAAATCCCGACAATGGCAAAGCCGTTTTCGGTATCGCATCCAGCGCGGTCGGCGTTGCGATGGTATTGATCGGTGGCTACCGGTTGTTCGAACAGGTCATGCGAGTCTGTATCGGCGTGATGTTTGTCACGGTGGTGCTCACCGCGGTGTTGCTGTGGCCGGGGACGGGTGTGGTGCTCCGGGGTCTTCTGGTGCCGACGATTCCGGACTTCAGCGGACTCGGTCTGACGTGGACGGTTGCGCTGATCGGCGGCATCGGGGGCACGGTCACGATGCTTTGCTATGGATACTGGATGCGTGAGGAAGGACGTACCGACCCCGGCGAGCTCTGGGTCTGTCGCGTTGATCTGGGTGCCGGCTACCTCATGACCGCGCTATTCGGGATCGCCATGGTGATCATCGGGAGCACGATCGAGATCGAGGGGCAGGGCACCACGCTGCTGGTCGGTCTGGCGGATCGGCTCGAGGGCCCGCTCGGACCCTGGGGCCGGTGGCTGTTTCTGATCGGCGCGTTCGGAGCCGTCTTCAGCAGCCTCCTCGGGGTCTGGCAGTCAATACCCTATATCTTTGCCGACTGCTGGGGACTCGTGCGCGAGCGCCACGAGCGCGGTGCGCAAGTGACGGTGGATACCTCGGCGTGGCCCTATCGCGCCTACCTGCTGCTCATCGCAACCGTGCCGATGGTCGGGCTCTTCAGGGGATTTCAGGACGTCCAGCGACTGTACACGGTGACCGGAGCCCTGTTTCTGCCATTCGTTACTCTGGCCCTGCTACTGCTTAACGGTCGCTCGGACTGGGTCGGTGAGCGGCTGAAGAACAGCCCCTGGGGATCGGCGGCTCTGCTCGTCGTGCTGCTGTTTTTCTCGTCACTCGCCGTGCGCACGATGCTGTAGCCTGCCGGTGCCGATGTTCGCCGGGTGACGGCCACAGTCGCTGCGCCGCCATCGGTGCCTGCGACGTCGAGAGGCAGGTGAATTGACCGATGCAGCGACAATTCAAATTTGCGGGAGTAGAATCTGAGGAACCACAAAGAACAAGGGGAGTCATGAAGGTTCAGCGATTTCTTTTCGGCCGGTTATCTGAAGCGATCGCGGCGTTTGCCGCAATTTTGGTTTGGCCTCAGTCCGCCGCTTCACACCATTCATTCAGCGCGTTGCAGACACCCGAAGGCGAGGACGCCGTTTACGCGTTCGATGGCACGGTCCGGGCTTTTCGGATCCTGAATCCCCACGGTGCCCTGATCATCGACTCGATCGACGAGGCGGGAAACTCCGAAGGCTGGCTGCTTGAACTGAGTCCCGCGTCGCAGCTTGCGCGGGAGGGTTGGCACGAAGAGCTCGTTAGCCCGGGAGACGCTGTGACCGTTTCGATTTTTCCTGCCGTCACGCCGAATCGCGCCCGCTTGAGAGCGCTGTTGATCCCCGGCGACTCCGAGGGCGAGCCTGCACAACTCCTCGTCACTTACGGTATTCGCGGAGACACACCCGTCATGCGCCGACTGAGGGAGCGGCTCCCGGTGTGCGGACTCATCGAACCGGGATTCGACAGAACTGAATGCTTCCTCATTGATGCAGAGGCGGCCGTCAGGCTTGAGGAGGAGTTCCCGGGGCTGATGGGCTACGTACGACCATAGACGTGTAAGTCGGGATCACGCCCACACCACTCGCGGTTCGTTTGGTTTGCTGATGCGAAATGGAGCAAACGAAAGTAAACCGAACTACAGCAGTGCCGGGTAGGAACCACCGTCGAGGTGCAGGTTCTGGCCGGAAATGTAGCCGGCGTGCGCGCTGCACAGGAACGCGAACGCCGCACCGAATTCTTCCGGCCGGCCGAGTCGATCGGCGGCGATGGCCTTCACCTGCAGCGCCCGTGCCTGTTCGTAGGTAATGCCCTCGCGTTTCATCCACGCTCTCGCCATCTGCTCCTGGCGCTGAGTGTCGAAACGCTCGGGCAGCATGTTGTTGATCGTCACATTGTGTCTGGCGACATCCAGAGACAATGCCTTCAGGGAAGCTGTAAGTCCCGCGCGCGCGCCGGCGGAGAGCGTGTGGTGAGGCTTGGGAGCCGTCACCATTGCAGATGTGATGTTGACGATTCGCCCGAATTTTCGCTCGATCATCCCCGGCAGTACGGCGTGTATCAGGAGGATCGGCGCAATCATGTTGCCGTCGAGCGTTGCACGCCAGTCTGACGGTTTCGTGTCGGGAAATTGTATTGCGCTGGGTCCGGCGTTGTTGTTCAGCAGAATGTCCGGCGCCGGGCATGCCTCAAGAAGCGCGGCACGGCCCGCATCGGTCGTGACGTCGCCTGCTACGTAGTGCACGTCGTGCTCGCCGACTTCCGACAGCGCGTTGGCGGCCTTCCTGAGCTTGTTTTCGTCGCGACCGTTTATCGTGACGTTAACTCCCTCCTGGGCCAGCGCCTGGGCGCAGGCGTAGCCGAGGCCCTGACTTGATGCGCACAACAGCGCCGTCCTGCCGGCGATACCGAGATCCATGAAATCAACGCCTAGTCGTGATCGTGCGAGTGTCCATGCCCATGCTTGTGCGACTGCCGATAGTGCTGACGCAACAAGTCTATACCGTAGTCGTTTCCATTCGGTGTGCGCACGATGGTGTGAATGTGAAACTTGAGCGGTATCTCGTTGGTCAGGAACAAGCCTGGATGATGGTCGAATTCGACGAATACGACGGGGCTTTGAATCCGGTAGTAGAACGCGTCATTGGGTCCGTGACCGCCGATCCAGCAGAAATGCGTGTCGCCCAAGTGTCGTTCGAACTCTTCCAGCTTGGCCTGGCGCGGCCCGTGAGGCAGCGGCCGGATGTATTCGGCGACGAGGTCCATCAGGCGGTTCTTGTGCCCGGTATCGAATAGCGTTGTATCGACGCCTTCGTAGCGCACGATTCGATTGTCCTGATACGCGCCACCCAGATGCATGTAGTCCGCAAAGTGCCTGCGGCCTTCGGGCAGATCCTCGCCCATGATCGAATGGCCGACGATGGCCCGCCGCTGCAACTTTTCGGGCAGCGCATTCATGAGTTGCAGACCCTTTCGCTCGTGGTCCCTGAATAGCGTCAGACCCTTGTGCGGCCCGGTATCGGCGTAGACGATTTCTGCGCCCTGAAAGAATGGCGTCAATACCATCTGCCCACCCAGGCAGAAACAGTTGAGAACAAGGTGATGGCCGAAAAGTTGCCAACCCCATGGTTCGGTGGTTGATGGCGCGCCGAAGATGCAGAAGTTGTAGCTCCACCGGTTCAGCACACCGGTTGCATTCATCACCTCGCCGAGAAACTCGTTCAACCTCATGACGCCGAGGGTGCTTTCGTATCCACTGGTGCTCAAACTTTCCCGCAGGACTTGAAGAACCTGCTCGCGCACCGTGGTCGTGGCATGTTCCAGGCGCAGACCGTAGTCCTCGACGAACATCTCCGTGTTCTGCCACTTGCGCCATAGACGCGAGCCAATCGGGTGTTGACAGGCTTTGCGTTCTGCGGGCGTCAGGATGTCGAGTACTGCCGACGCCGTGCTGGTCATCCGTTCCACGGGAGCACCGCTGTCCTTCAGGGTGAAAAGGCCATCCTTGACGGTTCCGTCAGCGGTGATACCCAGGAACGGGGTGTCGTAAAGGGCCCTCCACTCATCGAAAACGGTCCGCGCACGCCTTGTGGGCAAACGGCCAGCGGTGTGCTCCTCTGCCGTCTCGCCCGCTATGCGTGATTGCTCGGGGGTGGGTACGAAGGGTCGGTAGTCAGCGTAACTCATTGTCGTGGTAGTAGCGCGGACTGGCTTTGGCGCGCATGCAAGCGTTCTCCATACCCATGCAGGATCAGGGCAAACGGCGCGATGTTCCGTTCAGGACGAGGCGGATAAACTACCGGCTTACAGATTTGCTTACAAGGCACACGATACAGGCCAGGAGGGCTTGCAAGATGTTGCGATTTGCCACTCGACTTGTACTGATCAGCTCGGTTGGAATGGCCAACGCGCAGGATATTTCGTATAGAGAAGTTTCCGGATGGATTCAGCCGCCGAACGCCAGAGCTTTGGGTTCCGTCAGCTCCGTTTACCCTGATGGCGAAAACAATCTCTGGATCGCCGAGCGGTGCGGCCAGAACAGTTGCGTCGGTCGGGACAGCCTTGCACCCGTCCATATGTACGATCCTGCGGGCCGGTGGGTTCGGGGATTCGGCGAGGGCCTGTTCGTTTGGCCTCACGGGATCTACGTCGACGCGGATGGAAACATCTGGGTCACGGATGCGGACGGCGAAGGCCCACGTGGGCACCAGGTCTTCAAGTTCAGCCCGGACGGGGACATCCTGATGACGTTGGGCGAGGCCGGGGTGGCCGGCGCGGCCCCCGGACAATTCAACGGTCCAACCGGGGTTGTCGTTGCGCCCAACGGGGATATCTTCGTTACGGAAGGACACAACCCGGACTCCAACAACCGCGTTCAGAAGTTTTCCGCGGACGGAGAGTTCCTGGCGAGTTTCGGTGGAACCGGCTCCGAGCCGGGCCAGTTCCTCGTGCCCCATGACATCGCCATGGATTCCCTTGGCCGGCTCTTCGTTGCCGACAGGGACAACAACCGGGTCCAGATCTTCGACCAGGATGGTGCGTTCCTGGATCAATGGCATCAGTTCGGCAGAGCCAGCGGGCTCTTCATCGCGCCCAACGACACGTTATACGTGTCGGACAACCAGTCCAATACCGCACGGAATCCCGGGTGGGAGCGTGGTATTCGTGTGGGTAGTGCACTCGACGGCTCGGTGGCCGCGTTCATTCCGGATCCTGAATTCGACCCGGAGAACGAGGCCGCTACTGGTGCTCATGGGCTTGCGGCTTACGGTTCAGGGGAGATCTTCGGCGCGGAAGTGGGCGCGGCCACGGTAAGAAAATACGTCCAGCGGTAGATCGCTCGAATGTACGAGCCTGACATTGTCGACCACGCGCCCGACGTATGGCCTTTGATTCCCGGCCGAGGCAGAATGCATATTGGCCGCACGGATTCCCGGCGGCGGCACAGGCTCCTAAAACCGGAACGTACGGCTGTACTTTACCGTTAATTCGGAGGCGCGCGCCCGGAGGCCCGAGAACGCCGCCATGGCTTCGGACTCGTGGTTGAGCACCAGGTAGAGATCCTCGCCGGCGCGGGGATTCCAGCGCAGGCGGCCGTTGATGCCGACGGTGTCCAGAACGTTGTCGTACTGGATCAGGTTCACCCATGACCACTGGGCGTTGAAGGCCAGGTTGGCGCGCAACTGGATGAGCCGGGTGGTGAAGCTGCCCGCCGGCAGGTCGACTTCCGTGTACTGGTATCCCGTGCTGACGAACCAGCGGCTGCTCGGCCGCCACTCGACGGCGGTGTCCACCTGCAGCCAGGTTCCGTCGTAGAAATCGCCCTTGTTGATATCGGCCCTGGGCGCCAGGGTTCGCTCGCCCGCCAATTGCAGTTCGAGGCGGTACGCATCGAAGTCGTAATCGCCGGGCGGGATGATGATGCCGTCGGCAATTTCAAAGGGCTCCGTGAGCACCTCGCGGGTGCCGCGCAGAATAAAGCCGAACCGGTCGCCGCGGTGGTTTTCCAGGCGAAACGGCCTTACCCAGACGTTTCGGGTCTCCAGCTCACCGGTAGAGGCGTTCCAGAACTCCTGCCAGGACAGGAAAACCTGAATATAGCGCATCCAATCGTGGCCGTCGGGCCGGTGCCGATATCCGCCCCAGATCCTGGTGCGCCCGATGTTCCTGCGATTGAGGAATCCCAGCGCCGGATTGAAATTGGCCTGGAAGACTTCGTGCTCCATTGAAACGTTGATGCCTTCGCTGGATGGCAGTGAGGCGCGGAATCCCCACGCCGACTGATCCGTATCCATGCCCTCGGTGTCGGTCTGCTGATACCAGGCGGCGCCTTCCAGGGCCCGCCCGGCGGGCAGGCGGGTGTTGCGGTAACGGAAGTCCGCGCCCATCAGCGAATTGTCCAGGTTCGATCGGGGGTCGCCCTGGGTGAAGATCATCCCCAGGCTGGATTCCTCAAGCACATTGGCTGCCACGCGCCCGACAAACAGTTCGTCTTCTTCGACGTAGCCGTTGCGGCCCCGGTAACCGGCCTGGGTGACGCCCAGTGCGCCGATGTTGAAGCGCCCGGCGCGCCCCGTAAGCTTGGTACCGAGGTCCAGGTCCACGGGCCGGCCGGCATCGCTCAGGCCGATGCGCCGGGAGAAGAAGGGAATGCCGTTGCGGTTGTTGCTGTCGGTGCCCTTGAGGCCGAATGCGAAGATGTCGGCATCCTGCAGGAAGAAATCCCGTTTCTCCGGAAAGAAGGTTGAGAATCGGGTCAGGTTGACCTGCCGGTCATCCACTTCGGTATCCGAGAAATCCGTGTTGAGCGTCAGCACGCCGGTCAGCGAGGGGGTGATGTTGTAGAACAGGTCCAGGGACGGATCCGCGTGGGTGCTCTCGGCCGCCGTCATGTGATCCTTGCGGCCGCCCAGGTTGACCGACGGAACGATATCGAGGCCCTTGCCCTGCTGGAGTCCTGAGAAGCCGGTGAGGACACCGGCGGCGGCCGGATTGATTTCCCGGTCGAAGGAGGTCCAGGCGATTTTCTCGTTCCTCCGCGGGATCACCCGGCCCACGGTAAAGCCCCAGTCCGGGTTGTCCGGATCGAAGTTGAGCGTCTTGAAGGGAATCGCGATCTCGCCGGTCCAACCCTGCTCATCGATACTGGCTTCGGCGGCCCAGATGCCGTCCCATTCCTCGTTGATCTCGGTCGGCCCCTCGTAGATGCCGTCGCGGCGTATACCGTTGGGGTTGATCTGGAACCTGTACCCGGTTCGCAGGTTGTTGAAGGGGTCGATGACCACCTCGATGCGGTCGTCGACCTCCACCGACTGGTCCTGGATGAGCTGACGGGCATCGATTTCGGACGGTTTGCTGTCCAGCAGCCGTGCGCCCACGTACAGGTTGTCGTCGTCGTAGAGCACGTAGAACCGGGACGTTTCCGTCGGCTCGCCGTGTTCGACAGGATCGTATTGGTGCAGGTCTTCGATGATCGTGGCCTGCGACCAGACCGCTTCGTCCAGCCTGCCGTCGAGAGTCGGGGGAGTGGAGGTTCGGGCGATTTCGCTGACCTTGCGCTCGACGCCAGCGCGAACGTCCTGCGCTTGTGCGCAAGCCAGGCCGGCCCACAGGGCGAGGCAGATTCCGGACAGGCGGTGCGGCCAGTCCCTCCAGGTTGTCGTTCTCACTGGCCCCATTCTCCGAACCTGCACTCCGGTGCCCCGAACGCTTGAACCTGCGCTCGAACCTGCGCTCGAACCGTACACTCCTGAGGTTAATTCCCGTGCTACGCCCGAACCGGGGTACGATCTGCGAAACGCGCCCGAAGCATACGCTTTCCGGCAGACGAATTGACTTAACTAATGTTCAGCTTGTGATGTGCGGCGCTACTGAACTTGCGCCCCGGGAGCCGGCCACTCGACGATGAAGGCCCCGCGCAGGTCTCCCACCGCGAATCCGGTCGCCTGATCCGCCGGATAGTGCTCGGCGATGGCCGTGGCAAGTTCCAGGGCGATTTCCGAGCCGTGACAGGTCACGCAGAGGGGTTGCAGGACGATGGCGCTCATGTAACGGGCGCTGCCGTCGGGCCTGGTCTCGAAATGCTCGGGCGGCGCCGGGGCGCCCGCGGCCAGGTCGCGGGCAAACGCCGCCATCACGTCGCGTGCCGCGTCGTCCGGTGCATTCTCCGGATTGCGGATTCTCAGCGCGGTACGGCCCACCCGGGCGCCGGACTGGTCGGACAGCCGCTCCGCGATGGGAGACGCTTCCACGCTGCAGACATCGATGGCTCCAACGGGTCCGTCCGTCCCCAGCGAGGTCAGCAGCGTGGCGGTCAGTTCCTGGCCCAGTTGCGCCGCGGCGTCACGGGACAATGCCAGCCGCTCGTCTTCCTGGGCGGTAGCCGAGAGGGCCGCCAGGAGGCCCATCGGGAACAGCAAGTTTCGTTTCATGCTGGTGATCGCGTCCATGCCGGTTCCTGGTCTGGCCGCGTATCCGGCCGGTGATTGGGCTCATGCCGGATTCCGCAGCCGGTTCCGAATCCGGTCGGCGATTGGGTTCGCGCCGGGATCCGCAACCCGTTCCGAATTCGGGCACGGTCATTCATAGTAGAGAAGGGCGCATCCGGTGGCCCATTCGACGACCGGTTCGTAGAAGATCGTCTGCGCCCGCGCGCCGTTGGCGACTCCGGCAAGCGCGACCCAGGGGCGAATCTCATGCGTCCCGAGTCCCCTTTTCTCCAGTTCGTCATCGGTGTAGGCGGTGAAAGCCTCGACATCGCCGGCTTCCAGTTGCCGGAGAAACGCTCGGTCGAACTCGGAATCGATCTTCCCGTGCATTCTCTCTCCCGGCGCGTGACTGAGCCCGCCTGCGGCCACTACCGCAACGCGGCGCTCGTGGGACTGGAGCGCTTTCGCCAGGGTTCGGCCCAGCTCGTAGCATCGTTCCTGCGTCGGCATGGGGTACGTCATGCAGTTGACGATCAGCGGCACGACCGGGAGTTCTCGTCCCGGATCCAGGAAGCTCAGCGGAATCATGATGCCGTGATCGAGCTTCAATTCGCTGGCGTAGTTGAGTTCAAGGCCCTCCGCGTAGCAGGTATCCAGTACCTGCCCGGACAGCTCCTGATCGCCGCGGGTGTATCCCTGCGCGATCTTCACCCACGGTTCGATGGGCCCGAAATAGCGTTCCGCCTGCCCGATCG
Organism: Gammaproteobacteria bacterium; assembly: GCA_022820625.1. GTDB lineage: Bacteria > Pseudomonadota > Gammaproteobacteria > Steroidobacterales > Rariloculaceae > UBA6522. The sequence continues at coordinate 12,504 of JAJEFE010000004.1, read as the reverse complement.
CAAAGGCCGGCATGCTGTCCAGGAAGAAATTCGCGAAGTGCTCGCTGCTGACGATGAGGATGGTATCCGGCTCCGCTGCCCACAATCGCTCCCGCAGGGAATCGTAGCCTGCATAGAAGCGCTCTTTCTGATCGGCAGGCGGCGCGTCCGCCCAGGCGCGAATCCCGGGCGTGTGGCTGACCGAACAGGCGAAGACCATGGGCATGGAATCAGCCTCGCTCCCGGATGGCTTGCAGATAATCCGGCTCCGAAACCCCGTGAATGATCGTGAACGGGCGCAGCAGCAGTGGGTGCACGCCCATGTCGTAGAGATCGTACATATTCATGTTCACCAGTGCGTCACGTTCTTCGTCGGTCAATTCGAATTCCTGAGCGAAGGATTCGCGTGACTCCAGAAACCTCGACCGCGATTCCGGGTCTCGGTTGACGGACTGCACCAGCTTTTGAACTTGGTAGAGGCTCACTTGCCCAATCTAACGTAATCCGGGAGAGTACCAAGACACATCGATATCATATGCGAGTGAATCGGCGGGACACCAATCCTTGCGGTTGGTACCATCACGACTTGATGGGGGCGCGGCAGGAACAGCCGAGACAACAGCCCGCACCAGTAAGTTCGAGGTCCAGGCAAAAATGGCAAGCATCCAGGACATTCACATCATCGATTCGAATATGGCAAAGCCAGAGTCCGTCCCATCCGGAGTGCGGCGCAAACTGTGCAGTCCCGGCATTTGCGGTTCGCAAACGCTGACCGTTTACAGGCGAACCGTCCTGCCGGGTCGAGAGTTTGACGTTCAAGCAGGCGATTTCTATCACGTCCTGTACGTCATGAACGATCCGGTCAGTTGTTTCGTGGATTACGGAGGCGAGACTCACCGCGCCGGGCAAGGCGCGGGCGTCCTTCTGGCGCCTCACGAACCGGCTCGGTTCGATGCATCGGGAACCAGTGTGGAGCTACTCCACATGGTAGTTCCCGAGCCACCCGCGGCGGTTGAAGATGGCTTGCCCGGCGGCCCCGGATACTTCTTCGATCGAGGGACGCTTCGGGTGCTCAGCGATGCCAGCGGCGGCCGGGTACGCCGGTTCTGCGCCGAGTCCAGCGTGCGCCTGCTGGATGGCAGCCGCCTAACGCCAACCAACGCCATACAGGCGGGTGAAATGCACTACATCGACGGCGGGTCGTCACCCTACCATTCCCACGTGGGAACCGATGCCAATCCCGACGGCCCGGCGCACTGCTACATGACCTTCAAGGGCCGCGGCGTCGTCGAGGTGGAAGGCGATGTGCAGGAAATCGAGCCAGGCACGCTGGTGTATTTTCCCTCCGGCGTACCCCATCGCCTTCGCGCCCTGGATGGCCCCCTGGACTACTTCGAGATCCAGGCCTGGAGAAGCTTCAAGACCAACGTCCTCAGCGAGGAACCGCTGGGTTTGCGTTGGTACTACGAACCCGAGCACCCGAATGCCGAACCCGTGGAATGGAACCAGAGCTGACAGAACGTGGCGCGGTCCCGGCCGATGGGAAGGAATCGGCGGCGTTGCGCGAATTGTTGTCGCGCCGACGCAAGGGCAGGTTTATCGGCGTTCAAGAGATGGACAGGCGGTTGGGCGCAATGATTGCGACGAAGCGTCGGGCTCATGGAGTTGGTTGATCGCCTGTACTGACAGCGGCGAGCCAGGCGCTACCGCAAGTGTTTTGTTCGGCGCCTGCGTGTCATATCCTCCTGTGCATGGCGAGAAAAAGCTACGACAGGCTTCGACCCGCGAACGACAGCATTTCCAACCGCATCCGCGACGCCCGGGACCGCTCGGGGCTTGCGCCGGCTGAACTGAGGAAGATTCTCGCCCAAATGGGAATCAACCTGTCGAAGACGGGATTGCACCGTCTGGAAACCTCGGAACCGGTCAACCCGAACCTCAAGCTCATGATCGCGATCGCGGAGGCAACGCACGTGACGCCGCAGTGGCTGCTGTTCGGAGAAGGCAGCCCGCGGCCCGACGAAAAAATAGGCCCGGCGATTCGGGCGCGGGTGATCGACACGATCGCCTTCATGGCTGGCGCGCTCGACTTGACCCCGGAGCAGGAGAGGAATCTGGCGTCCTGGCTCAAGTCGGTGCGTGAATCGCGGCCCGAAACGGTTCGAAAGCCGTAGCGGCCATTTGCACGGGTCTCGCCGCCGGGCATCCTTCCTGACCTCCCGCCGGCCTCGGCACGCCCTGGGATTCGCGCCACGGGCTACCATCAATCGGTAGTTCCGATTTTGTGAACCGAATGTTCCGATTAAGTGTTGACACGGGGAGAAAGGCGAGTATACTGCGCGCCCATGATTTGGAAATCCATACAACTCAGATTGTCTGAAGCCGCCGGCGCCTCATCGGCCGGGCAAGCGGTCGTGGCGATAGCCAGCGACGGGCTCCCGTGTGCGAGGAATCGGCAGACGACAACCCGCATTAGCGTGGATTCGTATGAGTTTGATCATGGTGGACTCATGCGTTAAGCCTCTCCGGAAAACCGTTCTGGAGGGCTGACAAAACGAACCCTCCAGACCAGCTACCAAAGCCCTGGTCGGTTCGGAACCACCAGGGTTTTTTTGTGCCCCGGTGGACGATCTTTAACAACGTGGATTGTGTGAAGTGTGTCGGGGCAGTGCTTCGCGTGGTGCGGAGCGGCCGCAGACCCTGCGGTGCGCCCAAGCGCCTGCTCCGACACCCTGGCTGACGTAGCTCAAATGGCAGAGCAACTGTCTTGTAAGCAGTGGGTTGCAGGTTCGATGCCTGTCGTCAGCTCCAGATTCGGAGGGGCATTCATTGGCGAGATACCCTGGTTGTAACCCAGGCGCCCTTCGGGCTTTGCAGGTTCAACTCCTGCTCCCTCCACCAAAATCGGATCGGTAGCTCAGACGGCAGAGCGGTCGGTTGAAGCCCGGCGCAGCGGAGGTTCGACTCCTTCCCGATCCACCAGGTGGCATGTAGCTCAACGGTAGAGCGCCCGGCTGTTAACCGGGACGATGCGGGTTCGAATCCAGCCGTGCCAGCCAGTCAGCGGGGGACTAGTTCAGTGGACAGAACATCCGGTTTGCAACCGGAAGGTGCGCGGTTTGAATCCGCGGTCCTCCACCAACCTCACGGCCCCGGCTTCGGCCGGTGCGGTGACTTGCGGCCTGGCGCCGATAACCGTCGGTAACGGCGGGAAAGGGGCGTGACCCATGGCGTCCCGCCGAACTTTCGGGTTCGGTCAATCCAGGCAGGCCCGACCCTCTTGTCCTCGCCGGGAGACCGGCGGGGATAGCGGCCAAGCGATGCGCGGAAGTAGCGTGGCTCAAGCACCGGCTCTGCCGGGAATGCAGGCTCGTGAAAGAACACGTGGTGGTGCAACCCGCGGTACCGACATCGTCAACCGTGAAGGGCAACGGGTAGTGCGCGATAGTGCGAGCCTTACAAGCGAGCGCGAGCGCGCAGAGTTTCGGGGTTCCGGTGCGCAGCCGGCGTCCTGGCACTCGGTCAAGTACCCGGTAGGGGAACGACAGTCGGCGTGTCGTATTTCGCGGCCCAAAAGGCGGCGAAGCGACCGGGGCGCGCACGTCGAAATGGGGTTCTTGCTGTTTAGCTCAGTGGTAGAGCGTCGCCTTGGAAGCGATGGCGCCGGTTCGAGTCCGGTAATGGCAACCAGGACTAAACGCAAAGACGCGTCCCGGTGCGTACCGAGAAGTGGCTTAAGGCCGAAGCCTCCGGGCAATTCGGCGGTCCCGAAGCCGCAAGCGGACGGACCTTGGCGGAACACCGCACGGTTGGGTAGCCCCCATTCGGAGCCCGCGAGGCTCACGGTAAGTGAACTGCCGACCAGGTGCGCAATACGAGTGAATCGCCACACTCTGAAAAAGGCAGTCATGGCCGCTTACGATGGCGCCGGTTTCGGCCGGGCCATCGTGGACAGACGGGCAACGGTCGCCAGGCAAGGCGTCCGGTACTCCCGCCAAAGGGTGGCTGGAAACGATGTAGTCTCAGTCGTTCATTTCCCGGCGCGGTAGCTCAACAGGCAGAGTCCTGGACTGTCGATCCAGAGGGTGCCGGTTCGACCCCGGTCCGCGTCGCCAGCTTCACGATCCGGTGGGCGAATGGTTAAGCCACGAGGCTTTCAACCTCGTAATTGCGGGTTCGAATCCCGTCCGGATCCCCACGGACCGGTAGCTCAGCAGGTAGAGCACGCGATCGATAATCGCGCGGTCGACCATTCGAATCGGTCCCGGTCCACCACACTCTGGGAGTAGCTCAGCCTGGCAGAGCGCCTGCCTTGGACGCAGGGGGCCGCAGGTTCAAATCCTGCCTTCCAGACCAACTTCGGAGGCTCGCAAGGCTGGCGTACTTATCGGTCTTGAAAACCGTGATGCCCGGAAGGGCGTGGGGGTTCGATCCCTCCAGCCTCCGCCACACAATGGCGTTCCTAGCTTAATTGGTAAAGCTCCAGGTCGTGACCCTGGCCGATGCCGGTTCGAGTCCGGTGGTTCGCCCCATTTTCCGGAGAAGTGGCCGAGCGGTCTAAGGCACTCGTTTGCTAAACGAGCGGGGCGCAAGTCCTGCCCTGGTTCGAATCCAGGCTTCTCCGCCACTGTAAATGGCAACTGCACACTTTTCGCTTGCCAACAATGGGCGCCTTACGGTTGCCCGCAACACCACGCCCCTGCCCGTAGCTCAGTAGGAGCAGAGCGGCTGGCTTCGAACCAGCAGGTCGGGAGTTCGAGTCTTCCCGGGCAGGCCACTTATCCGCTCTTGGCATAGTGGTCGTGCACCGGGCTTTTAACCCGGCGACGGGAGTTCGATTCTCTCAGGGCGGACCACGCAGGTAAGCAATGCGGCTGTAGCTCAGCGGGCAGAGCGCGACGTTGCCAACGTCGAGGCCGCCGGTTCGAGACCGGCCAGCCGCACCACACTTGTCCCGATGCGGGGGAGGGGGTCTCACGCGGGGTTCATATTCCCGCTTCCGCCGGTTCGAATCCGGCCCCCGCTACCATGTTTGCCCGATAGCTCAGATGGCAGAGCGCCGCTCTTACAAAGCGGATGTCGGTGGTTCGAAACCGCCTCGGGCAACCACACGTACGGCTGTAGCTCAGAGGACGAGAGCGCGACCCTGCGACGGTCGAGGACGGGCGTTCGAATCGCCCCAGCCGTGCCATCCATTCGGCGTTCGTCTAACCGGCAGGACACAAGACTTTGAATCTTGGGGACCTGGTTCAAATCCAGGGCGCCGAGCCACCCCCAGGCCGGTCGTCTAATGGCAAGACTGCGGATTCCAGACCCGCCAATCGGCGTTCGAATCGTCGCCGGCCTGCCAACACACACGCCGTAGCCAAACGGGCAAGGCGCGAGGTTGCAACCCTCGAGGTCCCGGTTCGAATCCGGGCGGCGTGTCCATACGGGAGCCTGCGCCGAAGGAGATCACGGCTGCAAATTCGCTATCGCGATTTCCTGCGCCGCAGGCTCCCAGGCCCCAGTAGCTCAGTCGGTAGAGCGGCGGGTTTATACCCCGTGATGCGCCAGATAAGCGGCAGGTCGCCGGTTCGAATCCGGCCTGGGGTACCACGTCTCCGTAGCTCAATCGGAATCAGAGCACCGGGCTTCTACCCCGGGGGTTGCAGGTTCTAGTCCTGCCGGGGACGCCATCACGGCCGTCTGAAGGGAATTGGCATACCTGCCTGTCTTAGAAACAGGCGCTTCTCGGTTCGACTCCGAGGGCGGCCACCATTTCAAGTGCGCGGCTGACGGGAATTGGCATACCTGGGTCGCTCAAAACGATCTGCTTCCCCGTTCGAATCGGGGGCCGCGCACCATCCACCGCCAAACACAATCCACGTTGTCGGAGTCAATGACATAGAAATGATGAACCGGGGTAAGGTTTCGATGAGCAGGTTCGGCGAAACTGCATATGCGGCCCGGTTGCGGGCGGCGGCGGGCCGGTGCGGTGGGACACCGGCTACGCCGCCGGCGCCAGTTCCGTGGTATGTATCGGCTCCAGCCGGTCGATGGCATCGAGGGACTCCCGGTCCACGTCCCAGGCAAACTGCCGCAGCACGATCCGGTCGCGAAGGAAGTCGATCAGGGTGAAACCGTGATCCTCGATGGGCGACATTGTTTCCTCCATGTCCAGGTGAGCCGGCGGCGTCGCACCGATGCCGCGGATCACCGAGGGGAATCCCTGGATTGAAGTGCCGATGGGACCGCTCAGGACTGCGGTCATGGGATTCCCTCGCAGATCGACGGCTCCGGAGCGGTGTATTCTCCCGGCGCCGATTGCGTGCAGGTCGCCGCTGACCAGCAACGGAATCCGGCCTTCCTGCTGACCCATCGCCTCGGCCAGCCGATCGTGCTGCCTCAACCAGCCCTCCTGCCAATAGGGCTTGTCGATGGCGGTCGTCAGCGTACCGCTCTCCGGGTCCAGAATGTCCGGATACCACTCGCCCCATTTGCCGGCACTCCAGCCGAACGGATTCGAGGGCACATGCACGCGGTGGCGTGCCTCCGACGAGCGGGTGCGGTCGATCAACCACCGCTCGACCTGCGGGCCGACGAACTGCGCGTTCGGTCCGGCGAGATTCATGGTGCGGCGCACGTCGTACAGCAGGATCTCCGCAAGCCGGCCAAACCGAAGCGTGCCGAAGCTCTCCGACACGTCGCGGCGATCTCCCGCGGAGGACCAGGGCAGGCCGGCGGGCCGCCCGGCGTCCGGCAGGAACTCCGGGTAGTAGAGTTGCTGGGTCGCCCGCGCAAGCTGAAGCTGGAACCAGGCGATGGGATAGCTGGCGAAATCGTCCGTGACCGCGTCGTTTTCCCAGTGGTCGTGATCGTCCTGCAGGAAAAAAACCGGCGTGGAGCGGAAATCGCTCCCGTAAATCGGGACGATTTGCGGGCCAGCGGCCGCCTTTATCGCCGTTTCGTTGCTCGCCCCAAGCGCGCTGGCCGAAAAGTCGAAGTTCGAAATCCGGCCGGCTTCGCTCAATTGCCCGGCGTACTCGCCCTGCCAGGCGTGGAGGTCCCAATACATGTGGTCGCCGATGGCCACCGCGGCGTCGGGTTGAAACGATAGCGCACGGCGCAGCAGGCGGTTGCGGATGCCGGCCGGCAGGAAGCCTTCGCGCTGACCGATCCCCTCGTAGGTGCCGCTGGTTCCGCCGGCACAGGTATAGAACAGCACGCGGAGGCGCTCCGGGTCTGCGGTTGGCGACGGGAAGGTGGAGAGCGGCCAGGGTTCGCACAAGGACTGGCCATTGGTGTCCTGCAACGAAAGCGTGTAGCGACGCCCCGGCTGCAACTGGCCGGCATGGAACTGCCAGTATTCGCCGGCCGTGTCGCTCATCCTGCCGGCGATGGCGGAGTTCTCGAGTCGCAAGACGGGCGCGTCCGCCAACGCCCGATCGAACGAGACCTTGAGCAGAATCCGCGTATCGCTGACCGTGGGAATAATATGCCGCACGAGACCGGCGTCCCATGCCTGATCGGTCGGAGCTTGCTCCTGGGCCATGGCTTCCAGCGGCAACCTGCCGAAATACGCCGCCCCCATGGCGCCTGCGGAACCGGCAAGGAATCTACGCCGGTTAATATGGATGCGTTTGGTCATCAGGATCCTGATCTTGCTGTTCGCAATGTCGTCATTCTTGTAATGGGTATTGAGGCAGGCGCGGTCAATCGTAGGCCTCAGGCAGCGACCGTGACGCTGATCATCCTGTCGCCCTGTTGAATGGCATCCACAATGTCCTCACCGCTCGTCACCTTTCCGAACACCGTGTGCCTTCCATCCAGATGCGGTGTCGCCAGGTGGGTGATGAAGAACTGACTGCCATTCGTATTCGGCCCGGCGTTGGCCATTGATATGACGCAACGCTCGTGCTTGAGCGGATTCCCGATGCACTCATCGGCAAATCGATACCCCGGGCCACCGCGGCCGGTTCCCGTTGGGTCGCCGCTCTGAATCATGAAATTCGCGATGACACGATGAAAAACAACGCCATCGTAGAAACCCTGACCCGCCAGGAACACAAAGTTATTGACGGTCTGCGGGGCGTGCTGCGGATAGAGTTCGAGCTCGATGCTGCCGCGATTCGTCTCGATCGAGACGGCGTGGTTTCTCGACACGTCGATCTGCAATTCCGGCGGTGCATTCCATTGCTGTCTGGCCATCTGGGGACTCCTGGGTACTTGATCAATGTGGCAAGGTGCATTGTAGCGGCCAGGAGCGGTGATCGAGATTTCTTTGATCACTGCGCTTGCGACTACAAGCGGCCTGAGAGGGATGTAGACTGCCGTTGACAGCAAGCCGGATTTTTTGGAATTGACCGGTATGATATTTGCGGAAACGCACGGGAGCATTGGTTGGTCGAGAAAACCTGACGAGCCCATTGGAAATCGGCACAATCCCGAACTACACGGTCGAACCGGGGAGAGGACAATGATCACGAACAACGATTGGCAACAGCCGAGGCGGCCGTTGTTCTCGATTTGGTTGATGCTTGCGCTGGGCGCGTTCGGCTCCGTACCCGCGCCGGCGCCGGCGCAGGGACCGGGGATCGAGAATGGGCAATGGACCTACCTGGGCGGCGATGCCTGGCACACGCGTTACACGCAGGCGACGGACATCGATGCCTCCAACTTCGAGGACCTGCAACTCGTCTGGCAGTGGAACGCGGCGAGCTTCGGCCCCAGCACGTCACGCGCGACGCCGACCTATGTCGACGGGAAGCTGATCACGGTCACCGGGGAACGCCGCCACGTGGTGGCCCTCGACCCTGTGAGCGGAGAATTGCTCTGGAGTTACTCCGAGCCGAAGACGGCCCGGTACGACTACTCCATGCGCAAGGGCTACGGCAAGGGCATCGCGTATGCCGAAATCGACGGACGCGGTTTGGTATTCATCACCACTCCCGCATTTTTCCTCCACGCCCTCGACGCGGAGACCGGATTGCCGTTGGAGAACTGGGGCACACCGGTTCGGATTCCAGGCTTCCCGGAGACCGGTGTGGTCGATCTGCTGCTGCCTCTCGTTGCGGATTGGGGACCATGGCATGAGTACGATGTCGGGAGCGATGGGTACGATGCGTACCATGGGCTTCCTCTGGAGCTGGGCTACATCACCTCGTCGTCCCCGCCCATCGTCGTGAACGGGACGGTGGTCGTCAGCAACTCGGCGGAGCAGGGTTACAACCAGACCCGGATCGAGAACGTCCCCGGCGACATTCTCGCGTTCGACGCGAGGACCGGGCAGTTCAAGTGGAAGTTCCACGTCATTCCGCGTCCGGGTGAGTTCGGTCACGAGACCTGGGAAAACGACGCGTGGCAGTGGACGGGCGACGTATCCTCCTGGGCGCCGCTTTCTGCCGATCCGGAACTCGGGCTCGTCTACATTCCGACGAACGGAGCCACGATCGATTACTACGGCGGATTCCATCCCGGTGACAACCTCTTCGGCACGAGTCTCCTTGCCCTCGATGTGGAGACCGGAGAGCGTGCATGGCATTTCCAGCTCGTCCATCACGACATCTGGAACTACGATACCCCAACGGCGCCGATCCTGATGGATGTCACCGTGGACGGCCGGGAAATCCCCGGGGTCTTCCAGGTTACCAAGCAGTCTTTCGTCTACTCGTTCGACCGGCGGAGCGGCGAGCCGATCTGGCCCATCGAGGAACGCCCGGTGCCGCAATCGCGGGTGCCGGGCGAGCAGCTCTCGCCCACGCAGCCGTTTCCCACAAAGCCGGCAGCCTTCGACATTCAAGGCAGAGCCGAGGAGCAGCTCATAGACTATACGCCCGAGATCCGGCAGGCGGCGCTGGAGGTGGCGCAACGAAACAACCTGCTCGTGCCCCTGTTCAACCCGCCAACCTACGAGGGCGATCCGGAGCTGGTAGTTCCCGCCCGAATCTGCCCGGGTGGTGGCGGCGGCGCAAACATCACCGGTGCACCGGTGGCGGATCCGGTGGCGGGCGTCATCTTCATCACGTCGCAAAGCGCGTGCTCGACCGCCCACCTCGCTCCGGCGGTGGCATCACCGCTGGATGACGATACTCAGACTGGCACCACACACTCCGAATTTTCCCGCAGCGTCGACGGAGGTTCCGTCGCGGGCATCGAGGCCATCGATGGGCTCTCGATCTGGAAAGGTCCGGTCGGGCGGATCGTCGCAATCGACATGAATACGGGTGAGCATCTCTGGACCGCCCCTCACGGAGACGCACCGCCGGCGCAGCAGGAGATGATCCGGAATCACCCGTTGCTACAGGGAGTCGAGGGTGTCCCGGCCAACCCGGGCCGGTACGGACTGGCTGCCATGATGGCGACGCCGACGCTGCTCCTGGCCTCGGGGCAGACGAGCGATGACTCCCCTCACCTGTTCGCAATCGACAAAAGGACTGGGGAGAGAGTTGGCGCGGTGCCCATTCCCGGCGTTTCGCGTTACGGCATGTCGAGTTGGATACATGAAGGCAGGCAGTACGTCATCGTCCAGCTCCAGGACGGTCTGGCGGCGATGGCACTGCCGTGAGCACTACGCACGATGGAACTTGTTCGCTAACGAGACTGTTTCCATCGACGGGCAAAGTTTCTGGTCGATGCTCACTCCGCCTGACATAGATCGTGCGGCGAGAACTGTTCGCCGATGTCGATCCACTGCCAGGCGAGGGTCACCGGCTCGACGAATGTGGCCGGGTCGCTGACTGTCATCGTGTAGTTCAGGCGGGCGGCATCGTCGTCCAGGGAAAAGCGCTCAAGAATCTCGACGCCGTCGGTCTGCGGCGTCCCTGCGTCGTCGAACCAGGGCCAGTTCACCCGTGTCGTCCTTACCTCTAGAACGTCGCCGACCCAAGTGCCTGTCGAGTAGCCGTACTTGCTCAACGGTACTGTTTCAGCGTCGACGCTGATCGTCATGTCGACGCGTCGTACCACGCTGAATGTCTCAAGTCGAATCTCGATGAAATCCCCGTGGTCGCTGAGCTGAACGGGCAGCGGGTTTACCATGGCGGAGGGCATGCCGGACGCAACGCAGGGATCGAACTCCGACGCGAGGGCTTTGGCGGCCATCGCTTCCTCCGTCAGCTCTACCTCGATGCCGAGACCGGCCTGAATGAAGACGTCGAGGCTCTCCGTGCTCCAGGTTCGGAAGAGGCTCCCGTCCTGGCTATTCGCGGGTTCGCTGATCCACTGACCGCCGGCATAGTTTTCGGACCAGCGGCGGTCGACATTCGCGGTCGGGAGCAGCACGAGTTCGGCTCCGTCGGGCAGCAGCATGTGGGTCAGGAAGAATCCCCTGGGCCGTGTCCTGGACCGCCAGCCTGCGATTCGGACCCGCTCGCCAATCGGAAACAGGTCCTTGGTGATGCCGCTGCGCTCGAGGCTGTACACACCCGAGCCTTCAAGTTCCCAGCTCTGGATTTCGCCCTCAGCGCCTTCTACGAGAAACTCGAAGCTTTGATGGGGTTTGATCCAGCGCATTGAGGCAAGTTCGCCCTCCATCTCGACGAACGTGCTCGTGTCGTAGTCGGCCCGGGAATGGTGAGCGCAAACTATCCCGGGGACGACCAGGAAGAGGAATACTGCGAATTGCGCTCTCACGGTGTTTGTGCACCGAGGGCTTCCAACACCCGCTCCGCCCAGAAGGGCAGGTGACGGAGGTGTTGCTGCGTCACAGAAAAGTAGGCGCCGGCGTCCCGCATCGAGGCTCGGGCTCGTCCCCATGCGCATTTTACCTCGGCTCACTCAATTTCGCGTCCCTCCGACCGGTAATCGTAACGCCGTCGATTCAGGTCATTTTACTTGAAGCATCCATTCCATCCCGGCCGAGTCCGGCGTACTCGCAAGTCGTTCACTGGTGGCCGCCACCATCAGTTGACGGTTACCCTGCAGGGCGTAAGGTAAGAACCATTCAAGAATCTTGGAGAGAACTATGAAGCAGCGTTGCCTGGAAGTCGGTTTGTCGGTCCTGGGTGTGGTTTTACTGCATGGGGCCCAGGCGCAGGATACGAATGACGAGTCGCCCAGGCTTGTCCAGGTTTCAGATAGTGTATTTCGCACTGTCCACCGGCCCGGCGCTGCGAACAGCCACGTTATCGTGACCGACGAGGGACTGGTCGTGGTCGACGGCACCTGTCGCGGCGACGGTAATCCGGCGTGGCTGAAGCAGGAACTGGACCAACTCTACGACGTGCCCGTGAAATACGTGATTCTGAGCCACGACCACGAGGACCACATCTGCGGCTTGCAGGTATTCGACGACACGGCGGTGACCGTTTCGCACGCGCGCAACCGGGAGCACATTGTTCGGGAAGGCCGAAATACGTCCGTTCCGGATGTGGTGTTCCAGGATGAAATGGAGATCCACCTGGGCGTGCTAGCAACAGCGTGAAATTGCACTAATTTCGCCAGTTTGAAGTTGTAGCTTTTCGTGAGGGCGTTTTCGTGGCTGCAATCTGGAATCGTTATTGGCGCCTCGCAGCCAGCGCGCCTAGCTGGCGGTCTTGCGGCTGG
>JAJEFE010000151.1 GCA_022820625.1 Gammaproteobacteria bacterium | reverse complement strand
CTGGCGGCCGCTTCGGCTTCCTGGCGGGCCTTACGTTCCGCTCTCTCGCGCGCCTGCTTACTCTCAGAATCGAGCCGCTCCAGTTCGCGCCATAGCTCCGGGTAGTGGCTGCGACGAACGTCTCGCTTCGGTCTGGCCTTATGGCGGCGTTCCAAAGCCTTCGTGTAAGTATCCGAGCCGGTCAGTCGATCCGCCCGGGCGGCATCGCGGCGCTTCCTGGCTTCGAGCCAGAGTTCCGCGCGCTCGCGGCGTTCGGCCGCAGTCAATTTGTCCTTGTCATCGTCCGCCAGCGCCGGCATCGCTACCGCCACGGCCAAGGCAAGGGATACAACCAATATCTTCATAGAGCAACCATAACAAACCAGGAATCCTTCCGGCACAACGCATGCGCCCAAAGACTTGCCTCACCTCTGTCTGAGGTGGTTCCGGAAGACTGGACAGGTTGTTAAGGTGTATTCCCTTGGCTGACGGAGGGGTGCAGAAGGCGATTGCACTACGCATGAAACAACCCAAAGCAGGTCCGCAAACCAAGATCCGCAACTGGCCCGCGCCGCGTCATGATGCACTTCCACGCGAAGGAGACACCCTATGGACAACATGATTCGAGTTCACGCGGACCATTTGGTGCGGCCAATCAGCGGTCAATCCACGAGTATCAGGAATTGTTTCTGTCTCCGGCTTGCGACTCCGGCGCTGGCCGGGTTGCTGCTGTCGCCCGTGAACCTGTGGGCCGATACGGGGGTCCTGGAAGAGATCGTCGTGACCGGCTCGCGGATTGCCCGCGACACGTTTTCATCCACGGCGCCGATATCCGTTTTCGACAGCGGGGAGCTGATCCGCTCCGGCGTGGTCTCGGTGGACGAGTTCCTGAAGGAGGTTCCCGCGTTCACCGGTTTTCAGTATGGCGTTTCCACCAACCACGGCAACATCGGCCTGAAGGCCGTGAGTCTGCGCGGGCTGGGGCCCAAGCGCACGCTGGTGCTCATCAACGGCCGCCGCCAGGTGGGCAGCTTCATCGGCGGCAGCAGCGACGTGGGCGCGGTGGACCTCAACACGATTCCGCATGCCATGATCCGCCGCGTCGAAGTGCTCAAGGACGGCGCATCCACCATCTACGGCTCCGACGCGCTGGCCGGCGTGGTGAACATCATTCTGAAGGAGGACTTCGAGGGCCTGGAAGTCCGGGCCGTTTCCGGCGCCGGCACGCAGGGCTGGGACGCCCGCAATCACGGGCTCGCCGCCACGCTCGGGCTGGCGAGCGAGCGCGGGCGCATCCTGATAGGAGCGGAATACTCGCGCCAGAGGGAGCTCCTGCAGGCGGAACGGGACTGGGCGCTTTTTGACCTGCACCCCAAGCTGATCGGCGGCGTATTCGTCGCCACTCCCGGGGGATCGAGCAACAGCCGCCGGATCCGGACCACGGAATTCGACAACGCCGGCAACGAGGCGCTTGCAGCCGCGGGCTTCCCGCCGGGACAGCAGTTCATCCTGGACGCGGCCGGCGGCCGGGCGCGTCCCTTCATCGCCACCGACACCTACAACTACGCGCCCATCAACGCATTGATCACGCCCAACGAACGCCGGCAGCTCACCGCGATGGGCGCATACGACTTCAGCGATCGCATCGCCGGCTTCCTCGAGGCGTCGTACACGCGCCGCCACTCGCACCAGCGGTTGGCCCCGGACGCCTCCTTCGCGCTGAATGCCGCCGTTCCCACGCCCGGTCACGGCCCGCGCTGGAATGATTTCGTGCCCGCGTCCAATCCCGGCAACCCCTTCGGCCACCATCCGGCCAACCCGTACGGAATCTCGGGACAGCACGTGCGGATCAACCGGCGCTACCAGGAAAGCGGCGGGCGCCTGTTCGAGCAGTCGGTGGATACGTACCGGGCCGTGGCCGGCCTGCGCGGCAACCTGGCTTCGGGCATTGCCTGGGAAATCGCCTACACCTTCGCCGACAACGAAGACTCCGAGGACCTGCGTAACTACGCCCGCTTCGACCGCTGGGCGGTCATGGTGGATCCCGCCGCCTGCCGCGCCGTGGAAGAGTGCGTGGCCGCCACGGGGGGCGCCGGCTATCTGAGTCCCTTCGGCGACTTCGGGACCATCCCGGATACGGCCTTCGATTACCTGATGGCCGATTCGCTGACCAATGTGCGCCGAAACGACATGACGGTGTGGTCGGTCAACTTGAGCGGCGAGCTGCCCGGCGCCTTGCAACTGGGCGGTGGCGCGGTGGCCTGGTCGGCCGGTTACGAACGCCGCGAGGAGAGCGCGGCCTTCGCGCCCGATCCTTTTGTGGCCGAGGGCCTGACCACCGGCGGCGCGCCCTCGCCGCTGGCCGGCGGCTTCCGCGTGGATGAGCTGTATGCCGAGACGAGGCTGCCTTTGCACGACAATCTTGCCGTTGACCTGTCGGCTCGCCACTCGGACTACGACACCGCGGGCGGCACAACCAACTTCGGGATTGGAGGCGTTTACTCGCCGAGTGCGGCGCTGGAATTCCGGGCCACCTGGTCGACGGGCTTTCGGGCGCCGAACGTGGTGGAGCTGTTCGGGGGCGAGCAGTCGGAGTTTCCGATCGTGGAGGATCCCTGCGAGTTCCACGATCTGCGAAACGATCCCGACGGCAACCTGGCCCGCAATTGCGCCACCGCCGGCTTCCCGCCCGGATTCGAGTGGGGTTTTCAGTGGCAGGCGGCCTACACCGCCGCCGCGCCACTCCCCGGGGCACTGAAACCTGAAGAATCGACTGCCTGGACCCTGGGGGCAGTGTGGGAGCCGGACTTTCTTTCCAGCCTGCTGGTGAGCCTGGACTATTGGGACATCGAGGTCACCGGGTTTATCGGCGCGCCGCCCTACAACAGCCTGCTCAGAACCTGCCTGTATGCGACCGATCAGGCGATCGAGCCCGCCTGCGGATACTTCACCGAGGGCACCGGCCATTCCGCGGGCGTGCCCGATGACGCCTCGCTGCCGCTGGCCAACCTGGGCCGGGTTCATACCACCGGCATCGACTGGAACCTGAGCTACGCGCCGGAGCTTTCGTTATGGCGGTTCGGCGGCATCCGCTTCTCCATGCAGGCCACGGCGCTGCTCCAGTACCAGGAGACGTTCCCGGCCACCGGCACGAACGGCCGGGCGGGCTTCATCGAGGGATTCAGCGCCTACCCCGAATACAAGGCCACGCTGGGCGTCGCACTGCTGGGGCAATGGGGCTCGCTGGAGTGGAACGTCCGCTACATCAGCGCCATGGACGATTTTCTGCGCCCCGCACACCTCACCGACGACGCCCTGGCCGAGGCCATCTGGTATCACGATGTGTTCGTCCAGTACGAATTCGGGCAGCGGGCGGGCCTGACCCTCGGGATCGACAACGTCTTCGACGAGACGCCGCCCCGATTTCATTCGGCCTTCAACGCCGAGACCGACCCGGGCACCTACGACACCATCGGCCGCCGCCTGTTCGCCACGCTCTCGCTATGCTATGGAAAGTGCAGCAGATAGACGCGCCGGTGTGCACCTGGTGCCTTTGTCGCCCACTCCAAAGGACGTTAGATTCTTTCCTGGTATCCTGGCATCTTGGTCTAATACACTAGACAATAGCAGTTCTATTGTATATTGTGCTATACATATCAAGAAAGCATAACGACCATGCAACGTACCTACCTGCCCGAGACTGGAGAGGCGCTCAGGCTCTTGGGTCTGCAGACGCGCCTCAAGCGCAAGCAGGCGAAGATGAGCGAACGCGAGTTTGCCGATCGCGTCGGAGTTTCGCGCGTCACCATCCGGCAGATCGAGAAGGGTGCGCCGACCGTGGCGGTCGGTCTGATGTTTGAGGCGGCCGCCATCATCGGAGTTGATCTGTTCGTGCCCGAGGGTACTTCGCTGGCGCCGTACTTGAACCGCACTCGCGACACACTCGCATTGCTTCCGAAGAAGGAACGGGCGGCGGAAGTGACTTTCGACAATGACTTTTGAGCACGAAGCGCAGCGCACGGCATTCGTCTGGATAACGCTGCCCGGCCACCGCGAACCGGTAGTCGCCGGGCGGATTGACCGCATCGACGGCAAATACTACTTCACCTATGGGCGCTCCTACTTAAGCCGCGAAGATGCCATTTCCATCTATGCGCCCGAACTGCCGCTGATCCACGACAAGATCGCGCCGGCCAACCAACTGGACATAGCCAATACAATCCGCGATGCGCTGCCCGACGCCTGGGGGCGGCGGGTGGTCGCAACGAAGCTGATGGCCGAACGCGGCCTGCGGCTGAAAGGCGACCGGATGGAAGAGGCAATCGACGAGATTGACGAGTTGACCTTCGGCCTCAACTCGGGATCCAACCGCTTCGGCGCCCTGGACTTTCAGGCATCGCCGCGCCGGTACGTGGAACGCGCCGCCACAGCGGAGCCGCTTGAGAACCTGGTGAATGCCGCGGAGCGGATTGAGAAGCAACTGCCGATCACCGAGGATGTCTTCAACGCCCTGCTGCGTGGCGCTTCCATCGGCGGAGCCAGGCCCAAGGCCTATATCGAGGACGAACGCGGCCAGTACCTCGCCAAGTTTTCTTCGGACGATGATCCCTACGAGGTCATGAGGGCCGAGTATGTCGCCATGCGGCTCGCCGGGATGGCCGGCCTGAACGCGCCAGGTGTGGGCATCACCCGGGTGATGGGCAACGACATACTGCTCCTTGAGCGGTTCGACCGCGAACGCAGGGGGGACGGCGCCGCGGGCTGGGGCAAGCGCCCGATGGTATCGGGGCTGACCGTCCTGGGGTTGCACGAAATGTTCGCGGCCTATGCCTCGTACGAAGATCTGGCCGACGAGATCCGCAAGAACTTTACCGAACCCAGGGCCACGCTCCAGGAAATGTTCGGCCGCATGACCTTCAATATCCTCATCGGCAACACGGACGACCACGCTCGAAACCATGCGGCCGCCTGGGATGGCGAGCGACTGACCCTGATGCCGGTTTATGACGTGTGCCCGCAGACGCGTTCGGGGCGCGAGGCATCGCAGGCCATGCGGATTTATGGCGCACAGCGGCACAGCCAGTTGTCGCTGTGCCTGAAGGCGGCGCACCGGTTTCGGCTGTCCGAAGAGGATGCCCTTACGATCATTCGCGGGCAGGTGGATGCCATCGTGGACCACTTCGAGCCGGTCTGCGACGAAGCGAAACTCGGTGATAACAGCCGCCGTATGTTGTGGCGCAGACAGGTTCTGAACGATCTGGCCTTCGAAGGATTGGAGGATAAGTTGGTCGGCAGCATCGACCGGATTCAGTCGGGGCCGAAGAATCATCCGAATCCGACCGAAAAGCGCCCGGAACCCGAAGCAGCGGAAAGGCAAAGGATCTCCTAAGCAGTGCGGACCTGGATCAATGAATATTCCCTGGGCGGGAACTAAGGCTAAATGCTTAAGGGCGCCCGTCAGCACCGTTCCTTTCCGGATCAGCCAGAACAATAGCGCCGGGACCGCCGTGCTCTTGCAGCTCCCGCCGGTACAACAAATCCGGCACGACGAATGAGAACGGCAGGCTAAAGCAGGCGTCAAGCAGCGATCCGCGCTCGACATCAATCAGAACGGATGTATCGGACACCAAGACCTCCATGTCGATACTTCACAACCTCTTGTCTTAGGCAGCGGCGGCCTCGTAAACAGGCGGTTCCTCTATGCGCTGATTCAGTTCGCGAATATTAACAATCAAAATAATGTCTTTTTTATTTTATAAAACTAGTTAAAATCACTCTTATGAAAGAAAGAGTTATCTCACCTTCCGCAATTGCGGCATTGCAAAGGCTAGGACAATCAATTCAAGTCGCACGAGTGAGACGACGCGTCCGGCAACGGGATCTCGCAGCGCGCATGGGCGTGTCCATTGGTACCTTGCGGGCTCTTGAAGCAGGGACCCCTGGAGTTTCCATGGGAAACCTGGCAATGGCATTGCTGGCTCTCGGAAACCTTTCCAGGCTCGACGATCTTGCTGATGTCCGCCAGGATGAAATCGGCCTGTTGATGGACGTCAGCGCACTGCCGAAGCGTGTCCGTGTGCGGTCTGACGTGAGTCGCACTCCGGTTGATGGTGGGTTGAAAGTCGATCCTTCCCCTGAGGGCGCACTGTTGTGAACACAGCAACGATGAGCGAGCACGTTGTTGCCATCGGCGAGCAGAAGAAACCCGTTGGCATCATTCGGTTTGGGATTATCCGTAACAAGCAGGCGTCGTCCTTCCGCTATCTCAATGAATGGCTGGAAGATCCCGCAGCGTTCGCCATCGCACCTCCGCTACCGCTCCATGACCAATGGACTCACTTTGCGAGTCATCCTGAAGACGCGAGCGCCAGTCTTCCGGGGGTTGTGTCCGACTGTGCACCCGACGCGTGGGGCAAAGGAGTAATTGGTCGGGCAGCAGGGAGCCGGCTCAACGAACTGCAATACCTCCTTGCAGTGGACGACGTAACTCGCCAGGGTGCTCTACGCTTTCTTGACAAGAGCGGCGCCCCACTGGCGAATGACGTGCCACCTACGCCTCGGCTAACTGACCTGGAGCGGCTCAAGGGACTGACCGCAAGGTTCGTCGAGGGGACTGGAAATATGTCGAAGCTCGCCCACGAGTTGCGCGGCGCAGGTTCAAGCCTGGGAGGTGCACGACCGAAGTCCGTCGTGGCAGACGGGGAAGGAAATCTTCACGTTGCCAAGTACACAATGGAACGGGATTCCATGCCGGTTGAGCGGGCGGAGGTCGCTACGCTCGCCCTGGCCCGCGACGTAGGCATTCGCGCAGCAAGTGCCACCTTGGTCATGGCTGACACTCGTTTGCCGATTGCCCTTATCAGGCGATTCGATCGTGGGAAGACAGGCAAAGGCAGAGTGCACTATATGTCAGCGCAATCCTTGTTGGGAAAACACAGGGGAGAGCCGGCCTACTACACGGATATCGCCGATGGGTTGCGCACGGTTTGCAGCACAGATCAACAGGCGCTTACGGAATTGGAGGAATTGCATAGCCGCATCCTGTTCACCATATTGGTTTCCAATAACGACGACCACCCGAAGAATCATGGCCTGCTTTATGCAGGTAATCGGAGTTGGGCGCTTTCCCCCGCGTTTGACATCAATCCTCAGCCGCTACGGCATCATCAGCTCAAGACCGGGATCAGCGAACTCAGCGGTTTCGAGGCTTCAGTTGAAGCCTGGATCGAAGCCGCGCCCTTCTTTGAGGTGCCCAAAGACCGGGCGCGCGATGCCGCGGTGGCGATGTCCACCGAGATATCGGCCCGCTGGCGGGAACGGTTTCTTGAGACCGGAATTACCGAGGCACAGTGTCATCAATACGTCACGGCGTTTGACCATTCGGAGATGATGATTGCACTAGGCATGAAACAACCCAAACCTCTGTCGAGCGCTATATACGGAACGCACACCGCTAGTCGGGCCCGCTCGCGATCCGTGACTGAATGAACCGCTACGAGCGACGCACGCAATTCCTGTGCGTTGATCCACTGTTCCCGCCGGCGACGCTGAAAACCCGTCTGCGTTTCGGTCACGCAATCCTCCATGGTCTCTACCCGGTCGCCTCCCGCCAGAGCGCGCCACGAACCAACTCGGTGACATTCCAGAACGACGGTCGTGTCGACGAACACGGGGCCATGATGCAGAGCCATCGCGCCTTACAAATCGACCGGGCGCTCGATACCGTGCATTGCGAAAAAATCGGCCATGTCTTCAATGGTCAGATTAAGCAGGCTGCATGCTCGCCGTATCGAGGGTCACTTTTCCTAACTCGCCCACTCCAGCCGCAATTTCTTCTTCTCCGCAACACAGTCGCGCAAGTACAGGTTGATCAGGCTCTGATACGGAATGCCGCTTTGCCCGGCAAGAAAGCGAAAGTAGTCGATCGTGTCTTCGTCCAATCGAATCGTCAGTTGTTTCTTCGGTTTCCGA
>JAJEFE010000058.1 GCA_022820625.1 Gammaproteobacteria bacterium | reverse complement strand
TTGCCATGCAAGAAGAGATAGCGCTCGCCCAGCGCCGACAGCCAATCCGTCCGGTTTATTCCAGCATCCCCGGAAAATCGGCTACGAAAGAATGTGAGAAAAATCCCGGTCGTGCTGATCTAATAATGTGAGAGACAACACTGCGCCGCCTCGGTATTCCAGAGGTAGGCGTAACGTATGACGAGGCCGGACGCCGGGTCAGGTAGTGGCGTCACGCCCTGCGGTCAACTCGTGATCGTACTGCGCCGCCTCGGCGGGCGGTTCGGCTCGAAGAATGGCCTCGATGTCAGCGTCGGACAGGTTCTCCACCGCAATCGCCTGCCGGTCCCGGCGCTTGAGGCGCGTGTACTCCTCGGCGGACAGGATCACCAGCCGCTCGCGGCCGTTTCGGGTGATCGTCAGGGGCGCCTTGAGCGCCTCATCCTGAAACCGGCCGAAGTTGCGCTGAAACTCACGGGAGGTGACTCGCTGCATGACAAGACCCACAAGACAAGGGAAAGCCGTACAGTACGAATTGTCTGACATACCGTCAAGCAGTTCACGCGAGAAACTGGACCACCGCCACGACAACCGCGAGATGGGCGGTCAGTGCGCCTACCATCCATTTCAGGAGGCTGGATTTGACCGCCTGAACCTCGGCCCTGACCTGCTCAATTTTCACCTCAAGGTCGGCCCTGACCTGCTCTATTCTCACTTCGAGGTCGGCCTTGACCTCGGCGATCTTGACCTCGAGGTCGGATTTGACCGCAGCCACGTCGGACTTGACAGCGGCGATGTCGGACTTGGTAGCCAGGTTGGCTTCGAGCAGGTGAATCTGCTCGTGCGCCAAGGCCTCGGCCTGCGCCTCGGTGAAGCCGCTGGCCGTGAGGTTCTTCACGAACCGGTGGGTGTCGAATGCGATCGCTGCGGACATGACGCCATCCTAGACCCCCCGCGTGGCGCCGGCAATACTGCGAATCCGGGCGTTTCGTCCACAAATTCGGCAGCGAGAGCATCAATTTTCGTATCGTCGGCGAGGATTTCGGACGTCGGCGAGGAGCTTCAACCCGCCTTCCCGCCCATGACGTAGACCTGTCGTCACGGGTACACTCCGCCGCAAAAGCGTACATGGCCTGTAACGCCTCCCGGCGGAACTGGGGGTAATACTCGAGAAGCTGTTCTTCGGTCCATCCTTCAGCCGAGCCGGACGTGATAGAATCTATCCGGTTAGATTAACTGGTTGGAAATTACCCGATGCAAACGATTCAAGCGACCGAAGCCAAAGCCCGCCTGGCGGAACTGCTGCGCACAGTCGAGCATGGCGAGACCGTGGCGATTACACGGCACGGCCGGACCATCGCGCATGTGGTTCCGGCGCCATCGGACGAGCGCGCCGGCCGCAGGCAGGCCGTGGCTCGCTTTCGCCGCCGCCGCGCCGAATGGACGCCCGTTTCCATGTCCGTTGAGGAGATCCTGCAGGCGCGCCACGAAGGGCATCGTTTTTGAGCGTCTTCGTTCTCGATGCGTCGGTGGCGGCGGCCTGGCTTCTGGAGCAGCAGGCATCTTCGCGGGCGGACCTGGCACTGGCGCGGCTGGAAGAGGAGGAGGCGCTGGTCCCGCAGCTATTGCATCTGGAAGTGCGTAACTGCCTTCTCGTGGCAACCCGGCGCGAACGGCTCACCGCCGGCACGGCTGCGCAGCGGCTGGAAGCGCTGCGCGGCCTGCCCATCCGCACCGATGCGAAGCCGGACCTGGCCGTGGCGTTGACCCTGGCCGAGCAACACCGCCTGTCGTTCTACGACGCCATCTATCTGGAACTTGCGAAGCGCCGCGCCGCCCCCATCGCCACGCTCGACAAGGCGCTCGCGCAGGCGGCTGCCGCGCAAGGCCTGACCCTGGTGTGCGAACGGCGTTGACTCCTGGCGGGTACTCCTCTACTCCACCACCGGAACGGTCGCGCCCTCCAGGAACGACGGCGTTTGTTTGTTGACAACCGCAACAAGTATCGAATCGTGGTACTGATCGACTATGAGCGGCACGGGATGCTGATCCGCTTCGTCGGAAGCGGAATCTGACGCTGCCGATGATCAAGCGGTTGCACGAGGGGCTGAAGATCCCCTACGAGAGCCTGATTCACTGAATGGCATTGGATGGCCGGGGACGGCAGAGCGAACTACTGTCAAAGAGCCAACGCGAACAGGGCAGGCCGCATCGGCCTCGCAAGCAGTTCAACTCGCCGTGAAGTCCGTCCCCGACCAATGAAAAAACCGGCGGCCCGATCGCTCGGACCGCCGGCTGATGCAAGGGGCACTAAGGGGTCAGCAAGCTAGAACTGGAAGCCCACGCCCGCGGAGGCGCCGGTCGCGCCGCCGCCGCTGGTCACGCCCACCTTGAACGAGGCCATCTCGCCCTGGATCTGGAAGCCCACCGCGAAGGCGGACTCGCCGTCGAACGATCCCACACCGATGGAGACGCCGCGGCCGTTGATCGCCGGCATGCCGGCCAGGGCCATGGAGGCGGCCACGCCGGCACGAACCACTTCAAGGTTGTCGCTCAGCTCGCCGATCATGTTGCGGTTGTCGCTGATCGCGCCGCTGTTCCGGCCGATGGCCGATGCGTTGTCGGCAATCGCACTCGTGTTCATCCCGATGGCGCTGGTGTTCATGCCGATGGCCGTCTGGTTCTCTGCAATCGCATCCCAGTTGGAATCGACCCGGCCCTCGACCCGCATGATCTCCGAGGCGTTGGTGGAAATGCGGGTCTCGTGATCCATCAGCATCGTCTCGTTGGTACTGATCCGCATCTCGTGGTCGTCAAGACGCATGTCCTGCTGGGCATTCTTCTCGGTGTTCGCCGCAACCGGACCAGCCAGGTCCTCAACGTCCTGGATGTTTTGTGCCACTTCGACGATATTGTTGTAGTTGGCCGAAATCGCATCCAAGAGGGCCTGACCGTCATCGTCGGCTGGATTGGCACGACCCATCGCCATCGGCGGTTCCAACAAGCTATTGAGCAACGCCACCGCAGGATTGCCATCGTCCGCTCCCGCCAGCGCGCGGTGCTGCATCAACTGACTCTGTGCCATCATCAATGCTTCCTGCGCATCTTCGATAATTGCGTCGACCCCACCCGCGTCGGCCTGTGCCTTCTGATATGTGCGCAGAGCCACCAACTGCTCCAGGTAACTGTCCGGATCCTGCAAGCCGTCGTTGATACCGTCTCTGGCGTTCTGAAGAGCGGTGACCGAAGCTCGGACGGCCTGCTCAAGCGTTGCCGCGTGGGAATTTGCCCGCGAAAAGTTCGTTAATGCTGTGCGGTTGGCAGCAGCCGTCTGAGAAGTACTCTGAGAATTAAGAGCCACTCCCTGCAGGCGAGCCAGTTCGGTGTTGAAATGATTCACCACACGTTGCGCTGTGGCGATTCTACTGTTCAAGTCTGCGATGTTACTGGAATCAGCCTCACCCTGCCTAGCCGTAGCCAAAGTGTCCTGCAAATTCATGAGGTACGAATTTGCCTGACGCAGACCGCTTTCGATTCCGGCGAAAGTGGTAAGGTCCGCGGTAATGTCGGCGGTGGCGTCATTATCGATATCAAGGGTAAAGCCGGCTTGGGCAACTCCGTTGTTGGCGCCCATGCTACCGACCGTCACGAGCAGACCCGTATCGGCACTGACCGAAAATTGCTGGAATCCGTTAATGGCGCTTGAGCCGCCGTATGGATTGCCATTGGCTGTATTACCGTCATCGAATCCCGTGACGCTGATAGCGCCGTATGTACTCCATGCAGTTGAGTACACAACCGGAATAGTCGAACTAGTGGCGGCGGCACCCAAGAATTCATTGTAGGCTTGGACCGCATCGTTGACTGCATTGAGTTGCGCCTGTTGGGCGGCGACGGCGTCATAGATATCGCCGCTAATGAGTGCCTGATCGGCCAGAGCCTGTTGGTAGAGTTCCGGATTGATCGGTGCGGCCCCTTCGGTAGCAGGACCGAACGCGCTCACCCGAGAGGCAATCGACTCGGCGTCGAAGATACCCTGTCTAATCGGGTTGCCGGCTGCACAACCGCCACCGCGATATGTAGCGGAGAACGTGTTAAGCGCTTCTTCTGCCGCAGCTGCATCGGCGAAAAGAGTCGAGTCTGCCGCCGTTAGGTCGGCGCCCGTGAGGTCTGGCCTTGTGCCCGCAGCTTCACGGACGGCTAACACGGTATCGAGCCAACTAGGATCCGCCCTATTGTTTCGTCGCCCGGTCGCATTGGCGGGAGCCTGTGCTGTCGTTGGCGCGCATTCGCTGATATCGCTATACAGCTTAGGCGCAGGGATTTGTTGTGCTACCGCCGTTCCCGCCGCTAGCGCAGTCAACCCCAGCGCGCCAAGCGCTGTTACCAAAAATCGTTTCAGAACCATCATCGTTCCCCTTTTCATCGCGTGAACCGCCTGCCTTTTCGCGGTTATGGATAGAGGAACGACGCAGTCGAGGAATGCTCATAACCGGTTGTTGTAATTGAGAAAAAAGGCTCCCTTGAGTGGCGCCTGCAACCAGGCTGGAAATGCGCCTCAGAGCCCGAAATCGTACGATTTGGACCATGAATGGTTACGTTTCATACCCCTTTTCACGTGGGTGGCGATGAATTCGGGTTTTGGCATGGAAGCGCCGAAAAGCTAGCAATCATCGGGGTTTCAGGGGGCAATGGAATGCGCCGCACGCCTGTCGCAAGGACTACACGGGCCGTGAGGAGGATCAACTTTGGTTCCGGAATGCGCGATCCGGCGGGTGGACGGTCCGATCTCAGCACCGGTATCTCGGTAACACTTCGCGGAATACGTTGATAGTGGCAATATGCTCAATTAGTATGGGCATGTTGCCAATACGAAGCTGGAGGCGATGGATGGCGACCAACATGGAATCCCTCCCCGCGGTCGCGCCGCACTCCCGTGCCGTCACCGAACCATGGACAAGAATGAGCCGAATGTTGAACATCCGGCTGGAAAATGCGCTTGACGTGGCTCGGCTCAATCGCGAGGGTGTGGCGCCGGAGCTTTTCGACGTCCTTCTGGATCGGGGGCTGACCCGGCGCGAACTGGACTGGATCGTACCCATGCGCACACTGAGCCACCGGCGCCGCAACGGCGAGCGTCTCAAGGCGAACGAAACCGGCAGCTTCCTGCGGGCGGTGAAAATCCAGGCGATGGCCGAATCGGTTCTGGGAAGCCGCAGGAACGCACTGTCCTGGCTGCGCAAGAACCGCCGCGCGTTGGGGGATAACAGCGCCATGGAACTGATGCGAACCGAAGCGGGCGGCCAACTGGTGGAGGAAC
Source organism: Gammaproteobacteria bacterium (assembly GCA_022820625.1). Lineage (GTDB taxonomy): Bacteria > Pseudomonadota > Gammaproteobacteria > Steroidobacterales > Rariloculaceae > UBA6522. The sequence goes on along the minus strand of JAJEFE010000058.1, from coordinate 364 downwards.
ACCTGATCCGGTTGGACGAGGGCTATTTTGCCTAGCAGCCCGTGGCAAAAGTCGCGCGAGCACCGAGACCGACGAGGCGCCCGGCTGGCAAGGCGCGAGAAGGGAGAATATCGGGAATATTTGACCGACGAGCAACGCAGTCAGCCGGGATGCATCGTCGGTTGATCGGCCGTCTTCGGCCAGCCGGTCTTCCGGCCCATGCCGCGGGACTTTTGCCACGGGCTGCTAGGAGCGTGCGCCGTAGGATGTTTCGCGGTCAGGCGAAGGGCGCAATTTGGCGATGAACCCGCATGGGCGACCGCGGAATCGGCCGATGGCTCGGCGTGGGCGCACAAAGGCCCCTGGGCGCGCTCCAATCGGCCGT
>JAJEFE010000074.1 GCA_022820625.1 Gammaproteobacteria bacterium | reverse complement strand
CTAATGGCCATCCATGGCCCGCTCGTCGCCGGCGACGCGCGCAAGGGCTGTCCGCACACGCCCTCCGCTGGATCGGGGTACCGGGTGCGGGCTCGAAAGCCCTGGCGCGCTTCGGCGACGTGCTGGTTGTCCTGCTTCTGGCCCTGGGGTGTGCGCCGGATCGGGTCTTGCTGGCACAGGAAGCGCAGGCTACGTCAGAAGCGCCCGCGGAGGACGCCAGGTACGCCGACCTTGAGGAAATCATCGTCACCGCTCCGCGCACCCTGCGATCCATGCGTGCGGAAATCGACGAGGTGCAGAACCGGGCGTTTGCGCTCTTCAACGAGCTCAATGTCGACAACGACTACGACATCGTCTGCCGGCGGGAAACGCCGACGGGCAGCTACATTCCCGTGAGGGTCTGCCGGCCTCGATACGCCGACCGCCTGGAGGCCGAGGCGACGCAGGACTTCCTGGCCGGAGATGCGTTCTTCGATCCGGGCGGGGACATCATGTACCACGACGACATCCTCAGGCAGAAGATTGCCCGGATGGCCGAGGAAAATCCGGACTTCCACCATGCGCTCGCGGAGTTCTACCGCGTCAAGACGGCCTACGAGGAAGAGCGCAGGGAAAGATTCCAGGATAGCTGGTTCGTACGTTAGACCGCCGGCATCGAATCCACACGGTCATCTGGATACCGCTCGTCATCGCCATGGAAGATCGCCGGACAGCCTGACATGGAAGCCAAACCGGACCGCGAAATCGTCGTGCAGAAGGCGGTGCGCAGCGAGTCGGTCCCGTCCGCCGCCAACATCCGGCGCTGGATCGGGCGGGCCCTCGGTGAAGCACCGCCGGGCGAGGTCACGGTGCGCGTGGTGGATGAGGCGGAGAGCGCACACCTGAACGAGCGCTACCGGCGGGGTTGCGGAGCGACCGACGTGCTGGCATTCGCCTACGGGGACCCCACAAGCACCGATACGGATCCTCCCGGGACCGGGGCGAATCCCGCCGGTTGCGGAGGCAATCCCGATGTTGCCGATGAGGAAAGGGCCTTTGGGGACCTGGTCATCTGCGCTGCCGTGGTGGAGCGCGAGGCGGTGCGGCGGGGCAAGCCGCTGGAGGCGCACTGGGCGCACATTGCCGTCCACGGTGCATTGCACCTGCTGGGCTACGATCACGATGAGGACGAGCAGGCCCGGGTCATGGAAGGCAGGGAGCGGGAACTGCTGGAGGCGATGGGATTTGGCGATCCCTACGCCGAAGAATCCTGAATGTTTCCGGGAAATTCGAATCTGAAATCTTGCAAGCCGGCCCGCGGGGCTGCAAGATAGGGACTTCCGATGTCCGACGATCTCCCCCCCAGTAGAACCCCGAACCGCCCTTCCCGGTGGTGGTCGCGTTTGTTCGGAAGATACGCCAGCAACGGCATGGCGAGGTCGGATATTGTGGAATTTCTCGGTCGGTGCCGGAGCGTCAACCTGCTGGCCAACGACGAGCATGCCATGCTCCAGGGGGTCCTGAAGGTTTCCGAAACCCAGGTTCGGGACATCATGGTGCCCCGCTCGCACATGGTGGTGCTGGAACTGGACGATCCGCCCCAGGCCATGCTCAAGACCATCGTCGACTCGGGTCACTCCCGCTTTCCGGTGGTGGGCGAGGATCGCGACGAGGTCGCCGGCATCATGCTGGCCAAGGACCTGCTGCGCTATTTCGGCGAGGACCATCCCAGCGACGCGTTCCGGATCGAGGACTTGCTGCGCAAGGCCATCTACATTCCCGAGAGCAAGCGTCTGGACACTCTGCTCACCCAGTTCAGGGAAAGCCACAATCACATGGCCATCGTCGTGGACGAATACGGCGGCGTGGCGGGTCTGGCCACCATCGAGGACGTCATCGAGCAGATCGTCGGCGACATCGACGACGAACACGATCCGGAGGAAGCCGAATACATCCACGATCACGGCGAGGGGCGTTTCACCGTTCTGGCCCTGACCCGGATCGAGGACTTCAGCGAGCGCTTCGGCGTCGATTTCGCGAACGGCGAATTCGACACGGTGGGGGGGCTCGTCATGCACAAGCTGGGCCGGCTGCCGCGGCGAGGCGAGGTGCTGGAGTTCGACGGCCTTCGCTTCTGCGTGAAGGTCGCCGACCGCAGGCGGATCCAGTCGCTGGAGGTCACGACGATTCCCGCGGCCCGGGTTCAATAGCATTCCGGGGAACCGGTCGATGACCCGGCGGTGTTGTTGCTCGCTTGCGTGGGCCGATCGCGCCTCGGCGCCTCCGCGCCCCGCCTCCCGAATCGTTGACCGATGCGCGCCAGGCTGCTGATCGCGCTCATCGCGGGGGCCCTCGTCCCGCAGGCACATGCTCCGTTCGACCATTTCTGGGTGGCGCCGCTCAGCTACGCGGTGCTGTTCCACCTGTGGGGCGGACTGCGGCCCCTGCAGGCGCTCTGGGTGGGATTCGCGTTCGGCTGCGCGGCCTTTCTGGCCGGCGTGCACTGGGTCTACGTGAGCATTCACGACTACGGGCTGGCCCACCCGCTGCTGGCCTCCGCCATCACCGGGCTCCTGGTCGTCTACCTGGGCGCCTACGTGGGCCTGACCGGGTGGATCGCATCCCGCTGGTTCACGAACAGCGGGCCGGTGGCCTGGCTGGCCGTGTTCCCCGCGATCACGGTGCTCACGGAGTGGTGCCGGAACTGGATGCTGAGCGGTTTCGGCTGGCTGGCCCCAGGCTACAGCCAGACGGACTCCTGGCTCATGGGCTACGCGCCGGTGGGCGGCGTCTACCTGATGACCTGGGCGGTGCTGGTGTCGGCGGGCGCGCTGCCGGCGCTGGCCTTCGGACGCTGGCGCCTGCGAACCGCAGTGGCGGCCGGGCTCGCGCTGCTGTGGGGATCCGGCTACTTTCTCGGCAATCTCCGCTGGAGCGAGGCGACCGGCAACGTGATCCCGGCGGCGCTGGTGCAGGGGGCCGTGCCCCAGGAGTTGAAATGGCTTCCGGAGCAGTTACCGGCCACGCTGGAACTCTACCGCCGCCTCACCGAAGAGGCCGGGGACAGCCGGCTCATCGTCTGGCCGGAGGCGGCCATTCCCGCGCTGTACGCGCAGGCGGAAGGCTACCTGGGCGAAATTCGCGACTGGGCCGGGGCGCGCGGCAGCCAGGTGGTGCTGGGCATCCTCCGGGACGATCCGGGCGGCGGCACGTTCCAGAACACCCTGGTCGTTCTGGACGAGGAACCGTCCTTCTACGTCAAGCGGCACCTGGTGCCCTACGGGGAGTACTTTCCGGTGCCCGGTTTCGTGCGCCGCTGGCTCAGGCTGATGAGCCTGCCGTACACCGATGCGGTGCCGGGCGACCCCGGTCAGCCGCCGCTGGACATCGCCGGGGAACGAGTCGGCGTGAGCATCTGTTACGAGGATCTGTTCGGCGCCGAGCAGCGTCACTACCTGCCCGAGGCCACGCTGCTGATAAACGTCAGCAACGACGCCTGGTTCGGCGATACGGTGGCGCCGCACCAGCACCTGCAGATCGCCCGGGTCCGGGCCGCGGAAGCGTCGCGGTACCTGCTGCGGGCCACCAATACGGGCATTACGGCCTTTATCGATCCCCGCGGCCGGGTGGTCTCGCGATCGCCGGCGTTCGAGCCCCACGTCCTGCGCGGCGCCGTGCAGGGCTTCACCGGCAGCACGCCTTATGCTCGCTGGGGCGACTGGCTTACGGTAATCGGGGCTGCGCTGGTGTTGCTGGGTTACCTGTTCCGGCGACGATTATCGTGGGGGCGCTTCCGCTCGACGGGCGTGCGCGGATAGTGGCTGCGAGCTCAAGCTCTCCCCGCCATCCCTGGCGGGGAGAGCATCGACGGCTCCTCGCTAATGGCCATCC
>JAJEFE010000099.1 GCA_022820625.1 Gammaproteobacteria bacterium | reverse complement strand
TGAAGCAAAAGCCCTGGGCCAGGGCTTGTATCCAGACCGTCGGCGCCCCAGGATAGGGGTTCTTTCAATACCGATCCCGACTCCGCCTTAACCTCAAGTCAACCTCTCCGCTCAGGCTCATGTCGGTATTGGATTAGACTGGCTGACTCAATCCGCTTGATGGCCTTCGGCCGAGACGTTGATCGCGCACCACCGGCGCCGTCGGAAGCGTTGCCGGCGCCGTAGGTCCTGAATTCCTGGTCCGTAAGGAGTTGCCGCGCGTCTACTGCAAGGAAAGGACAAACAGACCGTTGGTCTGGTCGCTGACGATGATCACGCCGGACGGCAGGTAGGGGTACACGCTCCAGGCACCTTCGAAACCTTCGGCATTGTCTTCCGGATAGGTGTCGAACCAGGCGATTTCCACCAGGTCCCGATTCGCCGGATCGTCGAACTCCAGGATTCGCAATCCCGAGCTGTAGTTGGCCTGGAATACGCGGTTTCCGGCCACGTAAAGATTGTGGTCGGTTGAGGCGGTCGCCGCCTCATGGGTGTAGACATACCGGGGCGAATCCAGATCCGTCAGGTCGAAGACCAGTGTGCGGGTCGGCACGCCGAAGCTGATTTCATCGAATTCATCGCCCAGGAAGAAGAAGCGGTGATCCTCCGTGAGCCAACCCTGATGAACGAACCCGAGCTCGCCGTATGCGGTTGACGAGAGCGTGACCGGTGCCGACTTGAGCGTGACGTCGACCACCTCGATGTGGTCCTCGTTGGAGCTCACGCAGATTTCCCGGTCGCGATGCCCGGCGTCCGGACCCCGGTAGACGACACACTGGGTATCGTGCGTCCTGACGGTCGAATGGCACCCGGCAAACAGGGGGTTGTTCGGTGTCCGGATGTCGATGATGTGCAGACCGTGGCCGCACGTGTCCGAACCCACGGCGTAGGCATATCCCGTATCTTCGTTGATGGCCAGATTGTGAGCGTATTCAAAGTCCACGTAGACGATATCCGGCATGAACGTCTCCGGCGGGACGGCATCGCGCAGCCGCGTCAGGTCGAACACTTGCAAGCCGTGCGCCCCGGCATTGTCGGCGACCACATAGGCATGGTCCCGATAGACCTTGATGTCGCGCCAGTATGACGTCCCGGCCTGCGTCGGCAGGAGGCCGATAACCTGCGGACTCTCGGGATCGGTGATGTCGACGAAGGCCGTTCCGTTCGACATGCCCATGAGCGCGTATTCTCGATCAGTCTGCGCATCGACCCACCCCCAGATGTCGTTACTGCGACTCCCTTCCATCTCCTCCACGGAGACGCGGCTTCGCAGCGCGACACCGGAGCACGCGTATTCGCCTGCCATGCCGTTCTCGCAGCGTACGGTTTGCGAGCCGAGAGGGGACACAGGCGTTACGGGAGGTGGTGGGGAGGTCCCGGCGGTCACGGTACTTCCGCTACCGCCGCCACCACCGCTGCTGCAACCACCGGCGAGCGTGATCCAGATTACGCAGAAGGCAATTGTCAGGTCAGGTTTCAAATTGGGATGGGTCTGGCTGGAGAAGTTGAACAGCATCGCAGATTCAAGGTGCGCACCGTGTCTCATTCTACTTTTGACGGGCCCTGCCGCTCGAGATTCACGCCGAAGCCGCGGCCCCTGACGATGGACGCCTCGCCGAACTTTTCGCGAACACGGTCGAGCGCGCGGTCGACGGGGCTTTCCGCCGGCGTGTCGTCGAGCAGATCGGCCTGAAGCGAATCGGCGGCCTCGACCAGGCCGTGAGCGCCGATTCCGATGAGGCGAAACGCGCGACCGTCCGCTTCGCGCGAGAGCAGCGATTCCGCGATCCCGTACATCGCCTCAGCGGAGTGCGTCGGCTGGCCGCCTTTTTCCACAGGCGAAGGAAGCGTTTTGAGGAATCCGGCATGGTATTCGCCGGCTGGGTGTTTCCGTCGAGCAAGAGCCGATCGGGCCATGTGGAGGGCGTGCAGCAGTACTATGCGGCGATCACCGAGGCAGGAGGTGCGAAGTTCTGGTTCCACGGGTTGAGGAACAGTTTCATCACGGTGGCCGAGCGGGAACTCATGCTGCCGATCTCGCTGACCAAGCGGCTGGTGAACCATGCCCGGCCCGCCGATGTAACTGAGGGCTATGCCGCGGACTGGACGGTGGAGCAGTTGCGGGAACCGGCGCAGCGGGTGGCGGACCGGATCGACGGACAAGTCTGCAGTCATTCCGCACTGATCTGACACTGGCTTGTAGCGGCGAGAGTTACCAATCTTGATGGGGGTGTTATGCCTTCAATTGAGAGAGGAAACCCACGGTGAAGGCCCGCTCAAGCCTAGGCAACCATTTCTCGTACGCCGCTTCGATTTCCGATGCCTTGTAAGGCTTGGTAGCGGTGAGCGCAAAAATTGCCCGCCCCATGACGTGCTCCAGGTAACCGAAAGTTGCCACCGTTCGTCCCAGCGACTCCCAAAAGGTTGCGTCGATCTGGTTAGTAGGAAATAGTGCTGGGAGCCCGTTTACATCAACAATCCATCTACTGGAATCGTACGTGGCGTTCATAAGCCAAATCCATTGCCAATTGAAAATCGTCCATGTTCATCAGTGCAAGGCACCGACTCGGATGCTTCACTGTGAAAACAATCCAGCACCAATTATCTGCAATCCGAATCCAAAAGTTAGGAAAATGAGGCCGGAAATACTGAACCAGAACGAGGATGAGGCAAGACGTTCGTCCTGATCTGCGCCATTGCTGAGAATGTTTGCAACTCTGGTTGCGTGCTCGGCCAGTCCGTTCACTGTGGAAGATAAATCCCTCAGACCGTCAAGGGCATGTCGTGCGTTGTATGACACCTCGTCTTCCGAGTGATGTCGAGAATAGGAACTCTCTGGAATCCACTTGGATTGTTGCATTATTTCGTCCGCCCACGATTCGATTCCGCCATAGTCCTCTTCGATTTCGTCGAACATCGCTCGACCCTTTCTTGCTCGTTCTCGAGTCGCCCGTTGAAATCGAATTAGGTCTACGCCCAACAGAAGGACACCAATAACATCGAAAAATAGGCCCAAAACGGTGAAGTGGTGCATCAGCCTATTGTCGTTTTTCGTTCACGCTGAACGCTCGGCAAGTCACTACCGGCGACTCTTTCGGGTCGTCCGGCGATTCTTCTTTGTCTTCGCCGAAGCGGTTAACGGCGCAGACATCCTCTCATATGGCTTGAACAGAAACTCGACACGTGCGCTCTCGACGGAAAAGCCGCTACGTCGATAAAGGTGATCTACACCGCGATCCAGTGCCTGATGGGCTCGACGCAGATTGGGCGGCATCAGGTCCGGGTCGTATAGCTCGGCCAGTGTCGCGCCCGAATGGGCGGTGCGGGCATCGAGCACCGATTGAGCCAGCGGTTCAACGCTTGACAGGTCCGCGGGTTCGGGCGGTATCGGGAATGTGTTGTAAACAAGGCCGATGGAATAGCGATAGTCGCTCTTTAGCCGTCCGCCGATATGGCGCAGCCATGCCATGTGCATTGAAGAGGTCAAAAGCGCAAAGATAGGTAGGGTCGCATCTCGAAGGACGAACACGAGATCGCTGGGAATCGTCGGCGGTTCCAGCCAGCCCACCGGCACATATTCGCGCCGTTCGGAACTCACTTTAGGGACCACTAGGAACGGAGCTGCGGGTAGCACATTGACATGGTAGAGCGTCGGCGTCGCGGCGAGCTTGCGCGTCGGCGCGCTTTTGCTGGCTGCTCGATACGCGCGGACGGCGGCGATTCGTTCCCGCACCCTAGGCAGACGCGCCAGCACTTGCGGCGGAGCGTCATGCAGGGCCAGTATCCAACGCTCGCCACCATGCAAGTATTCGCGAGCCCCGATATATGGACGCAGCAACGGCGCGGCCTCCGGCTCGGCATTCAGAAACGCGCTGCGTTCCGCCGAGTCGAATATGTAGTTGCGGCCGTCGATGGGCTTGGAGCCGATTATCAATCGGCCCATTCCGTTGATTGGCGCGCTTTTCTCCCTAACAACCAAATGTGGGTCGGATAGCCCGGCCGCGTCAATCAGATACGGCGACAGTGCCGCGTGACGGCTTTCCTCTGGCTCGCCATCGATGTCCGGATAGCTGAACAGGCGCTTTTCCGGCCGCGTGGCCGTTCGCTTGTCGAGGCCGAGTATGACTACATGAACATGGGCCTTGCCGCGCGCGTCCGATCCCCAAGCGAATGTGCGGTGGGCGAACGCGATCTCCAGCTTGCACCGTTCGAACAGGACAGGCTATAGCTGCGCGACCTGTTCGCCTTGCGTGATCGAGTTGGTCGCGACGAAGCCGATCCGTGCGGTGCTCCCCTTCAGATATTCTCCTCCTTTGATGAACCAGGCCGCGACGTAATCGAGCGTGCCGCCGCTCTTGCCGAGCGCCGCGATCGCGCGCACCTGTGCTCGTTGCCCGGCCGTCTGATACTTCGAGCCGACAAACGGCGGGTTGCCCAAGACAAAGGAGCAGTCCCTCGGCGGCAGCAACTCGGACCAGTCCGTTTCCAGCGCGTCGCCGTGTTCGATGTGCGGAGACGTCGCAAGCGGGATACGCGCATAGGACTGGCCGAATTCCAGACTCAGCCGGTTGTTCATGATGTGGTCCATCATCCACAGCGCGGTCTCCGCGATTCGCGCCGGGAACTCGCCAATCTCGATTCCGTAGAATTGATCGACGTCTACCACCGACTGCCATGACGTATCCAGCACCACCTGCCTGGTTGCGGCCGTGGCGTGCCGGATCTCACGGATGACCTCGATTTCCAAAAGCCGCAATTCCCTGTAGGCGATGATGAGGAAATTGCCGCAGCCGCAGGCCGGGTCGAAGAAGGTCAGCCGTCCGAGCTTGCCCTGAAACCGCCGAAGCTCGGCCAGACGCCGACTGTCCCTGCGGGAGTTCAACCGCCCGAACTCGGCCCGCAGGTCGTCCATGAACAACGGCTCGATGACTTTGAGGATGTTCTTCTCGGTCGTGTAGTGCGCGCCCTGTGCGCGGCGTTGTTTGCGGTCCATCACGGACTGGAACAAGGAGCCGAAAATCGCCGGGGAAATGTTCGACCAGTCGAAGCGGCACACGTCAAGCAGTTTCTCGCGCATGCCCGAATCGAAGGCCGGGATGCGCAGCGGCCCGTCGAACAGATCGCCGTTTACGTAGGGGAAGCGGGCCAGGTCCTCGTCAAGCGTCGCCAGCCGCTCCTCGTCCGGCGTGTTCAGCACCTGGAACAGCTGCATCAAGAGCGCGCCCAGGTCCGCGCCGTCCTCGCCCGTGCGAGTCTCGACGAACTCCAGAAAAATGTCGCGCGGCTCGAACACTCCGGTGTCGTCGGCAAACAGGCAGAACACGACTCGAACGAGGAACCGTTCGAGATCGTGGCCCCGGTATCCGGCCTCCGAAAGCGCGTCATGCAGGCGTCCGACCAATTCGGCCGCCTCGATGTTCGCCGGATCCTGATCCCGGAAGGTGCGGCGCTCGCGGCCGAGGATGAAGCCGAATGCCTCCACGTGGGCGGGCAGGTCCGCGAGGGAGAAAGCGACCTGCCGCCGTTCGCTCAGGTCGTGCAGCTCGAAGGTCCGAAAATCGCTCACCAGTATGTAGCGGGGGCGCACGCGCTCGCTCAAAGCGTCGAAATACTCCCCGGCCTGTTGGTAGGCGCGCTTGAGATCGCGTCCGGCGCTTTTCTGCTCGACGAGAAGCACGCCCGGCCAGAACAGGTCGATGAAGCCCGAACGGTTGTCCAGCTTCGCGACATGCGCCTCGTAACGCGCGACGCTGCGACGTTGGACGCCGAACACCCTAAAAAAGGCGTTGTAGAAGCTCTGCGTCTCGCCTTTCTCGTAGGAGGCGTCCCGCCATTCTTCGGCAAGGTCGGCGGCGCGGACGCGAACCTCATTCCAGGACAGTGGCACGAGCTACAACGCGTCCTGATCGAAATAGTCTTCGTCGATGCGCTTGATCTCGAAACGATCCCGGCGGCGCACCCCGACATCGTGCTGCACCATGAGGCGGGCCAGTTCGGCACCGTCGATCAGCACGATGCGCTTCGGGCTGCGCTTGACGTAGTCCCTCGCGGACCGGGTGAAACCGGCGGTGGTGACAAATACGCCCTTGGTGGTGCCGGCAGCATCGATGGCGCCGGCGAAGTTGCGCAGGTCGCCTTCACCGACAGAGTTGCCCGGTGCGTTTTTCTTGGCCTGAACATACACTTCGTCAAGGCCAAGGGCGTCTTCGCGAATCGTGCCGTCTATCCCGCCGTCTCCCGATCGGCCGGTCACCCGTCCCATGTCGGCGAGTCCCCCGCCGTAGCCCATCGAGAGTAGCAGGTCGACTACCACCCGTTCGAGAAACGCGGGAGGAGCACCGAGAACGCGATCCAGCACTTCGGATTCCAACACCGTACGCAGCTCCTGTGCGGCTCGGACCAGCGTATCCTCAGGGGTCTCCGTTGATCCATCATCTTGCGGCTTCGGCTGTCGACTGTCTTCGGTCCGCTGACTCACTCGCCGCTTCCACTCGACAAAAGGCGGGTAGGTGCGAAGCACGCTGTCGTCAATTCGCACCGGCTCGCTGTCCAGCAGCCGCCCGCCTTCCGCCGTCAATTTATAGACCGCGCGTCGGACCCGTTCCACAAGCCCTGCCCGCTCCATGCCAAACACGGCCCAACTCACCCGGTTGGCCAGGATCGTCTGTCCGCTTGGAAGTCTCGCAGAGATCTCCAGCTCGGTCAGATTCTCGGCGTCTGCGACACGCCGGCGAATCTCGACAAGCGGCACCTCCACCCGGTCGGAGAGGGTCTTGAGAGTTGGAAGCATGAGCGACTGATAATCACGGATTGCCATCGGTCAGAGTTCCCTAGGAGCGTGCGCCGTAGGATGTTTCGCGGTCAGGCGAAGGGCGCAATTTGGCGATGAACCCGCATGGGCGACCGCGGAATCGGCCGATGGCTCGGCGTGGGCGCACAAAGGCCCCTGGGCGCGCTCCAATCGGCCGT
>JAJEFE010000140.1 GCA_022820625.1 Gammaproteobacteria bacterium | reverse complement strand
GTCGACCGGATCTGGAACACCATGTGGTCCGGCGGCATCTCGAATCCGCTCTCGGTCATTGAGCAACTCACCTACTTGCTCTTCATCAGGGGGCTGGACGAGCTGCACACGCGCAAGGAGCACAAGGCCGCGCGCACCGGCAACCCGATTGAAGATCCGGTATTCGCGGCGGACCAGGACACGCTGCGCTGGTCCCGTTTCAAGGAGCTGGCTCCGGAGCAGATGTTTGAGACGGTGCGCGACCAGGTGTTCCCCTTCATCAAGTCGATGGGCCAAGCGGGAGACTCGGAGGAGGGATCCACTTACACCGACCACATGCAGGACGCCATCTTCATGATGCCCACGCCCCGGGTGCTGGCCAACGTGGTTGACCAGCTCGACGACATCGACATGGCCGACCAAGACACCAAGGGCGACCTCTACGAATACATGCTCGGCAAGATCGCCACCGCCGGGCAGAACGGTCAGTTCCGCACGCCGCGCCACATCATCAAGTTGATGGTGGACATGACCGCTCCCACGCCGAACGACATCATCTGCGATCCGGCTTGCGGCACCGCCGGCTTCCTCGTCGCGGCGTCCGAGTATCTCGTCGAACACCACGGCGATAGCATCTACAAGGACGCGCAAACCCGACGCCGGTTCAACGAGGGAACCTTCCACGGCTACGATTTCGACACCACCATGCTCCGTATTGGCAGCATGAACATGCTGCTGCACGGCGTGGAAAATCCGGACATCCGCTACAAGGACTCCCTGGCCGAGACGGAGTCGGCGGAAGCGGCGGAAGACGCCGAACGGTATTCGCTCGTTCTCGCCAATCCACCGTTTGCGGGCAGCCTCGATTACGAATCCACCGCCAAGGACTTGCAGCAGGTCGTCAAGACGAAGAAGACCGAGTTGCTGTTCCTTGCCCTGTTTCTGCGCCTGCTCCAGCCCGGCGGGCGCGCCGCCGTCATCGTGCCCGACGGCGTGCTTTTCGGAGCGAGTAAAGCGCACAAGACTCTTCGCAGGATTCTTGTGGAGGAGCAGAAGCTCGACGCCATAATTTCCATGCCCTCAGGCGTCTTCAAACCCTACGCCGGCGTCTCCACCGCCATCCTGCTCTTTACCAAGACGAACTCTGGAGGCACGGACGACGTCTGGTTCTATGGCATGCAAGCGGACGGCTACTCGCTGGACGACAAGCGCACCCCGCAACCGGACAACAGCGACCTTCCCGACATCCTCACCCGCTGGCGGAACCGCGAGGTGGAGCACAAGCGGGCGCGGACGGACCGGAGTTTTCTCGTGCCGATGGCCGAAATTGCGGACAACGAGTACGACTTGTCGATCAACCGCTACAAGGAGGTCGAGTACGAGGCGGTGGCGCACGACCCGCCGACAGTGATCCTAAAGCGACTGGCGGCGTTGGAAGGCGAGATCACGAAGGGGCGTGAGGAGATAGAAAGGCTGGTGGGATGAGTATCTTTCCCACGAGAACCCTTTCCTCTGTGTGCGAAATATCAATGGGGCAAGCACCTAAGGGGGATAGCTATAACCATGCCGGACGCGGCTACCCATTGATTGCCGGGGCCGGAGACTTCGGCGAAACAACTCCTGCGCCCAAGAAACATACTGATGCCCCAAAGAAGCTGTCCAAGCGCGGCGACCTCATCCTGTGCATCCGCGCGACGATTGGCGATCGCAATTGGTCAGACACGGAGTACTGCCTTGGGCGTGGAGTGGCTGGTCTCAGGGCTAAGGAAGGCACCTTAATCCAAACCTACCTCGGACATTGGCTCGATCATGCTGCCCCCGCACTGCGCTCTCGAGGTCGAGGAGCGACGTTTCTTCAAGTCTCGAAAGGCGACATTGCCTCCCTTCAAATCCCTCTCCCGCCGCTCGCCGAGCAGACGCGAATTGCGAGGATTCTGGATGCGGCGGACGCCTTGCGGGCCAAGCGCCGCGAGGCACTCGCCCAGCTCGACACCCTCCTCCAATCCACCTTCCTCGACATGTTCGGTGACCCCCTCACCAATCCCATGGATTGGCCGTCGACTTCGCTACCCGCGATTTCGGAGGTGCTCAGAGACGGTCCGTTTGGCTCGAACCTCAAATCGTCTCACTATGTTGAAACCGGGGTGCGGGTTATTCGGCTCCAGAATATCGGCATCGGTGAAATGCTGAATGATGATCTCGCCTACATTTCCGAGGCGCACTTCGCGGGGCTGCCGGGAAATCACTGCCGCCCTGGTGATGTGATCATTGGAACATTGGGCGACCCCAATCTTCGCGCCTGCGTTGTCCCACCGACACTGGATCGTGCTCTCAACAAGGCCGATTGCGTTCTCATGAGAGTTGACCCGGCCAAGGTTGATTCGACGTACGTCTGTTGGTTCTTGAATAATCCGCGCGTAGTTTCAGTGGCCCTACGACTCGTTCGAGGTCAAACACGTGGCCGTATCAGCCTTGGGCGTCTAAAGGCGCTTCGAATGAATCTCCCATCGATGGCACTACAACGTCGTTTCGCCGCCATCGCCGAATCCGTCGAACGACAAAAGACGCGCCAGCGCGCCCACCTCGTCGAACTCGACACGCTTTTCGCCTCGCTGCAATCGCGCGCCTTCCAGGGAGAACTTTGAGCTGCCGTGGAGGTTTCCGCCAACTTCGCGTTTCTGGAGCAGGAGTTTCCTCATGCGGCGGAAAGCGCGAGCTATGCGGAGCGCCACGTTTACGGCGACCCACGCGCATCCTGCTTCCACGCCCGGCACGCGCTGGAGCGCTTGGTCAAGCGTATCTACCGGCTCGAGAAGGCGCTGAGTCCGCCAAAGGTCACGAAGCTGGATGCTTACCTGAGCGAACCTCTATTCCGCGAGATCGTGCCCGAGGTAGTGTGGCGGAAGGCGGAGTACGTCCGGCAGGCGGGCAACGTGGCGGTGCATGGCAACAAGCCACCGACGTCGGAGCACGCGCTGAACGTCGTGCGGGAGTTGGCGCACGTCTTCTACTGGGCGGGCCGGACTTATCTGCGAAGAGGGGCGGAGAATCTTCGCGGGAAGGTTTTCGATGAGTCTCTCATCCCCAGGTTGGAAGCAGGTGTCACACCCGCCAGCGTCGAGGAACTAAAGGCCCTCAAGAGCCAACGGGACGCTGCCGACGACGCACGCAAGGAGGTCGAAAGCGCGCTGGAGGCGTTGCATGCACGTCTCGCGGCCATCAGGGCGGAGAATGAGACTGTCCCGGAGACCCGCGACTGGAAAGAGAACAAAACCCGCAGGTTGATCATCGACCTCGCCTTGCAACGGGCTGGATGGCCGCTCGACCAGGAACAGGACCGCGAGTATGAAGTCACAGGCATGCCAAATAAGTCGGGGCGCGGCTACGCCGATTACGTCCTGTGGGGAGATGACGGCAAGCCGCTGGCGGTGGTGGAGGCAAAGAAGGCCATCGTCAATCCGGAAGTGGGCCGACAGAAGGCCAAGCTCTACGCGGACTGCCTGGAGGCCATGCACGGCCAGCGGCCCATCATCTTCTACACCAACGGCTACAGGACCCGCCTCTGGGACGATCAAGCCTACGCGCCGCGACTCGTCGCCGGCTTCTACAAAATGGATGAACTGGCGTCACTGCTCCGTCGTCGAACTCACCGCAAGCCGCTGGCCGTGACGCAGGTCAGGGACGCCATCGCCGGGCGGTACTACCAGAAGCGCGCGATCCGCAGCATCGGCGAGCAGTTCGAGCAGGCGAAGCGCAAGGCACTGCTGGTGATGGCGACCGGCAGCGGCAAGACTCGCGTGGCGATCGCGCTGGTGGATCTCCTGCAGAAGGCCGGCTGGGTAAAGCGGGCGCTGTTTTTGGCGGACCGGATTGCGCTGGTGAACCAGGCGGTGGCAGCGTTCAAGACCCACTTGCCGGAGTCCAGCCCGGTGAACCTCGTGACCGAGAAGGACAAGACGGGCCGGATGTACGTCTGCACCTATCCGACGATGATGGGGCTGATCAACGAGACCGAAGGCGACGAGGCGCGCTTCGGCGTCGGTCATTTCGATATCGTGATCATCGACGAGGCGCACCGATCCGTTTATCAGAAGTACGGGGCTATCTTCCGGTACTTCGACTCGCTTCTGGTGGGCCTGACCGCGACGCCCAGGGATCAGGTGGACCGGAACACATACAAGCTCTTCGACCTGGAGCCGGGTGTTCCAACGGACGCGTACGAACTTGCGACAGCGGTGAAGGACGGTTTTCTCGTCCCGCCGAAGGTTCAGCAGGTGGATCTCCGGTTCCCGCGCGAGGGCATCGACTACGACTCGCTCACTGAGGAAGAGCAGGCACAGTGGGAGAGCCTTGACTGGGGTGACGACCAGGACGATGGCGCGCTGCCGGCACATGTCAACGCGTCCGCCATCAACAACTGGTTGTTCAACAGCGACACGGTGGACAAGGCGCTGCAACATCTCATGCAGCACGGCCACAAGGTGGAGGGCGGGGACAGGCTGGCCAAGACGATCATCTTTGCCCGCAACCACGACCATGCGATGTTCATCGAACGGCGGTTCGAACGGCGGTTCAACCACCACTACCCCCAGCACGCCGGGCATTTCGCCCGGGTCATTGATCACTACGCCGAGTATTCGCAGAGTCTGATCGACGACTTCTCACGGAAGGACAAGGCGCCGCACATTGCGATTTCCGTGGACATGCTCGATACCGGCATTGACGTGCCCGAAGTAGCCAACCTGGTTTTCTTCAAGCCGGTCTATTCGCGGATCAAGTTCTGGCAGATGATCGGGCGCGGCACGCGCCTGTGCCCCGATTTGTTCGGGCCGGGAGACCACAAACAAGATTTCCGCGTCTTCGATTTCTGCTTCAACTTCGACTTCTTCCGCGAGCAGCCGGAGGGAATCGAGCCCAGTGGCGGCGTTCCTCTCGGAACCCGGCTCTTTCGGTCGCGGGTGCAGTTGCTGACCAACGTCCGGGCCATGCCGGAACTTGATACGGAAGCGGCGCTGGCCGAGGCATTGGCGAAGGAACTCCACCGGGAGGTGGCGGCGATGAACCGCGAGAACTTCATCGTGCGCATGCAACTCGAAGCGGTCGAGCGTTTTCGGCGGCCGGAGTCGTGGGGGCGGCTCACCACTTCCGACGTGGAGACCCTGCAGCGGGACGTTGCCGGGCTTCCCAGCGAGATCGAGGCCGACGAGATCGAGGCGCGCCTGTTCGATCTCACGGCACTGAAGATGCAACTGGCCTTCGCCGAGGGCGACACGGGTGCATTCGAGCAGCGCCGCAGACGTGTGGTCGAGATCGCGATGCTGCTCGAAGAAAAAAGCGCGATTCCTGCGGTGGCGGCCCAACTCGCCTATCTGGCTTCCATGCAGGAGAGCGCCTTCTGGGAAGGCATCGGCCTGGATGGTATTGAGGAACTGCGCTTGCGTCTGCGAGGTCTGGTGCCGCTCTTGGACAAGAAAGAGCGCACGATCGTCTTTACCGATTTCCAGGACGAGATCGTGGACGTGCGCGTGGGTGTCGCTGATTACCTGCCGAGGATGACTGGGGCGGAGTACGAGAGAAAGGTGCAGGAGTACCTGGAGAACCATCTCGACCACATCGTGATTCGTCGGCTGCGGTCCAA
>JAJEFE010000101.1 GCA_022820625.1 Gammaproteobacteria bacterium | reverse complement strand
CTTGGGGTGAAAATCCGGCGCCGAGACCGGAAACGGCCCAAAATCCCGCCAAAACCGCCGATTCCTGGGGTAAAGTTCTTTTTGGACTTGCTCGAAACCTTTATCGATCAAAGGCTTCCGAACAGCGCAAGAGGCTCGGAGTCAAAACGCCCACAATCTCCTGTCACGATCACAACGAGGCACGGCAGACCCCAGGCTTGCTGGAGCGGCTGCGCCGCGGCGAGTCGGTTGCGCTGGTCAGCGACGCGGGTACGCCGTTGCTGAGCGATCCGGGTCTCCTGCTCGTGCGGGCGGCGCATGAAGCCGGTGTGCCGGTGGTTCCCATCCCGGGCCCGAGCGCGCTGGCGGCGGCGCTGTCGGTGGCCGGAGAATCCACCGACCGGTTCGTCTTCGAGGGATTTCTGCCGCGCCGGGCCGGTCCCCGGAAAAGTCGCCTGGAGATTCTGGCGCGGGAAACCGCCACGGTAGTGTTGTTCGAATCGGTGCACCGGATCCGCGACACCATGGCCGAATTGCTGGCGCAGTTCGGGTCCGACCGTCGCGCCAGCATCGTACGCGAGCTCACCAAGCTCCATGAGTGCGTGCATCGTGGCGACTTGGGGACGCTGACGGCGCAGCTTGGCGGCGAGATTCCCCTGAGGGGTGAATTCGTTCTGGTGATCGCGGGCGCCGGCGAGGGGGTCGGGCCAGAAAACGATGAGGTCCTTCGGGTATTCGATCTGCTGGCCGTTGAAGTCACCAACCGCGTTGCGGTCACGCTGACCGCAAGGATTCTCGGGGTAGCCCGCAACCATGTCTACAGGCTCACGCTGGATCGGCCTCTCTGATAATCTATTCGCGGGAGTCGGCCGGGCAGTCGCCGGGAGAAATCCCGGAGGAAAGTCCGGGCTTCATTGGGCAGGGTGCCAGGTAACGCCTGGGGGGCGTGAGCCTACGGAAAGTGCCGCAGAAAATATACCGCCGGCCGCGAGGCCGGTAAGGGTGAAATGGTGCGGTAAGAGCGCACCGCGCGGGCGGTAACGCCTGTGGCAGGGTAAACCCCACCCGAAGCAAGACCGAATAGGGGAACGCTTGCAGTGTGCCCACACGAGTTCCCGGGTAGGTCGCTGGAGACGTGCGGTGACGTGCGTCCTAGATGAATGGCTGCCCTCGACAGAACCCGGCTTACAGGCCGACTCCCTTCAATTCCACGTGTCCGATGGCGTCTCGAGGGTCCGGTCGAGACTCGACGGACTCCTCCATCGCGTCCGTCTGTAGAATCGCGCCTTTCGTGCCTGAGTGGGAGGCTGGCCCACAATCTCGTAATGATAGTTCGGGCAGTTTTCTAAATTTACACCTAGAAATAATACGTAACCCATTGATTATTTGTTGGCGCTGAGCTTCTCCAGCGGGCCTTTTTCGCTCCTAACTTACTGTCACACCAAAAAAAATGATTTGACACACAAGTAATTGCGTTCCTATAGTGTCGAAAAGTGGGAAATTGTGGGAGAAAGTGGGTTTTCCATGATTCGTGGCGCCTCAAAGATTGCCCTGGATGCCAAGGGGAGAATGGCCATTCCGAGCCGATACCGGGATGCCGTCACCAGCCGCAGCGGCGGAAAGCTGGTGGCGACCGTCGATCGGGAATGCCTGCTCATCTACCCGGAGCCCGACTGGGAGGAATTCGAACGCAATCTCATGGCCATGCCGAATGTTAACCCCGTGGCCCGTGGACTGCAGCAAATCATGATGGGCTACGCCACGGACATAAGAATGGACGCGCATGGGAGGGTGCTGATACCGAAGGATCTTCGCGACGTTGCGGGGCTGGGCAGGCGGGCCATGTTGCTCGGCCAGCGCCACAGGTTCGAATTGTGGGACGAGGATCGCTGGAACGCGAAGCGGGATGAATGGTTCGCCACCGATCCAGGTGAAGGCCTGGGTCTGCCGGCCGAGCTTGGAACCCTCACCTTCTGATCTGCCCGAACTCAAGAGCGTGCAATGGCGAGTCATCGACCGGTGCTGGTGAATGAAGTCCTGGAGGGTCTGGCTTTATCGCGGGACGGCTGGTATGTCGACGGTACCTATGGCCGGGGCGGACATACCTCCGGAATCCTGGCGGCGCTGGGAGAACACGGCAGACTGCTCGCTCTGGACAAGGACCCCGAAGCGGTGCAGCACGCCCGCGCGAAATTCGGCGGCGACCCCCGGTTTTCCGTCCGCTTCGGCGGCTTCGAGAATTTTCGTGCGCTCGTGGCGCCCTGGTTGTGCGAGCATCGGCTCGCCGGTGCGCTCTTCGACCTGGGAATCTCTTCCGCGCAACTGGACGATCCGGAACGGGGCTTCAGCTTTTCCAATGACGGACCGCTCGACATGCGCATGAATCCCGACGACGGCATCAGCGCCCGGCGATGGCTGCGGCAGGTGGACGAGGCCGAATTGGCCACCGTCCTGCGGCGCTTCGGCGAGGAGCCCAGGGCGCGCAGGATCGCCAGGGCCATAATTGAAACCCGCGCGTCGGCGCCGATCGACACGACCGGACAGCTGGCGGCGCTCGTGGCGCGCGCGGCAGGACCGGGCCATCGTCGAATCCATCCGGCGACACGCGTGTTCCAGGCGATACGAATCCACATCAACCGTGAACTCAAGTCCCTGGAGGCCGCACTCGAGCAATGCCTTCGGTTGCTTGCCGACGGCGGCCGGCTGTGCGTCATCAGCTTTCATTCACTGGAAGACCGGATCGTCAAGCGATTCATGGCCAGGCAGGCCAAGGGTGACCCGGTGTACGCGGGGTTGCCGGACATTCCGCCCGGCGCCGGCCCGACGATGCGCCTCATCGGCGGGCTGATCCGGCCGCTGCAGTCCGAGGTCGAGGCGAATCCGCGCGCCCGCAGCGCGCGCCTGCGGGTCGCCGAGCGATCGGAGGCGGCGGCATGACGGGCAGGGTGCTGCTGTTCGGCACGCTCGCGTTCCTGGCCGCGGCAGTCACGGCGACCGGCATCCTTGTGATACAGGCCGAGCACCAGGCCCGTCAATTGTTCGTGGAACTGGAAGCGCTCAACCGCGAACGCGACCGCCTGCAGGCCGACTGGGGGCGGCTTCAACTGGAAGAAAGCACGTGGGCGACGCACGGGCTGATTGAAGCGATCGCGCGGGAACGGCTCAGCCTGAGGCAGGTGGAGGCCGACGAAATCATTCTGGTGGCAGAGCCCGATTCATGAGTTTACCCGGGAAACCCGAGCAGGTGAAGTGCAAGCGCTGGCGCACTACGCTGGTCATTCTGGCTTTCATCTGCGGTGGACTGGTGCTGGAGGGCCGCATCTTCTACCTGCAGTTCCACCAACGGGAATTCCTCTCCGCGCAGGGCGACGATCGCTCCCTGCGCACGGTGCAGATCACCGCGCACCGGGGCTCGATCACCGACAGGCACGGTGAACCCCTGGCCGTCAGCACTCCGGTAGACAGCATCTGGGCGAATCCCGTGGACCTGGCGCCGGCCTTGCATCGCCTGCCCGAATTGGCGCAGGTCCTTCAGGTGGACGAGGATTGGCTCGTAAGGCGCGTGACCAGCAACCTGGAACGGGAGTTCGTCTACCTGCGCAGGCACCTGCCTCCGGATCACGCCGCAGGAGTCCTGCAACTGGGGGTTCCGGGAGTGGCGACGCTTCGCGAGTACCGGCGTTACTACCCGGCGGGCGAGGTGGTCGGACATCTGCTCGGCTTTACCAACATCGACGATGTGGGGCAGGAAGGTCTGGAGTTCGAATTCGACTACTGGCTCAACGGGGAACATGGCGCCAAACGGGTGCTTCGCGACCGCCTGGGACGCATCGTCGAAGACGTTGAACTGATCAAGCCGGCCCGTCCCGGCAGGACCCTGAGGGCCAGCCTGGATCTCAGGCTCCAGTACCTGGCTTATCGCGAACTGAAGCAGGCCGTCGCCGATCATGATGCCATCTCGGGTTCGGCGGTGGTCCTGGATCCGGCCACCGGCGAAGTGCTGGCGATGGTGAACCAGCCTTCTTATAACCCGAACAACCGCACTCAATACGACCCGTCCCGCTACCGGAACCGCGCGATTACGGACATCTTCGAGCCGGGATCAAGCGTCAAGCCTTTCGTGGTGGCCGCTGCGCTTGAGAGCGGCCGATTCCAACCGAATTCCGTAATCGACACCTCTCCCGGCACGCTTTGGGTCGATGGCCGGGAGATCACCAAGGACAACAACAACCTGGGCGCCATCGATCTCACCACGATCCTGGTGCGGTCCAGCAATGTGGGGGCCGCCAAGCTGGCGCTGCAACTGGATCAGGAACATCTCTGGTCGACGCTGTCGCGGTTGGGGCTCGGCCGGGTTACCGAGAGCGGGTTCCCGGGGGAATCCGCCGGTGTGCTGCAGGATGTTCACTACTGGAACCCGGTGGGCCAGGCCACGCTCTCCTATGGCTACGGCGTTTCGGTTACGGCGTTGCAACTGGCACAGGCCTACGCGGTGATCGCCGCCGGCGGCGTGCGCCGCCCCGTCTCGCTGTTGGCGGTGGAAGACGCCGAACAGGGAGAACAGGTTTTGTCCAGGCACACGGCCGAAATGCTGCAGAGCATGCTGGAGACCGTGGTTCGCCAGGGTACCGGCCGCCGCGCGGCGGTCGCCAATTTCCGCGTGGCGGGCAAGACCGGCACCGCCTGGAAGTCCGGCGAGGGCGGTTACTTCGAAAATCGCTACCTGGCGGTTTTCGGCGGTTTCGCCCCGGTTAGCGCCCCAAGGCTGGTGACTGTGGTGGTCCTGGACGAGCCGAGGCGATCCGCTTACTACGGCGGCGAAGTGGCGGCGCCGATCTTTTCGAGAATCGTCGCCGGCGGACTTCGTCTGCTCTCGGTTCCGCCCGACGGCCTGAGTGAACCGCCGCTGACCGCGCTCACCCGGGGGGCCACCGCCGAGGTGCGCCAATGATGGCCGCGGCGGTGGGAACCGTCATGACGCTGGGCGAGTTGCTGGGCGGCGTTCCGGCCGAATTGAGCGGCATTGAAATCGCCGACCTGGTGATGGACAGCCGGCAGGCAGGTCCGGGTGCGGCCTTCGTCGCCGTTCAGGGCGGCGAGAGTCACGGTATCGAGTACGCGCCGGATGCCGTAGCCAGGGGCGCGGCGGTCGTCCTGTACGAGCCGGAGCCGGGGGTGGAAGCCGGCGCCGCCGACGTGCCGTACCTGGCGGTCGCCAATCTGCGCAGCCGCGTGGGCGACCTGGGCCGTACGTTCTATGCACCGCCACATCCCACCCCACGATTGGCCGGCGTCACCGGGACCAACGGCAAGAGCACCGTGGCGTATCTCGTGGCCCAGGCGCAGACCATACGCGGTTCGCCCTGCGGCTACCTGGGCACCGTGGGGGCCGGAATTCCGCCGAATCTTGCGCCGCAGGCCCTGACGACCCCGGACTGCCTGTCGCTGCACCGCACATTGGGCTCCCTTGAGGCGGAATTCGTCGCGATGGAAGTGTCCTCCCACGCCCTTGCACAGGATCGGATCGCCGGGCTGACACTGGATACCGCCGTATTCACCAATCTCACTCGCGATCACCTCGACTACCACGGGGACATGGACAGCTACGGGTCCGCCAAGGCCCGGCTGTTCCAGTGGCCGGAACTGCGCCGCGCGGTGATCTTCGTGGACGACGCCTTCGGCGCGGCTCTGGCGCGCGAGCTGGCCGATCCGATCGAGCGCATCGAGGTTGGCCTGCGCGACCGGGGTGAACTTCGAGGGACGGTCGTGGAATCGTCCATGAACGGCCTGTCAGTTCGGGTCGAAGGGCCGCTCGTCGGGACGACGGGCGCGGACGAAGCCCTGCTCGACTCGCCCCTGGTGGGCGACTTCAATGCGGAAAACCTGCTGCTGGCGCTGGGTGTGCTGCTGGGTTGGGACGTGCCGCTCGCCGAAGCGTGCGAAGCGCTGAGCCGCTGCCGGGCGCCCGCCGGCCGCATGCAGGTGCTGGGCGGGGGGGCGCGGCAGCCCTGGGTGGCTGTGGATTACGCCCATACGCCTACGGGACTCGAGCGGGTGCTCGAAGAACTTCGCCGCCAGGCTTCCGGCGACCTCTGGTGCGTATTCGGCTGCGGCGGGGAGCGTGACCGGGGCAAGCGCCCGCTGATGGGCGAGGCCGCGTCGCGGTTCGCGGACCATATCGTGCTCACCGACGACAACCCCCGCGGCGAAGAACCCGGGATGATCATTGCCGAAATCCACGCCGGCATGATTGGTCATCGCGATGTCCGAATTGAACACGACCGTGCCACGGCCATCGCCGAGACTGTCGCCGAAGCGAGCCCGGGCGATGTGGTCCTGGTTGCGGGCAAGGGACACGAACTCCGGCAGACAGCGGCCGATGGCGACCGCGATTTCAGCGACGTCGCCACGGTGCGCGCTGCCCTGGGACTGTTGCCACGGGCTGCTGGCGGGAGGTTGGCGAACGATGCGGTCTAGAACGCTGGCGGCGGTGGCGAAGCAAGTGAGTGGGACCCTGCTCGGCGCCGACGCCGCGTTCGGCCGCGTCAGCATCGATACCCGCGAACTGGATCCCGGCGCCCTCTTCGTGGCCATCCCCGGGGAACGATTCGACGGCAACGACTTTGTCCCCGATGCGCATGCCGGCAATGCCGCGGGCGCGTTGGTCTCGCGCCTGTCGGACGTACCGCTGCCTCAGGTCAGCGTCCGGGACACGCGGGGCGCACTGTCCGGCATGGCCCGCGGGTGGAGGAAAAACTTTCCCATCCCCGTGGTGGCGGTCACAGGCAGCAACGGCAAGACAACGGTCAAGGAGTTGATCGCCGGGATTCTCGGCCGCAGCCACGAAGTCTGCGTCACGAGGGGCAACCTCAACAACGACCTGGGCGTGCCGCTGACGTTGATGGAACTGGCCGATCACCACGAGATTCTGGTCATCGAACTCGGCGCCAACCATGCCGGCGAGATCGCTGCGCTCAGTCAAATGGCCTGTCCCACCGTCGGTGTGATCACCAACGCCGGCGCTGCGCACCTGGAGGGTTTCGGCTCCATCGACGGCGTCGCGCAGGCGAAGGGCGAATTGCTCGATCATTTGCCGTCGGCGGGCACGGCGATACTCAATGCCGACGACCCCTATTGTTCCGCGTGGCGCCGCCGCTCGCGCGCTGCCGGAGTCCTGACCTTCGGTTTCGAGCCGTCCTCCGATTGCACGGTACGCGGCGAGGTTGCCGACTCAAGCGGCGGATCGGCATTCACCCTGGCGTTGCCGGATGGAACGGCTGTCGGGTTGACGCTGCCGCTGCGCGGGCGTCACAGCGTGCTGAATGCGCTGGCGGCGGCCGCCGCCTCCTTTGCCGTCGGCGCCTCCGTAGACGACATCCAATCCGGACTGAGCGGGGCAAGGCCGGTCCGCGGCCGCCTCGACCGGATGCGCGGCTGTGGCGGAGCCGCCATCATCGACGATACGTACAACGCGAATCCGACCTCCACCCGCGCCGCCCTGGATTACCTGCGCGGCTGTGGCGGGCGGCGGATGTTCGTCCTCGGCGACATGGCGGAACTGGGCGCCGAGGCGGCCGAATTGCATCGGCAGGTCGGCGAGTACGCGCGGGACTGCTGCGACACGCTGTTCGCCCTTGGCGAATTGAGTCACGAGGCGGCGCGGGCCTTCGGCTCCGGGGCCAGGTCCTTTACTGAATTGACTGCGCTGCATCAGGCCCTGAAACCCCTACTCACCGAGGATGCGACCCTGCTGGTCAAGGGTTCCAGGGTGATGGGACTCGATCGCCTGGTCGGCTCGCTCGGCGCCGGCGGCGACAACGGGGAGGCCCCATGCTGATCTACGCCGCCGAGTACCTGACCCAGTACTTCTCCGCGTTCAACGTATTCGGATACATCACCATGCGGGCCATTCTCAGCGCGCTGACCGCGCTGATCCTGTCGTTCGCACTGGGTCCCTTCGTCATCCAGCGGCTGGCGTCCGGGCGGGTCAGGCAGCCCATCCGCGAAGTCGGTCCGGAGAGTCATCTGCCCAAGGCCGGCACGCCCACGATGGGCGGCGTGCTGATCCTGCTGGCGGTGATCGTGAGCACATTGCTCTGGGCGGACCTCGGCAGCCGCTTCGTGTGGATCGTGCTGCTGTGCACGGTGGCCTTCGGCATCATCGGTATCGTCGACGACTACCGCAAGCTGAGGCTGGGCAATTCCAGGGGGCTGAGGGCCGGGACCAAGTTCTTCTGGCAGTCGGCAGCGGGCCTGGCGGCGGCGAGCGTGCTCTACGCCACGGCCGAGAACCCAGCCGTGGAGCATGCGTTGCTGGTCCCCTACTTTCCCGGTCTGCTGATACCCATGAGCGCGATCGTCTACGTGGGCTTTTCCTGGCTCGTGATCGTCGGCTCCTCCAACGGGGTCAACCTGACCGACGGTCTGGACGGCCTGGCGATCATGCCCGCGGTACTCGTCGCCTCTGCTCTTGGGCTGTTCGCCTACGCGGCGGGCAATGCCGTATTCGCACCTTATCTGGGCATCCCCTACGTGGCGGGCGCCGGAGAGATGCTCGTTTTCTGTGCGGCCCTGGCTGGCGCCGGCCTGGGCTTCTTGTGGTTCAACACCTACCCCGCGCAGGTCTTCATGGGGGACATCGGAGCGTTGGCGCTCGGTGCCGCCCTGGGCCTGGTGGCCGTGGTGGTGAGGCAGGAACTGGTGCTGTTCATCATGGGCGGGGTATTCGTCATCGAAACCGTCTCAGTCATGATCCAGGTTACCTCCTACAAGTTGACCGGCCGGCGCATTTTTCGCATGGCCCCGCTGCACCACCATTTCGAACTCAAGGGCTGGGCGGAGCCCAAGGTGATCGTGCGTTTCTGGATCATCACGGTCGTCCTCGTGTTGATCGGTCTTGCCAGCCTGAAGATCAGGTAGCGGACATCCGCGGGAGTACTGAAGAATTCCGATGAGCACTGCGGCGCAATTGTGCGATGACGAGATGAGCGGTTCGCTGTCGAATAACCGCACGCTGGTAGTGGGCCTGGGCGAGACGGGACTCGCGGCGGCGCAATTCCTGGCCTCACGCGGCGAGGAGGTGCTGGTGATCGACAGCCGCGCGAATCCGCCTGGGCTCGAGGCCTTGCGCGCCGCTCAACCGCAACTGCAGGTCGAGCTCGAAAGCCTCCATCCGAGGTGGCTGGAGGGAGTGTCCCAAGTGGTCATTTCGCCCGGATTGGGCCTGGATATCGGCATCGCGGCCGAGGCGCGGCGCCGCGGAATTCCCCTGGTCAGCGAGATCGAATTGTTTGCGCGCGCCGCTCGCGCGCCGATTGTCGCGGTCACCGGCTCCAACGGCAAGAGTACCGTGGTCACCCTGGTTGAGCGAATGCTGGCGGCTGCCGGCATTCGCGCAGCCGCCGGAGGCAACCTGGGTCCGCCCGCGGTGGACCTGCTGGCGGACCCGCCCGAGGTCTACGTGCTCGAATTGTCGAGTTTTCAGCTCGAAACCACCCGCAGCCTGCGCCCCGGAGCGGCCGCGGTACTGAACGTCTCCGCCGACCATCTCGACCGCCACGGCAGCCTGGAACGCTACGCCGCCGTCAAGGCGAGACTGCTGGAGGCGGCGCGCGTGCCGGTTTACAACCGGGACGATCCCATCGTCAGGGCCATGGGCGCCGTATTCCCGGAAGGCATTCCTTTCTCGGCGCGGGAGCGCCTGGACCGCGGCTATTGCGCCGTCCCGCACCGTGGCGAACGCTGGCTGTTCCGCGACGCCCGCCCGGTCCTGCCGGCCTCCCGGTTGCGCATCCCCGGCCGGCACAACGAGGCCAACGCCCTGGCGGCACTGGCGCTGGTCGACAGGATCATCGCCGACCTGAGTCCTGCGGCCCGGGCGCGAAGTCTGGATGCCCTTTGCGAGTTTCCGGGGCTCGAGCACCGCTGTCAGCGGGTGGCAGAGGAGGACGGGATCACGTTCATCAACGATTCCAAGGGCACCAACGTGGGCGCGACCGTCGCGGCGTTGCGCGGTCTGCCCGGACCTTTGGTGCTGATTGCCGGAGGCCGCGCGAAGGGCGCCGATTTCGGGGCCCTGGCCGAAGCCGCCGCGGGCAGGCTCGCCGGAGCAGTGGTCATCGGGGAGGCGGGCGAGGCGTTAAGGCAGGCACTCTCGCGGGTGACCTCCGTGACCGGCGCCGACGACATGACGTCGGCCGTCGAGCAGGCGGCAGGACTGGCCCGCGCCACAGGCTTCGGGCAGGTGACGGTGCTGCTGTCACCCGCCTGTGCAAGTTTCGACATGTTCTCCGATTACAGGGCACGGGGCGACGCCTTCGTCGCGGCGGTGGAGGCGCGGCAACGATGAACGCCCACGTCGCCGACGACCGGTTCAACGTGGATCCGTGGTTGTTGACCGCGGCGACGGGGTTGCTGGTATTCGGGACGATCATGGTGAGTTCCGCGTCCATAGCCTTCGCCGACGGCTCGATGGGCAGGCCGCACTTTTTCCTGAGCCGCCACCTGGGGGCGCTCGCCATCGGTTGTGCAGGCGCCCTGACCGTTGCGAGGATTCCCTGCGACACCTGGTATCGGCGCAGTGGACTGATCCTCCTGGTCGCCTTCGCGCTGTTGGTATCGGTTTTTATTCCCGGACTGGGGCATTCCGTCAATGGAAGCACCCGATGGCTGAGCCTGGGGCCCCTGAGCTTGCAGCCTTCGGACCCGGCCCGGCTCTGCCTGATGGTGTACCTGTGCAGCTACGTGGTTCGCCACCAGGAGCGCGTGCGTACGACGATGTGGGGATTCATCTGGCCGTTGGCGATCGTGGCGCTGGCTTGCGCGTTGTTGCTGGCGGAACCGGACTTCGGCGCGGCCGCGGTGCTCACCGCGACCAGCCTGGGAGTCCTGTTCATCGGCGGGTCGCGGCTGCTGCCCTTCGTCCTGTGCCTGGCGACCGCGGTTGCCAGCATGGCCTACCTGGCTACGTCATCGGACTACCGGCTCCAGCGTCTGATAGGTTTTCTCGACCCGTGGGCGGACCCATTCGACAGCGGCTTTCAACTCACGCAGTCGCTGATCGCCATCGGCCGGGGCGAGTGGCTGGGCGTCGGCCTGGGCGAGAGCGTGCAGAAGATGTTCTACCTGCCGGAAGCGCATACCGACTTCGTCTTTGCGGTGCTGGCCGAGGAATTGGGATTCCTGGGCAGCACCCTGGCCATCGTGCTGTACGGTGTGCTGGTCATTCGCGCCATCGCCATGACGCCGCGGGCGTATGCCGCGGGCTTGCCGTTCCAGGCGCTTCTGAGCAGCGCGATCGGCCTCATGCTGGGGATTCAGGCTTTCATCAATATCGGGGTCAACACGGGCTTGCTGCCCACCAAGGGGCTGACCCTGCCGCTGATGAGCTACGGCCGTACCAGCGCGGTCATCACCCTGGTCTGTCTTGGGCTGCTGGTCAGAATCCATCACGAGGTGGTTGCCGCTTCTCCGGAGGTGGCGCGCGCCCGCAGCAGGAAGCGCCCGCGGTCCCGGGAGCGGCGGTCATGACGGGCGCGCCGGTGATGATCATGGCCGGGGGTACGGGCGGGCACGTCTTCCCGGCGCTGGCGGTGGCGGAAGAGCTTCGCGGCCGTGCGCAACCGGTGGTCTGGATGGGCACGCGCAAGGGACTGGAAGCACGGGTGATTCCGGCTGCGGGCATCGAAATGGAGTGGATTTCCATCGCAGGTCTGCGGGGCCGGGGCGCGGTCGCCTGGCTCGCCGCGCCGTTCCGCATCGCCATTGCGGTCGTGCAAGCCCTGGCGGCGATGCGACGGCGAAAACCCGCGGTGGTCCTTGGTATGGGCGGTTTCGTATCAGGCCCCGGCGGCGTGGCTGCGTGGCTGTGCCGGCGTCCGGTGCTGATCCACGAGCAGAATGCTGTTGCCGGGACCACCAACCGGTTACTGTCACGGATCGCACGGAGGGTGTTCGAGGCCTTTCCCGACAGCTTCCCCGGCGGTGTCGCCGCGGAACTGGTGGGCAACCCGGTACGGCGCGAGATACTCGATCTCGCCCATTCCGGCAGGACGGCGAACGGGCGTTCGGGGGATGCCGCCCATGTGCTGATTCTCGGCGGCAGCCAGGGCGCCCGCGTCCTGAATGAACGCGTTCCCGGGGCTTTGGCAGGGCTCCCGGCCAGCGTTTCCGTGGACATATGGCACCAGGCCGGACGCGGGCTTGAGACCGCGCGGCGCGGTTATGCGGAGCATGGCCTTGCGGCACGGGTGGATGCCTTTGTCGATGACATGGCCGGCGCCTACGCGTGGGCGGACCTGGTGATCTGCCGTGCCGGTGCGCTGACCATCGCCGAACTGACCGCGGCGGGGCTCGGCGCGATCCTCGTGCCCTTTCCATACGCCGTGGATGACCACCAGGCCCGCAACGCGGAGAGCTTCAGTTCCGGCGGTGCGGGGATCGTCATTCCGGAACATGAGTGTACGCCGCAGAGGCTGATCGACGAGCTTGTTGCGTTGCTGCACCGGCCCGACCGGCTCGCCGCCATGGGGGCAAGCGCCAGGGCCCAGGCTTGTCCCGGCGCCCTGACCTGTATCGCCGACGCCTGCCTCGAGTACGTGGGGGCGCCGGCATGAACGAACGCATGGGCAGGATCCACCACGTCCACTTCATCGGCATCGGCGGCGTGGGCATGGGCGGCATCGCGGAGGTACTCATCAATCTCGGGTATGACGTGCAGGGTTCGGACCTGAAACTGAATGCCATCACCGAGCGCCTCGAGGGACTGGGTGCGCGCATTTTCCAGGGCCATGATCCGGCGAACCTGGGCGATGCCGACGTGGTGGTGGTGACCAGCGCGGTGCCGCAGGGCAACGTGGAGATGATGGAGGCCCACCGGCGCCGGATTCCGGTGGTGCAGCGGGCCGAGATGCTGGCGGAACTGATGAGGTTCCGATACGGCATCGCGGTTGCCGGCACACATGGCAAGACCACCACCACAAGCCTGATCGCGAGCATGCTGGCCGAGGGCGGGCTGGATCCCACCTACGTGATCGGCGGCCGGCTGCTCGGCGCCGACGCCAACGCCAGGTTGGGCAGCGGCCGCTACCTGGTGGCGGAAGCCGACGAGAGCGATGCTTCCTTCCTTCACCTGCAACCGATGATGGCGGTGGTCACCAATATCGATGCCGACCACCTTGGCAGCTACGAAGGCGAAATGGAACGCCTCAAGCAGGGATTTGTAGGTTTCCTGCGCAACCTGCCCTTCCACGGTCTTGCGGTGATGTGTCGGGATGACGCCAATACCCGTGAACTGATCCCCGATCTCGGCAGGCGGGTGATCAGCTACGGACTTTCCCATTCCGCCGATGTCAGCGCCGAAAAGGTCCGCGCCGAAGGCCTGTCGACGTCCTTTGTAGTGCGCCGCCCCGACCGTCCGCCGCTGCCGCTAAAATTGAGGCTGCCCGGCACGCACAATGTCCTGAACGCGCTGGCCGCCGTCGCCG
Source organism: Gammaproteobacteria bacterium (assembly GCA_022820625.1). Lineage (GTDB taxonomy): Bacteria > Pseudomonadota > Gammaproteobacteria > Steroidobacterales > Rariloculaceae > UBA6522. The sequence continues at coordinate 4,777 of JAJEFE010000101.1, read as the reverse complement.
TGGTCACCGAGTTGGGCGTCACCGATCGCGCCATCCGGCGTTCCCTTGCCGAGTTTTCAGGGATCGATCGGCGCCTTGAGGTGCTGGGCACCGTGACCACGCCGTCCGGTCAGGTGACCTTTGTCGACGACTACTGCCACCACCCCACCGAAATCGCCGCGACGCTGCAGGCGGTCAGGCAGGTCTGGCCGGATCGGCGGTTGGTCGTGGCGTTCCAGCCCCACCGCTATACCCGCACCCACGAGTTGATCGATGACTTCGCCCGGGTGCTTTCCGATACCGACGCGCTGCTGCTGACGGAGATCTACGGCGTGGGCGAGACCCCGATCGCCGGCGCCGACGGCCGGTCGCTGGCGCGCGCCGTGCGAAGCCGCGGCGCTGTGGAACCTGTGTTCGTCGAGGAACTGGACAATCTGCCAGAGATTCTCTGCGGTGTTGTCAGCCACGACGACGTGGTCCTGACGCTGGGCGCCGGCAGCATCGGCGCCGCGGCGAGACGCTTGCCGTCGGCGATGGCGGTGAAGCGGCCCGTAGGGGTGAAACGGTGATCGCGGCCATGAGGCGCGGGCGGAATTCGTCACGGTTGCGTTACGACGAACCCATGAGCCGGCATACGTCCTGGCGCATAGGCGGATTCGCGGATGTGTTTTTCAGGCCGGCCGGTGTGGCGGAACTGACGGACTTCATCGGCGGGCTGGACAAGGAACAGGAAATTCTCTGGATCGGCCTGGGTTCGAACCTGCTCGTACGGGATGGCGGGGTTCGTGGCGTGGTGATCTGCACGCTGGATCTGGCTTCACGCATAAAACGGCTGGACGACGGCCGCATATCGGTCGGCTCGGGCGTACCCTGCGCGGCGCTCGCCCGGCAGTGCACGCGCTGGCGGCTGGGTCCCGCGGCGTTCTTCGCGGGCATACCCGGTACCGTCGGCGGGGCGCTCGCCATGAACGCGGGCGCCTTCGGCGGGGAAACCTGGGACTCGGTGGAATCCGTCCATACGCTGGACCGAAAGGGTCGGCAGCGAACAAGGGACCGGGCGGAGTACCGTGTGGGGTATCGTACGGTTACCGGAGTCTCAGGCGAATGGTTTCTGGGCGCCACGCTGGCGCTGTCCAGCGACCCGGAGGCCGACATGAGCCAACTCGCCGAGATGCGGCGCCGGCGGGACCGTACCCAGCCGCTGGGCGTGCGCAGTTGCGGTTCGGTATTCCGCAATCCGCCCGGCGACTTTGCCGCACGGTTGATCGAAGCCTCGGGACTCAAGGGCCGGCGTGTCGGGGATGCCATGGTTTCCGAAAAGCACGCCAATTTCATCATCAATCGAGGCCGCGCCACTGCACGCGACGTGGAACGGCTGATCGCCGAGGTCAGGGACCGGGTCGCGGCCGATTCGGGAGTCGTTCTGGAACTCGAGGTGCAAGTTGTGGGCAAGAGCGATGCCAGGTGCTAACCGCCAGCAAGGCATCCGGGCGTCCGGCCGCCGCCGTCCCGGAATAAGCTGGGGCCGTGCCCTCTCACCCCTGGTGACACCGGCCGTGTTGGCGGCGCTGTGGCTCGGTGCGCGCGTGTTTCTGGACCATCCGGTGCGCAACCTGCACATGGAGGGCAACTTCGAGCGGGTGACTCCCGTTGAGGTACAGGCGGCAATGGCTCCGGGTCTGCAAGGCGGTTTCCTGACCGCGGACCTGGTGGAGTTGCGAGACCTGGTGGAGGCTCTCGACTGGGTCAAGCAGGTGCAGGTCGCGAGACTATGGCCGGACACGCTGGCGATCCGCGTGACCGAGCACCGGGTGGCCGGACGCTGGGGAGACCATTCGCTGATCAGCCTGGAGGGCGAGGTCTTCGCCGGCGAATCGCGTTACATCTTTCCGGAGTTGCCGCGTCTGGACGGTCCACCCGATACGAAACGGCGCGTCGTGGATCGCTACCTGGAACTGCAAGGGTTGCTGAGTGCGGCGAACCTGACCCTTACGGCCCTGTCGGTCGATAAACGGGGATCGTGGCGCGTGCAATTGCAGGGCGGGCAGACGGTTCGAATCGGCCGCAGCGATGTGGAGCAACGGCTGGACCGTTTCTTCCTTCTGGCAGCGCCCCTGCTAAGGAACGAATTCGCCCGGGTGAGTTACGTGGACATGCGCTACACCAATGGATTCTCAGTCGGCTGGCGCCCGGCAGCCAGCGATGTATCGATGGCCGCGGCAGGAGGCGAGTGAGCTATGCGCGGAAAACGTGACGAGAAGAACCTCATTGTCGGCCTGGACATCGGCACGTCCAAGGTCGTGACCATCGTCGGCACGGTGACGCCTGCGGATAACGTCGAAGTCGTCGGAATCGGCATGACCCCGTCACGGGGGCTCAAGCGCGGAATCGTGGTGGATATCGAATCCACGGTCGAGTCCATCCGCCGCGCTGTGGAGGAAGCCGAATTGATGGCGGGCTGCGAGATCAACGAAGTGTACGCGGGTATCGCCGGCGGCCACGTTCGCAGCCTGAATTCCCACGGCATCGTCGCCATCACCGACAAGGAAGTCACGGCCTTCGACGTTGAGCGGGTCATCGATGCGGCCCGGGCCGTGGCGATTCCCGCCGACCAGAAGCTGCTGCACGTGCTGCCGCAGGAATTCCTGGTGGACTCGGAGGTCGGAATTCGGGTGCCCATCGGCATGTCGGGCGTGCGCCTGGAGGCGAAGGTCCACCTGGTCACCGGCGCCGTAAGCGCTGCGCAGAACATCGTCAAATGCATTCAGAGGTGCGGACTGGATGTCCGGGACCTGGTGCTGGAGCAACTGGCGTCCAGCTACGCCGTGCTCACCGAGGATGAGAAGGAACTCGGCATCTGCCTGCTGGATATCGGCGGAGGGACCTCCGATATCGCGGTGTTCTGCGGAGGCGCGATTCAGCATACCGCGGTAATACCCATCGCGGGCGCACAGGCGACCAACGATATCGCCGTTTCGCTGCGCACGCCGACGCTGCATGCCGAGGAGATCAAGATCAAGTACGCCTGCGCCCTGTCGCAGCTTGCCAACCCCGACGAGACGATCGAAGTTCCGAGCGTCGGCGACCGGCCGCCGCGGCGACTGGCGCGGCAGACCCTCGCAGAGGTGGTCGAGTCCCGGTACGAGGAACTCTTTACCCTGGTGCACGACGAACTGCGCCGCTCCGGATACGAGGAAATGATCGCGGCGGGCGTCGTCCTGACGGGCGGCAGCGCAAAGATGGAAGGCGCGGTCGAACTCGCGGAGGAAATTTTCCATGTGCCCGTCCGACTCGGCGTTCCCCAGTATGTGGAAGGCCTGGTGGATGTCGTGCGCAATCCCATTCACGCCACCGGCGTCGGACTTTTACTCTACGCCAGGGAGGCAGCGCAGGGGCGGGGCGACGGAGTGGCGGCGAAGGCGAAGGATCCCGGCGTGTTCGGAAAGATGAAGTCGTGGGTTCAGGGACAGTTTTGATAACGCGAACAAATCATTCGATTTCATAAAGGAGCGGTGCAATGTTTGAACTAATGGACGGCTATAGCGAATCGGCGGTCATCAAGGTGATCGGCGTCGGCGGCGGTGGCGGCAACGCCGTCACGCACATGATGAAGGCCGGTATCGAGGGCGTTGACTTCATCTGCGCCAACACGGACGCGCAGGCGCTGAAACGGGCGCGGGTCAAGACCGGCATCCAGATCGGCTGCAATATCACCAAGGGCCTGGGCGCCGGAGCCAATCCGGAAGTCGGCCGCCAGGCCGCCATGGAGGACCGGGACCGCCTGCAGGAAGTCGTTCAGGGCGCCGACATGCTGTTCATCACGGCCGGCATGGGCGGCGGCACCGGCACGGGCGCAACCCCCGTGGTCGCGCAGTTGGCGAAAGAGCTCGGGATTCTGACAGTCGCCGTGGTGACGAAACCGTTCGAGTGGGAAGGGCGCAAGCGGATGAGCGTCGCCGACCACGGCATCGCCGAACTGGGACGCCACGTGGACTCCCTGATCACCATTCCCAACCAGAAGCTGCTGACCGTGCTGGGTTCGGATACGACCCTGCTGGATGCCTTCGGCACCGCCAACGAAGTGCTCCAGGGCGCCGTGCAGGGAATCGCCGAACTGATTACCCGCGAGGGATTGATCAACGTGGACTTCGCCGACGTGCGCACCGTGATGTCGGAAATGGGCATGGCGATGATCGGCGCGGGCATCGCCAGCGGCGAGGGAAGGGCGCGCAAGGCCGCCGACTCGGCCATCTCGAGCCCGCTGCTGGAGGATATCAATCTCGCCAACGCCAACGGCGTGCTGGTCAATGTGACTTCCGGTCCCGACCTGTCGATCGGTGAGTTCCAGGAGGTCGGCGAGACCATCAAGCAGTTCGCATCCGAGGATGCGACGGTGGTGGTGGGGACGGTGGTCGACCCTGAAATGCGGGAGGAGTTGCGCGTGACGGTGGTCGCTACCGGGCTGGGTCGAACCGCCTCCGTATTGCAGAGTCCGCCGCGTACGCGTCCGTCACGCACGCCAAGCACTCCCGCTCCGGACTATACGGAACTGGAGAAGCCCACCGTGGTTCGCAAGAAGGCCGTGGGAGACGATGTGAGCGACGTAGCCGACGACGTGCAGCAACTGTTGGATATCCCGGCATTTTTACGCCGGCAGGCCGACTAGACATTATGGATTGACCTGCCCTGACCTCAAGCATCGTGGGTTATGTTTGGGGTCGGACCGTTGACACAGAGCCACATTGAGGAGGGCAGGCCATGGTTGAGTATAGCGCGTATGTTGGGTTGGACGTTCACA
>JAJEFE010000018.1 GCA_022820625.1 Gammaproteobacteria bacterium | reverse complement strand
CTTGGGGTGAAAATCCGGCGCCGAGACCGGAAACGGCCCAAAATCCCGCCAAAACCGCCGATTCCTGGGGTAAAGTTCTTTTTGGACTTGCTCGAAACCTTTATCGATCAAAGGCTTCCGAACAGCGCAAGAGGCTCTGTCAACAGCAGCCTGTGAACGAGACTGGAAAATGGTACTCCGACTACGTGCCGAAGGACAGTTCAAGCGAATGCCTGGGCCGACAGCCCAGGCATTCGCGCCCCCACCAAGTCACAAAGCCAGTTCGACCCGATTCCTGAAATAGTCCAGCGCCTCGGGATTGGCGAGCGCATCCGCATTGACCGCCTCCCGCCCGTGTATCACGTCCCGAACCGCCAACTCGACTATCTTGCCGCTTCGCGTCCTGGGAATATCCGGAGTTTCGAGGACCTTGGCCGGAACATGTCTCGGACTCGCATCGCGCCGGACTGCAAGCCGAATTCGCTCCACCAGATCATCGTCCAGCCGATGGCCTGGCTGGAGCCGAACGAACAGCACCACGCGCACGTCCCCTTCCCAATCCTGGCCCACCGCGATGGCTTCGGCAATCTCCTCGAAATTCTCCACGATCCGGTAGATCTCCGAAGTGCCGATGCGCACGCCGCCGGGATTGAGAATGGCATCCGAACGGCCGTGGAAGACGAAGCCGCCGCTCGGGGTCATCTCCACGTAGTCGCCGTGGCACCAGACGCCGGGAAAGCGCTCGAAATAGGCGGCGCGGTACATGGCGTCGTCGGGATCGTTCCAGAACGACACCGGCATCGACGGGAAGGGCGCCGTGCAGACCAGTTCACCCTTTTGACTGCGCACCGGCCTGCCCCGGTCGTCGAACACGTCCACCGCCAGTCCCAGCGCGCTGCACTGCAGTTCGCCCCGGTAGACCGGCAGCATGGGATTGCCGGAGATGAAGCAGGCGATGATGTCCGTGCCGCCGGCAATGGAGGACAACTGGAGGTCCTCCTTGATGTGTTCGTAGACGAAGTCGAAACTCGAAGGAGCCAGCGGCGAACCGGTGGAAAGCACGCTGGCGAGGCGGGACAGCTTGACGTGCTCCGCGGGCCGGTAGCCGGACTTCTCCAGAGCGCTCAGGTACTTCGCACTGGTTCCGAATACCGCCATGCGCTCGCGCTCCGCGATCCGCCACAGAACCCCGGGGTCCGGATGAAAGGGCGAGCCGTCGAACAGGACCAGCGTCGCCCCCAGCGCCAGCGCGGACACCATCCAGTTCCACATCATCCACCCGGTGGTCGTGAAGTAGAACACCGCATCGCCCGGCTTGATGTCGCAGTGGAGTTGCAGTTCCTTGAGGTGCTGTATCAGCGTGCCGCCCGCGCCGTGAACGATGCACTTGGGGACACCGGTTGTTCCGGAGGAATACATGATGTAGAGCGGGTGGGAGAACGGCAGTGCCTTGAATTCCGGAACCTCGGCGCCGGGCGCCTCAGATTTGGATGCTTCGGCGCCGGACGTCCTGGCACCGGATACGCCCGTGCCTGACGCCCCCGTGCCGGATGGCTCCTTGCATGACGCCTTGGCCAGGATATCCGCGTACCGCCGGGCGCCCGGTACCCCCGCAAGATTCGGCTCGGGCTCGACGTAACCAACGACGATCACCGCCTCCAGCGAGTCGATCCGCTCAGCGACACGAGCCAGCGTGGGCCGGCAGTCGATGGTCTTGCCGTTGTAGAAATAGCCGTCGGTCGCGAACAGGACCCTGGGCCGGATCTGGCCGAAGCGATCGAGTACGGCGCCCACGCCAAAATCCGGGGAACAGGATGACCATAAGGCGCCAAGACTCGCGCAAGCCAGCATGGCCACCACCGCCTCCGGCCGATTGGGCAACAGCCCGGCGACACGATCCCCTTCGCCGACGCCCATCGACCGGAGCACGCTTGCCAGCGCGGCCACATCGCGGCGCAACTCGTCCCAACTCATCTCGATCCGGGCGCCCCGCTCGCTGTAGAAAACCAATGCGGTCCCCCGATGTTCGGGACGCAGCAGATTGTCCGCGTAATTCAGCCGGGCGCCCTCGAACCAGCGCGCGCCGGGCATGCTGTCCGGGTCGGTCAGCACGCTTCGGTAGGGCGTCATCGCGCGAATACCGCTGAATTCCCAGTATGCGGACCAGAACTCGGCACTGCGATCCAGGCTCCACCGGTAGAGGGCATCGTATTCCGGCTTCTCGAGCCGATGCGCCTGTGCCTTCAGGAACCGCTGCATGTTGCTATCGGCAACACGCCGGGGCGACGGCTTCCAGATGGGATTCGTCATCGCTGTTCCGTCTGCCTCCGGATGAAATGCGTCATGGCGATTCAGCCTCTTCCAGGTCGGGCTCGCCGAGCCGCTCGAGCATGGATCGCCGGGTGGCCGCAGCCAGTTCCGAGGCCGATCCCTGTGCAGCCGAATCGATCGGGTCGCATATGGTAATGGACAGCCTGCCGGGCGCGCACAGCCAGACCTCCGCGGGCAGCATGTGGCGAGACCCGCCGATCACCACCGGAACGACCGGTAGTTTCGCCCGCCATGCAGCGGCGAACGCACCGGGCAGGAACGGCTTGAGCCCCGGCTGGCCATCGAAGGTGCCTTCGGGAAAGAAGGCCAACGATTCACCCTTCATGGCGGCCTTGAGCAGCCGCCGGCCGGTTCTCAGACGGTGCGTATCGTCCTCGCGGTCGACGAACGCCGACCCGATTCGTCTCAGCAGAAAGCCGGCCAATGGGACGGATGTCATCTCGGCCTTGATCAGGAAGGTGAATTTCGGGGGGAGCGCTGCCTTGAGGATGATGCCATCCAGGTAGCTGGCGTGATTGGCCACAACCACGCAGGGTTCGTCCGGGAGATTGCGGATCCCTTCCACGCGGGGCGTGCCGCCGATGAGCAGAAAAAAAACCCGGGCGCCGCAGTGCGCCACGCGCCTCCGTCCGCCCAGGGTGGGCGTGAACAGCAGCAACGCCAGCGTCGGAATGACCGCAGCCGCCAGCATCAGCCACACGTAGGGGCCGAAGACGGCGCGGGTCAACGGAGTCCAGCGTTTACCTGTCATCCGGCGATCCGGCCGCCCTGGCCACGGACAAGGGGCGTGTCGTACCGCCGCCAACCAACGGCTGCCCGTGGAGCATTGGCATGATAGTTAAGACGGACATAGATTGACGCGCAACATAGCATTATTCCGTTTCGGCGGAATCGCCTGTATGGCAAGCTGAGACCATAATGGCCAAAAGCATTTCGCATCCAGCTCATCGGCAGGTTGTCATCTTTCTACATTGCCTGCCATGGCAGGATATTCCATGACTTCCGGCCATTTCGCGGACCCGGCTGCGGCCATCGACTGGTTCCTGGACGGAATCTGGGCCGAGCGCGGCCTGTCGGAAAACACGCTCCGCGCCTACCGGGCGGACCTCCTGGCCCTGAACAAGCGATTCACCGAGCGAAAGGTCAAGTTGGTGAACGCCTCCGAAGCCGATCTCCTGGAATACCTTGCCTGGCGGGTGGGCAAGGGCGCAAAACCGAGTTCGACGGCCCGCCAACTGTCCAGTTTCCGGCGCTTCTACCGGTACCTTCTGAGAGAGGGCAGGATCACCGAGGATCCGACGGCGCTGATCGAAATGCCCAGGATCGGCCAGCGCCTGCCGCACTCGCTGACGGAGGCCGACGTGGACGCGTTGCTCGCCGCACCCGACGTGGCCCAGCCCCTCGGCCACCGCGACCGCACCATGCTGGAACTGTTGTACGCCACCGGAGTACGGGTTTCCGAGCTGGTCAGCCTCAAGCTCTCACAGGTGAACCTGAACCAGGGCGTGCTGAGGATCATCGGCAAGGGCGATCGGGAGCGGTTGATCCCCCTGGGCGACGAAGCGCAGGACTGGCTGCACAGGTTCGTCCTCGCGCCCCGGACGGAGATCCTGGCCGGGCGCCAGACGGAATACCTGTTCCCCACGCGCCGCGGCGGTCCCATGACACGCCAGACCTTTTGGTACCTGATCAAGCGTCATGCCCGCAAGGCGGGCATCGCCAAGAAGCTCTCCCCGCACACGGTACGCCACGCCTTCGCAACCCACCTGCTCAACCATGGCGCGGACCTGCGTGTTGTACAGTTGCTGCTCGGGCACAGCGATGTCTCCACCACCCAGATCTACACCCACGTGGCGCGCGAGCGCATGAAGGACCTACACGCCAGGCACCATCCGCGAGGTTGATCCACGGGTATACATCCGAAACAGTGGCGGCAAGACCCGATCCAGGCATGCGATTGGTGAGCCAGTCGCATTCAGGGATAATCCGTCGCCATGGCACTTGAAGTCATCGGCGCCGGTTTTGGAAGAACCGGTACGGCATCTCTGCGCGAAGCGCTGGAGCACCTCGGATTCGTCAAGTGCCACCACATGTTTTCGCTTGGCGAGCAACGCAATCTTATCAGGGCCTGGCACGATGTGGCGCTGAAGGGCGCCCGCAACTGGGACGAGATTTTCGAAGGGTACCGCGCCACGGTGGACTGGCCCTCCACCGCCTTCTACAAGGAGTTGATGGACTACTATCCGGACGCCAGGGTCGTCCTCACCGTGCGCGACCCGGACAGCTGGTACGGCAGCACAAGCGAGACAATCTACGCCATATACACGACGATGCCGGGATGGCTGAGGCGACTACCGCCGCTGGCGACCGGCTTTGAAATGATCCGGGCGACCATCTGGCAAGGCCAGTTTCAGGGCCGCTTCGACGATCCGGAAGCCGCCAAGGCGATATTTCTGAAGCATGTGGAAGACGTCAAGGCGAACGTGCCGCCGCACCGGTTGCTCGTCTACCACGTTCGGGAAGGTTGGGGGCCGCTATGCGAGTTTCTGGGCGTTCCCGTACCAGGGAACAAACCGTTTCCACACGTCAACGAGCGGGCGGAGATGAAGCGGGATCTTGTGATACTCCGGCTTTTGGGGAAACTACCCTTCGTAATCCTTGCCGCAGTCCTGGCTTGGCTTGGTATCAGCCTCCTACTCTGACAGGGTCCAGCCAATACGGCCTTCAGATCTCCGGCACACACCCATAGCGCCCGATCTCCGCATTTGAGGGCGCATAGTCGATGGAGATCGGTATGAAATCCCGCGTGAAATACCTGGGAGAGGTGCTACTATCCTTCCTTCAGGATTCGGCCCGGGACGAGCGATGATTCCCAAGTGGACAATCTTTTTGGCGCCGTTTGCGTTCGCAATGTCCGCGGACGCCCAGGACGGCGAATTGACAAAGGAAGAGTTGGCCGCGACGCTGCCCGGCGTCCAGGCCAGTGACATCCACGACTCGCCCCTTCCCGGCATGTACGAAATCGTCCTGGACTCCGACGTGGTGTATGTCTCCAGGGACGGCAGCTACCTCATTCAGGGCGATGTCTTCGATCTGCAGGAAAGGCGGAACCTGACCGAGGGGCGGCGCGCCCGGGCGCGGGCGGACATCCTGGCCGGAGTGGATACCGAATCGATGATCGTGTTCAGCCCGGAACCGGAAAACGTCAGGCACACCGTAACCGTCTTTACCGACATCGACTGCGGCTTTTGCCGCCAGTTGCATCGCGAAATGGACCAGATCAACGCGCTGGGCGTCGAGGTCCGTTACCTGTCCTATCCGAGAACGGGGCCGGAAACGGAGTCCTGGTTCAAGGCCGACAAGGTCTGGTGTGCGGGCGACCGCCAGACCGCCTTCACGGACGCAATCCTCCAGGACGTGCTCCCGGAACAATCCTGCGATGCGACGCCCGTTGCCTCGCATTTTCAACTGGGCCGCCAGGTGAGTGTGCTCGGTACGCCCACGATACTCTCCGACGATGGCGTTCAGTTGGGCGGCTACCTGGCGCCGGACGAACTCATCGACAAGCTTGAAGCACTGGGTGAGGCATCCCCATAGCCAGGGGCTGGCAGTCCGGTAGGGAGCGCTTCCTCCGGGTGCGGGGCAAGACAGCCCGGCGAAAATCCCCTCGACCCACCCAGGTCTCGATCGTCCACGCGGGGCTCATCGCGCTGATCGGTCTCATCGCGCTGGGCCCGGGCTCGCCCGTTCGCTCGCAAACGCCTCAGGGCGCCGACGTCATCATCGTGGGCGCCGGAATCTCGGGGCTCTCCGCGGCGCTGGAAGCCGCTCGTGGTGGCGTGGAAGTCCAGTTTGTCGACGTCTGGTCGGTATACGGCGGACACGCGGTGATGTCCGGTGGTGGCGTAGCCATCATCGATTCGGACTTTCAGCGCGCCCACGGTATCGTGGACACTCCCGAACTCGCCACCGAAGACTTCTTCAGCCGGGGCGAGGATCCCGATCCCTACTGGGTGGACTATTACACGCGGAACTCCAGGGCCGAACTGGGACAGTGGCTGGAATCGCTGGGGGTCAGGTGGCTCAGCCTGAATCCCCAGCCCGGCAACAGCGTGCGCCGCTTTCATCGCACCGATGGCCGCGGCCTCGGACTGGTCACGCCCATCTACCGGGAGGTGCTGCGTCATCCCAATGTCTCCTTCCGCTGGAACTTCCGGGTCACGGAGTTGCTGGTGGAACAGGGGCGCGTGGTGGGCGTACGCGGCGAGGATACGAGGAGCGGCGAAGCCGATGAACTGCGCGCACCGCGGGTGCTTCTCGCCACCGGGGGGTTTCAGAGCAACCTGGAGATGGTCAGGCGTTTCTGGCCGGCGCATCTGGCCGAACCCGGCGAACTGCTCATCGGGTCCGGACTCAACTCCGTGGGTTCCGGCCACGACCTGGCGGGAACGGTCGACGCGGGTTTTCATCGCATGGACCACCAATGGAACTACCCCTGGGGATTGCCCCATCCCCACTATCCCGGGGAAGGCCGCGCGCTCGCCGCAAGAAACGAAGTGTCGATCTGGGTCAACGGCGACGGCCGGCGCTTTGTCAACGAACTGGCCGACCCGACGGTGTTGCTGGCAGCCGTGGTCGCGCAAAGTCCTTCCACCTATTGGGCGATCTTTGACGACGATGACAATGAAGGCTTCTACGTCTCCGGCAGCGGTTGGGACAATTTTCAGCGCATTCGAGAGGAAATCCTTGACAATGCCCTGCTGACAACACAAGCGGCGACGCTTGCGGAGCTGGCCCAAGCCATCGGGCAGGATGCCGGCCGGCTGGAGACCACGGTCGCGCGCTACAACACGATGGCGGATCGGGGTCGTGACGAGGATTTCGGCCGATTCTCAAGCGCCGACGACCTCGCATCGCTCGCCAGGATCGATCAACCCCCCTTCTATGCCATACAGTTCTTTCCCATGACCCGCAAGAGCATGGGCGGGGTAATGGTCGACCGGCAGATGCGCGTTGTCCGGGAAGGCGGGGCGCCCATACCCGGACTGTATGCCTCCGGCGAGTTGACGGGGTTCGCGGGCGTCAACGGATCCGCCGGCCTTGAGGGGACCTTCCTCGGCCCGGCGATACTGACGGGCCGGGTCGCCGGCTGGACCCTGCTGCGCGAGGTAGCCGAAGCCCGCGAGCTGCATCAGCCTGAACTGAAGATCGAGTCCGGGTTGCCGCCGCGCACACTTTCACCGTCCGAGACAGCTTCCTGTAACGAATGCCATCGGCTCCAGGACCTGGTTGCGACTCCCCGACCCGGATACGCGCACTTCGATCGGGTCCACCGCGTCGTCATTGCCGAGCAACAGAATTGCGGCGACTGCCACCAGGAACTGAGTCCCTACGACGCCTCGGAGCATGTCATCGACAGCCCGTTGCAGACGCAGAACTGCGTGCACTGCCACCTGGTGGTGGAATAGGGAACGGTTCGCCCCGCAGAACAGCCCCCACTCCGGGCGCCTGCCGCGAGCAAACTGGAACTCAGCCGAGACCACTTCGCTGGCCACCTCTACGATGAACGCCTTCGTCCAGTGCGGCAACTAACGGCTCCGGCACTACGGATAGTAGAATCGGGCGAAAGCAGGAAGAAGGAAAACGCCGGGCTATGGATATGGCACAAGCAGACTCCTGGCCGGGCATCGGGAGATACTGATGATGAAACTACTCGCATTCGGATACTGCGGACTGGTCACGGCTCTCCTTGCCGCACTGCCGCTGTCAAGCCACGCTCATCACGCCTTTGCCGGCGTTTTCGACATGGACAATCTCACCGAACTGGAGGGCGAGATCACCCGGCTCATGTGGCGCAATCCCCATGTGCAGTTCACCGTCAGAACGGCCGACGGCGAATCCTGGCGCGTGGAAACCAACTCGGTCAGCATCCTCAGCCGCATGGACATCGGTCCCGAACTGTTGAGCGAGGGCGACCGGGTGACGGTGGCCGGGTATTCCGCCCGCAACGGCGACAACGAGATGTGGACCAACAATGTGCTGCTGGCCGATGGGCGCGAAGTGGTCACGCGGCCCGGGGTTGCGCCGCACTGGTCCGAAGATCACCTTGGGCGGTCCGAGGTCTGGTTGGCGGACGGCGATACCGGCGGGGCGGATCAGGGCATTTTTCGCGTCTGGAGCACACGCTTCAACGGTCCCGGGCGTTACATGGGCCTGGATGAATATCCGTTGACGGCCGCCGCCGCCGCCGCGCGCGAGGCCTTCGACCCGTTGGTGGACGACCCGACCGGCGAGTGCTCCCCCAAGGGCATGCCCGCGATCATGCACCAGCCCTATCCCGTGGCGTTCACCCGGGACGGCGACGACATCCTGTTTCTCATAGAGGAGTACGATCTGGTGCGCAGGATTTACATGGACCCCGATGCCGTCGACGCAGATGTGCCGCCGACCCTTCTCGGTCATTCGACCGGCCGTTGGGACGGCGATGCCCTGGTGGTCGACACTCGCTCCATAGACTGGTACCACTTCAACACCACCGGCATTCCACAAAGCAGTCAGGCACGGCTTCAGGAACGGTTTTCCCTGAGCGGCGACGGCGCCAATCTCGACTACACGATCACGGTCACCGACCCCGAAACATTCACGGAGCCGGTGACCATGAGGAAACAGTGGGTCTGGCGGGCGGGCGAGACGGTCGAGCCCTACGGGTGCACGAATTACTAGCCACCCCAGCGGACCGTAGACTCAAATCCATTTGCGTCACTGATTTGTGCGGTTAGACTCCACCGACACAACCAGTAAAAAGAGAAGGGAGCTTTTGCAATGAAAACCAGAGCGGCCGTAGCCTGGGAGGCCGGGCAACCCCTCACCGTCGAAGAGATCGACCTGGACGGACCGAACACCGGCGAAGTGCTGATACGCATCGTCGCCACCGGCGTCTGCCACACCGATGCCTACACGCTGTCAGGCGAAGACCCGGAAGGCGCCTTCCCGTCCATCCTGGGTCATGAAGGCGGTGCGGTGGTCGAGGAAGTGGGCGAGGGCGTCACCAGCGTCAAGGCTGGCGACCATGTCATCCCCTTGTATACGCCGGAATGCCGTGAGTGTTCTTTCTGCACGTCGGGAAAGACCAATCTCTGTCAGGCCATTCGGGCCACCCAGGGCCAGGGCCTGATGCCCGACGGGACCAGCCGTTTCTCCCGGAACGGCCGGCAGATCCTGCACTTCATGGGCACCTCGACATTCTCCGAGTACACGGTCCTGCCCGAGATCGCGGTGGCGAAAATCAGCAAGGAGGCGCCGCTTGAGAGTGTTTGCCTGCTCGGCTGCGGCATCACCACGGGGATTGGCGCCGTGCTCCATACCGCCAAGGTGGAAGAGGGCGCGACGGTGGCCGTGTTCGGCCTCGGCGGCGTGGGTCTTAGCGTGATACAGGGCGCCGTAATGGCCAACGCAAGCCGGATCCTTGCCATCGATATCAATCCGGACAAGGCGGAGATGGCGATGGCTCTGGGGGCCACGGATTTCGTCAACCCCAATGACTACGACGACCCGATCCAGGATGTCGTCATCGAACTCACCGGCGGCGGGGTGGATTACTCGTTCGAGGCCGTCGGCAACGTCAACCTGATGCGCGCGGCGCTGGAGTGCTGCCACAAGGGCTGGGGCGAATCCACGATCATCGGCGTGGCGGGCGCGGGTCAGGAGATCGCCACGCGGCCGTTCCAGTTGGTGACCGGGCGTGTCTGGCGCGGCAGCGCGTTCGGCGGTGTCAAGGGCCGAACCGAACTGCCCGGCATGGTCGAGCAGTACATGGCCGGCGGCATCAAGGTGGATGAGATGATCACTCACACCATGGGGCTTGAGGACATCAACACGGCGTTCGACCTCATGCACGAAGGCAAGAGCATCCGTTCGGTAGTCCATTTCTGACCGGGATTGCGCGAACCCGTGCAGCGGCGCGGGCTGCTGTTACCGGATCGGGCCGATAATCGGATCACCGGGATGATCTGGCCCGGGCGCGACGGTGTGGAGGTCGACCTCTCAGAGAGGATCTGCTCACCCCCCGAAACGCGGCTCAGGCAACCCGCGGATTCCGAGCCCGGTGATCCGGAAAAGGGATCCCGCGCCGAATTGCGGCCTGACGTCCCTGCGGAACCTGTCGTGCACCGCCGGATGCTTCACCCTTGCCATGGACGTCACGTAGATTTCGTCCAGCCTGTCGCCACCGAACATGACCGAGGTGACATTCCTTACCGGCATCCCGATCTTGCGTTCCACGTTGCCTTCGGGATCGTAGCGGACCAGGTCGCCGGAAATCAGTTCCGCGTTCCACACGTAACCCTCCGCGTCCACCGTGGATCCGTCTGGAACACCCGCCCCGCCCCTCGTGTCGGCGAACACGCGCTGGTTTGACAGCGTCCCGTTATCGATGTCGTAGTCGTAGGCCCAGAACTCGTCGACGAAGGTATCCGCCACGTAGAAGGTCCTGTCGTCGGGACTCCAGCAAGGCCCGTTGGTGCAGATGATGCCCCGTTCCACCCGTGTTACGGAGAGATCCGGGTCCAGCCGCCACAGCCCGCAGATAGGCAATTCTTCCTTGTCGTCCATGCCCCCGGCGATGAACCGGCCGCGGCGGTCCACCTTGCCGTCGTTGAGGCGCGAGCGCGGTTGGTCGGCTTCGATGTGCTCAATGAGTTCCAGTTCTCCAGTCGCCGGATCGAAGAAGTAGAACCCCCGGTCCAGCGCCAGGACCAGCTTGCCGTTCTCCCGCACGGCGAGTGCGCCCACGTCATGGTCCAGCGACCAGTTGTCCACCCTCCCGGTGTTCGGCTGAAGCCGCCAGATGGAGGGATTGCCGACGCGCCGGCCGGTGCCGTCCAGCCACCACAGCACGCCGGTCGCCGAGTCCCATACCGGTCCTTCGCCTAGATGATTGGCGCAGGCCAGCACGCATTCGATCCGTAGAGCCATTCACCTTCCAGTCAGCGGAAAGATTATGCGAGTTTAATTCGCTTAATTTCCAGCAAAAACATAATATCCACTTCCCTCGGCGAACCTGGAGGCGGGCACGGATGACAAGAAAAATCGCGGGGGCGTTATTGTTGCTGTTGGCAACGCTTCCCGGCCACGCGCAGGATGCGGGCCGGCCCGACGTCCTGTTCATCGCCATCGACGACCTGAACGACTGGGTTGGCGTCCTCGGGGGACATCCCCAGGCGAAAACCCCGAATATCGACGCGCTTGCGGCTCGCGGCATGGTGTTTACCAACGCCCACGCGGTTGCCGCGATCTGCAACCCGTCGCGAACCGCCCTGATGCTGGGCCTGCGCCCTTCCACCACGGGCGTTTACGAAAACGACCCCAGTTGGCTCGACCATGATCACCTGGCCGACCTGCCGACGATCCCCCGGTATTTCCGCGACAACGGCTATCGAACCCTCGGCGCGGGCAAGATCTTTCACGCCCATACGTATTCCGCGGGTGCTTTCGCGGGCTACCAGGACGCCCGCGCCTGGGAAGCCTACTATCCCTCGTTCGAACGGCAACTGCCGGACGAGGTAACCCCCCCCGACCGGCCCGCCAACGACAACCCCATCAGCATCGGGTTCGACTGGTCCCATGTGGTAACCGACGATCGGGCCATGGGCGACGGGCAGGTGGCAGCCTGGATCTCCGAACGCCTGCTGGAATCCACCGGCCTGCCGCAATTCGTGGCGGCGGGCATCTATCGCCCGCACCCACCCTGGTACGTGCCGCAAGCTTATTTCGACGCGCACCCCCTCGCGGACATCGTCCTGCCCACCGTTCTGGAAAACGATCTGGACGACGTCTCGGAAATCACCCGCGAGTTCGAGCAGGGAACGTTCATGCCTGCCCTTGAAATTCACGAGTGGGTGGTCGCGGCGGACATGTGGGCCGAAGGCGTGCAGGCCTACCTGGCCAGCGTGACCTTCGCCGACGCCATGGTCGGGCGGATACTCGACGCCCTTGACCGTAGCGGCCGCGCCGACAACACCATCATCGTGCTGTGGTCCGATCACGGCTGGCATCTGGGCGAGAAGCAGAGATGGCGCAAGCACACGCTGTGGGAGGAATCGACACGGGTGCCGCTGATCTTCGTCGTGCCCGGCATGACCGCTCCCGGCAGCCGCAGCGGACGTGCCGTTTCATTGCTGGACCTCTTCCCAACTCTGGCGGAACTCGCGGGTATCGAAGCCCCTGAGCACCTCGAGGGGACGAGTCTCGTGCCACTTCTCAGGGACCCGGACGCGGAGTGGAATCGTCCGGCCATTTCCACCCACCAATTCGGCAACCACGCGGTCCGCAGCGAGCGCTTCCGCTATATTCGCTACAACGACGGCAGCGAAGAACTGTACGACCACGACGCCGACTCCAACGAATGGCACAACCTCGCTGAAGATCCCGACTACGCCGATGTGAAAGCGGAACTGGCGAGGTGGCTGCCAACCGGGAACACACCGGATCTGCGATTCGTGGATGAGCAATGACGCGTACTCCCGTCCGGCAGCCCAGACCCAGCGGCAGCTTCCTTCCCACGGCGCTTCAAGCCCGGCGCCAGCTTCATTCACATCCGACCCATGGAGCAAGAATGCGTTTCACAACCCTGTTTCTGTCAATGTCGGTGACCGTCCTGCCGACCGCAGCGCCTGCACACCACAGCGTCTCGGCCATTTACGACACGACCGCCGTGGTGGAAGCCGAGGGGCGGATCACCGACCTGTCCTGGCGCAATCCCCACGTGCAGTTTCAGCTCCAGGGCACGGACGAGAACGGATCGGTCCGGGTCTGGAACATCGCGATGACGTCGCTCACGAACCTCAGGCGCGACGGCATTTCCGGCCAGCTTGTCAACCTCGGCGACCAGGTTCGCGTGGCCGGCAACCCGGGCCGAAGGGATTCGAGCATGATTTACCTGGAGAACATTCTGTTGGCGGACGGCGAGGAAGTGGTCCTGGAACCGCGTGGCGAGCCGCGCTGGGCAAACGAATACCTGGGGCGCGCCGGCCCCACCGGCCCCGGCGATCCGTCGGCGCCGGAACTCGGCATCTTCCGGGTATGGAGCACGCCCCGCGACCAGGGGCTGCTGCTGCCCCAGGACACGAACCCGAACTTCGATTTCGACCTTTATCCGCTGACACCGGCGGCCCGCGCGTCAGTCGACGGGTTCGACCGGGTCACCGACAGTCCCATCCTCAACTGTATTTCCAAGGGCATGCCAACGATCATGGAGCAACCCTACCCGATGCAGTTCCTGCGCCAGGGTGACGACATCATCCTGCACATGGAGGAGTACGACACGCTGCGCATGATCCACATGGATCCGAACGTAACCGATGAAGGCGAACCCACCTCCAAGCTCGGATTCTCCACGGGACGGTGGGAAGACAACACTCTGACAGTACGCACCACCAGGTCCGACTGGCCCTGGTTTGACGTGGTCGGCACCCCCCAAAGCCAGGATTCGGAAATGCTCGAGCGTTTTACCCTCAGCGAGGACGGCAGCCGGCTGGACTACTCGCTGACCGTAACCGATCCAGCCAACTTCACCGAGCCGGTCACGGTGACCAAATTCTGGGTCTGGTACCCGGAAATGACCGTGGAGCCTTTCCAGTGCCGAATTTGAGCAACGGGATCGGAGAACTCAGCGATGAAATCGGAGAACAAGATGAAATTTGATGCGCGAACCTTTTTGCTGGCCTGCCTGATGGCGCCTGTGGCGAACGCCGGTGTTGTCGGCGCGGACGTCGATATCCATGAAGACGTACTGGACGGCAAGTCCTGGGGGCTGGCCGGGCCTTACGAGAAGCTCATCGGCACGCTGTATTTCGAAGTCGATCCGGACAACCCGGCCAATCAGCTCATCGTTGACATCGAGCATGCACCCGTCAACGCGGACGGCAACGTGGAGTTTTCGTCCAATTTCGTTCTGCTCAAGCCGAAGCAGGCGGAGCGGGGCAACGGCACGGTGATTGTCGGCGTGGCGAATCGCGGCACGCGGCGCATGCTGACCTTCTTCAATCACGGCAGCGACGAGCACGAGGGGTGGGACGCCGTCAACCCCACCACGGCCGAGAACTTCGGCGACGGATTTCTCATGCAACAGGGCTATACGCTGCTCTGGGTGGGCTGGCAGTTCGATGTGCCGCTGAGCCGACCCTACGGCTCGCGGGTCTTCGTGCCCCGCGTGGAGCCGGATGAACCCATCGAAGGCCTGGTGCGAAGCGACTTCGTAGTTCGCGAGCCGGTCTTCGATCGAACGCTTGCCGACAGGAACCACGTGCCCTACCCGGTCTCCGACCCCGACGCGCCCGAGAGCGTGATGACGGTCCGGGACACGGTGGAAGGCGAACGACAGACCATTCCCCGTGACCAGTGGGACTTTGCGCGCCTCGAGAACGGCGAGGTCGTCCCGGACATGACCCGCGTCTATCTTTCCACAGGGTTCGAGCCCCACAGAATCTACGAAGTGGTGTACAAGGCACAAAACCCGGAGGTCATCGGCCTGGGACTGGCGGCGCTGCGCGACGCGGCATCGCTCGTCAAGTACGGCTCATCGGCGGAATTGAACATTCCAGAAGGCGCCATCGACAACGTCATCGGTTACGGCATGTCCCAGCCGGGCCGCACGCTGCGCACCCTCGTCTACATGGGCTTCAACGAGGACGAGCAGAGCCGCAAGGCATTCGACGGCATCATCGCGCAGATCGGCGGCGCGGCGCGCGGCAGCTTCAACCTGCGCTTCGGCCAGCCCTCCCGTGACGCGCACCCGTTCCTCAACTTCTTCTACCCCACGGACATCTTCCCGTATGCCGACGTGGAACTGACCGACCCATTGACCGGCGAGAGCGGCGGGATGCTTTCCCACGTTCCGGAAGAGTTCATGCCCAAGGTGTACAACGTCAACACCTCCTACGAGTACTGGGGACGGGTGTCCTCACTGTTGACCACAACGCTTGACGGCAAGGAAGACGCACCGATGATGGAGGAACACGCCCGCGTCTATCACTTCGCCGGATCGCAGCACCTGCCGTCGGAATTTCCGCCGGAACAGACCAACGGCCAGAACGTCAACAACCCCAACGATTTCTCCTGGTTCATGCGCGCCCTGCTGGTGAGGATGCAGGAATGGATCGTCGACGGCACGCCTCCGCCGCCCAACAGCTATCCGCTGATAGCGGACGATACCCTGGTGGAGCCCGCTGACGTCGATTTCCCCGAGCTGCCGGGAATCAGTTTCCCGACGAAAACCCACAAGGCGTACCGCGTGGACTACGGCCCGCATTTTGCCTCCGACGGTATCATCAGCAACGAGCCGCCAGAGGTCGGGCCTGCGTTCCCGATTCTCGTGCCCCAGGTGGATGCGGACGGAAACGAGTTGGGCGGCCTGCGAACACCGGGACTCCTGGTCCCGCTCGCCACCTACACCGGCTGGAACCTCTACAACGCCGAGTACGGACCGACGGACACCGTCTCCCACATGTCGGGCTCGTTCCTGCCGTTCCACCGGACTCGGGCCGAACGTGAAGCCGCCGGCGACCCGCGACTCTCAATCGAAGAGCGCTACCCCGACAAATCGCACTACCTCGGCCTGGTCGCAGAAGAGGCCATGGAGCAGATAGAAGACGGGTACCTCCTGGCGCAGGACCTGCCGGCCATCCTCGAACAGGCCGAAACCATCTGGGACGCAGTGGCCGAATAGTCCGCGCCCGGTTGGTGCGACTCTTCTCGCGGATGGGCGCCTACAGCCCCCGCGCGCGTCGTCGGCGACGAGCGGGCCAGGGATGGCCACAAGCGAGGAGCCGTCGAT
>JAJEFE010000089.1 GCA_022820625.1 Gammaproteobacteria bacterium | reverse complement strand
CGCTTGGGGTGAAAATCCGGCGCCGAGACCGGAAACGGCCCAAAATCCCGCCAAAACCGCCGATTCCTGGGGTAAAGTTCTTTTTGGACTTGCTCGAAACCTTTATCGATCAAAGGCTTCCGAACAGCGCAAGAGGCTCTAAGGGATTGCCGCGTTTCCGAAGTAAACTGCACCTTTCGGGCGCACCGCTCATGCCTCATGCGCACACGCAGCCACAGTCCGGTCGCCGAGCGTTTCCTCCGGCCCCGGGTATGGGAGGGGTCAAGCTGCCTTTTCCGAAAGACGGCTATTCCACCGCCAGATGCCGCCTCGCCGCCTCCGCGTCGCAGTCCCAGGGCCCGAACTCATAACCGGGCTTGAGGAACATCTCGCCGGTCACCGTGACGGAGTCGGTCATGTACTCCGGGTCCTCGAACCAATACTCCACGTCCAGGCGCATGCCGTCGTCTGAAAGGGCGTAACGCTCCACAAGGCGCTTCTGCGTCCCGCTGGGCGTGCCCCGGTCCAGGCCCCACACGGTTTCCTCGAAGCGGCGGGTGTCGATCACCAGCACGCCGTCCTCGAACCAGCCTATGGAGTGGCCCATGTAGCTCGGTTCGACGTCGGCGGGGTGTTCGCGCATCCCCAGGTGAACGACGCGCCGTCCGTCGAACTGCTCGTACCAGATGTGCAGTTCATCGTCGCCCGCGCGGCTGAACTGTACGGGGTACACCGGCAGGACCGTGGCGGGCAGCGATTCGGGAATGCAGTCGAGCGCCGGATCGTCGTCGGGGTCGAACTCGTCCAGGACCGCCTGGGCGCTCGCAGTCAGCGGCAGGCTGTCCGGCCTGAATCCGGCGGCCACGTTGCGGCTGGCGAAGTCCGGCTGCCAGACGCCGGAGAAATCCGTGGAACCGCGCACCGGTGCGGCGGGCGCCTGAAACGAGCCCGGCGCGAGGCCCGACGACCGGTAGGAAGAGCCGTCGGCCTTGGTGATGACGTCCACGAACAACGTGCTGCGATTCGGGTCGCGATGCGGAAAGCCCCGCACGCTGACCCGGTCCCCGACCAGAAACGTGTCGGCCCGCCAGCCAATACTCCGCACCGAAGAAACCGCGTTGGCTTCCAGCAGCCATTCCCGGGTTTCTCCCGTTGCCGCGTCCGTGGTCTCGAACGTCAGATAGATGTGGGGATTGTGGTAGGCGTGCTCGGTGATCGTGCCTTGAAGCTCCATCGGCGAATCCATGATGAAATTCGTTCGCGAGTGGTGGGCATTGCCCACCGGCGGGAGCCACAGGACGAGCGCGGTCAGAGCGCAGGAAATCAGCCCGCGGGAGTAAGGAGTGGCGCAACCATGCATATCGATTCCCGCCGTCACTCGACCTGCATCCCGTACCTTTCGGCGGCGTCGTCCAGGCGCGTCATCTCATCCCGGATGAACTGCTCGAACTCCTCCGGCGATTCGCTGGGCCAGACTTCCATGCCGTGAGCGCCGATCGCCTCGTTGACTCCGGGATCGCTCATGGCGAAGCGGGCGGCCTCGAAGATCTGCCGGACAAACTCCTCGGACGATCCCGCAGGCGCGAAAAAGCCACCCCACGATCCCGACGGCATACCGTCGACGCCACGCTCCAGCATTGTCGGCACGTCCGGGAGCAGGGGAATTCGCGCCGGATGGACAACGACCAGCGGCACCGCTGCACCGGACTGGATCAGCGGCGAGACGTAGGGCGAGGTGGTGATGACCAGGTCCACGTCCCCGTTCGCGACCGCCTCCATGGCCGCCGCCGAGCCGCGGATGGATTCGTCCAGCGTGACGTCAATGCCGAGTTCACCGAGCAGCGCCGCGAACTCCAGCCGGTGGATGCTGCGCGGTGCGATGTGCGAATAGGTGAGTTCGCCCGGGTTGGCGCCGGTGTATTCCAGGAGTTCGTCCAGCGTGTCGATGCCGAGGCCCGAATGAGCGATCAGCACGTCGGGAACGGCGGTTATTCGGGTGACGGGGCGAAGATCCGAGAGCGGGTCGACGCCGAACGCCGGCAGGATCGCCGGTAACATCGCCATGTTGCCGATCGTGGACACGAAGACGGTCCGCTCGTCCGCCGGGGCGTCCACCCCGGCCTGCAATCCGACGCCGTAGTCGATCTCGATCTCCCGGCCCAGGTATTCCTGAAGTTTCGGCGCAATGATCGTCGTCGCGGTGCTGGACGAGCCGGTTGCCGGGTAGGTGGTGAGGATGACGACGGATTCGGTCTGCGCCGTAGCGATACCGGTGTATCCGATAAGGCCCAGGGCCACGGTTGGAACGAGTCTGTGCATACCTGTTACCTCGGTCTCCAGTTGAATGGAACACTAACACGGGTAGAAAGTCGAAGTCGGACGCGTCCTGAAATTGGCGCAAGTCGGCAGTGTTGGACGTTGATGAATGACCCTGCTCGATGTCGAACAGGACACACTGTCTTTTAGCCATGCGGCTACGATTGTGTGGTCGTTACGGACAATGAAAAGCACTTCGAGGGTGTGGATATCCACAACCCACTCCGATGACCATTGACGTGGGCCGGATAATTGCGCAGCTCGTCCGGAAGAAGCCATTCACGGCTCGATAACATACCTCTCGCGCACATCTTCCCCCAACTCCTCCTTCAACGGTCCGAGCCACGGTTCGTAGTGCCGCCACTGGAGAGAGATGCCAGAATGTCCCGCACGACTTTCCGTACGCGGGCGTGGGAATGCGCCTGGGCGAATTGCAGAAAGGCGAGATAACCCGTGTCCAGATGGAGTGTGTCGGGCACGGGCAATGGCGCATCGTGCAAGGCGAATACCGCCACCTCCGCCCCGGGTCCCGTTTCCAGGCTAATCCTCCGGCCCGCTCCTCGCGTTCTGCTCTCCATGCACCGCGCCAGCCATCGGGTTGCCCTGAGAATGACGATCGCGCGCGACACGGTCGATTTCGACGAGATGTTCGCGGCCTGCCCGATCCGCCCGTAACTGGGGAACCGTCCCCGGATTGCGCTCTGGCGAAGCACCATCCAGACCGTCTTGTCCACCGGTTCCAGCACCGGGTCCCTGAGCACGCGCTCGGGCCACATGGGCGGCCCCGGCTCCGCGATCAGGATTTTTCTCGTGCGTGCGCTTGAGCCGCCGCAGGCGGCCGATTCCCGAATTCGCAGCTTGAGTTCGTGCGTACGCCGGCGAATTGCCGGCACGCCGCAGGACATGCCCTGGCATTGCATCAAGTCGGAGTGGCGCCGACTGACAGCCGGAGGCGTTACCCGGTGCCCCGGGGCGTGTGCGTACGGGTCAGCAGGGGACACTTGTTGTCAGTCCGCTTTGCCCGTTATGGTGTCGCGGAGCCCCCCGACAGGGCCCGCCAGGGCAATAGCGACTGCGGCTATCCTGTACATTTCCGGGGACATGATGGTATTGGCGATACTACCATTCGGCTGCGGAGTCCCATCGTGCCAAATCTGGTCAAAACAGGCAGATTTGCGTATTGCAAGGGTCCTGGTTTCCCGCCGCGAAGATCCCGGCGACACCGGCGCCAGTGGGAACGTGCTAAAGTCGTATTACGTTTTCCAGATCGATGGTGTGCGCCGTGCAACAGGTTACGGTATCTCCCAAATTTCAGGTGGTCATTCCCAAAGCCGTGCGCGAACCGCTCGGGATCCGGCCCGGCCAGCGCATGCAGGTCGTGCCGTACGGCGACCGCATCGAACTCGTACCGGTGCGCGATATCGGCGCCATGCGGGGGTTCCTCTCGGGCATGGACCCGGGTTTCGAACGCGAACCGGATCGTGATCTGTGATGATCGCCGACGTGAACGGACTGAACATCGTCGATTCGTCAGGCTGGATCGAGTACTTCACCGACGGACCCAATGCCGGGCGATTCGCCGGACCGCTGTCCGATCCCGACAGGCTTGTCGTTCCCACGGTGACCGTCCATGAAGTCTTCAAGGTCGTGCTGCGCCGGCGCGGTGAGAACGACGCGCTTCGTGCCGCTGCCGCCATGAGCCACGGCCGCGAGATTCCGTTGACAAACGCACTTGCGCTGGAGGCGGCGCGCCTGGCCCACCGGATGAACCTGGCCATGGCCGACGGCATCATTCTGGCCACCGCACGGCTCACAGCCGCGAAACTGTGGACCCAGGATGCCGACTTCGAGGGCCTGGCGAACGTCCGCTACATTCCAAGGCTGCCAGAATGACCGGTATCATCCGGAACCTTTGGCCCACCCCGCTATTCCAACCGGCATTACGTATATAAATGAGGTGTCGAAACGTGAACGGTATGAAACATCCAACTGCATGCGCCGCGGCCGGCGCCGTCCGCCGGGCCGTGGTCCTGTGCGCGGGCAGCGTCGTGCTGTCCGCCGCAGCCGCGGCCGAGTACTCGTGGCAGGTGACGGGCGGGTACGAGGACATCGACTCGGAGGGGTCCATTGAAACCAACCACTCGTCGATGCGCGCCACCTGGTACCTCTCCGCGGTCGACGACCAGGTGGGGCCGTACGAGCTGGCGCCGTTTCTGAACCGCAGCAGCCACGTGTCGGTAAGCACGGGGCGCACGAAGCTGCGCGAACGACTGTACCCGGCGTTTATCCATGGGTTTGCCGGCGATGGCCGGTTGCCCGGCAACGCAACCGATTTCGACCGGCTCACCTCTCCGGGTTCGGTGGTCACGTACGGGGCCGGCTGGCCCACGGAGTCGGGGCTCGACTCCTCGGAGTACGCCTTCGACGGCCGCTACGTGTGGCCCGGCACCGGCTGGTACGCCGGTGCGCACGCCAGCCGGAGCGATGCCGACGTGCTACCGGAATTTCCCTTGGCGCAGACCACGGCGGACTACGAGAGCGCCGGACTGTTCGCGGGCAGGTACTTCGGCCCGCGCACCGCCCTGGAACTGGATTTCGGGTCCGACACCGCGAGCCAGGAAGTGCTGTTGACTCCGTTTGCCTTCGACCCCGTATTCGGCGGTCCCGGTTTGCACGGGATTCCCGGCTTCGATCCCATCGAGCTGCGAACCGGGACGGACATCGAGACCGACGACGTGCGGCTGTCGGTCCGCCACGTCACCCAGCTCGGCGACTCGACGGTCGCACTCTCGGCGAGCATTCGCTCCAGCCGCTCGGAAACGCGCCTGACCCTGCCGGGACCGCGCGGGTTTTTTCCGGCAGTCGATGAATTCGGCTCGCCGGAAGGGGACTTCTATTACAACCGGTTTATTGCCACGGGTACGGATTCAATATTCAACGAAATTCTCGAGTCCGAGCGCGAGCGCGGATACAGTCTGTCCGGGGCGTTGTTCCCGACCCCGGCCCTGGGCGTGCGCCTGACTTATACGAACTCCGATAACGATACCTATGGCATCAGCGATGTGGTCGGCCTGTCGGCGAACTGGTTCTTCCTCCGCAACGCGGCGATAGAGATCCAACTGGTCCGCACCGACTCCGGCGGCGGATACTTCACCGGCTCGCCGGACTCGGATTCGGTCGGTGTGCGGGTGCTCGGGCGGTTCTGATCCAACCCCTTTCCGCAGGAGGCCTCGAGAAGTCCTCCCGGAAGTGCTTCCACGCACGCCACGCGGAGCGCGCGCAGGCCCTGGAACGGACCGCCGTGCCGTCAGAACTCGATCCGGAGCCCGAGCCTTATCCGGTACACGGAGCGCGAGCGGCTGGCGATCGTCCTGGGTTCGGCGTCGAAGGTGTTGAAGCGGTAGACGCAGTCGGTGCGGGTCCGGCAGGCCGTACGGGGGGCGTCGCCGGTGAGCGCGGGCGCGGCGTCCACGCCGTGTACCGCCACGTCCGCGGCGCGGACCAGGTCGGCGCGCACGATCGCCGCCTGGCCGTTGCTCGGGCCGAAATCGAAGCGTCCCCAGTCGTCGTTCAACAGATTGGGAAAGTTCTCCACGTCCAGCACCAGCCGCGCCCGGTTCTCGCCGACGAACCGGGCCAGCCCCGCCGGGCCCGGCAGCTCGACCTGAAAGCGCAGGTCCCAGACGCGGTTGAAGCCGCTGGTTTCGGAGTAGGGCGCGTGAATTCCGGGCCGCACGCCCGCGACGTACGCCTCGAAGCCGCCGCGGTCGAACGTGGAGGCGTAAACGACGGCCGGATCGTCCGCCGACGGGATGTACAGGGGATTCGCGTCGAAGGGGCTTTCTCCGGCGCCGGCCCGGCCGAACAGCGCGTTGCCGCGATCGACGTCGAAGGTATAGGTGAACAGGCGCCCGGAAAAGACCCGCCCGAAGATGTCCAGCCGGGTGTTAAGCGGCCCGATGGCGCGCTCGTAGCCGAGGCGCAGTTTCCACGAATGCGTCGTCTGGTGGGGCGAACGGCGCGCGTCGGGCGCGTTGCGGTCGGTTACCGTGAGGGCGCGCCAGTTTGAGATGCCCCTGGCCGAGGTGCCTTCCGCTACCGCTTCCACGTCCTGCCAGGCGTAGCTTGCGGAGAAGTCCAGGCCGAAGGCGTAGTCCTTGGAGACCGCGAACGAAACGGCGTGGGCGCGCCCGCCGCCGTGGTTGCCGAGCGCGGTGAGGTTGAGGTAGCCGAGGTCGTCGAGGTCGGCGTAGACGGTGCGCCCGTCCGGCGCCACGCCCGTGGGCTGCGCCGCCGCCAGGCGGGTATGCGCGAAGTTGCGCCACAGGAAGCTCCGGTGGGCGCGGGTGTGCAGGTACTGAACCGTGCCGAGAAAGTCCCGCCCCAGGCCCGCCACGTCGAAGGACCGCTGCACCCGCAGCGACGCCTTCCAGTCCGCCGGCGCGTCGAAGTCCTCGTCGATGGCGTCCACCGGCACGGCGGCGCCCGCGGCGACCCGCTGGCGCAACGCCTCCGGCACCGAGAAGGGCGTGACGCCCGTGGCTTCCCCGAGACGCGCGAACACCACCGGCGGTTGAAATGCGTTGGAAATCCAGACCTTCGGCTCGCCGCCGGAGAACAGCCCCACGCCGCCGGAAATCACCGTGCGGGCAAGGCCCGTGTAGCGCAGCCCCAGCCGGGGCATCCACAGCGCCGTACCGTCGAGGTTCGCGTCGGTGCGCACGCCGTAGTCCGCGAAGACGGCGTCGCTGTAGGCCGGCGCGTCACCCTGCGCGAGGCGTTCGTAGCGCACCCCGGCGGTCAGCTCAAGCTCCGGCGATACCGCCCACGCATCCTGCAGGAAGAATGCGCGCCTGCCGTAGCCCCAGTCCGCCGCCGCGTCCCGCGGATCGTTGGTGACCGCGTTGACGTAATCCACCCGCGCGACCCCGCCGCGCACCGCCGCAAGGCCGTCGAACACGAACCGCCCCCGGGAACCCGGCACAAACAGGTTGTACAGGTCGAAGCGTTCGAACTCCACGCCCGCCTTGAGCAGGTGATCGCCGAACAGGTAGTCGATGTCGGCGTAGACCTGCACGCGCTCGTCGTCGTACTCGTTGGCGTGGCGGAAACGGTCGCAGCCGGCCGTGAGCGTCACGGGCTCCGTCAGCAGACCGTCCAGTGCAGTGCCGGCCACCTGCGCAGGCGCCAGGTCGAACTCCAGCGCGCCCACGCCGGGGCCCGCCCGGCAGACCTGGCCCCGCACGAACGTCTTGCGGCTGAGGCGCACCGCGCTCGACAGGCGGTCCGTCCAGTCCGAATACACCTGCAGCGACAGCGCGTCAAGCTCCGTGGGCACGTCGTACCAGGCGGACTCGAACCGGCTCGCCTGCCACCGTGTGTCGGTTTCCTCCGCGCCCTGCCAGCTCAGCGAGAGCCGATGCGACGCGGAGATGTTCCAGTCCAGCTTCGCGAGCGACCTCTTCGAACCGGTCGGCGTGCCGGTGGCGGACCTTCCGAGGGGGTCGTAGCCGAAGGTTTCCTCAACCACCCGGCCGAGTGCGTCGAACAGCCCCGGGCGGATGCCGCTGGCGGTATCGAAGGCGGTGAAGTCCACGGGCGAGGCGGACTCGAACTCGTCGTAGGAGAGGAACACGAACAGGCGGTCCCTGACCAGGGGGCCGCCCACCGACAGGCCGGCCTCGGTCTCCGTGAACGGCGCCGGGGCGAACTGCCCGCCGTCGTAGCGGTCGCCGACCAGGCCGTCGTCGTGGCGGTAGAGGAAGGCGGCGCCCTCCCACTCGTTCCCGCCGGAGCGGGTGGTGATCTGCACCAGCCCCCCGGTGAAGCCGGCGGCGGCCACCGAGTAGTCCGAAGCCACCAGCGAGACCGACTCAACCGCGTCCAGGTTGACGGGCGAGCGCTCGGTGGCGTAGGTGTTGGCGCCGAGGCCGAAATCGTCCTGCTGCAGGACGCCGTCGATGGCCAGGCCGTTGAATCGCGGATTGGCGCCGGCGACCGCCAGGTGGCCCACGCCGTTGGACTGCGCCAGCGGATCCGTCAGCAGGGTGCGGATCGCGTCCCGGTGGATCGCGGGCTGCCTTTCGATGTCGGCGGCCGTATAGGCCGAGCCCACGCCGTTGTTGAGGTCATGCGCCGGCGGCGCCGGCGCGGTGACCACGATCTCCTCATCGGCCGCGTATTCGAGCACGACCGCCAGGGGACTCTGCGCGCCGGGACGCAGTGTGACGCCCTCGATACGGGCTTCGCGGAAACCGGCGGCGCGGAAAACGATGTCGAACGGCCCGCCCACCCGCAGGCCGCCCTGGAAGAAGGCGCCGTTGTCCAGCGTCAGCGCCTGCGCCCCTGTGCCCGAGGGCCGGTGCACGATGGAGACCTGCGCGCCCGCCACGCCGGCGCCGTCCGGGCCGCGCACGACCCCGCTCAGGCTCGCCGAAACGTTGCCGTACGCGGCGTGGCCGGCCAGGCACGCCAGTGCGATGCCGGGCAGCAAAAGCAGCCGTGGCGGCCGTGCGCACGCCATGGTCCCGCCGCGCCGGTATTCTGCGATCCAGTTCAGAATTGCGAGGTGCGGTCTCGGACGACGCGGCTCCGAGACCACGTTGGTAACGATCAACCGCCCTTGCCGGACGAGGCCGAGGCCTCAAGCGGTCCTCCCACGAGCACTTTCACACGCGCCACGCGCTCGCCCAGTGTGACGTTGATCCAATACATCTGCCCGAGAAGTTCGACCTTGTCACGATGCATCTGCTCAAGAAGTTCGGCCTTGTTCTGTTGCATCAACACCAGAAGCTCGGCCTTGTTCCGTTGCATCAATTCCAGAAGTTCGGCCTTGTTCCGTTGTATCAATTCCAGAAGCTCGGTCTTGTTCCGATGCATCTGCTCGCGTAACGCGGCAACATCCCGGCCCAGACCGTCGACATCCCGGCGCAAATCCGCCAGGGCGCGCGCCAGTGACCGCTGACCGTTCAGGATCAGGGTGGCCAGAGCGATGGCGGCGCCGATGATGGTATAGAACTCGGGAGACATTTTCGTTGCGGGAAGCCTTGATCCCGGCGGTTGAGTCGATTTGCGGAAAAACGCGATCAATCGTATCACGCGCCCGCCCGAAGTCACTCCCCGAATCTGGCCGAAAAGCCGAGATTCGCAGCCTTGACGCACCGGTGAAAATGCCGCCCGATGGCAGTAACCTGCGGAGCACCGCCTGCGTTGTACAATCGTGCGTCCACCGCAATTCCCGGACACCCGGGATCGACTCATGCAGAAACCTGCACTCACGGCCTTCACGGCTACACTCATAACGGTAACGCTCGGGTTTTCCCTCGCTCTCTCCGCGGGCGCCCAGGACATCAACCAGGGCCTCTTGAAGTTCCAGAACGGCGACCATGCGGGCGCGCTGCGGGACCTGATGCCCCTGGCCGAACAGGGCGATTCGACCGCGCAGAACCTCGTCGGTGCGATCTACGCCAACGGCCGGGGCGGCATCATGCGCGACAACGTGGCCGCGGCCGCCTGGATCACGCGCGCCGCGGAGCAGGAACACACGCTCGCCCAGTTCAATCTCGCGGGCATGTACGAGCGCGGCCAGGGCGTCGTTCAGAACCTCGCCGAAGCCGCCCGATGGTATGCCAGGGCCGCGCACGTGGGCCACGTGGAGGCGCAGTTCAGGCTGGGGTCGATGTATGAGCAGGGCGCCGGCGTCGAGCAGAATTTTGCCGAGGCGGTGAACTGGTACCGCCGCTCGGCCGAGCAGAATTTCGCGGAAGCCCAGGCGAGCCTCGGCGTGATGTACACCTCCGGACGGGGCATAGGCCAGAATCACGTCGATGCGGTGATCTGGTTCCGCAGGGCCGCGGAGCAGGGCTTCGCCCGGGCCCAGTACAACCTCGGCGTGATGTACGGGGACGGGCTGGGTACCGAGCAGGACAGCGCTGCGGCGGCAACCTGGTATCGCCGTGCCGCCATGCAGGGCTATGTCTCCGCACAGTACAGCCTGGGCGTGCAGTACTTCAGGGGAACCGGCGTGCCGCAGGATTCCGTTCTGGCGTACGTCTGGGTCGATGTCGCGGCGGCCAACGGCCACGAAGACGCTTTCAGCGTCCGCAACACGATTGCCGGGGCGCTTTCGGATACGGACCTGGCCACGGCGGAACAGATCGCGTTACGGTGCCGCCAGCAGGGTTACGAATATTGCACTCGATGAGGTGACCTGTTGCGCCTCCGCTCAGGCTGCCTTGCCCACGATGGCGGCGGAGTCGATGGCTTGAAATTCCGGTGTCATTGCGGTGGTTCCTTCGTCACCATCCTGATCCTCCTCCGGGTGTTCCCCGTAGTAGATCTTCAACCGCCAGGCTTGAAGGTCCCCCGTGTCGTTCGCGTCGGCGTCGAAGACCTCGATCTGCCAGTCGCCGTTCGGGTCCTCGCCGTAGAAGGCGTTGCTCAGCAGCCTCCACCGAATCCCGGGAATGTCGTTCACCGCAAGCGTTTCGTTGAACACCTGGTTGACGACGCTGCGGGTGCCGCCCGGTGAGACCAGGTGGATGCCCAGGTCGTTGGGGAATTCGTGGGCAATGTCGACTTCCAGCAGCACCGCCTCGATGCTGGCGTCGTCGGGCAGTCCGCTGACGTTGACGGTTTGCGTCACGCCGGTGCCGTCGTTGTCGGGAATCGCGATGGAAGTCGCTTGCTCGAACCAGGAGGATTCGCGGAAATCGCCGAGTGAATCCGGCGTGTAGTCTTCCGCCATCTCCACCGCCGCGTCCAGGTCCACCGCGCCGAAGCCATACCAGTTGTGGTACTTGTAGCCGGCCGCGTTCTCGGTCCAGGCCTGGCGCAGGGTACGGCTGACGGCGCCGACGGTTTCCGACACCGCGGCAATGTCCGGATCGATCTGCCGCGCCGTTTTCGCCAGGATATGCTTGACGTCGCGCCAGGTCAGGCCGGGCGCCTCGTCCAGCAGCACCGCGACGGCGCCGCTCACGGTGGCCGCGGCCGCCGAGGTGCCGTTCATCCGGCCGGTGTAGTCGCCGTCCGGATTCACGGTGGTTTCGCCGTCAAGTGGATTCTCGATCCAGAACCGCGCCTCGCCTATGCCCCGGTCCCAGCCCATCTGGTCCACCGTCAGCAGGGACGGCCTGGCGTCGCCGTATTCTCCGCCCGGGGCGCTGACCCAGAGGTTCGGGCCGGCGCTTGCGTAGCTTGCCCTCACGCCGTCGGCGTTGAAGGCGCCGACCATGATGACGTACGGCAGGTTGCCCCAGTCGTCGCTGTTGGAAGAACCGCAACCCAGCGATTCGTTGATTTCGCGCACGAGCGAAGCGCAGTCCCTGAAGGAATTGCCCGCCGCCTTGACATAGATCGCCCCCAGGCCCGAGCGCAGGTTGCTCGCACCGTGGGTGAACACTCGTTCGAAGTAGACGTCGATGTTGTCCGGTTCCGGCGCGGCGCTGCCGAAGCTCATGTTGAAGACATGCGCGTCGGAGGAGTCGGGGAAGAACGTGCTCGCCCCTAGCGAGTTGAACAGCCCGCTGAACTGGCGTTCCGCGTTCAGTCCGTTGTAGCCGCGCAGTTGCACTTCCGGGGCGATGCCGCGACCGCCGATGCCGTTATCGGCCGTGGCGGCGATCAGTCCGGCGATGGCGTTGCCGTGCCCGCCGGTGGATTCGAAATTGAATGGGTCCGAGACGTCCATGCGAACCAGCCACGAGTTGTCCGAATCCGCCAGCGCGGCCTCCGCGTTGAAATTGAACGACGCGCCATGCTCCACGTTGTCGCGCAGGTCGGGGTGGCAGATCTCAAGGCCGGTATCGACCACCGCCACCTTCACCCCGTCGCCGTCCGGGCCCGAGTCGAGCACGTCGGCCATCCCCAGGTCCTCGCCGGCGACCCCGCCCGCATCCGCGTAGGCGGTCTGGCCCGTATTGTCCAGGTGCCACTGGTGGGCCAGCAGCGGGTCGGCAGCGCCCGAGGCGCCGCTTCGCCCGGGTTCGACGCAGACGTGCTGCACGCGCTTGAGGCTGTCCAGGGTGAAGCCCGTGTAGGTGACATACAGGATTTCGGAATCGTCGGTGACCTCCGTGCCTTCGTAGAGGATCAACTCAAAGTAGTAGGTATCGTTCGCGTCCAGATTCAGGGTGTCGAACTCATACCGTGCCACGAAGGGGGTTCCCTTGGCGTCAAGCGCCGGAATCGGGTCCTCGACCCGTATCTTGACATCGGCGCGCACATCGTCGGGGTCCGGCGTGGTGAAGTCCGGTACCAGGGCGTACACCGCGCCCCGCAGCGTGGCGGGTTCGGAATCCGCGCCGCCGCTGTTACGCACGACGAAGGGCACCGCGATGTTGGCGGGATCTTCCGGGGTTCCATAGCGCGTATACATGAACACGTCCGGAGTGAGCGACTCCTTGGCGTTGGTCGGCGCAGCCTCTGTTCCGGGCAGGACCCCGCCTCCCGGCACGGAGAGCGGCCGAATGTCCTCCGCCCACACGTTCATCGGACGCCGCGCGGCCGGCTCGAACAGCACGGTGGCATCCCCCACCCTTGGGTCGGCATCCAGAAATTCCACCGCCTCGGCCGGGTCCGCCGCCACCGGCAGTTCGATCAGCGCAAACCCCAGGTCGGGGTACGCCTTGGTGTACAGCGCGCCACGCTCCAGCACCAGTTGATCGAGCACGTCGTAGTCGTCAAGCTCCACCAGGACCGTGGGCGACACAATCCGGAACCGGCGCGCGCCGGTGTCGAAGGCGTAGCGGACGGGCGGCCCCGACAGGTTGGCGTAGGCTGTGTGCGTCCTGCCGAGGTAGTCGGCCCGGTAGGTCCGCAGCTGCCCGTCCTCCGATACCCGGATGTCGACGCCTGCCACGGACGAAACTCCGGAAATTGACGGGTCTGCGGCTATTCCCGGACCCCCGGCCATTCCGAGATCCTCCACCGGCATCATGACCACGGTACGGTCGTCGACAACTGTGGTGCGGAGGGGCGGTTCCTGGGCCGAAGCGAACGGCGCCAGTGCGGTCAGCATCGCGGCGGGCGCGAAACGCCGCCAGGGCTTGTAGCGCATGACTGAATTCTCGTGAGCTGCGAACAGGGGCGGGAGACTATAGCGCGTTCTCCCGGCGATCCGCCTATTCGTCGCCAATCGGCAGCCCGAATCTGCGTACTTTGGGCAGAAACGAAGCATCTAATCCCATGCCGCGCGTGCTACGGTGATTACTCGTTCCGGCATCCACCTACTATCCGTGCCTGGCGAGTAAACAGGAATCCAGCATGTCCGATCCGGCGTTTGATACACTTGGCGCTGCCCGCAAACTCAAGACGGCGGGCATCGAGGCCGAACAGGCAGACGCCATCGTGGAGGTCATGAGGGAGTCCGCAATGCAGTTGGTGACTGTGGAGCACTTCGACGCTGGTCTCGCGAAGCTGCAGGCCCAGATCGGCGGGCAATCCAATCGCATCGATTCCGTTCAGGTTCAGTTGCAGGCTCGGAATGTCGGGCTATCGGGCCAGTTTGATTCGCTTCAGACTGAGCTGCAGGCCCGGAATGACGGGCTATCGGGCCGGATTGATTCGCTTCAGACTGAGCTGCAGGCCCAGATCGACGGGTTATCGGGCCGGATTGATTCGCTTCAGACCGAGCTGCAGGCCCAGATTGACGGGTTATCGGGCCGGATTGATTCGCTTCAGACTGAGCTGCAGGCCCAGATCGACGGGCTATCGGGCCGGATTGATTCGCTTCAGACTGGGCTGCAGGCCCCGATCGACGGGTTATCGGGCCGGATTGATTCGCTTCAGACTGAGCTGCAGGCCCAGATCGACGGGATATCGGGCCGCATCGACACACTCAGGATCGAGATGCGGGCAGATATCGTGCGGTCCCATCTGATTTTGGTGACCATCCTCATTGCCGCCAATGCC
This sequence comes from Gammaproteobacteria bacterium, assembly GCA_022820625.1. Lineage (GTDB taxonomy): Bacteria > Pseudomonadota > Gammaproteobacteria > Steroidobacterales > Rariloculaceae > UBA6522. The sequence continues at coordinate 3,248 of JAJEFE010000089.1, read as the reverse complement.
CTGATGATGACGGTCATGGGTATCTTGCTGAACCAGGGCGCCATATTGTGACGCTGCCTGGGTGACGCGGTCGAAAAATCGCGCACTGAGTGCAACTGTGACGGTTATGAGCCTGTTCCGCTAGCGCATCGTCACCTGCGGTCCGTCCCTCAGGCTTGCCGCGAGAAACTCACTGAAACGCGCCTTCGCATTCTGCACCTGCCACGTGTTGCCCCTGCGTCCAACCGCCACGCCGGGATCCCACCCCAGGACGACTCTGTACAATGACGGAAGGATATCCGCCGCCAGGGCCCGATATCCGAATCCGCTGACAGAGAGCCCGGAAATCCATCGGGAATCGATTGCTGTTATAAATCGAACAAATTCTTGTTCCGCAAGTCACATTGCTTGAGAGCAACCCATGATCAGACCTCGATTCAAGGCCATAGCGCTATTGCCTTTCACCGTCCTCGTATCCGGGGTTCCGCACGCCCAGGACGAGACCGCCACCTACACCATCACCTTCGAAGGCCTCTGGACGGCGGACGACATTACCGATGCCAGCTTGCCGATCGGGGCGCACTTCACCCAGGTGATCGGCGCCACGCACAATTCGAGCACGACCCTATGGGCGCCCGGCGGCATGGCCAGTGCCGGAGTCGAAGATGTCGCCGAACTGGGAATCGTGACCGATCTGGTACGCGAGATCGGTCAGAACACCGATGCCGACGTCACCGTCAGGGCGGGGAGTTCCTTCAACTCGCCGACCCAGACGGTTTCCGCCACCTTCACCGCAAACGCAAGCCACCCCCTGGTCTCGGTCCTGTCGATGATAGCTCCCTCGCCGGACTGGTTCGTCGGCGTCTCAAGCCTTAGCCTGTACGACAACGGTTGGCGCAATCGGGTCGTTGACCTGTATCCCTACGACGCCGGCACCGAGCAGGGTTCCGGCTGGTCGCTGAGCAATGCGGCCACCGTTCCGCAGGGCGTCATCGCCAGCATCCGCAACACGGGCAGGTTCCGCGACAACCCCATCGCCAGGCTCAGCTTTACCAGCGAGCAGGCCAGCGACGAGGAAGAGGGCGCCGCTTCTCCCGGGACGCATTCGGCGGACTACACGGTGCCGCTGCTGGTCCCGCCGGGCGCATCGGGCGGACCGCAGGGGATGCTGCGCATCCTCAACGGCACGGACGAGTCCGGGACGGTGGAGATATACGCCGTGGACGATGCCGGTACCCGCACGGGTCCCGCCACCTTCACGTTGAACGCCTCGGCGGCGGCGGAGTTCACGGCCACGGACCTGCAGTCCGGCAATGCCTCCCTGGGCTTGACCGGCGGAATCGGCGCGGACGTGGGCGATTCGCGCCTGCTGATCGATACGGATCTCGATATCGTGCCCCTGGCGTTCGTGCGCGCCGCGGACGGCACGCTGAGCGCGATGCACGACACGGTGCGTGCGGCCTCCGCGTCAACGGACGGTTCGGGGCAGTACGCCTACGTAGTGCCGGTCTTCAACCCATCCACCGAGATGGTCCAGGCGAGCCGGCTGCGGTTGATCAACCCGGGCGCCGCGGCGGCGGCTGTGACGATCGGCGCACGCGACGACGGCGGCGCGGCGGCCACCGGCGGAGACGTGACGCTGACGCTGGCTGGCGGCGGTGCCATGACCCTGACGGCGCAGCAGCTCGAGGCCGGAGACAGCAGCATCACGGGCCGGTTGGGCGCCGGGACCGGCAAGTGGCGGTTGCGGGTTTCGTCCGATCAGCCGCTGCAGGTGGTCAACATCGTCGCCTCCACCGCCGGCTACTGGAACAACCTGTCGACGACCGGGGCGGCAGGCGCGGCGCCGGCGGATCAGGCGGCGCTGAACGGACGCTTCGTTGGCGAGAGCGTGGTCTACGAGACGAACACCGGGCGGTTCACGCTCAACGCCATGGAAGGTGACCGGTTCACGGAGACGGGCGAAAACGACGGCGTCACGACGACCAACATGGGCAGCTACGGCTACGAGGCGATCGGGCCCGATGCGGGCCTGCTGACGCTGACGTACGACGGCGGCGTCGAATGCCGGGCCAACTTCTACTTCGCCACCCGGACTGGCGGTTGGTTCGCCTCGCACTGCACCGGCGGCGACGATCCCGACGGGTTCTGGCTGGGAGGGAACTGGTCGATAGCGAACCCCGACGATCCCGCCGATCCAGCAGACCCTGCGGACCCCGACGACATGCCGCAGGGTTCCCCCGGCGACTGCTACGCGGGTCTGCTGGTGGGGATCGGGGAGAGCTGCACCTACCCCGGCACGACGGACTCGTTCAGCGTCAATGCCCGGGGCCGCGGATCGTTCCTGGACCGCCTGGCCGGCATACGCATCCGGATCAACAACGAGACCATCAACGGCCGGGTCTACGACTTCGAGGCTTCGCACCAGGGCGACGGCGTGTGGCGGATCGACCGGGTGGCCGGCAGTACCTGACCGCTGTCGAGTCGTCCGTTGTTCACTAATCCGGCCGGTTTGACCGGATTTGGGCGTGGCCGCGGCGCCCCGCCCGCCACCATCGGTCAGCGTCGCGGCGAGCGCGATACGCGTCCAATGATTCGAGTGCATGCTGAATTCCCGTGAGGCGCAAGCAAGGGCGGGAGACTGTATCGCTGGGTGCCTGAACAGTGGGTTTCTGATGGATCCGGGACGAATACACGCAGGAAATATTTGCGCGTACACTTGACAGCCGTGGGAGAAGGCATGGAGCAGGTGATGGCGGCCGTGACTCGCAGTCACGGTTTCCCCAATCGGTTTTTCGCGCTCGCGGTACTTGCGCTGTGGGGCTCGGCCGCGCTGGCCGGGCATTACACGCTGCCGCTGTTTGTGACCTCCACGATGCCCGGCACCGCGCAGGGCGTGCTGCGGATCGTAAACGGCAGCGGGGTATCCGGATCGGTCGGGATACACGCCATCGACGACGCCGGTACGCGCTACGGGCCGGCGACCTTCACGCTGGATGCCGGGACGGCGGTGGAGTTCGACGCTTCGGATCTTGCTTCCGGAAACGCCATGAAGGGGTTGTCCCCGGGGCTCGGGGCCCTGTCGGGCGATGTGCGCCTGGAGATCGAGACGGATCTTGCCATCGTGCTGTTGTCTCTCACATTATTCCGGCAGGTATTTCCCGGATTATTTCGGCAGGGCTGAGGCCGGGTTTCTCACATTGTTTTGATTTTGTCGGATTATTCGGGCAGGTAGCGGCAGCGTCGGCGCAAGCCGACGCGCTTCGGTA
>JAJEFE010000136.1 GCA_022820625.1 Gammaproteobacteria bacterium | reverse complement strand
TGCGCCGACGCTGCCGCTACCTGCCCGAATAATCCGACAAAATCAAAACAATGTGAGAAACCCGGCCTCAGCCCTGCCGAAATAATCCGGGAAATACCTGCCGGAATAATGTGAGAGACAACACGCAGGGGCGCGAGGAAGGATCCAAGTACCGCCCGGCAGTGGTGGTGTTGGCGGTCGACTCCGACGATGAGGGTAGCCGCGAGGTGCTCGTCGCCCCGATCACCCATCACCCACCGCCAGACGCCGCCGGCGCTGTCGCAATCCCTCCGAGCACCGCCGCGCGCCTCGGACTCGACGCCGACCCATCGTGGATCATCGTCACGGAGGTCAACCGCTTCGTGTGGCCCGGGCCCGACCTCCAGCCTGTCGCACCAGGGCGCTGGGCCTACGGGTTTCTCCCGTCCGGCCTGTTTCGGGCTGTGCGCTCCCGTCTTGCGGCCTTCGCTCGCCGTGGACGGCTCCGTCCTGTACCGCGCACTCACTGACCGCCGCGCGAGATCGCCTAGATGCGGTTTTTTCCTTCCCTTGGTCGATGGGGTTTCTAAGGGTTCACAGAGAAACCGGCGCTGATATCGAACCGTCCGGACGCCGGATCGCGCATTCCGGAACCAAAGTTGATCCTCCTCACGGCCCGTGTAGTCCCTGCGACGGGCGTGCGGCGCATTCCATTGCCCCCTGAAACCCCGATGATTGCTAGCTTTTCGGCGCTTCCATGCCAAAACCCGAAATCGTCGCCGCCCACGCGAAAAGGGGTATGAAACGTAACCATTCGTGGTCCAAATCGGTCGATTTCGGGCTCTGAAGCGCCATTTGAGCCACCGCTCAGGTTTCCCTCAGGAAAACCTTTTTTATCAATTACAACAACCGGTTACGAGCATTCCTCGACTGCATCGTTCCCTTATCCATAACCGCGAAAAGTCAGGCGGCTCACGCGATGAAAAGGGGAACGACGATGGTTCTGAAACGATTTATGACGATGGCGCTGAGCGCGCTGGGACTAGGTATGTTGGTGGCTGGGCCAGCATTCGCCGACGATCCGCCTGGTACGGAAGGAATTCCAGCACCTAACGTCTTCAACGGTGTGGTTGCCTGCGGCGGCGGTACGTTGCCGGACAGTGTCACGATGAGACGTGCAATGGGCATGACACAGAGTATCCTGGACGACGCGTTTGACTATGTCGCAGGTGGTTTTGCAGAGATCAATGCCGCAGCCGCAAATTTGACTGCGGCTGAAGTTGGAGCCCTGACTGGCACGCTCGCTCCCTGTGCGGCGGATCCTGTCGGGGACGGATTTGCAAGAGCCGTGGCCCTCTACAATCAGGTCGTGGTTGCAGAGGCCGCATTGCCTGCGCCGGGCGCGCCTCAAAATCCGGTGCTGACGGCTGCCTACAACGACGCTGTGGCGGCATTTGAAGCCTACAGCGGAACGTCCCTCAGCGATGGGACCATCGGGTCCGTCTACGACGCCATCTACGCCGAGAGAGCCACGCTGGCGACGGTCAATACAGCCATCACCGCCTACAACACTCATGTCGCAGCCGCGGGCGACTATGCCACTGCATGGGGCAACTACAACACTGTGGACTTGTCGACCATGACCGCCACTCTTTACGGCGCCATGGGAATTGCCGGATTCGAGGCAATTACTGGTGCGGCCGGCGACATTACCAGTGGTGCCGGCAATGCCTTTAATTCTGCCGGAGAGCTTCAGACTACCGGAGCCGCAGCAGTAGCAAGCACCATCAATGATGTGCTCATAGCGTTGAATGCGGATCAGGCTGGCCTGGATGCCGCGCAGGATGTTTTGGACACCGCGATTCGCACTGGTGCTGGTCAATCCGTTATCAACGATAGAACAGAAGACGTAAGACGCTGGACGGCCAGACGAGACCACGTAGCGGGCGAATTGAGTCGCCTCCTGGGCATCGCGAGACTGGATGTTGCCAACGACGCAACGCACGGCGCGTTTATTCGCGCATTCGATCAAGCGGAAGCAAGCCGAAGTGTACTCGAGGCAGCTGTCAGAAGCGGCGCGGCTGCACTGGAGTCGGCGCGTACCACTGTTCATAACACACTCGGCTCAGCGGGAGACTACCTGGCGCAATTGGTTACGTTGAGACGATGGGAGCATGCTCAGGCGAGTGCCGCCGATCAGAACAATCCGCGAAGTGCCGTCAACACTAACCTGGCTCAGGCGATGATGCAGCAGGCAGCCTATACCAGTCTGGTTGCGGACCCCACCAGCCCGGCCGGGAAGCTGCTTGACGCCTTGTTGGAACCCGATAATCTGGATAACGGCGATCCCAATCCGGCCGACGATGACGGTCTTGCCTTGGTGAGCGCCATTGCCGAAGTAGACGGCAAGGTTGCCAATCTCGCTGATCTGACAGGACCCGGCGGTGAGGTCACGATGAACACCGCGAACATCGAAACCAATCGGACCAACATCGCCACGAATACGGCCAACATCGCGACGAACACGGCCAACATCGAAACGAATACGGCCAATATCGCCACGAACACGGCGAACATCGCCACGAACACGGCCAACATCGCGACGAACACGGGCAATATCGCCATGAACACGATGGAGATTGCACGGGTTGAAGGGCGTGTCGATTCGAACTGGGATGCGATCGCCCAGAATCAGATGGACATCGGTTCCAACCGCAGCATGATTAACGACAACCGCAACATGATCGGTGAGCTGAGCGACAGCCTCGAAGTGGTCCGGGCCGGCGTAGCCGCCTCCATGGCCCTGGCCGGCATGCCGGCGATCAACGGCCGCGGCGTCTCCATCGGTGTGGGATCGTTCGACGGCGAGTCCGCCTTCGCGGTGGGCTTCCAGATCCAGGGCGAGATGGCGTCGTTCAAGGTGGGCGTGACCAGCGGCGGCGGCGCGACCGGCGCCTCGGCCGGTGTAGGCTTCCAGTTCTAGCCCGCCGACCCCTTAGTGCCCCTTGCATCAGCCGGCGGTCCG
>JAJEFE010000013.1 GCA_022820625.1 Gammaproteobacteria bacterium | reverse complement strand
TCCTTGTGAACGTCCAAACCCACGTACGCGTTATACTCCTTCATGGCCTGCCCTCCTCAATGTGGCTCTGTGCTAAAGGCTCCGACCCCAAACATAACCCACGATGCTTGAGGCCAGGGCAGGTCAATCCATGATGTCTAGTCAACGGCGAACACCGACGGCCCGTGTTCATCCAGCAATTCCAGAATTCGTCCGCCGCCGCGGGCCACGCACGTCAGCGGTTCGTCCGCCAGCACCACCGGCAGACCGGTTTCTTCCATCAGCAGTTTGTCCAGATCGGTCAACAATGCGCCTCCGCCGGTGACGACGATGCCCGCCTCGGCCACGTCGGCCCCCAATTCCGGCGGCGTCTGCTCCAGTGCCGTGCGCACCGCGCCCACGATGCCCTGCAGCGGTTCCTGGAGGGCTTCGAGAATCTCGTTGCTGTTCAGCGAAAACGCCCGGGGAACGCCCTCCGAAAGATTGCGCCCCTTGACCGAAGTTTCCTTTACCTCCTGACCCGGATAGGCCGTTCCGACCTCAATCTTGATGCGTTCCGCGGTGGCTTCGCCGATCAGCATGCCGTAGTTGCGCCTGACGTAGTTGATGATGGCCTCGTCGAAGCGGTCTCCGCCGATGCGCACGGACGCGGCGTAGACGATGCCGTTGAGCGACATGATCGCCACCTCCGAGGTGCCGCCGCCGATATCCAGGACCATGGATCCGCGAGCCTCGTGCACCGGCATCCCGGCGCCGATGGCCGCCGCCATGGGTTCCTCCACCAGGAACACCCGGCGCGCGCCGGCCCGTTCGGTGGATTCGCGGATGGCCCTGCGTTCCACTTGGGTGGAGCCATACGGCACGCATACAAGCACCCGGGGGCTCGGCCTGAAATATCGTGAGCCATGCGCCTTCTTGACGAAGTACTGGAGCATCTTCTCGGTGATGTCGAAGTCGGCGATGACGCCGTCCTTCAGCGGCCGGATGGCGGTCATGTTGCCCGGGGTCCTGCCGAGCATGCTTTTGGCATTGGACCCCACCGCCTGCAGGACGCTGCCGCCGCCGACCCTGTCCTCGCGGATGGCGACCACCGATGGTTCGTCGAGAATGACGCCCCGGCCACGGACGTAGATCAGGGTATTCGCGGTACCCAGATCGATCGAAAGATCGGTAGAAAAAACCCCGAGAAAGCGCTTTAACATTGTGTGACAAGATCGCCACTTGAAACCAATCAGGCACTTTATCAACGGGTAGGACAATCGGCAAGGCGAAGTGGTATGGTTATGCGCCCGTTTTGCCGCCCCGAATGCCGTGTCCCTGAGCCTCGAAGACCTGAAGAGCCTCTGCATCCTGTCCCGCCTGGAGATCGCATCCGGGGAGATGGAAGGCGTGGCCGACAAGCTTTCGGAGATCGTCACCCTGGTGGACGCGCTGCAGGCGGTCGATACCGCCGGGGTGGTGCCCATGGCCCATCCGCTGGACCGCGCCCAGCGCCTGCGGGAGGACCGGGTCACCGAGGCCGATAACCATCTTCGGTACCAGCGCAACGCCCAGCAGGTGGAACAGGACCTGTACCTGGTGCCCAGGGTCATCGAATAATCGCTAGTGCTCCACGACGCAACCATTGCGCAACTGGCGGAAGCCCTCCGGGCCGGGGAGTTTTCCGCGGTCGAATTGACTGACCACTTCCTGGCCCGTATCGAGCGACTCGACGGTGATCTCAACGCCTTCATTACCGTCACCGCGGATTCGGCGCGCGCCCGGGCCGAGCAGGCCGACGCACGGCTCGCCGCCGGCAACGCGACCCCGCTGACCGGTATCCCCATCGCCCACAAGGACATTTTCTGTACCCGGGGCGTCCGGACTTCGTGCGGCTCCCGCATGCTCGACAACTTCGTGTCTCCCTACAACGCCACCGCCGTCGAGAAGCTTGAAGAAGCGGGCGCCGTCATGCTCGGCAAGACGAACATGGACGAATTTGCCATGGGGTCGTCCAACGAGAACAGCTACTATGGGCCGGTTCGCAATCCCTGGAACAGGGACCTGGTTCCGGGCGGTTCCTCGGGCGGCTCGGCGGCTGCGGTCGCCGCACGCCTGGTGCCGGGCGCGACCGGCACGGATACCGGCGGATCGATCCGCCAGCCCGCCGCCCTGTGCGGCATCACCGGCATCAAGCCCACCTACGGCCGGGTATCCCGCTGGGGCATGGTCGCCTTCGCCTCCAGCCTGGACCAGGCCGGTACCCTGGCGCGCACCGCGGAGGATGCCGCGTTGCTGTTGCAGGTCATATCAGGCCCCGATCCCAGGGACTCCACGGCGCTGCCGGATCCCGTTCCCGACTACGCCGAGGCGCTTGCGAGGCCCCTCGGGCGCATGACCATCGGCGTGGTGGACGATTTCTTCGACGACGGACTCGACCCTGACAACGCGCAGCGCGTTCGCGAGGCACTGTCGGTCATGGAGCAGCTCGGTGTCACACTGAAGTCCATTCGGCTTGAAAACATCGGACTGTCCGTGCCCGCCTACTATGTCGTGGCGCCGGCTGAGGCCTCTTCCAATCTGTCGCGATTCGACGGCGTGCGATTCGGGCACCGCGCCGGGGATGCCGGCGACCTGACCGAGTTTTACATGCGTACCCGCGGCGAAGGCTTCGGCGCGGAGGTCAAGCGGCGCATCCTGACGGGCGCCTATGTGTTGTCCGCGGGTTATTTCGATGCCTATTACCTCAAGGCGCAGAAAGTGCGTCAGCTCATCAGCGAGGATTTTGCCCGCGCGTTCCGGGAAGTGGATGCGATCGCCGGGCCCACCACGCCGTCGCCCGCCTTCCCCCTGGGCCAGAAGGTCGACGATCCGGTCCAGATGTACCTCAACGATATCTATACCATCGGCGCGCCTCTCGCCGGTCTGCCGGCGCTTTCCATGCCCTGCGGCCTGGTGCGGGGATTGCCGGTGGGATTGCAACTGATCGGGCCGCATCTCGGCGAAGGCTGGCTGCTGCGCGCCGCCCACGCGTTCCAGAGGGAGACGGACTGGCATACGCTCGCGCCACCGGGGATCTGAACATGGAATGGGAAGCCGTCATCGGATTGGAGATCCACACCCAGCTTGCCACCGAGAGCAAGATCTTCTCCGGGTCGTCCACGCGTTACGGCGCGCGGCCCAACAGCCAGGCGTCACTGGTCGACCTGGGCTATCCGGGCGTGCTGCCCGTACTCAATGCCGAGGCCGTTCACATGGCGGTCAGGTTCGGACTGGCAACGGGCTGCACCATCGCCCGGCGCTCGGTCTTTGCGCGCAAGAATTACTTCTATCCCGATCTTCCCAAGGGGTACCAGATTTCCCAGTACGAGTTGCCCATCGTTCACGGCGGCCACCTGGACATCGTCACCGAAGAGGGCGGCGTCAAGACCATCGGAATCACCCGGGCGCACCTGGAGGAGGACGCCGGCAAATCCCTGCACGAGGACTTCCAGGGGCTCAGCGGCATCGATCTGAACCGGGCCGGAACGCCGCTGCTCGAGATCGTATCGGAGCCGGACCTGCGCAGCGCCCGGGAAGCCGGCAACTACATGCGCGCCATTCACACACTGGTCCGGTATCTGGACATTTCCGACGGCAACATGCAGGAGGGCTCGTTCCGCTGCGACGCCAACGTGTCGATCAGGCCCAGGGGAGAGACCGAACTCGGCACACGAACCGAGATCAAGAACCTGAATTCGTTCCGCTTCGTCGAGAAGGCCATCCAGGTGGAGATCGGCCGGCAGATCGATGTGCTCGAGGACGGCGGCAGCGTGGTCCAGGAAACCCGCCTGTACGACGCCGACCGCAACGAGACCCGCGCCATGCGGGGCAAGGAGGAGGCCAACGACTACCGTTACTTTCCGGACCCGGACCTGCTCCCGGTGGTCATCGGCGACGATCTGATCGAGCGACTGCAAGCGAATTTGCCGGAGTTGCCGGCGGCAAAGCGCGCGCGCTTCATCGAACAGTACGGTCTCCCTGCCCATGACGCCGACATCCTGACCGCCAATCCGGAATCGGCGGCGTACTTCGAGGCGGCCGTGAGCGCAAGCCGTTCGGCCTCGCCGAAAACGGTATCCAACTGGTTCCAGGGAGAGCTGACCGCGATCCTCAGGCGCGAATCCGTGGAGGTGGCCGACACCCGGGTCAGCGCAGCGACGCTGGCCTCGCTGCTCGATCGCGTTGCCGACGGCACACTGTCCGGCCGCATGGGCAAGGAAGTCCTGGAGGCGCTGTGGAACGGCGAAGGCAGCGTGGATGAAATCATCGAGGCCAGGGGACTGCGCCAGATCAGCGACGCCGGCGCCATCGAGGCCCTGGTGGACCAGGTGATCGACGGGCACCCGGAGCAGGTGGCGCAATTCAGAGGCGGCAAGACCAGGGTGATCGGCTATCTGGTGGGTCAGGTGATGAAGGCATCCCGGGGCAAGGCCAATCCGCGCCAGGTGAACGAGATACTGAAGAACAAACTCGCAGGCTGAGTGGCGGACCCGCTCCGAGCCTCTTGCGCTGTTCGGAAGCCTTTGATCGATAAAGGTTTCGAGCAAGTCCAAAAAGAACTTTACCCCAGGAATCGGCGGTTTTGGCGGGATTTTGGGCCGTTTCCGGTCTCGGCGCCGGATTTTCACCCCAAG
>JAJEFE010000065.1 GCA_022820625.1 Gammaproteobacteria bacterium | reverse complement strand
TCCTTGTGAACGTCCAACCCAACATACGCGCTATACTCAACCATGGCCTGCCCTCCTCAATGTGGCTCTGTGTCAACGGTCCGACCCCAAACATAACCCACGATGCTTGAGGTCAGGGCAGGTCAATCCATAATGTCTAGTGGACATCCCTCCAGATTTCCCTTTTCAGCATGTATGCGATCACCAGGAAGATCAACAGAAACGCGATCACGCGAACGCCCAGGGCGCGGCGCTGAAGCTGAATCGGTTCACCGATGTATTCCAGAAAATTCGTGATGTCGCGAACCACCTGTTCATATTCGTCTTCGTTCAGCGAACCCTCGCGCAGCACTTCGAAGTGCTCCAGCGAGCGCGTGACGATCCCGTCCTCGCTATGCTCGGAGAACACCGCCGACCGCGTGCCGCCCAGCTCCCAAAGCACATCCGGCATCGCCGTGTTTTCGAGCCACAGGTTGTTCGAGCCCGTTGGCCTGGACGGGTCAGCGTAGAAGCCGCGCATGTAATTGTACAAGTAGTCGACGCCGCGGCTGCGGGCGATCAGGGAGAGGTCGGGAGGGGCGACCCCGAACCACACCGCGCCGTCCTCCGGGCGCATGCTGCTGACCATGGTGTCGTGCAGCTGCCCCGCACCGAACATCAGGTTCTCGACCACCTGTGCATCGGTGAGTCCGAGATCCTCGCCGAGGCGGCTGTACCGGACGTACTGCGCCGAATGACAGCCCAGGCAGTAGTTGACGAAATATTTCGCGCCCCGTTGCAGCGAGGCGATGTCGCCTATGTCGTTATCCGCGGGCGCCAGCTCCGCAACGGCGGCGCCATGATCCTGCCCCCAGGATGCGGCACTCGCGGCAACCAGCAGGCCCGCGATGATCCTGGGAACCATCATCGGACCCGCTCCGGAACCTGCCTGGGTTTCTCCCACGACGTATACAGCGGCATCAGCAGGAAGAAGCCGAAATACGGGATGGCGAACAGGCGGCACAGCAGCGTATAAGTGTCGGAGACGGGCTGCAGCCCCAGGTAGCCCAGCACCAGGAAGCTGACCGCGAAGCCGGCCAGCGCCAGCTTGAAGATCCAGCCGCGGTAACGGATGGACTTCACTGGACAGCGATCCAGCCACGGCAGGAAGAACGGCAGCAGTACGGCCAGGCCCATCAATATGACGCCCAGCAACTTGTAGGGCACGGCCCTGAGAATGGCGTAGAACGGAGTGAAATACCACACCGGGGCGATATGCTCGGGCGTCTGCAGCACGTTGGCCGGCTCGAAGTTGGCATGCTCCAGGAACAGCCCGCCCATGTCCGGGACGAAGAACACCACGAAGGCGAAGACGATCAGGAACACGGTGATGATCACCAGGTCCTTGCTGGTGTGGTACGGGTGAAAGGCGACACCGTCAACGGGCTTGCCGCTGTCGTCCTTGTAGTCCTTGATCTCGATCCCGTCGGGATTGCCCGATCCCACCTCGTGCAGGGCCATGATGTGAACAACCACCAGGAAGACCAGCATCAGCGGCACCGCGATCACGTGGAAGGCGAAGAATCGATTCAGCGTGATGTCGGAAATGTAGAAATCGCCACGAATCCATTCCGCCAGCGCTTCGCCGACCACCGGCACCGCTCCGAACAGCGAGACGATGACCTGCGCACCCCAGTAAGACATGTTCCCCCAGGGCAGCAGGTAACCGAAAAACGCCTCGGCCATGAGGCAGACGTAGATGAACATGCCGCAGATCCAGACCAGTTCGCGCGGTTTCTTGTAGGAGCCGTACATCAGCCCGCGAAAAATGTGCAGGTAAACGACGATGAAGAACGCCGAAGCGCCGGTGGAATGCAGGTAGCGGATCAGCCAGCCCCACTCCACGTCGCGCATGATGTACTCCACCGAGGCGAACGCCTCCGCGGCGGACGGCTTGTAGTTCATGGTCAGGGCGATGCCGGTGACGATCTGCAGCACCAGGACCACCGTGGCCAGGACCCCGAAGCCATACCAGAAATTGAAGTTCTTCGATGCGTAGTACTCGGTGGCGTGCTCCCTGATGAGCTTGCCCAGGGGGAAACGGGCGTCGATCCACCTTCCGAGCGAGTTCACGCCTCGGCCGAGGCTGTCAACCATGTCAGAAGCGGATGCAACCACCTAGGACGCTCCCATGTCGGAGCCGATGAGCAACACGTTCTCCGCCACGTAACGGTGGGGAGGCACGCTGAGATTCGTTGGTGCGGGAACGCCGCGATAGACACGCCCGGCCAGGTCGAACTTCGAACCGTGACAGGCACAGAAAAAACCGCCGGCCCAGTCCGGACCCAGGTCCGCGGGCGCGACGTCGAAGCGGGGCATGGGGGCACATCCGAGATGTGTGCATACGCCCTCCACAACCAGAAACTCGGGCCGGATGCTGCGATGAGGATTGACGGCATAGCCAGGCTGCAGCGACGCGCTTGAAGCCGGGTCGGCAAGCTGCTCTTCCAGTTCCGCCAATTTGCCGAGCATGAACTCGGTCCGGCGGACAATCATGATCACGCGCCCGCGCCACTCCACCTTGACCAGCGCTCCGGGCTCCATTTTGCCGATATCCACTTCCACCGGCGCACCGAGCGCCTGAGCGCGGGCGCTGGGTCTGAAAGACGCTACGAACGGGACCGCTGCGGCGACTATCCCGGCGCCGCCGGTCGTCACGGTTGCGGCTACCAGAAAATGGCGCCTGCTGAGATCGGTCTTGTCAGTCATCGGTGCACAGATCGAGGGCAGACAGGCCTGCTTGCCCTGCTCACGGGAAAGTCACTGGAACCGGGGAATTATACACGCGGCGCCTCAAACTTGCCCACGGACGCGCATGCGTGAACTATCGACTCTGCGCGCTGACCAACTGAAGTATGGCGGCCGGTCTTGCAGGTAAACTAGGGCTGTTAACCCCGTCAACAGGCCCTGGCCCATGACGACCTGGTGGAGAGTACTGGTCTTTATCGCGCAATCGTCCGCTTTCGGACTCGCGGTGGCGTTCTTCATCGTGCTGCTCCGCCCCGATCTGGTCAATCTCGGCGGCAGCGCGCAGTCCCCGGCGACCAGCTATGCCAGTGCGGTGAACGCCAGCGCCCCGGCCGTCGTGAGTCTGCGCACGGCGCGGCTGGGCCAGCGGGGAAGCCTGGGCGCCGGAATGGTCGTGGATCAGGGACTGGGGTCCGGTGTGATCATCAGCCGGGACGGCCTCATCGTGACCAATTGGCACGTCATCCGCGACGCGGACCAGGTGGTGGTGCAGCTCGCCGATGGACGCGAGGCGCACCCCCGCTTCGTTGGCGCCGACCCGGAGACGGAACTGGCGCTGCTGAAGGTCGACCTGCCGGACCTGCCGGCCATCCGCCTGGGCAGAAGCGATACGCTTGAGATCGGCGACGTGGTACTGGCCATCGGCAATGCCTACGGGCTCAGCCAAAGCGTCACGTCGGGTATCGTCAGCGCAACCGGCCGGGGTATCGGACTTACCATCTTCGAAAACTTCATTCAGACCGATGCGGCCATCAACATCGGCAATTCCGGCGGCGCCCTGGTCAACACGCGCGGCGAATTGATCGGCATCAACACGGCGCGCTTCGCCACCCTGAACCGCAGCCCTCCGGAAGGCATCGGCTTCGCCATACCGGTGAACCTGGTCCGCGGCGTGATGGACGAACTCATCGAACACGGCCGCGTCATCCGGGGCTGGCTGGGAGTCGACGCATGGGACCTGTCGAGCATGAACTCCGCCGCCCTGGGGATTTCAGGACCTGCGGTGGAACTGGCGGAGGTCGGCGGGCCGGCGGCCGCAGCCGGGCTGATTGCCGGTGACATCATCACCCACATCAATGACGAACGCATGCTCAGCAGGGATCAGGCCATGAACCGGGTGGCGGGTCTGCGTCCCGGCGACACCATCCACATTCGCGGGCACAGGCCCGGGGCGGGCGGCTTCGAAACCGTTGCGGTGCTGGAGGAGCGGCCGGCGGCGGGGCGGTAAGTCAGTATCCTTCGGGCGTCCGGCGCGGATGGTCCCGATCGAGCGCGCGGCGCGGGGGTGCGTGCGCAATGCCCTCGCCAGCGTCGTGTGCGCGGCGCGGGGCCATGGATGGCCAGGAGCGCCGCGCGCCGATCCGAGCCCGCCAGGGATGGCGGGTGAGGTTAAGCTGGCGAGGGCATTGCGCACGCACCCCCGCGCCGCCCAAACGTTGGTTGTGTATCCGCCTGATCCGGGCGTCCAGCCTGGCCATCACCAGATCCGGCGAGTCCAACCCGGCGTCCCTACGAGCGCATCGTACTCTTCATCCCTGGAAACAAGCGGATGTCCAAGTTCGATGGAGGTTGCAGCGATAAGGCGGTCGAGCGGGTCCCGATGCCGCCAATCGATGATTCCGGCCCGGGCCGCGACTGCGCGGGTCAAGGGAGCCGAGACCGTCTGCCCCTCCGCGACCAGCTCGCCGATATGCGGAACGATTCCCGGCCATCTGCCCAGGCGGGCCTTGCGCGTCACCTCGTAGACGCTGATCGGACTGACAAAGACGGCATCCGCACCGGTGATGGCCTCCTTTGCGCCGCTTCCGAGGCGGGCCGGCGCCATGAGGCTCCAAATCCATGCATGCGTGTCGAGCAGGACCGCGCTCAACGCCCGCCCTCCCAGAGCGCCAGCTCAAAGGGACGGAGATTCACAGGTCAAATGGCACGCACGATCGGCGGTCATCTGTGGGACAGTGCTTGATCGCTCAATCTCGTCCCGCCATCCCTGGCGGGACGAGAAT
>JAJEFE010000023.1 GCA_022820625.1 Gammaproteobacteria bacterium | reverse complement strand
CCAGCCGCAAGACCGCCAGCTAGGCGCGCTGGCTGCGAGGCGCCAATAACGATTCCAGATTGCAGCCACGAAAACGCCCTCACGAAAAGCTACAACTTCAAACTGGCGAAATTAGTGCAATTTCACGCTGTTGCTAGCACTTGTTCGCTAAACCGAGCCCGCCATCCCTGGCGGGCTCGGATCGGCGTTCGGCGCTCCTGCCATCCATGGCTCCGCGCCGAACGCACGACGCGAACAAGGGGTGTCCACACCCGCACGCGCTTGTCGCGAGCAATTGGGCGCCCGCAACCATACAAGGGGGTGTCCGCACGCGCTTGTCGCGAGGTGTAGAGGGCTGTCAGGGGGTGGCGGACTTGAGGGTTTCCAGAGCGGCTTCGACGTCCTCCCGCCGGGAGCGGAGGAGCGTGCAGTGGCCGAGCTTGCGGCCGGGGCGGGGGGTCTTGCCGTAGTCGTGGAGGTGGGCGCCGGGTATGGAGAGGACGGCGGTCGGGTCGGGCATTCGGCCGATCAGGTTGAGCATGGCGGCGTGGCCTCGGGTGGCGGTGCTGCCCAGGGGCAGGCCGAGCACACCGCGCAGGTGGTTTTCGAACTGGCTGGTTTCGGCGCCTTCAATGGTCCAGTGGCCGGAGTTGTGGACCCGGGGGGCGATCTCGTTGGCGACCAGGCCGGCTTCGGTGTGGAAAAATTCGACGGTTAGGACGCCGCGGTAGTCGAAGCGCTCCATCAGGTTTTTCAGCCACGCTTCGGCGGTACGCTGCAATTGCGGGTCCTGGTAGGGGGCCACCGTGGTGCTCAGAATTCCCTGCGTGTGAACATTTTCCGACAGTGGGTAGAAGGCGGTCTGTCCTCCGGCGCCACGCACGCCGATGAGCGACAGCTCCCGCTCGAACCGCACCCAGCCCTCGGCGATGGACGGGACCCGGTTCAATTCCGACCAGGCGGCGGCAAGTTCCGCTGCCGAATGGACGATGCGCTGGCTCTTGCCGTCGTAGCCCAGGCGGCGGGCCTTGAGGACCTGCGGCCAGCCCAGTTCCGATTCGGCGCGGCGAAGGTCCGCGGTCTCGCTCACGGCGACGTAGGGCGCCGTGGGAATTCCGGCGTTGCGCAGCAGGCGTTTCTCCTGCAGGCGGTCCTGGCCGGCGGCGAGGGCGTCGACGGAGGGATGGACGGGAGCGCCGGCGGCGGCCCGCTTCAGGGCTTCGGCGGGCACGTTCTCGAATTCGAAGGTCACCACGTCGGATTGCGCCGCGAGGGCATCCAGTTGGGCGTTGTCGTCCAGTCCGCCTTCGAGGATTCGGCTCACCTGGCCGGCCGGCGAATTCCGGTCGCCGCCGAGGAAGAGGCAGTCGATGCCGAGGGGGTAGCCGGCCAATGCGAGCATTCGGCCCAGTTGGCCGGCGCCGAGGATGCCGACTCTCATTTCAGGAACTGTCGGTGGGGGTCGGGTTGCCCAGCACGCCGGACGTCTGGGCTTCCCGGTACGCCTTGAGAGCGGCGCCTACCCTCGGATACTTGATGGCGAGGATCGCGCCTGCCAGCAGCGCTGCGTTGATCGCGCCCGCCTTGCCGATGGCCAGGGTGCCCACGGGAATGCCTGCGGGCATCTGGGCGATGGAGAGCAGCGAGTCGATGCCGCTGAGCATCCGGGACTGAACCGGCACGCCGAGCACGGGCAACTGGGTCTTGGCCGCGGTCATCCCCGGCAGGTGGGCGGCGCCCCCGGCGCCGGCGATGATGACTTCGATCCCCCGGTCGGCGGCGCCGGCGGCGTATTCGAACAGCAGGTCGGGCGTGCGATGGGCGGAGACGATGCGGACCTCGTGGGGAATCTCCAGCGTCTCCAGCGTCTCCGCCGCGTGGCGCATGGTGTCCCAGTCGGACTGCGATCCCATGATGATTCCGGTCAACGGTTTCATCGCGGCATTGTAACGCAGCCCATGAGGATGTCTCATCGTCCGGGAAGTTTGCTGACACGTCCGGCGTCTCTTGCTGTCTCCCGATGGGCCGGAGGAAGTCTCACGATGGCGCGCCCACGGGCTACAATTCGCCCTTCGCTGTTGGCGGCGCCCGCAAAGACCCCGTTTTCATGGACACGAACCGGATTCGCCAGTCACTGGAATCCACGGCATGCGAGGCCGTCGACCTGGCCCGCAGGCTGGGAGCCGATCAGGCCGAGGCTGCAATCAGTCATGACGAGGGATTCTCGGTCACCGTACGCATGGGGGAGCTGGAATCGGTGGAGCGGCAGCGCGACCGCGGACTTTCCGTCACCGTCTATCGCGGCGGCCGCAAGGGCAGCGCCAGCACCGTGGACTACTCGTCGGACGCCGTCGAGCAGACCGTGCGCAAGGCCATGAGCATCGCGGAATTTACTGCCGAGGACGAGTATGCCGGACTGGCCGACGCGGAACTGATGGCGGGCGATCTGCCCGATCTGGATCTTTACCATCCCTGGGAAATCGACATTACCGAGGCCGAAAGGCTGGCCCTGCGTGCCGAGGACGCGGCCTGGGGCGCGGACGAGCGAATCGCCAATTCCGAGGGGGCCACGGTCTCCACAGGCGGCGGCGTGCGCGCCTACGCCAACAGCCATGGATTCTGCGCCGGATTCCCGGCCAGCAGCCATACGCTGAGTTGCAGCGTCGTCGCCGGCGAGGATGGATCGCTGGAGCGGGACTATTGGTATACGACCGCCCGTGTTCCCGCCGAGGTGGAGAAACCCGAATCCGTGGGCGAAACGGCAGCGAGCCGCACGATCCGGCGCCTTGGCGCCCGCCAGCTTTCGACGCGGACGGTGCCGGTGGTCTTCCCGGCGGAACTGGCGCGGGGCCTGTTCGGGCACCTGGTCGGCGCCATCACGGGCACGAGCCAGTACCGGAAGGCCTCGTTCCTGCTCGATGCGGCGGGCGATCGCATATTTCCCGAGTTCATCGAGATCCGCGAGGACCCCTTCATTCCGAGGGCCATGGGCAGTGCGGCCTATGACAGCGAAGGCGTGGCGACACGGCGCAGAACCCTGGTGGAGGAGGGAGTCCTGGGTGGCTATGTGCTCTCGAGCTATTCCGCCCGGCGGCTGGGAATGCAGACTACCGGCAACGCCGGCGGTGTCCGCAACCTGATCGTGGCGCCCAATGGCGGCTCGCTGGAAGCGCTGCTGGGCGAGTGCCCGCAGGCGTTCCTGGTGGGCGAACTCCTGGGGCAGGGCGTAAACACCGTCACCGGCGACTACTCCAGGGGTGCGGCCGGGTTCTGGGTGGAGGACGGCGCCATCGTCCACGCAGTCCACGAGGTCACGCTTGCCGGCAACCTCAGGGATGTCTTCAAGGGCATTCTCAAGGTGGGTTCCGATATGGATACCCGCGGCAGCATCCGTTGCGGTTCGGTGCTGGTCGAGGGCCTGACCGTCGCAGGAACGTAGCCAGGCACACGAGCGAAAACCGCGCAATGGCGGTCCCGCGTCGTGTCGGATCCCGTCACCTGAGCGGATCGATCATCGTCAGGAACGGAAACCTCGCGAAGTCCATATCACGTGTATAGATCTGGTTGATTCCGTTTTCCCGCATGACTACGGCAGTATGTACGTCATGCAGGTTGTTGCCCCGCAGGCCTGGCACTTCGGCCATCGTTTGCTCAAGAATCGCCTGATGTCGGCTCGTCTCGGTCAACAGGCCAAAGCTGGGGCCGGCCAGGACCGAGTCGATGAATGACCATGCGTGCCCTGAATCCCAGGGCGAGCGAAACACACGCGGATGCGTGCTGACGCGTAGAAACTCGTAGCATATGCTCCAGCTCAGGTAGCTTGGGACCGCGTCCTCACGCAGGTGTTCGAGAAGATGCCGGCACGGAGCGTGAAACTCCGAATCCCTGGCCGCCGCGTATAGCAGAATGTTGGTATCGACAACGCGCAATCAGCGGCCTTCCATTGCTGCGTAGAGTTCTTCGCGACTTGCGACGTCTACCCGGGTGCCGCCGCTGGACCACGAGGGAAGTCTTGGCAGACTCGTACCGCCGCCCCCCGATTCACCTCTCTCGTCCAGTACACGCCGCAGGCCGGCTTCCACCAGCGCCGACATGGTTACGCCCCGACGTGCCGCTTCTTTTCGGAGCCGGTGCATGACGCCGTCATCAATGTTCAGGGTGGTCTTCATATGGAAAACCATATCAACGATAAGGAAATCCGTCAATCCGGAAGACTATCGAAGAGAGAAGCAATTCAAGCGTCGCCCGTCAGCCGTTGCAGGACTTCCCGGTATTTCTCCTGTGTTCGCTGGATGATGCGTTCGGGCAGGCGGGGACCGGGCGGTTTCTTGTCCCAGTCCAGCGTTTCCAGGTAGTCGCGGACGAACTGCTTGTCGAAGCTTTCCGGCGAGCGTCCGGGCGCGTAGGTGGCGGCGGGCCAGAAGCGTGACGAGTCGGGGGTGAAGACTTCGTCGATGAGCAGCAGCTCGCCGTCCTCGTCCAGGCCGAATTCGAACTTGGTGTCGGCGAGGATGATGCCGCGCTGGCGGGCGTAGTCGCTGGCGTGGGCGTAGAGTCGCAGCGAGAGCGCCTCTATTCTGTCCGCCAGTGTGGTTCCGATCAGCGTCCGGACGGCATCCATGGGAATGTTCTCGTCGTGCTGGCCCTGGGCGGCCTTGGTGCTGGGCGTGAAAATCGGTTCGGCGAGCCGTTCGGCGATTAGCATGCCGGGAGGTAACGGAATCCCGCACACTTGTCCCGTGGCCTGGTAGTCCTTCCATCCGGAACCGATCAGGTATCCGCGAACCACGGCTTCCACCGGCAGCGGCCGCGCGCGCCTGACCACCACCGCCCGGCCGCGCACGGTGGCGCGGTCCGCCGGGTCGTCGAGCACGCTTGCCGGGTCGATACCCGTCAGGTGGTTGGCGACGATGCCCCCGAGCCGGGCGAACCAGAAATCGGCCACCGCGGTCAGCACGGCGCCCTTGCCGGGGATCGGGTCGGGCAGGACCACGTCAAAAGCCGACAGCCGGTCGGAGGCGACGATCAGCAGGTGTTCGGCATCCACGCGGTAGATATCCCTGACCTTGCCGCGATGCAGCCGCTCGAGGCCCGCGAGGCGGGATTCGAACAGCGGTTCCGGGAGCGTTTCGGTCATGGGTGCGGGGCCATCCTCAGGCGTGAATTTGCGCCGGGGTTCTCCGGCAGCGTGCAAAGGCGGGATAATGGCCCGAGGGATGGGCATTCAGCAACACTTGGGGGCGATATTACGCGCGGCGGTGTGCGGTAGCGCTGTCGGGTCGGGTCCGGGACATTCGCGGGCGATAGGGCCCGCGGGGGCGTGCCGGGACAGGGCGCCCTGATGATCTGGGTCGGCAAGGCGGTGGGCGGCGTGCTGGGACTGATGGTCGGCAGCTACGTGGGCCTGGCCGTGGGCGTGCTGGTCGGGCATCAGTTCGATCGAGGCCTGGCGAAGCGGAGCGGGGACGGTCAGCCGGCCGGTTTCACGCCGGAGCATATCCAGTCGTCCTTTTTCCGCGTGACGTTCGCCGTCATGGGCCATATTGCCAAGGCCGACGGCCGGGTTTCGGAAACCGAGATCCGGGCCGCGCGGCTGGTCATGCACGGGATGAAGCTCTCGCCGGCGCAGGTCGAAAGCGCCGTGGAGCACTTTACCGAAGGCAAGAGCCCGGGCTTTCCTCTGGATGCGACCCTGAGGCGGCTGCACTCGCAGTTGCAGGACCGGCCGGACCTGACCCGGGCTTTCGTAGAAATCCAGGTTCAGGCCTCGGTCGCCGCCGGTCCCATCGACCGGACCAAGCGGGGTCTGCTGTGGCAGGTGGCCCGAAGCCTGGGGCTGGGCCGGGTCGAACTGGCGCAGATCGAGGCGCTGGTGCGCGCCCACCAGGCTCGCGGCGCCGGCAAGGATTTCGTAAGCCTGGAGGATGCCTACGAAGTGCTCGGGGTCGAGTCGGGCGCCACCGATCAGGAGGTCAAGACGGCCTATCGCCGGCTCATGAATCAGCATCACCCGGACAAGCTGGTTTCACGCGGATTGCCCGAATCCATGATGGGCGTGGCGGAGCAGAAAACCCAGGAGATTCGCACCGCCTACGAACGCATCAAGTCTCAGCGCGACTTCAAGTAAGGCTGCGGCGAAGTTTCGCTGGCCTTGCGGTGAGGGCGACGGCGTTCGCTGCCGCGTGTCCTTCCCCTCGACGGATCAGATCCAGAGCGAACAGTTGCGCAGCAGGTTGCCGCCCAGGGCCATGATGCGCCGCACGGGGTAAGGCAGTTCCGTGCCTCCGGCAAGCTCGGCGGTGGTGCCGTGGTGGGCTTCGTCCTCGCTCATCTGTTCGAGGATGGCCTTGCTCCTGGCGTCATCCCCGGACAGCTTCGCAAGGTGATCGTCGAGATGCGCCTCCACCTGCCGCTCGGTTTCGGCGACGAAGCCGAGGCTGACGCGGTCTCCCGGGACGCCGGCGGCCATGCCGAGGAGGAAACTGCCGGCGTACCAGATGGGGTCCAGCCGGCTCGATCGTCCATCGAGTTCCTCGAGGCGTTGTGCGCACCAGGCGAGGTGGTCCTGTTCTTCTTCGGCGGCCTGGAGTAGGTGGCGCTTGGTTTCCTCGGAACGCGCCATCAGCGACTGGCCCCGGTAGAGCGCCTGGGCGGAGATCTCGCCGGCGTGGTTGACGCGCATGAGGGCGATGCTGTTGCGGCGGGCGGCGGGGGTGAGATCGGTTTCGGGGATGTCTCCGGCGGGAGACGGGCGTGCTGCGGGCGGCGGCGTGGTCAGGGTGCGCAGGGCCTGGTCGGCGGCTGCGATCAGGGAGTCCAGGTTTTGGCGGTTGGGGAGCATTCGGGGAGTATAGCTGGTGGGGGTTTCGAGTTGGGGTTTGGGGGGTGGGGCGTGTGCAGACAGCCCTCTCGGGCTAAACTTCGCCCGCCATCCATGGCGGGCTCAGATCGGCGCGCGGCGCTCCTGACCGTCCATGGCCCCACGCCGCGCACACGACGCCCGAGAGGGCTGTCTGCACACGCCCCTTGGGACGAAAGTGGCTTGCTGGCCTTGCGGGTGCATGTCGGGGCGCGTAATATCGCGCCTCCTCGTTAGGGGAGCGATGGCTCCTGACGCACAGTGAAGACGTTTTCCGCGAAGCCGCACGAAGTTCGGCGCGACTGGTACCTGGTAAATGCGCAGGGGAAGACCCTTGGGCGGCTGGCCACGGAGATCGCGCGCCGGCTGCGTGGCAAACACAAGCCCGAGTACACGCCTCATGTGGATACCGGCGACTACATCGTCGTGGTCAACGCGGAGAAGATTCGGGTCACGGGGACCAAGCTGAAGAACAAGATTTATCACCGGCACACCGGGTACATTGGCAACCTGAAGTCCGAAACGCTGCAGGACAAGCTGAAGCGCGAGCCTGAGCAGGTGCTCAAGCTGGCGGTCAAGGGCATGCTGCCGCGTAACCCGTTGGGGCGGCGGATGCTGAGTAAGCTCAAGATCGTGCGCGGCGAGGATCATCCCCATGCGGCGCAGCAACCTCAGCCGTTGGAGTTGTAGGGCATGAGCGAGCAAGTTTGCTACGGAACAGGCCGCCGCAAGACTTCCACGGCGCGGGTATACCTCAAGGCGGGCGCTGGCAGGATCCTGGTCAACGGCCGCGACCTGGACGAATTCTTCGGCCGCGAGACCGCCCGCATGATCGTGCGCCAGCCGCTCGAGCTGGTGGAACTGGAGGGGCGGTTCGATATCGACGTGACGGTGCGCGGCGGCGGCACGACCGGACAGGCCGGAGCGATTCGTCACGGCATTACCCGCGCACTGCTGCAGTACGACGACTCGCTCAGGCCGTCGCTGCGCAAGGCCGGTTTCGTCACCCGGGACGCGCGCGAGGTCGAGCGCAAGAAGGTCGGACTGCGCAAGGCCCGCAAGGCAACGCAGTACTCGAAGCGTTAGCGCGGCATCGGTCGCCGCGCTACGGTGCGGGCATGGCAGGTGCTATAGTCCGGTTTGCCCGGCGCCGGAAACACTGGGGGATCGTCTAGTGGTAGGACTGCGGACTCTGACTCCGCCAGCGGGGGTTCGAATCCCTCTCCCCCAGCCAATTTTGCCGGAGTCCATACCGGGGACATGACGGTCATGCGTACAGCCGGTAAGTCTTCGCCGCTCTCTTCCGCCATACGTGAATTCATCGAACTCGAATCCGCCGGCGGCCTGTTGCTGCTTGCGGCGGCCGTAGCGGCCGTACTGATCGCCAACTCGCCGCTGTCGTGGCTCTACGGGGCGCTTCTCGACACGACGGTGGCCGTGCAGGTCGGGGCGCTGGCGATCAGCAAACCGCTGCTGCTCTGGGTCAACGACGGCCTGATGGCGGTGTTCTTCTTCCTGATCGGCCTTGAAGTCAAGCGCGAATTCCTGGAGGGCGAACTGTCAACGCCGGCCCAGATCGTTCTGCCTGGTGTCGGTGCGCTTGGCGGTATGGCGGTGCCCGCGGCGATCTACGCGGCCTTCAACTGGAACGACCCCGTGGCGCTGGATGGCTGGGGGATTCCGGTGGCCACCGATATTGCATTCGCGCTGGCGCTGCTCGGCCTGTTCGGGCGGAGGGTGCCGCTGCCGCTGAAGGTGTTCCTGCTGACACTGGCCATCTTCGACGACCTGGCGGCCATCCTGATCATCGCGATTTTCTACTCGGGCGATCTGTCGTGGACGGCTCTCGCGGTCGGCGCGGCGGCGCTTGCAGGGGGCGTTGCCCTGAACCGCCTGGGCGTGACGAACGTGACCGCCTACGTGTTGATCGGCATCGCGCTCTGGATCGCGGTGCTCAATTCCGGCGTCCACGCCACGCTGGCCGGCGTTCTCATCGCGCTCTGCATTCCCATGCGCGCTGCCGACGGCCGCTCTCCGCTGCGTGGGCTGGAGCACGACCTGCACGTGCCGGTCGCGTTCGCGATCCTGCCCCTGTTCGCGTTCGCCAATGCCGGACTTTCGCTTTCGGGGTTCACCATTGACAGCCTGATGGACCCGGTCACGCTGGGCATCATCGCCGGACTGTTCCTCGGCAAGCCGATAGGCATCGTCGGCTCCGTTGGCGTCGCCGTCCTGTCAGGGTGGGTCAAGTTGCCGCCGGAGGTGACGTGGGCGCGGCTGGTGGGCGTCTCGTTCGCGTGCGGCATCGGCTTCACCATGAGCCTGTTCATCGCCGGTCTCGCCTTCGAGCATGGCAGCGGCGATTATTTCGCCGCCGACCGGCTGGGCGTCGTGGTCGGATCGCTGGCGGCGGCGATCATGGCCTGGCTGGTGCTGCGCGCCAGCCTGGGTTCGGCCGACGAATTCAGTTCGTGAACCGCCGCTGGTATTTCCCTACGGCAGATTTCTCCCGGCTGACATGCCAGGACCGAGTACGCGGACGACGAAGATCCCATTGCTCGACAGCTTGAAGTAAATCGTGTGCCGCTGGTGTATGAACCGGAAATAGTCCTTGCGAACGCTTGAGATATCGACACCCAACTGCGGCTGTGCGGCCAGTAATTGCAGGTAGTTCTCGATCGATTGAAAGTAGGCCAGCGCGCGAAGTTCGCCGAATTCCCTGAAAGAGTAGGCGTAGATTTCGTCGAGGTCCTGATCTGCCGCCTCGCTGAGCCGGTATTCAGTCACGCGTCAGGCGACGTTTGGCGCTATGCGCGATGTCCATGACGGACCGATCGCTGAATCCGCTCTTTTCGCCTTCGATGAGGGCCAGTTCGAGTGCATCGCGATGACGCTGATCGTGGCGTATCAGGTCCCTGACGTAGTCGCTCGCGTTAGCGTACTGGCCAGTCTGAACCTGCTCCTTGATCCAAGAGCGCATCGCTTCCGGCATGGATACGTTAAGTGTCGCCACTTTGGAATTCCAAAACCATAGGGATGGTAAATATTAGCAAAGTTTGCCATAAAATTCGCGAGGCTTGACGGTCAGATTTGTTAAATCGACCGGACCCCTTCGTCATCCGCCATCAGCAACTCGTCGGCGGGGCGGTGCGCGAAGATTCCGACGGTGACCACGCCAGGAATCTGGTTGAGTTCGGTCTCAAGAGCCGGTGGGTCGGTGATTCTCAGGTTGTGGACATCGAGGATTTCGTTGCCGTTGTCGGTGATGAAGCCTTCCCTCCAGATAGGCTGTCCGCCGAACCGGAACATCTGCCGGGCGACGTAGGATCGGGCCATGGGGATGACTTCCACCGGCAGCGGGAACTTGCCGAGCACACCAACGAGCTTGGTGTCGTCGGCGATGCAGACGAAGCGCCGGCTGGCGCCCGCCACGATCTTCTCCCGGGTCAGCGCGCCGCCGCCGCCCTTGATGAGGTACCGGTGCTGCGTGGCTTCGTCGGCGCCGTCGACATAGAGGTCGATGTCGGCGGTGCGGGCCAGTTCCGTCACGCGGATGCCGTGGCCCTGCATCCGGGTCGTGGAGGCCTCGGAGCTTGAGACGACGGCCTTGAGATCCGGCGCCCGCGCCGCCAGCGCGTCGATGAAGAAGTTGACCGTGCTGCCCGTGCCCACTCCCAGCGTCATGCCGCCGCGCACCTGCTCCAGGGCCGCCAGGGCGGCGCGTTCCTTCTTTTCGTCCGATTTCACCTGCGCACCTCCCGGTGGCGTCCTTGCGGTTTCGTCTGCTGATCCGGATTCACTCCAGGCTCAATATGAAGTTCCATTCCTCTGAGGTTACCGGCGTGATCGAGAGCCGGTTGCCGCGCCTTAGCAGCAGCATGTCCCTGAGCGGCCCATCGGCATGCTGGCGTAGTTCCCGGAGCAGGATGACCCGCTCGAACTTGCGCTCGAAGCGGATATCCACCATGCACCAGCGCGGGTTGTCCGGATCGCTCTTCGGGTCGTAGTGCTTGTCCTCGGGATCGAACGCCGTGTGATCCGGGTAGGCTTCGCGGCACACGGTGGCGATGCCGACAACGCCCGTTTCGGGGCAGTTGGAGTGGTAGTACAGTACGCCGTCGCCCACCTTCATGTCGTCGCGCATGAAGTTTCGGGCCTGGTAGTTGCGCACCCCGTCCCAGAATGTCTCGCCGCCCGGTGCGTTCTGCAGGTCGTCTATGCTGAACTCGCCCGGTTCGGATTTCATGAGCCAATACGTCATGCCGTTAGTCCCTCGGATTGAAATCGGTAGGTGCCCTGCTCGGTGACCGCCGCCCAGAGCGGAACGTCCCAGTCGCTGCGGGAAACCGTCCGCAGGCGTTGAAACTCATAGGCGATGCCGATCAGCTTGGGCCTGATCCAGCGCATGCGCTGCTTCAGGAAGCTGAAGCAGCGGTCGTAGTAGCCGCCGCCCATGCCGATTCGGGTGCCCGTCTCGTCGAACGCCACCAGGGGCGTGAGGACCACGTCCAGTTGCCGCGGGTCGATGCAGTCCGCGGCGGGCGGTTCGAGTATGCCGAAACGGTTCCTGTGCAGCGGCGTATCGCCCGTGAGCCGGGCGAATTTCAGCGTCTCGCCGTGCAACACCGGCGCGTAGACCCGCTGCCCCCGCGTGAGCGCTACGGCCGCGATGGCCCCGGGATCGGCTTCGCCGTCCACGGCCAGGTAGATCGCCACCGACCTGGCGCGCCAAAACGGCGATAGTCGCCGCAGCCGGCACGCGGCCTGCTGTTGCGCGGTCTGCCGTTGCGCCCCGGACAGCGCCCTTCGCCTTTCGCGAATCCGCCGTCGCAGCACGGTGCGGGAGCCGGCGCCCGTCGAGCCGCTTGCGGCGTCGTGCTCAGGCACGGGGGCCGGATGCTCCCTGGAGGAAAACGCTCCCCGTCGGCGCCGTCGCGGACTGTTGCTCTCGAACCGGAGCACCAGGTGGGGTAAGCCGTGGTGGTTGCAGGCTACCCGGCAAGGCCGGATCTGCACAACGCCACCGACAGAACACAACCCCAAGATCAAGATTTAGGGTCGAAAGTCTGTCCAATCCGCATCGCACGCTACAGGGAGCGCCATAACTTGTTGCCGGTTGGCCCCGGCATCAGGAGTTCAGCCGCCGGCCGGGTTTCAGCGCCGCGTCGACACGTTCGCTCATGGCCCGGACGCGCGGCACGAACACGTCCTTGAGCTGACGATCGTCCCCGGTCCGCTTCAACAGTTCGTTGGCCAGGTTGAGCGCCGCCATGATCGCGATCCGGTCCAGCCCGATCACCTTGCCGCTGTCGCGGATTTCGCGCATCTTCTTGTTGAGCACCTCCACCGACGCCAGAAGATTGGCCTTCTCTTCGGCGGGACAGGAAACCTGGTACTCTTTTTCGAGTATCCGGATCGTGATGTGCGCGAACATCTCGCTCACGCGGGAGTCTCCATGGCCTTGAGCCGGGTGATCATCGCTTCAACACGCGAACGCACCTGGTCGTTCATCTGGATCAACTTGGCCCGCTCCTCCATCAGGCCGTCCTGGCGCTGCCTCAGCGAGACATTCTCATCCTGAAGTTGCCGGCAGATGACGAGCAACTCGTCCAGCCGTTTTTCCAGGCGCTGAAGTTCCAGCTCGAAGTGCTGATTGCCGGCCTCGGCGTTCATCGAGTCACTATAGAACCGGGTAGCTACAGGGGTCAACAACGGGCCGCGCAGTGGTAGCATTGTCCGCCCCGCACGATGGAGAGGGGCACCTTGTCCGCGCAAACCGCAGCATCCAGGGAGTACGCCAGACGCCGCCGCCACCTGATGGAACTCATGGGGCCCGGCGGGATCGCGGTGCTGCCTGCGGCCCCCGCGCGGCGGCGCAGCCGCGACACGAACTACGAGTATCGCCAGGACAGCGATTTCTTCTACCTGACGGGATTCGCCGAGCCCGAATCCGTGGCGGTGCTGGCGCCGGAGCGGCCCGAGGGGGAGTTCATACTGTTCTGCCGGGACCGCGACCCGCAACGGGAGCTGTGGGACGGCATCCGCGCGGGGCCTGCGGGCGCGGTGACCGATCATGCGGCCGACGATGCCTTCCCCATCGACGATATCGACGACATTCTACCCGGGCTGCTGGAGCGCAGCGAGCGGGTCTACTACGCCATGGGCGCCTCCGATGCCTTCGACGGGCGCCTCATGGAGTGGATGCACCGGCTGCAGAGCAACCGGCAACGGGGCGGCGCACCGGACGAACTGGTGTCCCTGGATCACCTCCTGCACGAGATGCGCCTGTTCAAGAGCCGCGCGGAGATCCGCATCATGCAGCGCTCGGCAAAGCTCGCCGTGGCCGCCCACCGGCGGGCGATGACGGTCTGCAGGCCGGGCATGCACGAATACGAACTGGAAGCCGAGTTCCGCCACGAGTTCGCCCGCCACGGCGCCCAGTGTTCCTATACGCCTATCGTCGCGGCGGGGGCCAATGCCTGCATCCTGCACTACACGGAGAACCGGGCCCCGCTCATGGACGGCGACCTGGTGCTCATCGACGCCGGCTGCGAGTACCGCATGTACGCCTCCGACGTCACCCGCACGTTTCCGGTCAACGGCCGCTACAGCGAGCCCCAGCGGGAACTGTACGATATCGTCCACGCGGCCCACGCCGCCGCGGTGGACAAGGTACGCCCCGGCAATCACTGGAACGATCCCCACGAGGCCGCCGTCCGCGAAATCACCCGCGGCCTGAAGGAACTTGGGATGCTCGAGGGCCGGCTCGAAGACCTTCTGAGAAAGGAAGCCTGCAAGCCCTACTTCATGCACCGGACGGGGCACTGGCTGGGCATCGACGTACACGATGTGGGCGACTACAAGGTCGCGCAGCAGTGGCGCCTGCTGGAGCCGGGGATGGTCATGACCGTGGAACCGGGCATCTATGTTTCGGCCGACGCCGGCAAGGCCGCCGCCCGCTGGCGGGGCATCGGCATCCGTCTGGAGGACGACGTGCACCTGAGCCGCGACGGGCCCCGCATCCTGAGCCGGGACCTGCCTTCGAGCGCCGAAGAGATCGAGGCATTCATGGGCCGCGTCCATTGAATTTCCCCGGGCAGGCCCCAGAAGTGCGATCCATGCAGACCGAATGCGACGTCCTCATCACCGGCGGCGGCCTGGTGGGCTCCACGCTGGCCCACGCCCTGGCGCAGATCCCGGTGTCCACCGTGCTGGTGGAGGAACGAGAACCCGGGCGGCTGGAAGCGCCCGGATTCGACGACCGCTCCACGGCGCTGGCCAGTGCCAGCCAGCGGATCCTCGACGGTCTCGGGTTGTGGGACGGCGTCGCCGGCGAAGCCGAGCCCATCCGGACCATTCACATCTCCGAACGGGGGCGTTTCGGCGCGTCTCGGATCCTCGCCTCCCGGGAAGGCGTTCCCGCGCTGGGCCACACGGTGGAGAACCGCATCCTGACCGGGACCGTCTGGCCGAAGATCCGCGAGGCCGATGCCGTGACCTGTATGGCGCCGGGCAGCCTGGAGGATTTCGAGGTGGAGGCGTCGGGCGTCACGGCCCGCGTCAGCACCGGAGGATCGACCCGGACGATCCGGGCGCGGCTGCTGGTGGCGGCGGACGGTGCGCGTTCCCGGGTGCGCGGCGCGTTGGGTATTGGCGTGCGCCAGGACGATTACGGCCAGAAGGGCGTCATCCTCAACTGCGAGACCGAGAATCCCCACCGCGGCCGGGCATTCGAACGCTTCACGCCCACCGGACCCCTGGCCATGCTCCCGCTGGGACGCGGCCGCATGTCGGTGGTCTGGACATTGCCCCGCGAGGAGGGGGATCGTATCGGCGCGCTGGACGATGCGCCGTTCCGCGACGCCTTGCAGAAGGCCTTCGGCTACCGGCTTGGCCGTATCCGCCAGGTGGGGGCAAGAAGCGCCTGGCCGCTGCACAGGGTCCGGGCCGACGCGCTGACCGCAACGCGCGCGGTACTGGTCGGCAACGCCGCATTCAGCCTGCACCCGGTGGCGGGCCAGGGGTTCAATCTGGCGCTTCGGGACATCGCCGCGCTGTCGGAACTGATCTGCGACGCCCGGCGCGACGACGCCGATGCCGACCCCGGCGCGGCGGCGCTGCTCGACCGGTACGCCGAGTGGCGCGCGGCCGATCAGCGGCGAATCGCCGGATTCACCCACGGACTGATGAAGCTGTTCACCATCGATGCCGCACCCCTGGCGGTCTCCCGCGGCCTTGGGCTGATGGCGTTCGACCTTGTGCCGGGCGCCAAGCATTGGCTGGCCCGGCAGGCCATGGGCCTGGGGGGGCGGGTGTCGCGCCTGGCCCGCGGACTTCGGCTCACGTCTTGAACGCATCGAGCCATCCTTCGCGCACCGTGGCCATCGCCGGCGGCGGGCCCGTGGGCCTGGCCCTGGCAGCCCTGCTCGGACGCGGCATGGGTGACCTCGAGGTCCGGCTGTACGAGCCCCGGCCCGCACCGAAGTGGAGCCCGGAGCCGATGGATCTCAGGGTCTATGCGCTCTCCCGCGCATCCCAGAACATCCTCACCAGCCTGGGCGCCTGGGACGCCATCGCAGAGGCGCGCGCCAGCCCTTTCCGCCTCATGCGGGTCTGGCACGGCGAATCCCATGCCGGCGCCGGCACGCTCACCTTCGACAGCGCCGACGCCGGAGAACCCGATCTCGGGCACATCGTCGAAGACGTCCTGTGCCGGGACCGTATCTGGCAGGCGTTGCGGGACACCTCCGTCAAGGTGGCATTCGGTACAAGAATCGAGTCTGTGGAAACCGGCGCGCGCGCCGTCCGGGTCGCCACCGGGGACGGTGAGACAGTGTCCGCCAGCGTGCTGATCGCAGCCGACGGCAGCGATTCGCCGATTCGCGAGCGGCTGGAGTTCCCGGTGACCGAATTCTCCTACGGCCAGCGCGCCGTGGTTACGCACGTGGCGACCGAACGCAGCCATCGGGAAACGGCCTGGCAGCGATTTCTGCCGGATGGTCCGCTGGCTTTTCTGCCGCTATCGGACGGCCGCAGTTCCGTAGTCTGGTCCACCGGCCCGGAGCAAGCCGAAGCCCTGTGCCGGGCTGGAGAAGAAAAATTTCTGGGCGAATTGCAGACGGCCGCAGGCGATGTGCCGGGACGCATCGAGTCGGCTTCCCGGCGCGCGAGCTTCCCGCTGCGGGCCATCCACGCCAGCCGGTATTGCCGACCCCGCGTAGCGCTCGTGGGCGACGCCGCCCACACCGTGCATCCGCTGGCGGGGCAGGGAATGAACCTGGGGCTGCTGGATGCGGCGGTGCTGGCGGAGGTCATTCTGGAGGCGCTGGCCCGCGATGAGGATCCGGGCGACCTGAGGGTCCTGCGCCGCTACGAACGCCGCCGCAAGGGGGAGAACCTGAAGATGCTGCTGGCGCTGGACGGCCTGCACCGGCTGTTCCGCCTGAAGGCGCCGGCCCTGCCGCGGTTGCGGGCGATGGGGCTGAGCGCGGTCGACTCGGCGCCGTTGCTGAAGGGGTTGTTCGTGAACGAAGCGCTGGGGTTGCGGGGGGACCTGCCGGAAGCTGCCCGGTCGTTTAGGTAGGTGGTTTGCGTGTGTGTGGACAGCGCTCGATCGCTAAACTTCGCCCGCCATCCATGGCGGGCTCAGATCGGTGCTCGGCGCTCCTGGCCATCCA
>JAJEFE010000020.1 GCA_022820625.1 Gammaproteobacteria bacterium | reverse complement strand
TTGCCATGCAAGAAGAGATAGCGCTCGCCCAGCGCCGACAGCCAATCCGTCCGGTTTATTCCAGCATCCCCGGAAAATCGGCTACGAAAGAATGTGAGAAAAATCCCGGTCGTGCTGATCTAATAATGTGAGAGACAACAGCATGCCACGGTCAAAGGCGCCATCGAGGAAGATACGGGTACCCTGATTGCGAACAGCGTTGACGCGCAACCCATCTCGAGGATCGAAATCGAGGCGCCCGTCGTCAGAGTGGACACGGAAACCGGCGCGTTGACGCTGCTGGGGCTGATAATCCAGGCCAACGACAAGACGCGATTCGAGGACAACAGCGACGCGGGGGTTCGCCAGTTCGGTCTCGATGACATTACGTACTATGACTACATCGAGGTGGCCGCCCGACTGTCGCTCCAGGGTTTGGGTCCCCTGGTGGCGACAAGCATCGAACGCGTGAACCGGGAAACCAGGGTCGAACTGACTGGGTTCGTGCAGGAGCTGATCCCGGGGAGCGGCCAATACAAAATCCACGACATCTGGATACTGACGAGTTCGCTTACAAAATTCGAACCCGGCTTTCGCGATTACGTCAGCCTCGGCCAGTTTATTGCGGTCCAGGGCTGGGCCATCGGCGACAGCTATATCATCGCATCCGAAATCGGAACCAACAGCCAATTCGATGACGACCCCTACTACAGCTACGCTCGCGCCGAGGACGACGGCGACGAAGGCGATGAGGGTGATGAAGGCGATGAGGGCGACGAAGGTGACGAAGGCGACGAAGGTGACGAAGGTGACGAAGGCGACGAAGGCGACGAAGGCGACGAAGGCGACGAGGACGACGGCGACGAGGGGGACGAGGGCGACGAGGGCGACGAGGGGGACGAGGGCGACGAAGGCGATGAGGACGACGAAGGCGACGAGGACGACGAGAACGACGAAGGCGATGAGGATGACGAGGGGGACGAGAACGACGAGAACGACGAAGGCGATGAGGACGACGAAGGCGATGAGGACGACGAAGGCGACGAGGACGACGAGGGGGACGAGGGGGACGAGGGGGACGAGGGGGATGAGGATGACGAGGGGGATGAGGATGACGAGGGGGATGAGGATGACGAGGGGGATGAGGATGACGAGGGGGATGAGGATGACGAGGGGGATGAGGACGACGAGGGGGATGAGGACGACGAGGGGGATGAGGACGACGAGGAGGATGACGACGAGGAGGATGACGACTAAGCCGAGCGTGGCCCTCCCGGCGATCCGCGGCAACGGTACAATCCCGTAGCTGGCCTCCCGGTTCGAAGAAACGATCGGGGGTCCGCGACAAGACGATGCGAAATGAAGTGACGC
The DNA here is from genome assembly GCA_022820625.1 of Gammaproteobacteria bacterium. Lineage (GTDB taxonomy): Bacteria > Pseudomonadota > Gammaproteobacteria > Steroidobacterales > Rariloculaceae > UBA6522. The sequence continues at coordinate 54,767 of JAJEFE010000020.1, read as the reverse complement.
GCGAAACCCCGAACGATGTAGCCTCGGACCACGGCTCGGCGGCAGGTTCGTCCGAAGTTTCGTTGAAGGTGGCCCGCTATTTTCCGACGCTGGTTTTTTCTCTGGAAGTACCGGACAGCGAGCTTCTGAATGCCCGCCTGATCGAGGCGATCTACGCCGAACGGGAACGCGACGAAACGGGGGTGCGCAAATCGAACTACCGGGAACTGGGGGGCTGGCACAGCCACACCAGGCTGCACAAGGACACCGCGTTCGCGGGAATGGTCAAGCACGTCGACGCAGCAGCGGCCAGGATGTGCCGTAAACTCGGCTATCACAGGTCCTATCGGCTAAGCATCGGCACCATGTGGTCGATCATCAATCCGCCCGGCGGCCTGAACCGGGCCCATATCCATCCCGGCTGCATCTGGAGCGGCGTCTATTACGTCCAGGCGCCCAGGAACTCTGGCCGAATCGAGTTCACCGATCCGCGTACCCAGAATCTGATGGGTTCCGTCAAGTACATTCCGGACACAAAGCGCCCACGAGACTGCTGGAAGAAGGTCCGCTACCAGCCCCGGGCCGGAAGAATGCTGATCTTCCCCGCCTGGCTGTACCACAGCGTGGCTCCGAATCGATCAAGGGCCAGGGGGAAGGACGCCGACCGGGTCATCGTGAGCTTCAACCTGTCCCAGCAACGGCGGAGATAACCACCACGGAGGGCGCCGGCAAGGCGACCGGACGGCTGACTGTGCCATGACGCTGAAGCTAGAATAAAGGGCTCATATCCAACGCCGTACCGATGCCTGCCGTACCGACTACCGACCTGCTTCCATTGCGCCGCCGAGTGACGGGTACGATTCGGCGTCACATTTTTCCCCTGGTTGCCAGCCTGCTGGCGTCGTTATGGGCACCGGCCCACTCGCTCGACCTGGCCGAGTACCGGGGCAAGGTCGTCGTCGTGGATTTCTGGGCGTCCTGGTGCGTGCCGTGCCGCCAGTCCTTTCCCTGGTTCAACGCCATGTACGACGAGTACACCGACGACGGTCTCGTCATTCTTGGCGTCAACACCGATGTCGACGCCGATGAAGCGCGGCAATTTCTCGAGGAATTCCCGGCGAAGTTCGAAATCGTCTACGACCCGGAGGGTGAACTGGCGCGGGAGTTCGGGGTGGTGGCAATGCCCAGCAGTTACGTTTTCGGGCGCGACGGCGAACTGGATACGCGGCACCTGGGATTCCTGCGCTCCCGGCGCGACGAGTACGAAGCCGTCATCCAGCGGCTGATCGCCGAGCCGAGCGTGGAGGATTCGGACGAATGAACCGGCATCATCTAAGCGCCGGCCCCGGGGTTCAGCGGTGGAACCGGTGCGTTCAGAACATCCAGACGAAACCAAGGGAAGGCACCCTGGGCAGCGTATGCACGGTCCGGAGGCGCAGCGCGTCGCCGCTGTCGCCCGGGGCGAGTTCGTATTCCTGCGAATAGGGATTCGAGCGGTCGAACAGGTTGGTCAGTTCGAAGAATATCGAGCCGGAACTGCGTGCCCGCTGGAATTTCCTGGTAACCCGCAGGTCCACGGCGCGGTAGCTGCCGGCGCGGCCGGAGTTGCGCTCGCCCACCGCGACGATGGAGCCGCTGCTGTCGAGTGCGACGGGCGTTGCGGGCCACCCGGTATGCATCGTCACTGCAACTCCGACGTTCCACCTGGCCGTATCCCGGCTGAGTCCCGCATTCAGAGCATGGGAACGGTCCCAGGACCGGAACTGGTTTCTCCCGTCGATTCGATCCATGACCTGCGACCAGGTGTAGCCGGCCCACCATGTCGTGGCGGACCCGAGCCGGTGATCGAGGAACAGTTCCACCCCCCGGGCTTCGGCTTTCTCGGGCGCGATCCTGATCCGGTCCGGCTTCAGTTCCGGAACCAGCACCAGGGAATTCAGCAAATTTTCGTAGCGGGGGCGCAAATCGGCCATCGCCTTGAACCAGGCCTCGAGCCTCAGTCTGGGACCCGATTCGAAATCCCGCTCCAGGCCGATGACCGCGTGGTCGGCGCGTTGCGGCGGAAAGTACCGCTGGACTCCGTCCTGAAGCTGGACCTCGTGAATGGCCTGCGCCTGGTAAAACCGGCCCAGGCTGGCCTTCAGGTGGAGCCTCTCCGCGAACCGGTAGCGCAACCCGAGGCGCGGCGCCAGCGTGCCCTCCCGCCCGGGACTCAGCGTCTGGCGGTCCCACCGCAATCCGAACTGCACCGCGAGCCGGTCCGTCGGCAGGACCCGGAGGCTACCGTACAGTTCGGACCGGTTCCCGGCGGGGTCCATCCGGAAATCGCGGGCGCGTTCGAACATCCGCGGCGCACCGGGAAAATCGACCAGCACATCGAATGCCACCTCGTCGGAGTAGCGGTAGCGGCCCGTCATACGGCCGAACAGCCCCCCGAACTGTACCAGCACGCCCTCGTTGAGGGCTGCCGACCAGTCGCTCTGCACGGTGTACAGGGCCGAATCGCGACGGTCGTCCAGCCACCCCGAACCGATACCGGGAAGCCGGGTGTGGCCACCGCGCTCGTTGACCAGCCGGGTGCGCGCCGCGATGGTCGCCCCTTCCCAGTTCGGCCGCGGGTTGTGGTCGAGCCGCAACCATAGATAGGTATCCTCTCCAAGCACCTGGCCCTGATGTTCGCCGTCGTCCTCGGCCACGAAGATATCGTCCCGCACGAACAGCAGGTTGGCGGTCAGGCGCAGCCCGTCGTTCACCGGGAAGGCAGCCTTCGCGTAGATATCCTCGTAAGTTGGACGCCCCACATGCTTCTCGGATGTTTCATGGAGCAGGTCCAGGTTGCCCCTGTGGATGGACGCAACCCATGCGCCATCGCCCGCGCCGCTGCCGAAGTGTCCGGAGGTGAGGACGGACGCGCTGAAGAAACTGAAGGCCACTTCATGGTAACGCCGCTCGGGCGGTTCGATCGAGGTCACATCCACGACACCGCTCATGCTCTCGCCGATGGCTGCCGGAAAGCCCCCGGTGTAGATGTCAATCGAACTGACGATCCGCGGATCGATGGCGCTGAAAACGCTGTTGAAGTCCTTTAGATGAAACGGGTCGTGCAGGCGCAGGCCATCGAGGCGCACGACGGTCTCGCGGGTCTCCCCGCCGCGCACGTTGGTCCGGGCGCTCACGCTGTCGGAGGCGATCCCGGGCAGGCGCGCCATGGCGCGCAGCGAATCGTCCCCGAGATCGGGCATGTACTCGATATCCTGGCTCGAAAGCAGGGTCACGGACTCGCCGACGGTCCGGGCGAGCTGGAACCGGCTGGCAGCGACGATGATTTCCTCGATCGTCGGAACCGGTGGCGCGACGATCCCGGGTTGCGTCTCCGGATCGGCAACCTTATCCGCCGCTGTGGCATCCGCCGCCGCGGCCTCTCGCACGATGAGCAGGCTGCCGCCGGGCCCGGGCCTGGCTGTGAGCCCGAACGGGGCGAGGATTTCGATCAGGGCCTCGGACGCATCCGGGGAAGCGGGAGATTCGGCGACCCGCATCCACGGCTGGACAAGGTCGCTGCTGTAGACGAGCGCGATGCCTTGCGCCTGAAGGGCTTCAAGCGCCTGCTCCAGCGGGAGTCCTTCCAGGTCCTCCAGCGCATGTGCGGTGAGCATCGGTACGATGCAGCACGCCAGAGCCGGAAGGGCCGCCCATCCGCATCGTGTAGTTCTTCGCACGGTGCCCCAAGGTCACCTGTGTCTCGGCTATCGCAACCGGATCAATAGTACTCCATCCTCCTGAACCACGTGTTCGAGGTCCGTCGTCGCAAGCGCGGCCTCGAGCGCTTCCAGGGGAGTTGCGTTGGCCAGGCTGCCGCGCAGGATGACGTTTTCCGCCTGGTTCTCCGTATCGGTATCGGCGAACCGCAGCTCGTGGCGGGTTTCCCGGGCGACCCAGTCCAGCAATTCCACGAGCGGACGGCCGTCGATGGGCGGCACATCCGCGAGAGCGATCGCCCAGGACCATGCAGGATCATCGGGCGCAAACGGGCTGCGCTCCACTCCACCGGCCGAATCGAGCCGCAGTTGCTCACCGGCTGTCCCGGTCAGTCCGGCCAACTGCTGTTCCCGCTCGATTTCCACACTGCCTTCGCGTACGCGAACACGCAACGCGGCGGAGGTGGACATGACCTCGAATTGCGTGCCGGTCTTGCGGACCAGGCCGTGGGACGTGACGACCTCCAGCGTGCCGGCCTCGGATGGCGTCCCGGTTGGCGTCCCGGAATCGAAATACATCGTCCCGGCGATCAGCACCAACCGTTCGGAAGACGTCAGCGTCATTTCGGTGGCTTCGTCCACACGCAGGGACCCACCCGACGAAAAATCCAGCGAGACACGGCTGCCTGCTGAAGTCCGGAGCCGGGTCCCGGCTACCCACTCGACGCCGGCGCCGTCTGTTGCCCGCCACTCATCGGAACCCGGCGCCAGCGCCAGCACCTGGCCGTCCATCACGGCGGTCGACGCGATGACCTGCAGGGGAGTCGTCGGCGTCCATTGCAATACGGCAGTGGCCCCGATCGCCAGGGTTGCGAAGCCGGCCGCCAGTGCGAAATACCGCCGGCGCCTCCGCCGCGCCTGAACCGCCTGCCGCCAGGCCCGCTGCGAAGCGGCAAAAACCCGACTGCGGTCGCCCTCGGCCGGAAGGGGCCGGCGGCCGGCCGCCCGCACCAACTCGGCCAGAACGTCGCGTTCGTCGCCGGCGGCAGTTATTTCGTCCGGCGAGCTTGTCGTCTGTCGATTGTCGTTCATCGTCCCACCCCCCTATGCCGGACCGGCTTGTCGCCGGATCGCGAACGGCAACACGTCCGCCGAATCCGCGACGGCTTCCATGGCCCTGCGAAACGCCGCCCTGGCGCGCGTCAGCAAGGATTCCGCCGCCTTTGGCCCGATATCCAGCCTTTCGGCGATGGCCTTGACGGACAGGCCGTCCACGTATTTCCACTCCAGCACGTCGCCGTAGTGACCCGGGAGCCGGTCCATCGTGGCCTGGATCAGCCGCACCACGTCGGAACGGGCGGCGATCGTTTCAGGCTCCTCCAATTCGGATGCGGCCAGGGTATCGAGTATCTGCCGGATGGCGCCCTGGTCTTCCAGCAGCGTGACCTTCGGCAACTCGCGCCCGCGGCGGCGGTAAAGATCCAGGATCGAGTTTCTCAAGATCCGGCACATCCAGCCGTAGAGCGAGCCCTCGCCACGAAAGGAGCCCAGGCGCTCAAACGCCTTGCAGAAGGTTTCCTGCACCATTTCCACCGCCTCGTCATGCTGACCGTCCAGGCGGGCGAGCGCGTACCGGTAGAGCTTCGGGAAATAGCTGTCGAACAGCTCCCGAAAGGCTGCCTCGTCTCCACGAAGGAGACGCCTGACTGTTTCCCGGTCGTCGTACACGATTCGCGCGCCTCGCCCCCTATGTTATTGGACGAGGCACATTGTGGAATCCTTCGCTCCACTCTGGAGTGGGGAGTGTCGATGTCCTGCTGGACTGAGCGTGAGATACTTGCTTGCTCTCCCCGGATTCTTGAGACAGGAGCCCAATATGATCCGATCGAGTTTTCTTCTGCTTCTGATTGCGTCGACTGGAACGGCGCTCGCGCACCACGGCGTGGACGCCCACTTCGACACCTCGACGGACATCCGGTTCGAGGCGGTGGTCACCGACATCAGGGTCATCAACCCCCATTCCTACATCTATTTCTCGCAATTGAACGATGCGGGCGAGCTTGTGGAGGGGCGTTGCGAGCTGTTCGAACGCCGGTTCCTGGTTCGCCATGGATTGACCGGGGAAACCCTGCCCCCCGGAACGCCGGTGCGCATCACGGGCAATCCCGCCCGGCGCGAAGCCAACGTGTGCCACGCGGAGCAGATCGAACTGGCGGATGGGCGCAGCTTCGGCAACCGCGGTCAGGTTTCGGACGATTCGGGCTACGTTCCCGGGGAAGCGCTCATGGCTGCCGTGGTCGGGTCCGCAGAGGCGTCATCCAGGGTCATCGCGGAATCCTCCCGGGAAGCGGTCGAGCGCGAACCGGTGGAGATTCCCACCGAAGGCATGTTCGGCAACTGGGTGGCCTTCACGGGCATGCTCCCCGACGGCCTGCCGCCCGGTGTCGACGCGTCGGAACTGCAGTCCTCGATGATGCCGATGGGCGGACAGATGACGGGGATGGGCAGTCAGATGGCTGGCATGGGCGGCGAGATGGGAATGAGCGGTCAGATGAACGCCGACGCCGCGCAGATGCCCATGCCGCGATTCATGGGCACCCGCTACCAGGTGGACTACACCGAGGCGGGTCAGGCCTTCGCCGCCACCTACGACCCGGCGTTCGACAGCCCCGACATCACGTGCCAGGCGTCGGTGCTCCACGGCATGCAGCACCACGCGCTGGTGAACGAATTCGTGCCCGTGAGCGACGAGCGCCTGCGCTGGGTCTACGGCTACATGGACATGGTCCGCACCATCCACATGGACCAGTCCGGGCACCCGGACGACCTGGAGCCCTCCGTCCTGGGCCACTCCATCGGCTACCGGGACGGTCCCACGCTGGTCGTCCATACCCGCGGGTTCAGGAGCTTCGAATTGTTCCGCGGCGTCATCAACAGCGACGCACTGCAGGTGGTGGAACGGGTCACCCACGATCCGTTAACGGATCGGCTGATGGTGTCGTTCACGGCGCTGGACCCAAAGTACTGGCGAGCCCCGTTACAGGGCGAAATCAGGTTGGCCCGGACGGATCAGTCCTTCACGCCCTACGGCTGCATTGAGCTGGCCGGCGAGAACAACCTGCGCCCGGACGAGCGAACGATTTTCGACTGATTCAAGGAAGGCTTCGAGCGTGTCGAGGGCGACCTTCAGTTCAAGATTCAGAGGGTCAACCGAACGGGCACTCCAAATTCGAAAGGGGGAATGACTTACAAGAGGGGGTCTATCGTTACGTTGCCGCCGTCCGTGACATCCAAAGTCACTCGACTTCCAAGGAGCAACGACATACCGATCAATTGTCCGCCTTCTGCTTGCAACACAAGTATTGCACGTTCCCGGCCATGCCAGATCACTGTTCCCAGATACGCATCCAGTACGATGGAATGACCGTCGCCGAGGGTGGCGCGCCGATTACCGACCAGTTGAAATTCGAGGCGATGGGCCAAATTACTCGACAGAACCAGGTACCCGTTGAAGCCTGTATCGATGACTGCTTCCAAAGTTGCCTGTTTCCGCCCTGAGCCAACGACCACCAAATCAAGTACAGCCTCCCGATCAGGCGTAATCCGTCCAGTCATCATCGGGATTTCTCTGTGAAGCCAGCCCCGATGAAGTAGGCGGCCGGAAACCCGATTCGCAAACCGTATATAACGGCATTGGGGTGCGTGGAAAGCAACTGTTGCGTTGCGGCCAAATCGTCCGCGTCTATTTCATAGTCGCCTGTTTCAATATCGATGACCAGGAATTTTCCCCTGTGCTCGGGGTCCACTTTGTCCCGGATATTCCTCGCGTATGTTGCCTCGCCGCGCGATTCGACTTCTTCGGGAGTGTATTTTCCGTAGGGCATGGTACAGGCTCTTTGAGTTGTGCCTGGAATAGATCATAAGTCTAATCAGATATAGGCGTATTCCTGCATTTGTGGGCATTTCGCCATGATTCGGAACATTTCCGGCCGCATCCACGGTTCACGGCAGTCACAGGTACGTTTCTCAAAACTCCGCGAATAGCTCGCGCAAGTTACTCGTACGGCAGCACCTCGGCGAACCAGAGCTCGCGGTCGATACGCCACTCGCCGTTGCCGTCGATCCGCCAGATGTGGACGAAGCCGCCGTCGCCGAGGGCGTCGCCGCCATCGCTGTCAACCACTTCGTAGACGCCGTGGACCAGCATCATGTCGGTGCCGTCGATCGTGTGTGTCACGTTCAGCAGGGTCAGCGGGTTGCCTTCGCCGAAATCCGACGCCCAGAACGCGCGGATGTCGTCGCGGCCCGTCAATGTCGGTGCGCCGTGGGCAGTCAGCTCGGCGCTTTCCGTGTAAAGCGCCGCCAGGGCGTCGCCGTCGTGATCGTTGTAGGCTTCCGTCCACCGGTCGGCGAGTTCCTGGGCGTCGACGGGAGCCTGGGCGGGCAAACCGGATGCAGCCAGCAGAGTGGCCATGAAAATAACGAGACTACTGAAGTATTTCATTTTGTTTCCTCGAATGCCGAACCGTATTTCGATACCTGACGGGACCGCTACCAGGCGACCGTCGAGCCGTCGAAACTTAGCGGCCTTCCATCATAACTCTCGTCCAGTCCCTCGATCACGGCCGCCATGCCGGCTGCGGTGTCTTCGGACGTGTTGGCCCGAGGCACCAGGGAAGGCCGATTGGTCTCCAGCATGTCGGTCACCGTCGGACCCGGCGCGACGAGTGCCACCACGATGCCGCGGTCGGCCAGCTCAGCCCCGACCTTGCGCATCGCCATGTTCAGCGCAGTCTTGCTGATGCCGTAGTAGGCGCCTCCCGTCGACACGGTCTCGCGTGAGACCGACCCGGCGCCGCTGGTGATCGATACGATCTTCTTCTGCCCGCTGGCCGCCACCTGATCCGCGAACGCCTCCGCCATCTTCATGGGCGCGAGGACGTTTACGGCCATGACATCGTGAAACGTCCGGCTATCCAGCGAGCCCAGGGTCTGCTCTTCCGCACCGCCGTAGATACCCGCGTTGTTGATCAGCACGTCGATGGGCGTGCCCGCATAGGCCGCGGCCAGTTCCCCGATGCGTTCATTGTCGGTCACGTCGAGTTGCTCGATGAGCAGGTGCTCGTATTCCTCGGCTAGCGCGTTGAGTTCATCGGCCCGCGAAGGCGTTCGGGCGGTCGCCAGCACGTTCCAGCCTTCGGCGACATAGTGTTGAACGAAGGCCAGCCCGATGCCCCGGTTGGAACCGGTGATCAGCACCGTCGGCCGGTCCGCGTCGATACTCGCGCCGTGGGCGCCGCCCGTTGCAACGATCAGCAACGCAAACGCCGCCAGCGACTGGGTAACCGGCAGGCGACGTAGAATGCAAACAATCCTGTTCATGGAGACCGTCCCGCAAAAGGCCGATGGTAACCCGGCGCGCAGGCGCCTGCTAACGCTTTCAGGAATTGGAATTCAGAGGCTCCGGCAGGAATCGAGGGATAGTAGCGACGCGCTGGCATGGCTGATGCCGTGCAACATCGTCCTGGGCGATGACCGGTCCGGTGCGCATCGATCGATCTTGAGAATTCTTTGCTTGCGGCAGACCGCTGACTTGAAGTAAAGTTTGGTCTAACCAATTTGGTAGGATCAACTCGGTAGGACCAAGAATGCCGCACACGCTTTCCCGCGCAGATGAGATCACTCGTGCCCTGAGGGACGACATTCTGCGCGGCCAATACCGCGCCGGCGAGCGCGTGCCCTCGGAACGGGACCTGGCGGCGCGCTTCGCCACCAGCCGCGGCACCGTTCGGGAGGCGCTCAAGAAGCTCGAGCAACTCGGTATCGCCTCCATTCAGCCGGGCGGCGCACGCGTCGTCCCGGTGCAGGAGTGCACGCTGGACGTGCTTGGACCGCTGCTGGAGTTGAACGAGATTCCGGATGCCGAACTCATGGGACAGGTTCTGGACATCGGCACCCTCCTCATCGGCTATGCGGCCGAAAGCGCCGTGGAACGGGGCGACCCGTCGGCGCTGGCAAGCGTGGAGGCGACGATCGATGAAATCCTCGCAGCCGAACCCGAGGATCTTGCGCAGATACGCGTGCCCAGGCGGCTGGGCCGGGCGTTCGCCCTCGCGTCCGGGAATCTGGTCTTGTTGCTCATCATCAATGGCCTGCGCACCCAGATCCCTGACCCAAGGCGAGTGCTGGGGGGGCCTCCCAGGCTGGACCCGAAGGCCCTGAAGCGGGTCGTGGCGGATCTGAAGGCCGCAGTCGCCAAGCGTGAAGGAGCCTCGGCGGGCTCATCCATGCGGGAACTCATGGCACTGATGAGGGCGGCTGCAAGGGAAACGCTGCGCTCCCACCGTTCCAATGCCAACGTGACTCCGTTCTCCAACCGCTCAAACGCCAAGGAAACAAACTGATGAAACGCGGAACCCTGGTTGCGGTGTCCTCCCTGGCGGTTGCGACGGCCATTACTGCAATGCTGCTGCTGACCCGGCAGCAACTCGACCCGACCGAGCCCGAGCCGGTGGCTCCGGCCGTCCGGGTCATGCACGTGAACCCCGGCAGCGAGCGCATGGTGGTCCACAGCCAGGGGACGGTGTCGCCCCGCACCGAGTCGGACCTGGTGCCCGAGGTCTCGGGCAATGTGGTGTGGATCTCCCCGAACCTGGTCGCCGGCGGGTACTTCGAGGAAGGCGAACCGCTGCTGCGAATCGACGACAGGGACTATCGGTACGCCCTGGAACGGGCCCGCGCGGCCGTGGACCGGGCCGTGGCGGAAGACGAATTCGCCCGCTTCGAACTGGAACGGCTTCGGGAAATGGAAGCCCGCAGACTCATCAGCCCGTCCGACGTCGAAACGGGGATGAGGGCCGCACGGGTCGCCGAAGCGGCGCTCGCCGATGCCCGCACGGCGGTGAACCAAGCCGAACTCGACCTGTCCCGTACCGAGCAGCTCGCGCCGTTCACGGGCCTGGTGCGCAGCGAGCAGGTCGACCCGGGCCAGTTCGTCAGCCGCGGCGCCCCCATCGCCCGGCTGTACGCGGTGGATTACGTGGAGGTGCGCCTGCCCATCGCGGATCAGCAACTTGCCTATCTCGACATCCCGCCCATGCAACGCGGCGAACTGGACGAATCCGTCGCCCCGGACGTGGTGTTGTCGGCGGACTTCGCCGGACAGCACTACAAGTGGCACGGCACGATCGTGCGCACCGAAGCGGAGATCGACACCCGCAGCCGCATGGTCAATGCTGTCGCGCGAATCCGGATCGCCGACGATTCCGCAGGCGACGGGGCCTACGTGCCTCCGCCGGTGGGCCTGTTCGTCGAGGCGGAAATCCAGGGGCTGTCCGCGGAAAACGTCGTCGTGGTGCCCCGATCGGTGATCCGCAACGGCAACCAGGTGCTGGTCGTGGACGGGGACGACCGGCTGCGCTTCCGCACGGTGAGCATCGCCCGCATCTACGGAGACGACGCCTACATCGACGGCGGACTGGAAAAGGGCGAACGGGTATGTATTTCGGTGCTGCAGGCGGTGATCGACGGCATGCGCGTTGAAGTCGTCGAGGACGAGCCGACCCCGGGCGTGGCCGGATCATGAAACGCATCATCGCCTGGTTCGTCAGCAACCCGGTCGCGGCCAACCTGCTGATGATGATCCTCATCGTCGGCGGACTCATTTCCGTGTTCCAGATCCGGCAGGAAGAAATGCCGCCCATCGAGCTGGACATGGTGTCGGTCTCGGTCCCCTACCTGGGCGCCGCGCCGGAGGAAGTCGAGAACGGCGTCAACCTGCGGATCGAGGAGGCCATGGAAGGCATCCAGGGCATCTTCCGGATGACCTCGACCGCCGGCGAGGGCAACGGCGGCGTGATGCTGGAACTGGAAGCCGACGCCAACCGGATCCAGACCGCCAACGAAATCAAGAGCCAGATCGACGCCATCTCCACGTTTCCCGTTGAAACCGAGCGCCCCATCGTGTCGCTGCTGACGACCCTCAACGACGGGCTCGAAATCGCCATCAGCGGCGACGCGGACGAGCGCACGCTGAAGGAACTGGGCCTGGAAATGCGCGAGGAGATCGCGGCGCTGGAGGGCATATCAAACGTGGAGCTGGCCTACGTGCGCCCCGACGAGATTTCCATCGAAGTCTCCGAGCGGACCCTCAGGCGGATGGGGCTCACCTTCGACCAGGTGGCCAGTGCCGTGCGCCGCACTTCGCTTGACATGCCCGGCGGATCCATCAGGTCAGGCGCCGGAGAGATCCTGCTCCGGACCCAGGGGCAGGCCTATACCGGCGAGGACTTCCGCGACATCGTGGTTGTATCCAGGGAAGACGGCACGCGAGTGTACCTGGACGAGATCGCCACCATCATCGACGGCTTTCAGGAAGGCGACACCCAGGCCCGATTCGACGGCAGGCCCGCGGCCATCGTCCGGGTCAACCAGGTCGGCGACGAGGACGTGGTGGAGATCAGCGAAACGGTCCGGGCCTACGTGGAGGAAGCCCGCGGCCGCATGCCCGACGGCATCGACCTGACGATCTGGCGGGATGAGTCCGAAACGCTGCAGGCGCGCATCGACATTCTTCTCGGGTCCGCAGCAACCGGGCTGGCCCTGGTGCTGCTGTTGCTGACCCTGCCGCTGCAGTTCCGGCTGGCCATGTGGGTCGCGGCCGGGATTCCCATTGCCATGCTGGGCACCATCGCCGTTTTCGGTCCCCTGGGCATCACCATCAGCACCCTGTCGGTGGTCGCCTTCATCCTCGTGCTCGGCATTGTCGTGGACGACGCCATCGTGGTGGGCGAGCGCGTCTACGCCCACGAGCAGCAGGGCAAGGATCAGTTCACCGCGGCGATCGAAGGCACGTCCGAGGTGGCGGTGCCGGTCATTTTCGGCGTGCTCACCACCATCGCGGCCTTCACCCCGCTCATGTTTGCGCCCGGGAATCTCGGGCAGTTGCTTTCGGTCATCGGTTACGTGGTCGCCATCTGCCTGTTCTTCAGCATCGTCGAATCCCAGCTCATCCTTCCGGCTCACCTGGCGCACCGCAAGCTGCCCGCCCCGACGGACGAGATCAACGACTTTCACGCGGCGTGGCGGCGGTTACAGCGACGCATCGCCACCGGCCTCGAGCGCTTTGCCCGGGACACCTTCGGACCGGCGCTGGATCGCGTCATCGAGTCGCGCTACACCGCGCTCGCGCTCGGCGTCAGCGTGCTGCTGGTCGCGCTGGGCCTCGTGCTGAGCGACCGGATCGAGATCCAGTTCATGCCCCAGATCGAGGGCGACAGCATCGTCGCGCGGGTGGAGATGCCGGAGGGCGTGGATGTGGAACAAACCGCCCGGGCGGCGCGGCAGATCGAGGAAGCGGCCCTGCAACTGAAGGCCGAACTGGACGCCGCCAACCCCGACCGGCCCTCGCTGATCGAGCATATCTTCACCTCCGTCGGCCAGACACTGGGCGGCCGATTCAGGGCCGCGCCCCAGAGCCATACCGCGGAACTGGTGCTGTCGATCCTGCCGCTGAGCGAACGCGGCAACGTGTCCGTCACCGACATGGCGGACCGCTGGCGCGAGTTGACCGGCCCCGTCTACGACAGCGTCTCGCTTACGTTCGCGACCACGGGCCTCACCGTGGGCGACGCCATTTCGATCCGCCTGCAGGGCCGGAACGTGGACGACCTGGCCAACGCCGCAGCGGAGCTGCGCGCGGAACTGGCACGATTCGACGGCGTTCAGGACATTACCGATTCGTTTCGCTCGGGCAAGCAGGAGGCCAAGCTCTCGCTGCTTCCCGAGGGCCGGCAACTGGGGCTGACGCTGAACGACCTGGCCCGCCAGGCGCGCCAGGCCTTCTACGGCGAGGAAGTGCAGCGCGTACAGCGGGGCGTGGAGGATATCCGGGTCATGGTCCGTTACCCGGAAGCCGAGCGGCGTTCCCTCGGCGACCTGGAAGACATGCGCATCCGCGCCGCAGACGGCACGGAGATTCCGTTCGCCGCGGTGGCCGAGATCGAATTGGGGAGGGGTTACTCCACCATCACGCGCGTCGACCGCCAGCGCGTGGTCACCGTGAGCGCCGACGTGGACCGCGACGTGGTGACCCCCGAAGCCGTCCTGCGAACGCTCGAGGCCGAGGCGCTGCCGGGCATCCTGTCCGGCTACCGCGGCATCGGCTATTCGCTGACCGGCGAGCAGGAACAGAGAAACGAGTCCTTCGGCGGACTGATGAACTTCATTCCCGTCGCGCTGCTGATGATCTATGCGCTGCTGGCGATCCCGCTGCGCTCCTATCTTCAGCCGCTGGTGATCATGAGCATCATTCCCTTCGGCGCGCTGGGCGCCATCATCGGACACCTCATCATGGGCTGGTCGATCATCATCACGTCCATCTTCGGACTGATCGCCCTGGCGGGGGTCGTGATCAACTCCAGCCTCGTGCTGGTGGACTACATCAACCGGCAGCGGCGTATGGGCGTTGACGTGCGCGCGGCCGTACATCGCGCCTGCATCGTGCGCTTCCGGCCGATCCTGATCACCTCCTCCACCACCTTTGCCGGGCTGATGCCGCTGATGCTCAACGACAACCCGGCCACGGCCTTTTTCGTGCCGATGGCCATCTCGCTCGCCTGGGGCGTTCTCTTCGCCACCGGGATCACCCTGTTCCTGGTGCCGTGCCTCTACATGATTGTCGAGGATCTCTTCCCGACGGAGCCCGCGTTGGCGCGCCAATACGCCTGAGCGGCCGGTGCGCTTGCACGGTTGCGCAGAAACCGTGTAGCGTTCGGGCAGACAATATCGCGCGCACGCCGGTAGCCGTCGCGTGACTGTTCGCCGCCGAGGAAGAGCACATATGAAACGCAAGCCCCTGGTCGCGGTGGCCGTGCTGGCCGTTTCGCTGGCGATTGCGCTGATCCTGCTGGCGACCAGCCGGCAACTTGCCCCGAGCGAGCCCGAAGCCGTGGCGCCGGCCGTGCGCGTGGTCGAGGTGGCGCCCGCAAGCGTACGCATGATCGTGCACGCGCAGGGCACGGTCTCTCCCCGCACCGAGGCGGATCTCGTGCCCGAGGTTTCGGGCAACGTCGTGTGGATTTCCCCGAACCTGGTGTCCGGCGGCTATTTCGAGGAAGGCGAACCGCTGCTGAGGATCGACGACCGGGACTACCGCAGCAACCTGGAAAGGGCGCGGGCGGCGGTGAACCGAACGACGGCGGAAGACGAATTCGCCCGGTTCGAACTGGAACGGCTCCAGGAAATGGAAGCCCGCCGGCTCATCAGCCCTTCCGACGTGGAAACGGGGATGCGGGCCGCACGAGTCGCGTCCGCCGCGCTGGACGATGCCCGGGCGGCGCTGGAACAGGCAGAACGCGACCTGGCCAGAACCGAGGTGATTGCGCCCTTCACGGGACTGGTTCGGGCCGAGCAGGTCGACCCGGGGCAATTTGTGAGCCGCGGCGCACCCATCGCGCGCCTGTACGCGGTGGACTACGTGGAAATTCGGCTGCCGATCGCGGACCGGCAGCTCGCCTACCTGGATCTTCCGCCCATGCAGCGCGGCGAACTGGATGAAGCCACTGCCCCGGATGTCATGCTCTCCGCGGAATTTGCCGGAACGCGGTACCAATGGCACGGCAAACTGGCGCGCACCGAAGCGGAGATCGACCTGCGCAGCCGCATGGTGCACGCCGTCGCGCGCGTCAGTGCTGCGGAAAACGCCGCCAGGGACCCTGACTACGTACCGCCGCCGGTAGGCTTGTTCGTCAACGCGGAGATTCAGGGCCGTTCGACCGAAGACATCGTGATACTGCCGCGGTCCGCGATCCGAAACGGCAACCAGGTCCTGGTCGTGGACGACGACAGCCGGTTACGGTTCCGGACCGTCGATATTGCGCGCATCTACGGAGAAGATGCCTATATCGGCGGCGGACTCGACCATGGCGATCTCGTCTGCATCTCCGTGCTGCAGGCGGTGGTCGACGGCATGCGCGTGGAAGTCGTGACCGACGTCGGGACCGGAGCGCCCGGAGTACCCGGGTCATGAAGCCCATCATCGGCTGGTTCGTCGGCAACCCCGTCGCCGCGAACCTGTTGATGATGATTCTCATCGTCGGCGGCCTGATTTCGGTCTTTCAGCTTCGGCAGGAGGAAATGCCGCCCATCGATGTGGGCATTGTCGAGGTGACCGTGCCTTACCTGGGCGCCGCGCCCGAGGAGGTGGAAAACGGCGTCAGCCTGAGGATCGAGGAAGCGCTGGAGGGCCTCCAGGGCGTTGACCGGATCACTTCCACCTCGAGCGAAGGCCGCAGTTGGGTCGTCGTGGAAATAGAGGAAGGCGCCAACCGAATCCAGGTGCTGAACGAAGTCAAGAGCCAGGTGGACGCCATCAACACGTTGCCCGTGGAGACGGAACGGCCCATCGTATCGCTGCTGACCCTGCTCAACGACGGCGCGGAAATCGCGATCTACGGAAATGCCGACGAGCGTACCCTGAAGGAGATCGCGCTGGAGATGCGCGAGGAAATCGCCGCGCTGCCGGGAGTCTCCAGAGTCGAGGTGACCTATGTCCGGCCCGACGAAATCTCCATCGAGGTGTCCGAGGAAACGCTGCGGCGGCTGGGATTGACGTTCGACCAGGTGGCCGACGCCGTGCGGCGGTCGTCCCTGGACATGCCGGGCGGATCGCTCCGGACGGCCGCCGGGGAAATCATGCTCAGGACCCAGGGGCAGGCCTATCGCAGCGAGGACTTCCGGGACATCGTCGTCCTGTCGCGGGAGGATGGTACGCGCGTCTACCTGGACGAGGTCGCGAACATTGTCGACGGCTTCCAGGAAGGCGATACCCAGGCCCGCTTCGACGGCATGCCTGCCGCGATGATCAAGGTCTACCAGATCGGCGATGAAGATGTCGTGGAGATCGTCGAACAGGTTTCGGCCTACGTGGAAGAAGCCCGCACGCGCATGCCGGACGGCATCGAGGTGGCCATCTGGCAGGACGAATCCCGGGTGCTCAGGGACCGGATCGATATCCTGCTTGGAGCCGCCGCCAGCGGACTGGCCCTGGTGCTCGTGTTGCTGGCCCTGCCGCTGCAGTTTCGGTTGGCCATGTGGGTGGCAGCCGGCATCCCCATCGCCATGCTGGGTACGATCGCCGTATTCGGGGCTGTGGGAATCACCATCAGCACGCTCTCCGTTGTCGGGTTCATCCTGGTCCTGGGAATCGTGGTCGACGATGCCATCGTCGTGGGGGAGCGCGTGTTCGCCCACGAACGCCACGGCAAGGACAGGATGACGGCGGCCGTGGAGGGCACGGCGGAAGTGGCCGTGCCGGTGATCTTCGGCGTCATCACGACCGTTGCGGCGTTCATGCCGCTCATTTTCACGCCGGGCGAAATCGGTCAGCTTTTTTCGGTCATCGGCTACGTTGTCGTCATTTGCCTGGTGTTCAGTGTCATCGAATCCCAGCTCATCCTGCCGGCGCACCTGGCGCACCGAAAAATGACCGACCCCGACTCCGCCGGCAACGGCCTCGCCGGCCGCTGGAGCCGGTTTCAGAGCAGAATCTCGTTCGGGATGGAACGGTTTGCCCATGAGACCTTCGGGCAGGCACTGGAGCGCGTACTGGAGTGGCGCTACGTGACGCTGACAACCGGCCTCGGCATACTGCTGGTCACGTTCGCATTGATCGCCAGCGGCCGGGTCGAGGTCGCGTTCCTCCCGGCTTCGGAGGGCGACAATCTCGTTGCCCGCCTGGAGATGCCGGAGGGAATCGACATAGCCGAGACGGCCCGGGCGGCGAGGCAGATCGAGGCGGCGGCAATCGAACTGAAGGCCGAACTGGACGCCACCTATCCGAATCTCTCCTCCTCGCTCATCCAGCATATCTTCTCGTCGGTCGGTCAGCCCCTGGGCGGCCGCTTCAGGGCCGCTCCGCAAAGCCATACGGCCGAACTGGTGCTGTCCGTACTTCCGGTAAGCGAGCGCGGCAACATCTCCGTCACCGCCATGGCGGAGCGCTGGCGCGAATTGACGGGCCCGATTTACGACAGCGTGTTGCTGACCTTCGGAACCACCGGGCTCGCGCTCGGAGACGCCATTTCAATTCAGCTGCAGGGCAGGAACGTCGACGATCTGGCACTCGCCGCGGCGGAATTGCGTGGCGAACTGGCGCGTTTCGACGGTGTCGTGGATATCGCCGATTCGTTTCGTTCCGGGAAACAGGAAGCAAAACTGACGCTTCGTCCCGAGGGGCGGCTCCTGGGCCTGACCCTGAACGACCTGGCGCGGCAGGCGCGGCAGGCCTTCTACGGCGAGGAAGTTCAGCGAGTACAGCGAGGCACGGAGGACGTGCGGGTCATGGTCCGTTATCCCGAACACGAGCGGCGCTCCCTGGGCGACCTGGAAGACATGCGGATTCGCGCCGCCGACGGCACGGAGATGCCCTTCGCGGCGGTTGCGGAGTTCACCCTCGGCCGAGGCTACTCCGACATTACCCGGGTGGATCGACAGCGCGTCGTCACCGTGCGTGCCGACGTGGACAGGGACATCGTCTCCGCAGAGGCCGTGCTTGGCACCCTCCTGGGCGACTCCCTGCCGAGAATCCTGTCCGGCTACCGCGGTATCAGTTATTCCCTCACCGGCCAACAGGAGGCACGGGATGAATCGTACTCGGGATTGTTCAATCTCATCCCCCTGGCGCTGCTGATGATCTACGCGCTGCTGGCCATCCCGCTGCGTTCCTACGCGCAGCCGCTGGTGATCATGAGCGTCATTCCGTTTGCCTCGGTCGGCGCGGTCATCGGGCACATGGTGATGGGCTGGACCATCCTGACCGCTTCCATCCTGGGATTGATCGCTCTCGCGGGCGTCGTGGTGAATTCAAGCCTGGTCCTGGTGGACTACGCCAACCGGCAGCGGCGGATGGGCGCCGATGCGTACACGGCCGCGCACCGATCCGCCGTCGTGCGGTTTCGCCCCATCGTCATCACGTCGATCACCACGTTCGCGGGACTCATGCCGTTGATGCTCAACCAGAACCCGGCCACGGCGTTCGTCGTTCCCATGGCCATCTCGCTGGCCTGGGGCGTGGTCTTCGCCACCTTCATCACGCTGTTCCTGGTGCCGTGCTGTTACCTCATCCTCGAGGATTTCTTCCCGTCGAAGATCGGGTTCGCGTACAGCCACTGATCTCCGGAACCGCGCCGGTCCCGAAACGCCGGCTTGCACCGGTTCCTCAATAGACTCCTACAACCGCGGATTTCACCCTCTGCTCCTCACCGAAGCCGGTCCATGCGAAGACCAGGCGCGTTCCGTCGAACACCATCTGGGGGAAGTCCAGCGGGCCGGCGATATCGATGGATGCGACCGTGATGGGTTCGCCGAAATTGCCGGCGCGGTCGATCAATCTCAGTACCAGGGCGAGGCCGTCCGCTTCGCTGCGTAGCCAGCTCACGGCAGTCTCGCCGTTGGGCAGCGCCGCGATGTCGACGTGGCCGTAACTGCCGCTGGAGTCCAGGTCCATGGCGTCGCCGAAGGTGTGTCCGCCGTCGTTGGAGCGCACGACGCGGACCAGCGGGCGGTTGCCGGCGGCGCTGAACCACGCCACGGCGACCTGATCGTCGCGGGCGGCGATGGCGGGGCCGTTGATGGGACAGGCTTCCAGCACCCAGTTGTCGGGGGCCAATGCCATCGGCGACTGCCATCCGTCGGCCGTCAACCGCCGCAGCGTGATGTCGCGAACCTCCGTTGTGGTTCGATCGCGGTAGGCCAACAGCACGTCCGTGCCACTGAATGCCACGTCGGTCTGGCAGCAGTCGCAGGCCAGCGGGTCGAGTGGTTCGGACGTGCGCCGCTCGCCATCCGCGCCGAACAGCGCGTAGCGCAGGCTCATGCCGAGAGGCTCTCCAGCCGAGTCCTCGAAGGCGAACTCGCCGTCCACGATCATGTTGCGGCCGTCGAGCCAGACCGCGGCCAGGCCATCCTGCCAGGGGAAGAGCGTGACGAAGCCGTGCTCGGTATCCGTTCCATCGGTGTGCAACAGCATGGGTTCGCGCCAGGTGGCGCCGCCGTCGGTGGATATGGACATCACGGCGTCGTAGCCGAAGCCCTGTCGCTGGTACACCAGCCAGTGGGCCGCCAGGACATCGCCGCCGATGGGCGTGACCGAGGGAAAGTCGGCCCAGTTGACGAACCAGTCGTCGCCGGTGGCGACTGTGCCGGGCGCCGACCAGGCATCGCCGGTGCTCGTAGCCACCCGCAGGGCATAGCTGTCGCCGGCGGGTTCGAGCCAGCTCAGGAACGCCGTGCCGTCCTCGCCCAGGTCGAGATGCGGCTGCGCACTGCCCTCTGCGGCGGCCACCGCCATTTCCCGCGGTGGCTGCGGGTCAGCCGAAGGGCCGGCGCAGCCTGCGAGTGCAACGCCCGCAAGCGTCGCCGCGGCAAGCGTGGTCTTCCTGGTCATTGGAAGTATCCTCATTCTTCGGGATTGGCCGGACAGTATAGGGAATCCGGTTACCCACTGCCCCGGTTGCGCACAGCCCCGGCTCTCAACCGTCCCGGCTCTCGACAGCCCCGGTGCTTCGCGGCAGCGTCACGGAAGCGAAGGGTGCCGACCGTGCCACGGCGTTGCCTGCTCGAAGGCGTGCGCGTAACGCAGAACGCGCGCGTCGCGAAACCGCCCGCCGCAGATCATCAGTCCCACGGGAAGACCGTTGCTGGTGAATCCGCACGGCACCGAGATGGAGGGCTGCCCGGTGAAATCGAAGATGCAGGCGTTCTTGCGCCGTTCCTTGTCGTGTTCGGGCGGCTGCTCCGCGATGGGCGCCGCGGCGACGGTCGCGGTCGGCATGGCCAGGACATCGACCTGTTCCAGGACTTCTTCCATGCCCCTCGTGAATTCCTTGCGGAAGCGCTGCGCTTTCTCATAAGCCGCCGGAGAGTATCGCGTCATGGATGAGTAGCGGGCGCGAAACGGATCGCTGAACGCCTCGATATCGTCGGCCAGGGCCTCCCGGTGAACGTCGACGACTTCGGAGAACGTGGCGTTTGCCTCGGAGTAGGCCTGATGGCAGTCCGGCAGATCGACGGACTCGACTCTGGCCCCGAGTTCCTCGAATACTCCGATGGCTTCTGTGACGATCAACTTGACGTCCACGTCGCCACCCTCGAAGAAATAGTCCGTCGGAACGCCGACGACACCGCCGGCGATCGGCGCCTCCATCCGTTCGATCAGGTCGTCGAGCGCCTGCGACACATCGCCGGGATCATTCTCGTCGCGCGACGCAATCGCCTCCAGCATCAGGGCGGCGTCACGGACAGAGCGGGTCATCGGGCCCACGTGATCCATGGAAGGAACCAGGGGCAATACGCCCGCGGCACTGACCAGTCCGTAGGTCGGCTTGTGCCCTACACCGCCGCAGCACTGGGCGGGCAAGCGGATGGAGCACCCTGTATCGGTCCCGATCGCCGCAAACGCCATGCCTGCCGCGACGGCCACGGCGGAGCCGCCGCTGGAGCCTCCGGGATGATAGTCCGGGCGCCAGGGATTGCCGATGGCGCCAAAGAACGGGTTCACCGAGGTCGTGCCGAACGCCAGTTCGTGCAGCCCGGTCTTGCCGAGAAATACAGCGCCGGCTTCGCGGAGGCGCGTGATCACGGCCGCGTCCTCGTCAGGCACATGGTCCGAGTAGTACCGGGACCCGTACGTGGTGAGTACGCCCCTGGTATCGACGAGGTCCTTGATTGCCACGGGTATACCGTGCAGCAGCCCCCGGTCCCTGCCGGCTGCCAAGTCGCGATCCGCCTGCCGGGCCTCATCGAGCGCCGCATCGGCGGTGACTGTGATAAACGCATTCAGGAGCCCGTCGAGGAGCTCGACGCGGGCCAGGCACAACCGGGTCAGTTCAACGGCCGAAGTCGCTCCAGCCCGAATCGCCGCGGCAGCCTGTGAAATCGTTGCGAACTCGAATCCTTTCATCCGTCGTCATGCCTCCTGCCCGGGCCGGCTCGCCTCCCGCGCCATCACGTTGGCGCAGGTACGGGCTACGGAGCGGCGCTCTCCAGAAACTGAACAGAATCGATAGATTTAGGTCTTTCAGCTCCATTGTGCACGTGTTTCGATGGAAATTCGTACACGTCGTGCAGAGAGTGCCGGGAGTTGCTTGCATGCCATTGACAATACGCGCATCATCAAACAGTCGGCAGAAAGTACGATGAGAGGGCGAACTCCCCGCAAGTTACCGCCCGGTCTATTCTCCTGGCTAAGTAACTTGTCCGTGGGTCTCGTTGTCGGGGGCATACTCGCCTTGTTATTGACGACCAACCCTTGGGGGCTATCGACAATCTACATCGGCACCGTGATCGCCATTGGCTTGTTCGGACAATCCGGGGAGCATAACCATGAACCATGATCTAATCATCGTTTTGGCGCACATAACGGTAATCGCTCTTGTAGCGTTCCTGTGGTACACAAACTCCCGAAACGTCCGCCAACCCGACCACGACGAAAGCCATCAGCCGTAGACCGTCTCCATTGACATTGGCCCTCCGGAGAAGCGCTTCTCTCCTTGTCCCGCCACGACACTTCCCTACATCGACAACGCAACGTGCACCGAGGCGCTCGCCCGCACAGGCACGATGCGCTTTGCGAATCGGTGATACGATTTCATGGCAGGGAACCCCGGCAGGCTCACCGGGACTAACTCCACATTGACCCGATTGGGTGAATTATGCGGACCATCGTCAAGCTACTCGGTATCGCGGCCGCCGCGCTGGCCGTGCTGTTCGTCGTCGCTGCGCTGCTCCTGTGGGTGGTATTCGATCCCGACAACGTACGGGAAGAGCTGGAAGCGTTCGTGGCAGAGCGCACCGGGCGCGAATTCTACATTGACGACGATCTCGCCCTGACCCTGTTTCCGTGGCTGGGTATCGAAACGGGCGCGATGCTCCTCGGCCACGCCGCAGGCTTCGGCGACGGGGACTTCGCCAGCGTCGATTCCGCGGTGGCGCGGGTTCGCCTGCTGCCGCTGTTCCGCGGTCGGATGAATTTCGGCACCGTGGTACTGGAAGGCCTTGAACTGAACCTGGCCCGCGACGGCGAAGGGCGCGACAACTGGTCGGATCTGTTGGGACCACCATCCGCAGACGGCACTGACCGCGCGCTGACAAGTTCCGGAGCCACGCCGGACGCTTTGGACAGCGCCATCAATGAACCCTTTTTCAGCGATGTCGACATCGCCGGCATCGAAATCCGTAACGGTATCGTGTTCTGGCGGGAGAACATCGACGAGGTTCGCTACGTGATCTCGGATATCTCCCTGGGAACCGGCCCGATTACGGCGGGAATGCCAGTCGACATCAATGCAGGCCTCCAGTGGGTGAGCGTACAACCGGCCTTCACGGCGCAACTCGATGGACAGACTTCCCTGGAAATGGGCCCCGAAGCCGCGGGTTACCGGGCGAACGACCTGCGCGTTCAGTTTCGGGTCGAAGACGGCCAGAGCGATGAACGCGCCACGGGCAACCTGCAGACATCGGCGGCCTTCGACAACGCATCGCGAATCATTGGTTTGGACAATCTGCAGCTCGAAACCGTGCTGACCGATTTCTCCGCCAGCACGGAGCCGGTCGACGTCACTGCGGTTGCACCATCGTTGAGCATAGACACCGCCTCCTGGACGGCGGACGTACCCGAGGCAGTAACCACCATCGGCGGCACTACCGCGCGCTGGCATGTGACCGCAGAGAACCTGGCCGAGGAGCCGCTTCTCGCGGGGACCGTGGCTGTCGCGGAGTCGCCTGCTGACGAAGTACTGGCGTTGCTCGGGGTGGAACATGATACGTCCCTGGGCGACTTTGGCCTTGAATCGGAAATCCAGCTCGAACCGCTGGCGGGCCGCGTCGCATTGACCAGTCTGACAGGCTCGCTCCTGGACATGGCCGTCACCGGGAATTTCGCTCTCAGCAACACGGACATTTCAGGCGACCTCGAGGCCCCGACTTTCGATCCCGGAGTGCTCTTCAGCGTCCTGCCGCCCGAGTGGCTCGCCGGAGCGAACGTCACCGGCATCGAGCAGCTGGCCCTCAGCGCAAACTTCACCGTCAACCGGAACGACGACAGCGTTTTCCTGCGCGAGTTTTCCGTCGCGGTTCCCGGCGCAGCCCTTGCGGGCAATTTGGCACGGCCAGCCGACGGCGACAGTTTCGGCGGACGCATCGTCGCCTCCGGCGTGGACCCGGAAGTGCTGGTCGCAGTATTCCCGAATCTCCTGCCCGACGCGCTCAGCCCGGAACGCCTTGGCCCCCTGGGAATCGACACAACGTTCGACTACGACGGCACGGGATCCATCCTCCGTCTGGACGATCTCGCTGCCAGCGCACTTGGCCTGCAGACGAGCGGCGACTTCACCGTTCGCGATCCCACGGACAGCCCCGACATCACCGGAACGCTGCAGGTGGCGAATTTCTCCCCGCGCGCACTCCTGGAACGCTTTGGCCGGGACTTGCCCCCCACCGCCGATCCGGTTGCGCTGCAAGAGGCGACCCTGAACGCGAATGTTTCTCTCGGCGCGAACGGGGCCGAGTTCGCAGCGCTGCAAATGCGCCTGGACGACAGCAGTGTCACCGGCCGCGTCGAGGTCACCGACTTCGCCGATCCGCACTTCGTTTTTGAACTGGATGTGGATCGGATCGACCTCGACCGCTACCTGCCGCCCTCCTCCGAAGCTCCTGCCGCGCCGGACCAGGAAGACCAGGGCTTCGACACCGGCGCCCTCGCCGACCTGAACCTGGCGGGCCGGATCAGCGCCGCGGAACTGCAGGCCTCGGGCCTCGACATGACCGGCTTCTCCACCGGCATCGACTTCGCCGAGGGCATCGGCCGTATCGAACCGCTGGTGGCCGACCTGTACGGCGGGGAGTTTCAGGGCGGGGCCGACTTCGATGTCCGGGCAGGCGGTCCTCTCGTCTCGCTGCAGGGCTCCCTGTACGACGTCGACATCGAAGGGCTGCTCACCGGGCTCTCCGGTGAACCGGCGCGCACCAGCGGTACGGGTATCGTCGACGTCGAACTCACCGGAATCGGCGACAACCTTGACGAGGTGCTCTCGACCGCGACGGGTTCCATCGAATTCGCCCTCCGCGACGGCGCCATGGAGGGATTCAATCTCGACCACACGCTGTGCGAACTCTACAACCAGCTGGGCGGCTACCCGCGACCCGAGCCGGCGGCCGTCAGCGCCACCCGCTACAGCCTGATGCGCGGCGCCGCCCAGGTCCGCGACGGCATCGCGCAGACCTCCGATCTCCTTGGCAACCTGGCGACCATCGAAGTCACCGGCGGGGGCCGTTTGGACCTGGTGAACTACGGGATCGACTTCGACCTGGACGCGGAAATGACGACCGGCAACCCGATCCCGGGATGCGAAACCATGGACGGCCTCGTCGGGCGATCGATTCCCGTAGTGGTCGGCGGAACCGTGGCCGAGCCGAGGATCGGCCCCGATTTCGGGGAACTGCTCAGACAACGTCTGCAGGAGGAAGCCGGAGAAGTCATACTCGACGCGGTGCTGGACCTGTTGAACTAGCGGCCTATACTTGGCTGCACATGAGCACGCACCGGCGCACATTTTCCTTTCTCCCGGCTCTCGCGCTGGTATTGGGCGGCGGAATGATCCTTCCGGAATCCGCCCGCAGCCAGGGATGGGACCTGGAGTCCCCCGAGGCGGAGTTCCACATCGCACGGTTGATGCCCGGCGGCACCCAGGCATTCCGCGGCGGCTACCGGCAGTGGTACGCCATCGACTGGCCCGAAGCTGAAGACCACCTCTCACAGGGCCTGCAGCGGCTCACCCGGCTCGAAGTGGCCGACGACAGCGTTCACGTACGGACCATCGACGACCGCATCTTCAACCACCCCTGGCTGTTCGCCCAGCAGGTCGGCCGGTGGACCCTGTCCCAGGAGGAAACGGACCGGTTGCGCGAATACCTGATGCGCGGCGGGTTCCTGGTCGTCGACGACTTCCATGGCGCCTATGAATGGGAGTTCTTCAGGTCGACCATTCAGCGCGTGCTGCCCGAATATCCCATCGTCGAGATCCCCGAGGACGACCCCCTGCTGCACGTGCTCTACGACCTGGACCGCAATACCCAGATCCCCGGCGCCAGGCACCTGTACCGCGGACCCGGCGGCCAGATCATGGCCCAGCTACCCGGCGGACCGCCCCAGTGGCGCGGCATCTACGACGAGCAGGGCCGGCTGATGGTGGCGATCAACTACAACATGGACATGGGCGACGCCTGGGAGCATGCCGACGACCCCTGGTACCCCAACCCCATGACGGCGCTGGCCTACCGCTTCGCAATCAACTACATCATCTACGCGATGACCCATTGATCGGGCCGCCGGTCGAACCGCATGGGCGAATTCCCGATCTTCCTGACCGCCGCGGCCGTCGTCGCCTTCATCCTCCTGGCGCCGCGGCTGCGGTCGGCGCTTCGGGGCGGCCTCCGGGGGAGCCTTGGCGATGGCATCAGGCGCGGCTTCCAGGGTGGCGTCCTCGGAGGGCTCAAACGCACTTTCCGCGGTGGCAAACCACGACGCCGCCACATCGACGTGGAAGCCGACCTGCTGAGCGCCTGCGGCGGCGACAGGGCGACCATGGAACGGCTGATTCGCCACGAACTCGACCGCAAACCCGAGCTGGAGCGCACCGGCGCAGCGCTCATGGCCTTGTCGAGGCTGCGCGCGGACCGGCGCTGATACCAGTCCCGACCAGGCGTATTCCCGACAAATCCGTTGTCAACAAAATTGTTGGGAAATCTCGCTCAAACGCGGCGCGCGTTCAGCCGCCGCACCAGCGATACGCTCATGACGATCAGGATTGGAATGACCGGTAGCGAGCCGATCACCGTCAACGACTGCACCGCCGACAGGCTGCCGGACAGGGTTACGCCCAGGGTCATCAGGAACAGGACGGAGATCCAGGCCAGGCGCATCCGCAGTTGCGGCTCCTGGCTGGCCCTAAGGTTCCTGGAGCAGACGCAGGCGGCCACGAAGGCTGCGGAGTCCATGGTGGTTGCATAGAAGACGACACACAGCACGATAAAGAAGGCCAGGCTGAGATTCCCGAATGGCAGGTGTCCGGCGATCGTGGCCGTGACCGCGTACAGGCCGCTGTCCCGCAGGATATCGCTGAGCGGCAATACGTCGTTCAATTCCAGGTGCAGGGAAAAGGCGCCGGTGATCGACATGTAGGCCAGCGTGCCCAGCGATCCCCAACCGATGGTGCCCAGCACCAACTGGCGAATGGTCCGGCCGCGCGAAATCCTGGCGATGAACAGGCCCACGAAAGCGGCGAACGCGATCCACCACCCCCAGTAGAACACCGTCCAGGTTTCCGTAAACCCGGTCTGGCCGATCGGGTCGGTCCAGAGATTGATGTGGAAAAAGTTGTCCGCCATCAGTCCCAGGCTGTTCACGATCATCTTCAGGATGAACAGCGTCGGACCGACCACCAGGATGATGATCAGCAGAAGGATGGCCAGAACCATGTTGAAATCCGCCAGCTTCTGGATGCCCCGCTTCAGGCCGCGCAGCGTGCTGGCGCCGAACAACAGGACCCACACGGTGAGGACCGCGACCTTGACGGGGATGCTGTCCTGCAGGCCGGTCAGCTCCGCAAGCAGCGCCGAGACCAGGGGCACGCCGATACCGAGCGAGGTCGTGGTGCCGGCAATGATGCCGAGGACGATGAAGACGTCGATGACGACCTTCCAGGTCGAGTGTCCGAAGCGCGGCAGAGCGGCTGCGCTGGCCTCGCCGATCCGGAGGAAGCGTGCGCGCTCGACGTAGAGCGTGTAGGCGATGGGCACGGCCGGCAGGGCGTAGAACGCCCAGGGAATGATGCCCCAATGGAGCATCGGGTACATGTGCCCCCATTCGTAGGCTTCGCTGGAATAGGGCGCGATGCCCAGCGGGGGAGTTTCCAGGTAGTAGATCGGTTCGCCGAAACCCCACGCCACGGTGCCTGCCCCGATCCCGGCGGTGAACATCATGGCAACCCAGTGAGGCGTGGAGAATTCCACAGGTTCGTCGGCTTCGCCGAGCTTGACGCTGCCGTGGGGGCCAAGCGCCAACCAGAGGCAGAAACCGAGGGCGACCATGCCGAAGGCAAGGTACAGCCAACTGAAATTGGTCCCTATTGCCGCATTGACCGACTGCGCCCAGACGCCGGTTTCCTCGGGTGAGGCGAGAAACGCGACCGCGAACAGGCCCGCGATCGCGATGGAGGGAACGAGAACGGCGGGTTCCGCCGAAGGCCGGCCCGTGGCCGATGACCGCTCCGTGGCCGAAGACCGGCCGGTGGCGGCAGGCGTCACGGGGCCAGTGTCGATACGCTCGGCATGCCGGCCGACGATGCGACCGGTGCGGCCCGCGCCGGCCCACCGCCGGCGAGCCGTTGCGTGAGCCAGCTCAGGTCATCGCCGCTTTCCACGAGCGCCTGAACCGTGGGGCTCGTGTCGAGCGCATCGGCGTGGAGAGGTTCGGCCCTGAGCTTCAGGTGAGCGAACATCGTGCGATCGTCGCCGGTTACCGACCGCGCCCGGGGCTCTCCGTCCCCGTTCGACTCGAACCGGGCCGCAAACAGTTTCAGGCGCACGGAACCGCTGACGTTTCCGCCGATGACAAGAATCCTGCCGTTGTCCTCTTCGACCCTGATCGTGATGTCGCAGTGAGAGCGGACCCCCTCGCCGAGGTTCCGGCGCCGCTCCCCGATCGAGACGTACGCCGAGCGCCGCGCGGAGCACAGCAGGTCGCCCGGCTCGATGGGCATCTCGCCGACGTCGTAGGCGACGTAAGCAGCATCCGGTTCATCCCCGTCGCGCGCTTCGATCGCCTGATCGATGTAGACGTAGTGCGCGATATGTCGCTTGAACAGGTCGTCCTCACCGAGACCGCCCTCGCACATGACCCAGGATATGAATGCCGCGGACCATGGATCTTCCCAGCGCGCTCCGGCGCCGTACCGTCCGGTCCAGACATCGTTCTGCCTGTCGAGGATCCAGCCGCCGTCGTCCGTCACGGCCCAGTAGCCCGCGATCGAGTCCGCGACGCGCGCCGCTTCCATCAGTTCCAGCGGCGAACGCGGGGGCCGCGGGCCGGAGCGCCGTTGCCGCGGCTCCTCGGGGATCGTCTGGTCGAGGACACTGAATCCGAAGAAACCCCATTCCTGCACCGCGATGTCGACGATCCTGCGCCTGAGTTCGTCCGTCGGCATCATCCGGCACGCACGCTCCACGACCCGCATGCGGCCGGGCTTGCCGGTCACGCGCTCGGCGGGAGGCATTACGTCGAGCCGCTCGGCCTCGAGCCGGTCCAGGTGGATCTGCTGTGCGCTGGCGCCGGATGCCGAGGTCAGCGCAACGGCCAGGGCAAGGAGAAATTGTTTCGTGAAATCAGTGCGGTGGGTCATCGCGGCCTAAATCTAACAGATTTGGCCGCAGAAACGGAAACGCACGGGAATTTGAAGCATTCCGGTTCCTGTGCAGTTACGGCAGCAGCGAAAACGGATCGACGCGGGCGTCGAGAATCCTTGCGCCCCAGTGCAGGTGCGGTCCCGTGACCCTTCCGGTCGCGCCGGCCAGCCCGACAACCTGCCCCCGTTCCACAAAATCGCCCACGTCCACGAGGATCTCCGAAAGGTGCAGGTACATCGTGTACAGGCCCAGCCCGTGGTCGATGAACACCGCGTTGCCGTTGAAGAAGAAGTCCTTGGCCAGCACCACGCGGCCGGCGTTGGAGGCGTGGATTTCCGTGCCGGTCGACGCGCTCAGGTCGGCGCCGGAGTGCGGGGCGCGCGGTTCGCCGTTGAAGATGCGGCGGTGACCGAAGTTGCGCCCGTCCCGGGCGCCCGGGATCGGCACGATGAAGGGCTCGTCCCAGTAGGCGGCCGGCGTCAGGGTCGCGTAGACGGCGCCGATCTCGCGGGATTCCCTCGCCGCGCGCTCCTGGTTCTCCGGGCTGAGCTGCACGTAGCCGGGCGCCACCGTGAGCTCGGTGGTCGGGTAACTCATGCCCAGCACCTCGACCGACTCGGGTTGCGTCACGACGCGCCCGTCGGCATAGGTCATGGTCACTTCCACCGGGTAATCCCCCGCCGACACATCCAGATCGACGCCGATCACCGTGAACCAGCGGTCGTCGTCACGCACAAAGGGCACGCTTCGCTCCGACCACTCGACGGCGACCGATTCAAGACCCTCCAGGTGCGGAATTTCGAGCTGCAGCGCCTGACCCTGACTGGCGCTCAACGCAGCCATGAACAACAAGGCTGTCGCCTCCATAGGAACTCCCCTCAGACACTCCCACGAGGACTATTCTATAAGATTTCTAGAACTGGTAATTGAAACCCAGGCTCACCACCTGTGTTTCGTAGAAGTTTTCGTAGACCGCGTCGAACCCGTCTCCGTATATGAATTGTTGTACTCCGAAGTCGTTGAAGATATCGACGAACGAGAACACGATCTCGCCCCGTTCGTTCATCACGGGTTTGCTGAGGCCCACGTCGACCGATGACCTGGCCGACTCCCTGCCCTGCGCGATGTTCTTCTCCGCGTAGTAGACGAGCGCAACCTGTAGTTGCATCCCGTTCCGATACTCAAACTGGTTGTTCAACTGGAAGCTCCAGGTATTGTCCTCCGAGCGCCTAACGTCGAACGGTCTGCGAACCGGGAAGAGGAGCGTGACCCGGTCCTCGTCGATCACGTTGTCATACCAGTTGATGCTGCCGGAGAGTTCCCAGAAATCGCTGAAATCCTGCGTCAGGATCAGTTCGAGGCCCGAGTGGGTCCCGCTCCCGACGTTCTGATAGACGCGATTGACGATATCGTAGACCTGATCCGTCGGATCGATGGCGAAGACGCGGGTGAACGGATCCTCGATGTTTCTGTGGTATCCGGAGACGATGACCGAGCCGGTCTCCCAGAGACGTTCGAAGGCAACCTCAAAGGTCTCGGTGAACTGCGGGCGCAGGTAGGGATTGCCGAACTTCAGCAGTTCGGGGTCGTCGTACTTGGGGAAGATCCTGAGTTCCGGTTCGCCCGGGCGGTCCACGCGGTTGTTGTAATGGACCGATGCCCGGTTGACTTCATCGATGTTCCAGGTCAGCCGCACGTTGGGGTAGACCTCGAAATAATCGTAGGCGTCGCTCTGGTCGTAGTAGGCGTTTGCGGCCGAAAAGTCATAGTAGACGTCGGTCTGCTCCAGTCGAACGCCCGCCTCGACGTCGTAGCGTTCCTTCTCGTGCACGTAGTTCAGGTACCCGGCATAGATGTCCTCGCCCCACTCCGACCAGTCCCCCAGCCCGGGGTAGATGACCGACTTGTGCCCTCGCGTGACGTCGTAGGTGATGGGTATCCAGCGCCTCTGGAGCCTTGCTCCCGCCTCCATTCGGCCGCTGCGCAACGGCTTGACGTAGTCGATCTGCACGGGGAGCGTGTTCTCCTCCGCCACGAGGTGGGTTGCGTCCATTCCCGTGCGCACCGGAGAGATCTCGTTCACGAAATACGCTTCGTCCTCCCAACCCCTCGTGAACTGGACCGAGACGCCGTATCGGTGGCCGGGCTGCTCGAACCGGTGCTCGTAGTCCAGGTTGACGTTGAAGAACCCCGTGTCCTCCTCTTCCTCCCAGAACCAGAAGCGATTCAGATTGCCGGTGTTGCCGTCGATGAACGGCACCTCCGCCTCGTCGATATGGGTCTCGAAGTCGAGAACGGATGAGAAGGTCAGCGTCCTGTCCTCATCCAGGAACCGGTCGAAGCCGCCGTTGAGAATATAGTGCACCTGGTCGCGATTCTCGGGAACCTGCGAATGGATCACCCGCCCGTCGTCATAGAATCTCGACGTGAATTCGTTGTTCGGGATGTCCTCCTGAAACAGGATTTCTCCCTGAAAGAAGGCATTGAAGTTCTCCGTGTTGTTGACGAGGTTCAGGCTGGGGATGATCTTGGGATTGCGGTAGTAGCTCCCGATGTCCGTGGGCAGATCGTCCTTGCGCCGCGACAACTGGCCGGTGCCGATGGTCAGCCCGGCGTCCACGTGGAGCCCTTCCTCCTGCTCGCGCTCGTAGACGATATTGATGATTCCCGCCATCCCGGCGGCATCGTAGCGGGCGGACGGATTGTTGATGATCTCGATGCTCTCGATATTCGCGGCGGGCACGTTGTCGAGACCGGACTGGTTGCCGAATCCCGTGAGACTCGACTGTTTGCCGTCCACCAGCAGCGCGACCCGGTCGCTGCCCCGGAGCAGGACCCTGCCCTCCTGATCCACGGTTATGCCCGGCAGGCCCCTCATCGCATCCAGGAGCGAACCGCTGCCCCGGGCGATGCTGTCCTCGAGCAGGTACACGCGCCGGTCGAGGCTCGCTTCCAGGATTTCCTGTCGAGCGACGACGACAACCTCTTCGAGACCCTCAGTGGCTGCCTCCAACTCGATGTCGCCGATATCGAAGATGGTGTTCTTGTCGCCGATCAGGATCTCGGTTGCCGCGGGCCGGTAGCCCAGGAACGTCGAGGTGAGGACATAGCTGCCCTCGGCCAGGCCATCGACGATGAATCGGCCGGACTCGTCGGTGAGTGCCCCCGTGATGGGTGCGCCCGCGGCCGGAGGGCTCGCAGCCGGTGCGCCCGTGGCCGGTGCACTCGCGATCGGGGCGGCCGCGAGTGCAGAGTTCTCTTCTCCGCTGGTCACCGTCACCGTTGCGAAAGGCACGGGTTGTCCCGTGCCCTGATCGATGACCCGGCCCGACACCGTCGCCTCGCCCGGCGCTTCTTGCGCTGCGGACCAGGTGGAGATGGAAAGAAGGAAGACAGGAATAATCATGCGATACATGGTTCCGTACTCCCTCGGACGACGCGGCTATATGAGTGTCAGGGAATGGCCGTCAGACACAGCCCGATTATAGGGCGCACTGGCCGGCCGAAAGCGTACGCAGCCTTAAAATTTGGAAATCTAAAGGCGGCGGTATCCGCGGCCGGGTTCGATCCCTATTGATCGAAGCCGCCGCGGTACTCGTGCGGCGTCGGAGACACGGCGCGGAGGTTCGGCCACTCACGGTGCGGGCTCCAGACGGGCGCGGTTTCGTCGTCGGCCGTCACCGTCACCTTCACTTCCAGCGTGGAGCCGCCGCCGCCCAGCACGGTGCCGCGCGTCGGGCAGGCATCGGCGTAGTCGCGGCCCACCGCGACGGCGACGAAACGGTGGTCGGCGAGGGTGTCGTTGGTGGGATCGATCCCCACCCAGCCGGCGTCCGGGGTCCAGAACTCGCCCCAGCTGTGACTGGCGCCGGGCAGGGACTGCTCGCCTTCCTTGCCCTCCCGGTGAATGTATCCGGACACGTACCGGCCGGGTATGCCCCACGAGCGGGCGATGGCGAGCATGACGTGGGTGTAGTCCTGGCAGACGCCGCGGCCGGTTTCGAGAATGTGTTCCATGGGCGAGTCCACGGCGGTGCTGCCGGGATCGTACTGGAATACCCGGTGGAGCCTGGTGGACAGGTCCGTCAGGGAGGCAAGCGGATCGGCGCCGCGCTCGATGCCGTTGGCGGAGGTGAACGACTCTAGTGCATCGCTGAACTGCACGTACCGGCTCGGCTTGAGAAACTCCCAGCCTTCCACCGGATCGATCGCGGCCGCCAGTGCCTCCCAGGCGTCCGGGGCCGGATGATTGGGCAACGGCGGGGCGTCAGCCGCCTCAACCCGCACGCGCGAGTGCACCACCGTGGCGCCGTGCCTGCGATGCACGTTGAACAGGTGACAGCGGTTGCCGAACGGATCTTCAAGCTCCGTCAGCGCCGCGTACGGATCGACGTGAAGGTTGAACTTCAGCACCCGCTGCCTGCCGTCGTCCCGTGGGCGCAGTCTCAGCAGCATGAGGCTGCCCTGGACCGGCTCGTCGTATTCGAAGCGGGAGACGTGTTCGACCAGGTATTTGCGGGGCTTCATCGCGGACTGTCCTCGATCTCGTAGTTGAAATAGGACGCCTCGATGTCCTCGTTCAGGCGCCGGCACGCGTTGCTGACGGTTCCGAGCGTCGCCCGCGTGGCCGTATCGTCCCCCGGGTCCCGGTTCGGCCAGTCATAGTCGAGGCTCGCCGCCACCCGCCCGGCCCGGCGGCGCGCTTCCACGGCCAGCGGCCGCTGCTCCGAAACCACGTCCAGCGAACTGGAAATGTGTTCCAGCGCATACCGGATGGAATGCGACAGCAGGCGGTCGGAGACCAGGAAGTCGACGACCGGGCCCGGCTTGAAATCCAGTGAATTGAGGCGGCTGTAGGCGCCTCGGGCAAACGCGATCTGCAACAGCGAGCGCCAGTCCGATTCCACGTGGCGCCTGGCCGAAGGAAAGATCTCCAGTTGTGCGTCGAGCAGCGCCGTCATGTGCTGGGCCCGTTCGACGAATCGGCCAAGCTGCAGGAAATGCCAGCCGTTGTCGCGGTACATGGAGTTATCGGCGATGCCGAAAAACCCCCGGATGGAATCCTGGGTGTTCACGAAGAAATTGCCCGTACGGTCGGACCAGATGTCCTCGACGCCAAGATCGCGCATGCCCAGATACAGCAGGTTGAGGCTGGTCCACATCTCGTTGCCGATGACGTTGCGGACCTGGCGGGCGTTCTCCCTGGCGGCGGCGATGCAGTTGCGGATCGAGTCCGCGTTGTCGGACTCGAACGTCAGGTCATCCGTCAGAGTGTAAGCGTCGGCGAACATGAAGTCTTCGTCGTCGAGGTTCGATCCCAACCGCCCCCCGAGCGGCTCCCGGCCGAGACTCAGGTACAGGCGCGCCCACGTCCGGTCCAGTTCATCCACTGTCCGGTCCTGCAGGGCCCGGTACTGGATCTGGACCAGGCGGCAGCCGTGCCCGGCGCGCTCGAGATAGCGGCTGATCCAGTACAGTCCTTGAGCATTGCGCGACAACATGTCGTTCCCCCGACCCGTTTCTCCTGGCCCGTTTTCCTGAGTCCTGTGCCTTGACCCGTTGCCCCGGCCCGCTACTCCGGCAACACCCAGAGATCCTTGCCCCCGCCGCCCTGGCTCGAGTTGACCACCAGGGAGCCCTCCACCAGCGCCACGCGACAGAATGCCCCTGGGACAAGGCGCGTCTCGTGGCCGGTGAGCACGAAGGGCCGAAGGTCGACGTGTCGGGGCGAGGCGCCCTGCTCGGTGAGGCAGGGTGCGCAGGACAGGTCCAGCACCGGCTGGGATATGTAGTTGGCGGGATCCCTCCGCAACTCTTTCGCGTAGGCGTCGCGTTCGGCGGGCGTGGACGCCGGGCCCACCAGCATGCCGTATCCGCCCGACTCCCCGACCATCTTGACCACCAGGTTTTCCAGGTTGTCGAGCGTGTACTCCAGGCTCTCCGGATTCCGGCAAAGATGGGTTTCCACGTTGGCGAGCAGCGGCTCCTCGCTCAGGTAGTAGCGGATGATGTCCGGCACGAAGGCGTAGACGCTCTTGTCGTCGGCGACGCCGGTGCCCGGGGCGTTGGCGATCACCACATTGCCCAACCGGTAGGCGTAGAACAGGCCCGGCACGCCGAGTTGCGAATCCGGCCTGAACGCCAGCGGATCCAGGAAATCGTCGTCCACGCGGCGGTAGATCACGTCCACCTTGCGCAGCCCGCTGATGGTGCGCATGTAGACGAAGCCGTCGTGGACCAGCAGGTCCCGGCCCTGCACCAGTTCCACGCCCATTTCGCGGGCGAGAAACATGTGCTCGTAATAGGCGGAATTGTGCACGCCCGGCGTCAGCAGCACGATGCACGGGTCGGCGATGGCCCGGGGCGCCAGTTCCGACAGCGTCTGCCGCAGCAGATTGCCGTAGTGCTCGATGGCCCGGACCCTGTACTGCCGGAACAGCTTGTTGAGGGCCGCCCGCATGGCACCTCGGTTGGCCAGCATATAGGAGACGCCGGAAGGCACGCGCAGGTTGTCCTCGAGCACCATGAACCCGTCGTTGGTGCGCACCAGGTCGGTCCCGCACAGTGCCACGTAGATGCCCCGCGGCACCGACACGCCGCGCATCTCGATCCGGTACTGCGGGCAGCCCAGGATCATGTCCACGGGAATGACGCCGTCGGTGAGTATCCGGCCGCGCCCGTAGATGTCGGCCAGAAACAGGTTCAGCGCCCTGATCCGCTGGCGCAGCCCGCGTTCGATGGAGTCCCAGGTGGCGGCGTCGACGATCCTCGGCAACACGTCGATGGGGATGATCCGCTCCTGCGCACCCTCCTCGCCGTAGACCGCAAACGTGATCCCCTCCTGCAGGAACGAGCGTTCGGCGCGCTCCTGCATGGCGGCGATTTCCTCGGGCGCCATGCCGTCAAGAACGTTCCAGAGGTCGCGGCAATGCTCGCGGGGCGCCGCCTGGGCCTCGAACATTTCGTCGTAGAAGCGCGGATCGTAGCGGTAATTGGCGAACAGTGACTGTTCCGGCGGCGTTTCATCGCCGGTCTGTGGCGAGTCTGGCATCTGGTTCCTGTCCCTTATCGCAGGCCGAAAGAAGGTTGCCCTCTATCGCCTCCCGTCACGCCGGATCGGCACTCTTGTATCATGCAGATTACAGGATTTTGCGGGAACGGATAAGAAATGAACAGAATCAGAACCTTGTGTATTCTGACGGCCAATGTGATTGTGTGCGCCGTACTTGCGTCTTCCCTCAGCCATGCTCACCACGCCTTCGTTGCTTTTGATAACAGCCGCACCATTGAAGTGAGCGGTGTCATCGAGGAAGTGTTCTGGGCGAATCCCCACATTCGTCTCGCAGTGCGAACAGCCGACGACACAGTCTGGGATCTGGAGGGCCCTTCCGTAAACCTGACGGAGCGAAACAGCAATATCCGTGAGGAGACCTTTCCTGTGGGTGCCGAAGCGACCTTCACCGGCCATCCATCCCGGCGGGGCGATCCCACGATGAGGCCCGTTCTGGCGCGCGTGAGTACCGGTCCGGTCATGCCGATCGATCGCATGGCTGCGGAACGGCTGGGGTTGCTGGACGAGACTGCATCGCCGCCGGAGACAGCAGGCGGCGAACCCGCCGAGGACGCGATCCGGAACGCGAACGGCATCTTCCGCGTCTGGTTCCCCACCGGCAGAACTGCGGCTAACCCTCCCGGCGCCGAGTTGCCGCTGACCGACGCTGCCCGCGCGGCAAGGGCGAACTGGTCTCAGGAGGAAGACGGCCTCGCGGTACGGTGCATTCAGGCCGGCCTGCCGGAGGCGATGCTGACCCCGTTTCCGATGGAACTCATCGACCAGGGCGACACGATCACCATTCGCCTGGAGGAATGGGACAACGTGCGAACGATCTACATGCAGGACGCTTCGAAGCCGGAAAACCTGGCATCTCCCCATCTTGGATACTCCGTCGGCCGCTGGGAAGGCGGCAACCTGCTCGTAACCACCACCGACATCGACTACCCGTTCCTGGATGACCGCGGAACGCCACTGAGCGAGGTGGCCGAAATTTCCGAAGCCTTCGAGATGAGCGACGACGAGACGCGTCTGGACTGGTCGGCGACGGTCGTCGATCCCGAAACCTATAGCGAACCGGTTGCGCTTTCGATGGTGCATTTCGAGTGGCGGCCCGAGGTGCAGATCAGGCCCTACAACTGCACGCTGTATCAGGAATGACGCCCCGCAGATCGCGGTGTTGAATCAGCCGGCGGGCCCCGATCAAGCGCGACGTGGCTATAGAATGACTGCGCCATGCAGCCTGATACCCACATCGTAGTCTTCGACGGCATTTGCAACCTGTGCAGTTCACTCGTCGATTTCATCACGGCACGGGATCCGGGAAAGGTGTTCACGTTCGTGCCCATGCAGACGCCGCGGGGACAGCAACTGCTCGAAGCGCATGGCGTGTCCATCGATCAGGTCGACACCTTTCTGCTCATTCGCGGCGGCGGCGGCAACGGTAACGGCAGCGGCGACGGCGACGGCAGCGGCAGCGGTAACGGCGGCGGCAAAGGCGGCGGCAAAGGCGGCGGCGATGGCGAAGCGCTCGTCAGGAGCGACGCGGCCGCCACCATCGCGCTTGAGAAGAGCGACGCGGCCATCGCCATCGCGGCAGAGCTCAGGCGACCGTGGAATCTGCTCACGGGACTGCGCCTGGTGCCGAGGTCGATCCGGGACCGGGTCTATTCGCTGGTCGCGCGGAACAGGTACAGATGGTTCGGCAAGCGCGCCACTTGCAAGTTTGGGGATTGATCTTTCCTGACAACCCTCTCCCGGATGGCCTCGTTCCGGTCGCCGTTCCAAAGCGGCCACTTCAGGCTCTCACGTACCAATTGACATTATCACCATTCTTGTAATATAACTTTCACCAGTTTTGTAATAGTGTTTTCACCACTTATGTAATGGCACTTTCACCAGCTTTCTACTGACGATCTGCCCTGATTGCCTATGACACTTTCCCCGGCTCGCGAGCTTCATCGATGCCTGAACACCGCCACATCCTGTCTCGCCACCTGACCGCCGAACTTCAGCAGGCGCTGACCCATGCCCGCGTCGTCAATGTCATCGGCGCTCGCCAGGCGGGCAAGACAACGCTCGTGCGGGACATCCTGGGGGCCGGACGGTTCATCACGCTTGACGACGACACCGTCCTTGAAGCCATTGAGGACGATCCGTGGGGTCAGTTGCAGCGCCTGAAAGAGGGCTCGACGACCACTCCGCTGATCATCGATGAAGCGCAGCGCGCCAGGAAGCTTGCGCTGGCGATCAAACGCATCGTGGACAACAGCGATCGTCCCGGCCAGTTCGTGCTGACCGGCTCATCGAACATGTTCAGGACACAGCACGTGGCCGATTCGCTGGCGGGCCGAATGTTGACGTTGACGCTATGGCCCATGACGGTTGCGGAAACCAGGTCACGTGGGCCGTCAAAGCTCCTCGATTGGGCGCTGTCCGCGTCGCAGGCGTGGGAGGAACTGCCGGCCCCGGAACCTCTGACGCGGGCCGACTATATCGACCTGATTCTCAGGGGCGGATTCCCGAACATCCGCCGGCTGGAACTCAAGCCACGCCAGAAGACCTACAGCGACTACATCACTTCCATTATCGAGCGCGATGTGGTCGACGTTGCACCGGTCCGAAAGCCCGATGCACTGCGGCGCTTGATCGACCAGCTCGCAGTGCGTACCAGCATGGAACTCAACATCGCCGAACTGTGTGACGTTGTCGGCCTGCGACGAGATACTGTCCTGCATTACCTTGACGTGCTGATCCGCCTGTTCGTGATTCGAAAGCTGGGCGCGTGGGCATCCGGTGAGTCCCGGCGCGAAATCAGGAACGCAAAGTATCACTTCGCCGATACGGGAATCGCTGCGGCATTGCGTAATCTGGCGCCACGGTCATTCGATCTCGACGCCAATCCCACCGCGCTCGGCGGAATGTTCGAGAGCTTTGTCTTCGCCGAACTATTGCGATCGGCCCCCTATCAGAATTCGGGGATTCGCTTCTACCACTGGCGCGATCAGCGGGGGCGCGAAATCGATATCCTGGCCGAGAGCGGCAACGATCTTGTTGCCGTGGAAGTCAAGGCATCCACGTCGGTCCGGAGCGGAGACTTCAAACACCTCGACTGGTTCAGCCGCAATGGGCCGGGCAAGACCCGAACGGTCACGTCGATCATCTTCTACCTGGGTTCCGAAAGCCTGGCGTTCGGTGAGCGCCGGTACGTACTGCCGGTAAGCTGTTTGTGGGGCGGATCACCCGATGTGCGTTGACGGCGGAACGAACATGAATGACTATCGCGTGCCTGTGATACACAAGAACTGCTACGGAAGAAAACCAACGGAGCATCGCCAATGAACAGACGCATTATCCTCCTGGCTCAATTCGCGTTCCTGCTCGCGAACCAGCAGGCCTCTGCGCAGAACATCGTGCTGATTCTGTCCGATGACCAGGGTTGGACCGGCACCTCAGTCCGGATGGACGACCGCGTGGCCGCTTCGGTGAGCGACCTGTACCAGACGCCGAGCCTCAAGCGCCTGGCCGCCGAGGGCATGAAGTTTTCCAACGCCTACTCGCCGGCGCCGAACTGTTCGCCGACGCGGATGAGCATTCAGACCGGCAAGACGGCGGCGCGGCTGGGGGCCACCGACATCATCGACGTGGTGGCCGACGAGAACGGGGTCGCCAACATCCAGGTGTTCCACGACAACATGTATTTCAACAAGCCGATGAACGTGCCCTTTCCAGTCAGCGATATTGCGGACGGGGAGACGACCATCGCGGAGTTGCTCAAGCAGCACGACCCCGACTACGCCACCGGCCATTTCGGCAAGTGGCACATGGGCGGCGGCTCGCCGGACCGGCATGGCTACGATGCGCATAACGGCCTGACGACCAACGATGAGGGCTTCGCGCGCCAGCCCGATCCGAAGCGCAGCGACCAGGTGACCGACGACGCGATCGCCTTCATCGACGAACAGGCGCAGGCCGGCCGGCCCTTTTTCGCGATGGTTTCGTACTACGCCGTGCATACGCCGGTGCGTGCACGGCCGGAAACCCTGTCGAAGTACGCCGAGCACCTGCTTCAGACAGACCTCGGCATGTTCGGGGATCTGACGCACACCAATCTGATGTATGCGGCCATGACGGAGGAAATGGACCAGGGCGTGGGGCGCATCCTCGACACGCTGGACCGTCTCGGCGTCGCCGATGACACCTACGTCATCTTCACCTCCGACAACGGCGGCGAGTCGGACAACCCGGTGACCAGCAACGTGCCGCTGGCGTGGGGCAAGACCCACGTCTGGGAGGGCGGTATCCGGGTGCCGCTGTTCGTGCGCGGGCCGGGCATCGAGGGCGGTACCCAGAGCAACGTGCCCGTCGTCGGCTACGACTTCATGCCGACGATCGCCGACTGGGTGGGCGCCGCCGACCGGCTGCCGGGCGATCTGGACGGGGGGAGCCTGGTTCCGGTTCTGGAGAGTGGCGGCGGCGGTTCGGTGGACCGGCCGACGGAACCGCTGATCTGGTTCTACGGCGCTTACCGCAACCAGAAGCACGTCACACCGCAGGCCGCGATCCGGCGCGGCAACCACAAGCTCATCTGGGAACTGGAGCCGGACCGGACGTACCTCTACGATCTCGATATGGATTTGCGGGAGTCGACCGACCTTTCGCGGGTCCGGCCGGAGGTTGCCGAGTCGATGTTCGCGGAACTCAAGGCCTACCTGGACGACGTCGGAACGAACATCCCGACACTGAACCCCGACTACGACCCCGCGCTGGACGGCGGGCTGAGGCCGCTGGTGTTCGAAGACCGGGTAGAAGAACCGGCGGATCAGTAAGTCGAGATAGCCTGGGCCGGTTCCTCCGAGCAAGCGGCGAGGAGCTGGATCAGTTCCTCAACCTTGTCGCTGGTGCGTTTCCGCGCGATGCCGCGTTCGGCGGCAATACCGAACACGGGCACGTGCCTGCTCGCCGTGGCGATTCGTCGGTTGGTTGCTTCGGGTCCGTCCGCGTGCACCAGGCCGAAATAGATCTCGGTGTCCGGATCGAGCTTCAGGTTGCGGAACGGCTCGAAATAGGCGTCGTCGTCCCGGTCGATGGGCACCGGCAGGTGCACGAAGGCCAGCGGGTGGTCGGTGGCCGCGACGATGGCATTGGCCAGGCTGACCATGGCCGCCGAGTCGACCGGCTCGACGAAGTGCTTCGCGTCGTAGTCGCCGTGACCCAGGTGGATGCCCACCTCCACCTCGGGCGGAATCACATCGCACATCATCGCCAGTGACGGGGGAATGATGTCTTCCTTGTTCGGCATCGGCGGGACGATGCCGGGCCGGCCGTCCCAGGCCACCGTCTCGATGCACACGTCCCACTGTATGGCCAGGTCGCGGATCGGGAGCACCGAGCACATGCGCCGGACCTCGGCGATCATCGCCTGCCGGTAGGCCGCCAGTACGTGAAGCATGCCCTCACCGTGCACGAACGAACCGATCACCGCCAGCGGCGTCGGCAGGCTGACCTGGAAACGAACGTCCGCAGGAATATCCCCGCGCTCGCGCACCCTGCGGAAATCCCGATAGGAGATGCGCGCTTCGCGGCAGTAGCCGAGCTCGCCGAAATGGATGTCCTCGGGGTCGACGCCCGGCACCAGTTCCAGCGGGATCAGCGCCATGGGATCGCCGACGGGCCGCAGGTAGGGGCTCGCCCGCAGCAACGGCACCTGCCAACTGATCCACAGCCGCCGCCCGCCCGGCTCACCGTCGGGAAGGCGCTTCAACCGCCGGCCGAGCGTGCGACCGCACGTCCGGAACACGTCATCGACCGTGTTCAGTCCGATGCTGCCGACGAAATGTACGCTGGTCGGTCTCATGTTTGTGCTCCGGTCGGGCTCAACTCCGCGCTCCGTTCGGGCTCATGTCTGTGCTCTTTGCCGTCTTGTTCGGCGTCATCGCGGGGTGAGTTCGACATAATATCGCAAGGGGCACTTGCGGCTGTCAGCGGTCGGGAGCGCCATCGGCATCGCCAATGCTTTCGCCATTACCATTGCCGACCCTTTATTCAAAAGCACGGCGATTAAAACTCCCTGAAAGTAGATTACATCTACCTTATCTAGTATTCTTCGGTTGTTTTCGATATTTGCTTTGTAAGGGAACCCCGAAATGGCTCACGACTTAATCGACCAGCGGAATCAGGCAGTCTTGAACATCTCACGGTACCAAACCGAGCTCAAGGAAAACCCTGGTCTCGCCGCCCTGATGAAGCAGGTGCACGCATGGTATGCGGTAAGGACCGATGATTCGGCTTGGCTCTTTGCGCCCTCCATGTTCGTCGGGTATGCAGAAAACACCGCCGAAACGTACCTGTCGAGGCGCTATGTCAGGGACGGCGGCAGAACCGAGGCCATTCTCAAACGCTGGTTCGATGTTGTGCCGCCCTCCTCCCGTCGTCGCACCGAACTCGACAGCGCGTTGCGGCAGTTCCTCAATGAATACGGGCATTCCGGTCCCCGAAAGGGCGCCCGGGTTTGCGTTCTCAAGGAGATCCTGGGTGGGGGTGCTGGGCCAGAGGTACAGGATCGTGTCCATATCGACCCTGCGATCTGTGGCGGACGCCCACATATCCGGGGCACTCGAGTCCGCGTGTCCGACATTCTGGACCTGCTGGCCAGCGGAGTGAGATCGTCGGAAATCCTCGCCGACTACCCCTACCTCAGCGACGCGGACGTGCGCGCGGCCCTGGCTTTTGGCGCAGCCGCAAGCGGGCACCGCGTCATACTTGCCGCCTGATCTTGCGTTTCCTTATCGACGCGCAATTGCCGCCCGGCCTGGCGCGATGGCTTGCCGCGGCCGGCTATCCGTCCGACCACGTCAACGATCTCGGTCACGGTGCAGCGACCGACGATGACATCGAAGCCAGGGCGCGAGAGACGCAAGCCGTTGTCTGGTCGAAGGACAGGGACTTTGCCGACCGGGCACGCCGCCGCCCGGGACTGCAGGTGGTCTGGGTGCGGTTCGGAAACACCACCAATACCTCGCTTCGAACCAAACTGGCACCGCACTTGCCGGCGATCGAAGCCGCCTTGTTGGATGGGGAGTCCCTGATCGAAATTCGGTGACGGAGTGAAGTGCAATATGGAGGCGAAACGAATACGCTCTGCTACTGATCGCGTGGCCTTGATATGAATGCGATACCTGCAAAATGACCGATGAACCCATCCCGCGGCCGCTGATTGTCCTCGGCGAAGAGTTTCGGCTGATGATCGACGGATTGCTCATGGGGATGGACGAGACGCCGTTCGAAACCGGCAACGTTTTCAGCATTTTCGACCTGGTCGATGAGCACCTGGAGCGTCTTGCCCGTCATGTCACCACATTCTGTGAAGAGATCGGCAACGGGCTCGGCCGATTGACTCATGAGCCGGACGAGTACTTCCGTGGAGTCGCGAGTCGGATGAATATGGAACTGGAAGAAATTCTGGCCGGATATAACGACGTGCGGGGCCTGACGCCAGCCCACGAAGA
Source organism: Gammaproteobacteria bacterium (assembly GCA_022820625.1). Classification (GTDB taxonomy): domain Bacteria; phylum Pseudomonadota; class Gammaproteobacteria; order Steroidobacterales; family Rariloculaceae; genus UBA6522. The sequence goes on along the minus strand of JAJEFE010000020.1, from coordinate 11,073 downwards.
CTTTGAGGGCTGGTCCCTGCTGGTGGAAGTATATGAAGACACGCTGTTCCAGATCCACGATTGGCTTGAGGAAGTGGTGGAGTTCGTCGATGACCCTGTAGCCGGTGTCAGGAAACGCGGCATTCCAGCCGACGGCACCGGAACGGTGAACCTGCAGCTGGAAATGAGACCCCCACGTCAATTGAACCGCCTGACGCGGTGGCTAAACCACAGGGGACACGATCTGATGGCAGAGCTGCAAAGTGCCCTGGAAGAAGATCAGCGCCGCGCACATCGTACAGGCATGATTGCCGGGACGATTCTCGGATTGTGGCTTGGCAATAGGTAGTTCCGGCATGCTGCTCCGATGATTGTTCTGCCCCGTTGAACTCCTCACATCGCATGGTCCGGTGACTGCTTCCAACCCCCGGGTTCTGATCGTCGGTGGCGGCAATGCTGCTCTTTGCGCGGCGTTGGCCGCTCGCGAGGGTGGTTCGGAGGTTATCGTGCTCGAGCGCGCGCCGCTGGACGAGAGCGGTGGCAACAGCCGCTTCACCGCCGGGGCATTCCGATTTGCGTATTCGGGTGTCGAAGACCTCCGCCAACTCATGCCGGACCTCTCGGACGACGAGATCGCCGTGACCGACTTCGGTACGTACACCGAGGATCAGTTCTTTGACGACATGTTCCGGGTGACCAACGACCGGTGCGACCCGGACTTGGTGGAGTGCCTGGTACGTCAGTCCAAGCCGACCATGAACTGGATGCGGGACAAGGGCGTGCGGTTCATGCCGATTTACGGCCGGCAGGCGTTCAAGGTCGACGGAAAATTCAAGTTCTGGGGCGGGCTGACGGTGGAATCGGTCGGAGGCGGACCCGGGCTGGTGGACAGTCTGACCGAGTCGTGCCTGCGCCTCGGCATCGATATCCAATACAACGCGCGGGTGGTGGAACTGGGCTTCGACGGCAAGAACGTTACCGGCGTGGTCGTGCGGCGTGGCGGCGAGCGGCCCGAGACGGTGCCGGCCGACGCCGTGGTTCTAGCCTGCGGCGGATTCGAAGCCAACCCGGAATGGCGCACGCGTTATCTCGGCCCCGGCTGGGAGTTGGCCCGGGTGCGCGGCACCCGCTTCAATACTGGCGACGGGATACGGATGGCACTTGACCTGGGCGCGGCGGGCTATGGCAACTGGTCCGGCTGCCACGCCGTGGGCTGGGACCGAAACGCCCCGGAGTTCGGCGACCTGGCGGTGGGCGATCAGTTCCAGAAGCACTCCTACCCTTTCGGCATCATGGTTAACGCCCACGGCCGACGCTTCGTGGACGAGGGCGCGGACTTCCGTAACTACACCTACGTCCGCTACGGGGTCGAGATCATGAGGCAGCCGGGGCAATTCGCCTGGCAGATCTTCGACGCAAAGACCACGCATCTGCTGCGGGACGAGTACCGGATACGGCAGGTCACGCATGTTTCCGCGGAAACACTGGAGGAACTGGTCCAAGGGCTGGATGATGTGGACTCCGCCGCCTGTCTCGAGGAGATCAGGACCTACAACGCGGCGGTTCTAACGGACATCCCCTTCAACCCCAACGTCAAGGACGGACGCTGCACGCAGGGCCTGACCATCGACAAGAGCAACTGGGCGAATACCCTGGACCAGCCGCCGTTCGAAGCCTACGCCGTGACCTGCGGCATCACGTTCACCTTCGGCGGGCTACGCGTCAACACGGATGCTCACGTGCTGGACACGGACCTGCGGCCGATCCCGGGACTGTACGCGGCAGGGGAGCTGGTGGGCGGCGTGTTCTACAACAATTATCCCGGCGGCGCTGGGCTCATGGCGGGCGCGGTGTTCGGGAAGATCGCGGGTACTTCCGCGGCGAGGGCAGCCGCTGATCGGGCTGGCTCGGATAGCTGCCGGTCGGGCCGCAACGGGTAAGCCGCCGATCAGTCCGGTGGCGGATAGCCGTTGATCGGACAGCGACGACGCGAATACCGCTAGATTATCGGCACGCCGAACAGGGCGCCGTGGAAGACCGTAAGCAGGCCGACGACCACGAGACCCGCGACGATGGCTGCCCCGTCCATCGCGAGGCGCGGCGCCTTGTCGGTCGACGGCCGCTTGCCGCGTGCCTCGACGCTGACGAAGTCGAGTACCGCAAAGGCCGCGAAACTGCCGAACAGCACGACCGAGCGGAGATCGCCGTTGGAGAGCAGGTGGGCCGTTGCCCACAGCAGTGTCCCGAGCAGCATCGGATGCCTGACTACGGCGCGGATATGGGTTGGCATGTTTGCCGCCGCGAACAGCACAACCGCCACTGGCACCACTAACATCGCCACCCGCCGCCCCCAGCCTGGCACCGTGTATAACGGTTCCAGGGGCGCACGACCAAACCCCCATACCATGAGCACCAGACTTGCAAACGCGAGGAGCGAGAACACGCCGCGGTAGCGTCCTTGACCGAGACGGGCGATGAGCGCGACACGCAAGGGTACGACGCTTGGTATCAAGTGGAGCGCGAAGAACAGCACAAGGCCGACGACAAGAAGAGTCATCTCGAGATACTCCTACCGGGGCAGCACACCATATCGCAGCGAAATCGCCGATCGTCGAGGTTTAGCGCTCGCCCGGTGGATCGCCGGTGCGCAGGTATTCGATGCTGCTCTTGATCTCGCCGAAATCCCGGGCCGCTTCCACCCGATGTTCCGTGAGCACATCTTCCAGCCGCTCAACCTGGTTTACAAGCCGGTCGATGCGGTTTCCGTCCACACGCTGAGCGTTCAGAATCAGCCCAGCGAGAATGACGCCGATACCAATCAACCATCGCACCTCTTCCTTCATGCCCGCAATGTAACATACCGCTACTCGGCCCGACATTGCGCGAATCTGGCCAAAAAGTCGAGAAATGCGGTCTTGCATGGAACAACTTTCTGTTCCTGAATGTCAGTGCATCCAGCTGATGGAATTACAACCATGAAATTGCAAATCGCAAGCGACATACACCGTGAATTCGGCCATTCGCCGGAGGTCCCGGACATCGGCGCCGACGTGCTGGTGCTCGCGGGCGACATCGGTTACGCGGACGATGAGACCATCGAGTGGTTGCGTGATGATCTCGCCGGGCGCTACGAGGCCGTCCTGTACGTGCCGGGGAACCACGAATACTACGGCAGGGATCTGCACGAAGCCAACCGCCACATGGAAAAGATGGCCATGTACGGCGAGTACGAGTGGATGAACAACCGGGCGGTGCAGGTGGGCGACCGGCGGTTCGTTGGCACGCCCCTGTGGGCCAACTTCTGCCACGAGCCCTTGTCCATGTTCAACGCGGGCCGCGCGATCAACGACTTCCACCGCATCCGGCACGGCGGCGGGCTGTTGACTCCTGCAGCCATGCTGGACCTGCACGAAGAGGCCGTGGCGTTTCTGACCGAGACGGTCAGGCCCGGCGATATTGTCATCACGCACTGGCCGCCGACCCTCAAGGCTCGCCATACGGGCTTTCCTATGGACGACATCGCCAGGTATTTCTGCGCCGATGTTCCCAAAGTCGTGGCGTCCACCCGCCCCGAATTGTGGATCTGCGGTCACACGCACCACAACGTGGACTTCATGCTCGGAGAGACCCGGATCCTGTCGAATCAAGGCGGCTATCCGCACGAGGCACTCACCGGATACAATCCGGGGCTGATCGTCGAGGTTTAGCGCTTGAGCAAGATGGACCGCCGAAAATTCCTGGGCTCTGCCGCGCTCGGACTGGGCGGGCTGGGGCTCGGCGGGCTGGGCGGGCTGGGTCTTGGCCTGGCGCCCTCCCCCACCCGCGGCCAATCTCCCGACTTCTCCGGCCGCATCGTCGAACTCATCATTCCCTTCAAGGAAGGCGGCGGTTCCGACACCTGGGGCCGGTTCAACGCCCCGTTCCTCTCACGCTACCTCCCGGGCCAACCCACTGTCGTCGTGCGCAACGTCCCGGGCGGCAACTCCATCGCGGGCGCCAACCGCTTCGCCGCACGGGCACGGCCGGACGGGCTCTCGGTGCTGGGCACGTCGGCGTCCACGCAGTTTCCCTATCTCATGGACGATCCGCGGGTGCGGTACGAGTATCGGGACTGGCGCGTGCTGATGGCCTACGGCACTGGCGGGGTGGCCTACGTTTCTGCCGAACTCGGCATCGCCGACGCGACGGAGCTCGGACAGATCGCCGACCGCGAACTGCTCTACGGCAGCCAGGGGCCCACGTCGCTGGACCTGGTGCCGGTGCTGGGGTTCAAGCTCATGGGCCTCAACGTCCGGCCCATCTTCGGGATGAGCGGGCGCGGCGCCGGGCGGCTCGCGTTCGAGCGGGGCGAGCTCAACATCGACTACCAGACCTCCACCGCCTACCTGCGCAACGTCGTGCCGCTCATCGAGCAGGGCGACGCCGTGCCGCTGTTCTCGTGGGGCGCGCTGGATGCCGGCGGCAACCTGGTCCGCGATCCCACCTTCCCGGATCTGCCCCACTACGGAGAAGCGTACGAACTGCTGCACGGCGAACCACCGAGCGGCCCCGGCTGGGAGAGCTGGTTTGCCTTCTTCACCGCGGGATTCCCGGCGCAGAAGCTGCTCGTCGCCCCCACGGACACCCCGGACGAGATCGTCGCCGCCTACGAGGACGCCGTGCACGCCATGCGCCGGGACCCGGACTACATCGCCCGAATGCCCGCCGCGCTCGGCGCCTACGAGCAGGTGACCGGACCCGCAGCACAGCGCATCTACGAACTGGCCACCGACGTCCCGCAAAGCGCCCGCACCTGGGTCCGGACGTGGCTCAAGGATGAATTCCGCGTAAACCTCGAGGCCTGACAGTTGGATGAATCCGCGCAGACATCGAGGCCGGAACCTCGAGTGATTTCCACGTAGATTTCGAGGCCGGGACCCTGAATGCATTCCACGTAGATTTCGAGGCCTGACTTGTCCGAGGCGCTTCTCACCGCACTCGCCAACCTGGCCACGCTCGAGCACCTCTTCCACCTCGCGCTCGGCGTGATGCTGGGGTTGGCGATCGGCGCCTTTCCCGGGCTCGGCGGAATCGCCGGGCTGGCCATCATGATGCCGTTCCTGTACGGGATGGATACCGTTTCGGCGCTGGCGACGCTGGTGGGCCTGGTGGCGGTGATCCCCACGTCCGATACCTTCACCTCCGTGCTCATGGGGATCCCCGGCTCCAGCGCCAGCCAGGCCACGGTTCTGGACGGCTTCCCGCTGTCGCAGCAGGGGCGCGCCGCCCGGGCGCTCGCCGCCGCGTTCACCGCGTCGCTGATGGGCGGCATCGTCGGCGCGGCGATCCTCACGCTGTTCGTGCAGGTGGCGCGGCCGCTCATCCTCACGTTCGGATCGGCGGAACTGTTCATGCTGGCGCTGCTGGGCCTTTCCATGGTGGGCGTGCTCTCCGGCGCCAGCCTCGTCAAGGGACTCGCCGCCTGCGGGCTCGGGCTGATCGCCGGCTCCATCGGCGGCGCGCCCGCCACCGGCGAGTTCCGGATGACGTTCGGCATCGACTACCTCTACGACGGGCTGCCGCTGGTCATCGTCGGCATCGGCCTCTTCGCCTTTCCGGAAATCACCGAACTGCTGCGCAGGAACCGCCCCATCGCCTCAAGCCGCATGCCCGCGGCGGACTGGTTCGAAGGCATCCGGGACGTCTTCCGCAACTGGTTCCTGTGCCTGCGATGCGCGGGCCTCGGCACACTCATCGGCGCCATCCCCGGACTCGGCGGCACCGTCGTCGACTGGATCGCCTACGGCCACGTCGTGCAGACCGCCAGGGACAAGTCCCGCTTCGGCAAGGGCGACATCCGCGGCGTGCTCGCCCCGGAATCGGCCAACAACGCCAAGGAAGGCGGCGGACTGGTCCCCACCCTGCTCTTCGGCATCCCCGGCTCCGGCGCCATGGCCGTCTTCCTCGGCGGCATGGTGCTGCTGGGCATCGAAGCCGGCCCCGCCATGGTCTCCAGCGACCTGGACCTGACCTACACCATCATCTGGTCGCTGGCGCTGGCCAACGTCCTCGGCGCGGGTAGCTGCATGCTGCTGGCGCGGCCCATCGCGCGGCTGACCACGATCCCGTTCAACCTGCTGGCGCCGTTCATGATCGTGGTGGTGAGCTTCGCCGCCTACCAGGCGACACGCCAGTTCATGGACCTGGCGGCGCTGCTGGCGATCGGGGTGCTGGGGGTGTTGCTGCGCCGGTTCGGGTGGTCGCGGCCGGCGTTCCTGATCGGGTTCGTGCTGGCGCCGCAGGCGGAGGGGTATCTAAACCTGGCGGTGCAGTTCTATGGCTGGGGGATGCTGGCGCGGCCGGGGGTGGTGGTGATTCTCGGGATTACGGTGGTGTCGGTCTGGCTTGGGGCGCGGGGACAGCGAGGCAGGGGCCGGGGTGTCGGATCGGCGCCAACCGAGTCTATGGCGGCGGCGACAGCAGACGGATCGCGGAGAAGTCCGCCGGCCCGTCATGTCGGCCCGCAACTCGCTTTCGTCGGCGGGGCCATCGCCGTCCTGCTCTACGCGGTCTGGAGCAGCCTCAGGCTCTCGCCGCTGGGGCGGATTTTTCCATTGAGCGTGGCGGTGGCGACGTTGGTGTTGTGCGTTGCGCTGGTGGTGGTGTTGCGGGTGAGGCCGGCGGTCAGTTCGGCGAATGTCGACCTTGAGTACGACGCCGATGCTGCCAAGGGGGCCGAGCAGTCCGGCTCCGAGGCCGTGGCAGGCAGCGGTACGTGGCGAAGCGCCGGATGGTTCGGCGTGCTGGTCGCGGCGGTGGGCGTGCTGGGCTTCCTGCCGGGGGCGCTCGTATTTTTCCTGACGTTCCTGCGACGCAAGGCGCAGCAGCCCTGGGGATTGACGCTTGCGCTGACAGCCTGCGTGATCGTGGCCCTGGCGGCTGCCGCCAACCTCCTGCTGGTGGAACTGCCCGGGGGGCTGGTTGCAGAATATGTTGATCAACCCTGGCTGACGGGGCAGGTGCGATGAGGCAGCGGGCGATTGCCGGCGACTATGTTAAATTACCGCCCGCACGCGCGCAGGTCGCATCCTGGATAGCGTGGCCAAGAAGCTGAGGAAATCCAAATTAGTAGCCAACAGGGACATACCCGAGAATCCGTCAGGGACGTGTTGGAAGAAATGACTACTGCTCTGCAGAATCGGTGCCTGATAGATGTTGGCTTGATTGCAGCAGTCCTCTTGGGGCTCGCGCTCACAATTGTCTCAAGTGAGCGAACCTTATCGTTTGTCCGTGAATATGGAAGCATCTTGGGCCTTGTTGCGCTGGCCATAGGCACAATCGGCTTGTTCATTTTTGCTCGACAGAAATAGCCAAGGCTCCGTCGATCCGGAAAAAATGACCTAACCGACGATTTTGCCCTTCGAATCGTTTGATGCCTGACTGGGAGGTCAGGCGATCGCGCTCGGCTCTTGTCCGTACAATGTCCGTGTGACAGAATGCCGGTGGATCGAATTGGAGGAATATCCATGGGCATCGCGGAAACCAAGTCGGAGCGCATCGAGGTTCGGACGACTCCGAGCTTGAAGGCGTTGCTACAGCGGGCTGCGGCCTCAGCCCACAAGAACGTCACGGAGTTTCTGCTTGAGGCGGGAATCAAAGCCGCCGAGGACGCTCTGGCCGACCGGCGGATGTTCCAGCTCGATGACCGGCGGTGGAAGGAATTTCAGAATATCCTCGACCGGCCGGTCGTGAACAAACCTCGCCTGGCTCGGCTGTTTTCCGAAAAGAGCGTACTGGAGTGATACCCCGAGACGGGAGTTTGTCTCCGGTCGAAAAACTTGACGAAACGCACGAAGTTGACTCCTTCGAGTGCGGGAAGCAGGCGCTCGATCACTTTCTGAAGCGATTTGCCCTTGCAAATCAGCGCGCCGACAGCGCCCGAACCTATGTCGTCTGCCGGAAATCGGCGGTGATCGCCTATTACAGCCTTGCCGCTGGAGCGGTGGAGCACGCCGAAGCGCCTGTCCGGGTGGGCAAGGGGCTGGCCCGGCATCCGATCCCCGTGATGCTGCTTGCCCGTCTGGCTGTTGACAGAACGCAGCAAGGGCGAGGCATTGGCAAGGCGCTCATCAAGGATGCTCTGCTCAGAACCGCCGCCGCTGCAGAAATTGTTGGCGTCCGAGCCCTCCTTGTCCATGCCAAGGACGAGGAGGCACGGGCTTGGTACGAAGGACTGGAATTCGAACCCAGCCCCACAGACCCTTTCCATCTGTTCCTGCTTATGAAGGACCTGAGGAAGATTCTGGATGATAGCCGCTCCATTCCTGGATGACGTTTTGCGTCAGTACGGATCTGCTGTCTCGATGACTCGACAAGTGCAATGACGCAGCGTGCGATTCCATGCATGTTCATGCGAGCCGGAACGTCCCGCGGGCCGTTTTTCCTGCTTGAGGATCTGCCGGCGGATCCCGAGGTTCGGGATCGCGTTCTGCTTGCGGCCATGGGGTCGCCCGATCCGCGTCAGATCGACGGGCTTGGGGGCGCTACTACGGTGACCAGCAAGGTGGCGATGGTCAGTCCGTCGGAGCGGCCGGGGATTGATGTCGATTATCGGTTTGCGCAGGTGTGGCTCGACAAGGCCATCGTGGATACGGCGCCCTCGTGCGGAAACATGCTGGCTGGGGTTGGGCCGTTTGCTATTGAGCGTGGGTTGGTGACGGTGGAGGCTGATGAGACGCGGGTGCGGATTTTTGATGTCAATACAGGGAGCCGGATTGAGGCTATTGTTCAGACGCCGGGTGGGGCCGTGACGTATGCCGGGAATCAGCGGATTGACGGGGTGCCGGGGACTGGGGCGCCGGTGGTGCTGAGCTTTAGTGATGTGGTGGGGTCCAAGTGCGGGGCGATGTTTCCGACTGGGGTTGCGCAGGAAGAAATTGATGGGGTGGCGGTTAGTTGTATTGATGTGGCTATGCCGATGGTGATTATGCGGGCCGGGGACTTGGGCCTGAACGGCTACGACCCGGATGAGATCACCGGCAATGCGTTACTTATGGGACGTATCGAGAAAATTCGGCTTGAGGCCGGGCGACGCATGGGGCTTGGCGATGTGGCTGATTCAGTCGTTCCCAAGGTCGGAATTCTGGCGCCTCCACGGTGCGGCGGCATAGTCCATTCACGTTACCTGACGCCGCATCATGTTCATGTTGCTCACGCGGTGACCGGTGCGATCTGCGTGACCTGTTGCGCGTCGATCAAGGCGACAGTTGCAAGCGAAGTCGGCCAGCCTCCGACCGACTGGGCAAACGAGCCTTCCCAGGACGTGGTCTCAACTGTCTCCATCGAGCATCCCTCCGGCTCTATCAATGTACGCCTGACGATGGATGGAGCAGGCGCAAAGAAAAAGGTTCAGCGCGCTAGTATCATTCGCACGGCGCGAAAAATAATGGACGGTCGGCTGTTCGTGCCGGGAAGTCACTGGTGACAACCTTTTCTTTGAACGCGGCACGGAACAACGCGTCAGCTGACCTGAATCTGCGACATCCCGCATTGAACCTCATTCCGGTACAATGTTTGGTCGAAATCACTTGTTGGGGCTATCGATTGGACGACCACTTTCAAGCACGGATTCGCGAGCGCCGAAAGATACTCCGAAATCCTTATGCTTACTTGAATGACAACGGCGAATTCGATGCCGTTTTGGCCGATGCTGGCCAAGCTACCCGCGATCAACTGCGTGCACTGCAAAATCCGTATGCGTTCGCCCCAGGTAACGCAAGCGAACATACATTGGCGAACAAGCCCATTTCCATCCAACCCATCATCGACCCAAATTCCCTGATTAAAGAAAAGCAAGTCGGCAAGCGGCTGTCTCGACCCCAGATTGAGTCCATCGCCAGAAGGCTTCAAATTGAACTATGGAGAGCGCGCTCACAACTATTTCCAAATCAGAAGTCCGTCCGTCCGCTCGATGTTCTCGACCCACTGCTTGCCCTCAATAGTATTGGTTTCAAACCTGAGGTCGTCGGATCAATTGGTCAGTATTCCAATAACGGAGAACTATTCGAGGTCGCCGGCATCATAAACAGACCGGCTGGAGAGGTGCAGATATCTGGCCGGTTCTCACCAGCAATTCGAAACTTCACTGCCGCCCACGAACTTGCCCATGCAATTCTTCACGAGCAAGTGGAAATCCACCGAGATCGTGCACTTGACGGAACGCAGGATAGGAGTTCGCGTGATGATGTAGAGCTTGAGGCCGATGTATTCGCAGCGTATTTTCTTATGCCAGAAAAACTGATCCGGGCCGAATTCGAACAAAGATTCCTGACACCACAGTTTGTACTCGACAATGCGACTGCATTTGCATTGAATGTCGGCGATTTTGATACTTTTCGGACTGGTTGTAGAACGGTCAGAGATCTAACGCGATTTCTCGCGAATGCTACACAGTACGACGGAACTCTTGACTTCGACGGTTTGAGTCCCTAGCTGTCGGGACCGATCTTACTATCTTGCTGTTTCCGCGGGCGTTTTTTTCGGGGGTTCCGCGAAGGCGTTTTGTTGTGCCTAGTGATTTTGAGACGACGGTCGGCGGTGGTAAAATACCCCCATGTTCGTGCGCGTCAAAACCACTCCCAACAGCCCCCGCAAGTCCGTCCAGCTGGTCGAGGGCGTGCGCCTCGGCGGCAAGGTCCGGCAACGCATCGTGCGCCATGTCGGGGTGGCCACCGACGAGGCCGAACTGGTTCGGCTGAAGGAGCTGGGCGAGTACCTGAAGGCGCGCATCGGGCACGAGCGCCAGCCCGGGCTGTTTCCGCCCGAGCAGGCCGCCGAGCAGGTCATCGAAGCCGGGCGGGTGGAGGCAGCAACGCCCGATTCCACCCCGTTGCGGGTGGATCTGAAGGCGTTGCGGGAGGAACGGCGCATCGTCACCGGCATCCACGAGGCCTACGGGTGCGTGTACCGGTGTTGTTAGGCACAGTCTTCCACTAACCCTCCACCCCTTCTGGGCGGATTATCTTCCTGGTCTAACCACTGACGTGGTGGATTAAGCCGACACGTTCTACTGGGCGTTGACGCAGCGTTATCCACGGGCTGTCCACGGGCGCGGGT
>JAJEFE010000005.1 GCA_022820625.1 Gammaproteobacteria bacterium | reverse complement strand
TTACCACCGCCGACCGCCATATCAAAATCACTAGGCACAACAAAACGCCTTCGCGGAACCCCCGAAAAAAACGCCCGCGAAAACAGCAAGATAGTAAGATCGGTCCCGACAGTTAGGGACTCAAACCGTCGAAGTCAAGAGGGAAAACGCACGCATCGAGCACGACAAGGCGCTGCTACGCGTGATGGTATCCATCATGAATGACGACACCACCTTGTTCAGGCAATTCATGGACAATGAGAACTTCAAGCGCCATTTGAGCGATTGGTCGTTCGGGATTGCTTATGAACAGGCAGGAACGTCCTGATAACCCTTGACTTGACCAGACCCGCCCCATGGAACCCCCACATGGCACAAGCTGACCACGGCCATGCTCGGCAATTTCTCAGATATCAACTTTAAGGCACAGGAGCCATCTCGCTTAAGACCGTCCAACCCTCCCGCATTCATCCAGAATGAACTCAGCATCATACTTCCACAAAATACTGAGCATTCCCACGCAAATCTGCATCTAGTATTCATCGTGGATTGAATGCTAAAAAACTTATGCCAGCAATTCAAATGACTCGTAAGCAACACGACGGCCATCAGTGACCTTTAACTGTCTGGCTTCATATCGCGCGACGGTCCGCTGAACCGTTACCACTTCTTCGCTACCCAAAACCGAAATTTCTGAGTCCCTATTTCCTATAGAATTGTAACTGGTACCAAGGCGAAGTCCGGCAGCCTTTGAGAGAATCCAACGATCATGAAAAGGAGCTTTTCCATTATCTACGAAACCAACTACTAGAACTTCCGTATTGGGTGGCGTATGGTCGCAAAGTTGCCTCCATGCAGATGAATAAGCATCTGCCAGACTACCGTCGACTTTGTTCTGATGATACTTTCCGGTTACAATTCGCAAATCCAGCCGTGAATTTGTTTCGAAAATTCTCAGCACAAGATCCAAATCTTCCAAACCAAAATATGGATCTACTATTGTCACATAGTCCTCAGCACTCGACTCTAGCCATTCGCAAATGAAGCTCAACGCTTTGTCTCTTTCACCAATATTGACAACCAAATGGTGTTTGCTACGCCCTACATCTTGCCATTCTGGACTTGCACCTAAGGTACCCTTTTCCGCAGTCACACAAAAGTAAAATGTTGCAGCTCGCAGCACGCCTTCAAAAATGTTTCTAATGTAGTTTGACGCTTCTTTTGTTTGCGCATACTTCGCCATTACGTTTGAAAGCGCCCATGAATACATTGGATACGATGTTTCCAACGGAAATCGGCTCGCGCACACCAGCATATCTCGTAACCGCTACATATGAACGGGAATCATGCGTCCGGAATTGAGTGCGGCAAGTGCATTCCATGCGGCCAAAGCTAGAGCCTTGTCGTCATGTCGGCTAGTCAGATCCATTGAACTCCGGTTGTCTGCAATGTCCTTTCGCAGTTGATCCGCATCAAGTTGCTTCTTTGCTCTTTCTCTATATTGCCGACGAGCGGGATCATCGTCATACAACACAGCCAACTTCATCGGCAGCTCGGGATCAAGCCTTTGTGCTAGATCAACCAATTCCCTTTCCTTTGCGGTCGTTCGACCTTCCAATCCACCGGCTATTTTTCCAAAGGCCTTCCGTACAATTCTCAAAGCGGTCGGCTTTTCCTTCTTCTGAGCTTCTACCGCAATAGTGTAATATCGGCCAAACTGATCCTCGACGCTGTTCAGCTTATCTGCCTCCTGTTCCGCTTGTTGAAATAGACTTTTCCGCTTTTTCTTGTACTTCGCTGGCAAATAGGACGCAATATTGGCAAGTACAAAAATGCGATCCGCCGAATTAGTCAGACTCTCCGCCTCAGAAATCAAGCTTTCCCAGGAGATGCTTCTAGTTTCAAATATACGCGTAGCGTGCGCTTTACAAAGTATTTGATAGCCCGCATGCTGAATGCGATGAGGTACAGGTAATCGTCGGTTTGCAATATCAACCATACTACGCGAAATTTCAGCCTTTTGATCACGAGTCACCCTTGCCATTGAGCGGTTAGATCCTACCTCATCCGCAATCCATTCGAATACAGAACAGATCGTAAAATCTTCCTCCGTTTCTTCGCATAATCTAAGCAAATGCTTGATATCTGCATATTCTAACGGTGAGCGACGGTTTTGCGACGCTCTGTCGAACGGCTCACCAGCAGGTTGACGGCGCAGTAGTGCATAACAGAGGGCAGCTATACATTCGTCCTTAACCGATCTGGGAAATCTCTCTATCGACTTCCTCGCTTGGTCTCGATCTTCAAGCCAAACCGCTGGATAAGCACTAATCCACGCCTTATGTTGAAGAATGTTGTCTGAGACAGGCAGGCCCAGCAGTGCGGGCAATATTCTCTGATTCACTACATCCGAGCATTCTTTCATGTAGTCTTCCCGCCGCAGATAAAGCGCTAACGCAGACAGTACTTTAATCGCCAAGTGTGGATCCCGCACCTGAGAGACCATTTGACAAACACGAGTGATATCATCAGACCGTAGGAGTTTGGACGCAGCCAATGCGCACGTAGATTTAATCGCCAAGTCCAGTATATAGTACGCACAGTCCTCGACATTCTCTCGAAAGGATGTGACTCTCGTCGGTCCAGCCAAGAATTCGAAGATTTCTGTAGCCAACTGACTACATTTCGGGCGAAGAATTGCAATTAATTGACACGCAAGACGATATTTGACATTAGGGCTACCAATAGAACCAAAAGCATCTCGCAATAACTGACCTGTTGAGTCCTTCAATTCATCCGGATGACCATGAGACTCTAGTGCAACCGAAACCTTAGCTAAACACTCGGCTTTTATGTACGGAGATAAACACCTTTTGGTATGTCCAACAACTCTTCGCAGGTCTTCTGCCGAAAGATATGAACTCAACTCTTCATCAGTAATCCGGTCAGCAATAATTGCCATCGCCGCATCAAAATCGTTACCCTGATCTAGCGCATCCAAAGCTCCAGATAACGTGTCAACATCCGGTAGTGGATGTTCATCACAAATGGTACTTATGATATGCAGAAAAGCCGAATTCCTCCGGTCACTGGTGTTCAACTGTCCCGCAACTTCCATTGCCATCTCGGGAAGCTCGAGTGCTAATGGTCGAAGGGCCTCCGAGAGTATTTCTAACTGATCAGCACATTCCGACATTACATTGGAAATAGCGTCATTTAGCTCCCCTGCTATTGCATTGTCTATGTCCTCAAAGGTGTCTCTTGGCGCTTTGAGCTTTAATTTCGTTAACGCTGCCTCGAACCATGCTAGACAAGCAGCCTTAGTTTCCAAGTCCACAATATTGTCTATTGACTCCAGATATAGATCTTCAAGCCGCCGAATAGCCCGGGAATATTTTTTGTCCACGGAGTCACAATGAGCAAGTTGCAGTTGCAAGCGAACAAACTCTATTGTTGGCCCTTTGTTTTGAATAATTTCCTTTTGACCATCAATTATTGCAACCGCTTGTTTACGACGACCACCCTCCTCCACATACGGCAATGGTGTTGAAATTTCTCGATAGAACCCAGCATTTGGCTTATAGCTAATTGTAGATATTGCATAGTTTATTGAATTCTCTACCAAGTCAATCGAATCCTTCCTCTTCGGATGCGCCACAAGCCACTTCCGCTGAATAAACAACCGTTCGCTTGGATCTTCAATACCCTTGGTCGCCTCTAGTACTTGCTCCGCAGACTTGGCCCCATAAAACACCTTAGCAGCCCCCAAAAAATGCCTTAGCTTTTCGTCTACAACAAGATCTTGCGGCACAGGGCGATTATCGTCCCCTGACACTTCCTCACCACTTAATGACTTTAGATATAGTGCAGACAGACTTATGCGGGCTAGCGCAATTTCAAATGACGAATCTTCAAGATCATCCTCGATAATGTTGCGCAACATGCCCAATGCCAACGACGGATCCACTGGGTACAAATCTATCGCCAAGTCAATCGCTTCCTCTCTAGGAAGGTTTTCAATATCAATTTGATCAACAAGCTTACGTATTTCATCCTTCAAGGGTTGGACTTGTACTCCAGGCGTTTCCGAAAAAGCGTGAACCAATACCGACAAGAGCCGCAATCTCTGAGCAAGCAATGGAACGCTATTAACAACTTCTACTGCCCCGTCAAAATCTCCAAGTACGCCCCGCGCTCGAATTTCATCGTCAATCCCGGACACTCTTGATACTTGAGATATAATGGATCGGCACAGCGAATATGAAGTAAGGGCCTGATCGTTTCTTGCATCGTGGCAAACATCAATCGCCTGTGTCAACGTAGAATCTATACTTGCTGCTGTCTTTGTCTTTAGTATTAGTGCAGCTAGTCGCTGCTCTGTAAGCCACTGCACAAGCTTTTCTGTCTTCTCAATTTTACCAAGGTATATAGGTAGTTGCTCTAGAGATAACGCAGAATCTGGTTCCTGAAGTAAGTTTGAAGCAATAGTCTCTCTCATCGACTGAACGGACTTAAGTAACTTGTCCTTTGCAAATTGTGCGAACAGATCTGAAGTAAACTCCCAACCGCTAAGTTTGTAGGAATACCGTAAGAAAGATATCCCTTTAAAATTTTTCTCAATTTTCTCCGTCGTCGTAGAGCAGTGCTTGGCTAGCGTGGCCGAATCCACGGGTCGACCGTACGCCAAGAGAAATGCAACAGCGTTTTCGACTGCTTGCGTAAACTCAAGAACTTTATCCCACTCAGCTTGGAATAAAGATTGCAGATCTGTTGAATAATCCAACACTGAATCTGTTGTGGGATCACTTGAAGCCAACAGTTGACGTCTAACGCTAGCAAGCAAGGAAGGAACGCCTCGACAGGCATTATGGTAGCTAGCACGCATACTATTGTCTTGTAGGACATCCAAAAGGTATTCATCACTCTCGTGCGCGGCAAAAGCCATTATTGGAAATGGCTTGACCTTAAGTCGTTGATCATAAAGGGTTGAGTTGCTGTCGACGTCAGTGCTAAATAGAAATCTAAAGGGTCTTACTCCAAATGGGAGAAGACTTAAAATCGCTTGAGTTAATGGTTCATCTTCTTGGGGAATGTGGTGAAGTCCATCAACTATTACATAACATGACTTTTTTTCGCGATTAATTTTGTGTGCAGTGCGGCGCCAAAGATTTCGGAGATCGCCGTCTGTTGGTTCAGTTCGGTCGCTAAGTCGTTTCGAGGTTAGATGCCAGTGCAGCTGATTTGCTAGGTCAACTCGTGCAAGAACAGGATCATAAGATAACCTAGAGCCAGCTCTCAAGAACACTCCAAAACAAGGTTCATCAACTGTTATGGAGAACTCACGCAGAAGTGTTGTCTTTCCATATCCTGGTCGACCCTCTATTGCAATTACTTCAGTATCTGAGTCATAAAAGTTAAGGAGCGAGTTAATTAGATGTGGTCTATATACCATTTGTTTGGGCAATTCCGGCACAGTGTACGAAATGTCAATGGCACGTACGATGTTACTCTTGTTCATAGGAAATCATATATCCTGAAAAACCTTGTGTGGGTCGTGGATCCTGTAAAGAATCTTGTGTGCTGAGCCGTTCTTCATCGTTCAAACTGTCAGCACAAATCGATCTTGGAACCGGATCGCGAGCTGAGCCTTGTCCGCGTTCAATCTTGAAGTTGGGTTACCATTATTCGCAGCGAAATTGCTTAGCTTCAAGCAGGTATCCTTGATCTGCCCCGACTTCGGTGGGGAGACAATTCCTGACGTATCCTGTTCAAGCAAGGCGCAATACAAGCTTCCGAACCTGAATGTGGCCGCAAAACATAACTACTAAAGACCTCTCACCAATAGTCTGCGAGCAACGCAGATCAAGCCCTTCACCTACCGCGGTGCCCGAATATACTCCACCAATTCCTGAACCCGCTCCGGCGGCGCCGCCGTCATCCGGCTCACGGTGAGTGCAACGACGAAGTTCAACACCATCCCCAACGCCCCGATCCCTTCGGGCGATACCCCGAACAACCAGTTCTCCGCCACATCATCAGCAAAAGGCGACCCGGCCCACCGCAGGAACAAACCCTTGAAGAACTCGATATAGGCGTACGTAAACAGCAGCCCGGTGAGCATCCCCGCGATCGCCCCCTGCTTGTTCATCCGCTTGGAGAAGATCCCCAGCAGGATCGGCGGAAACAACGACGCTGCTGCCAGCCCGAAGGCAAACGCCACCACCTGCGCCACGAAGGCCGGCGGGAAGTAGCCCAGCAGGCCGGCGATGAAGATGGCAACCGCCGCGGAAATCCGGCCCGCCAGCAACTCCCTCCGCTCCGAGATGTTCGGCAGGAACACGCCCTTCAGCAGGTCGTGGGACACGGCAGCGGAAATCACCAACAACAGTCCCGCCGCCGTGGACAACGCCGCGGCAATCCCCCCTGCCGCCACCAGCGCGATCACCCAATCCGGCAACGAGGCGATCTCCGGATTGGCCAGTACGATGATGTCACGGTCCACCTGCAACTCGTTGCCGTTCCAGCCGAGCGCTTCGGCCTCGGCGGCGAACTCCGGGTTCTGGTCGTTGTAATACTGGATCCGCCCATCGCCGTTGCGGTCTTCGAATGCCAGCAGTCCGGTTCCTTCCCAGGTCCTGAACCAGTCGGGACGCTCGTCGTAGAGCAGGTTGCTGTCCGGGGCGCCGACGGGGCCGGTCTGGATCGTCTCCATCAGGTTCAGCCGCGCCATGGAGCCGACGGCGGGCGCGGTGAGATACAGGATGCCGATGAAGAGCAGCGCCCAGCCTGCGGAGTAACGGGCATCGCGCACCCTGGGCACGGTAAAGAAGCGCACGATGACATGAGGCAGTCCGGCCGTACCGACCATCAGCGCAACCGTGATGCAGAACACGTCGAAGAATCCCTTCGTTCCCGACGTGTATTCGGGGAAACCCAACGCGGTGACGACCTGATCGAGCTTCTCCAGTAACGATACCGAGTCCCCCTGCACGGTGCTGCCAAAGGCAATCTGCGGAATCGGCATGCCCGTAATCTGAAGCGCGATGAAAACCGCGGGCACGGTATAGGCGAAGATTAGCACGCAGTACTGGGCGATCTGGGTGTACGTGATGCCCCTCATGCCACCGAGAACGGCATAGGTGAAAACCACGCCCATCCCGACGACCAGCCCGACACCGATGGGCACCTCAAGAAACCGCGAAAATACGATGCCCACGCCGCGCATTTGTCCGGCGACGTAGGTGAAGGAGATCACGATCAGACAGATCACCGCCACTATCCGGGCCGCCCGGGAGTCGTAGCGCTCGCCGATGAACTCGGGCACGGTGAACTTGCCGAACTTCCGCAGGTAGGGTGCGAGCAGCAAGGCCAGCAGGACGTAGCCCCCGGTCCAACCCATCAGGTACACCGAACCGTCGTAGCCCAGGTAGGCGATCAGGCCGGCCATGGAGATGAATGACGCGGCGGACATCCAGTCGGCGGCCGTGGCCATGCCGTTGGCCACCGGATGCACGTGTTTGCCGGCGACGTAGAAATCACTGGTGTCGGCGGCCCTGGACCAGATCGCGATGCCGATGTAGAGCGCGAAGCTCGCCCCGACCACGATGTAAGTGAGTGTCGTCAGGTCCACGGTGCGCGCCTACTGCTCGTCCAGGTCGTGCTCGCGGTCGAGCCGGTTCATCCGCCACGCGTAGTAGAAGATCAGGGCGATGAAGACCAGGATCGAGCCCTGCTGGGCGAACCAGAAGCCGAGTTCGAAGCCGAAGAAGCGGATGCGGTTCAGCGGTTCCACCAGGATCACCCCGAAGCCCAGCGAGGCGATGAACCAGACGGCCAGACAGCCGGCAACCAGCCGCAGGTTCGCGCGCCAGTAGCGCTCTGCCGAGTTGCCGTTGCTCATTGAAACCCCTGACGAATCCCGGCAATGCCGGGAACCGCGCTAGTCTAAGGGGTGGCCGAAACCATTGCCAGCAGTCGTTTGGCGGGCGCTGACGAGCGTTGCGACAGCTCAAGGAACGAAACCTTCCGCTTGATCCAACCGCATCGCTGCGCGAGACTTGCAAGGTTGCCCTGAGTTTTCCGGAGACGCGCATGACATCCATCAATCGACGCCGCTTTGTGCAAGGTGGTTTGTTCGCTGCCGCCGGTTCCGCACTGGGGCCTGTTGCCGCCCTTGCCTGCGACGACGTCAGCAGTGAATTCGGCCGCCGGTCCACGGCCGATGAGGTCACGGCCGGGCTGGACCTCACCGGCAAGACGGCCCTGGTAACGGGCTGCAACTCCGGCATCGGCTACGAAACCATGCGAACGCTGGCGCTGCGGGGCGCCCATGTCCTGGGTACGGCGCGCACATTGGAAAGGGGACAGGAAGCCTGTGACAGCGTTGAAGGACGGGCAACCCCGCTGGTGCTGGAACTGACCGAGTACGAAACGGCGGTTCAGTGCGCGGAACAGGTCCGCGCCATGGGCACGCCGCTGGATATCCTCATCTGCAACGCCGGCGCGATGTTCGACGAATTGTGGCACGTCAACGGAATCGAAGCTCACTTCGTCACCAACCACCTGGGCCACTTCGTCCTGGTCAACCACCTGCTGGACCTGGTGGTTGGCGCGCCGCAGGGCCGGGTTGTCACCGTCGGCAGCCGTGTCCACGAACGCGCGCCCGACGATGGCATTCAGTTCGACGAACTGTCGGGAGAATCCTGGTTCAGTCCGCGGCGGGCTTACGGGCACTCCAAGCTCGCCAACGGCCTGCACACTCTGGAACTGGCGCGCCGTCTCGAGGGCACCGCTGCCACCGCCAACGTCGTCCACCCCGGCCTGGTCAGCACGAATATCGCGCGCAACCTGCCGGGCTGGCAGGAAGCCTTGTTCCGCCTGGCCGGGTACTTCCTCCTGAAATCGTCGGCAGAGGGCGCGGCCACTACCTGTTACG
This sequence comes from Gammaproteobacteria bacterium, assembly GCA_022820625.1. Classification (GTDB taxonomy): domain Bacteria; phylum Pseudomonadota; class Gammaproteobacteria; order Steroidobacterales; family Rariloculaceae; genus UBA6522. The sequence goes on along the minus strand of JAJEFE010000005.1, from coordinate 16,080 downwards.
TAGCCACGAACCCGGACTTGCAACACGTCAGCGGCTGCTACTTTGCCGATTGCAACCCGGAAACACCCTCCGCCAATATGCAGGATGAGGACATGGCCGCGCGGCTGTGGGAGATTTCGGAGGAGCTGACTCGGGACTTCGCGGCCTGACCCGCACGCCCGGTCGGTATCAGACGCTGCCGATCTGGAAGATCAGCAGCGCCCCGACGTACCCGAGCGCGGTCATGTAGCCCCACGCGAACAGCGGCCAGCGCCAGGTATTCGTCTCCCGCTTGATGACCGCCAGCGTCGCGGCGCACTGCAGGCACCATGCGTAGAAAATCAGCAGTCCGAAGACCATCGGCAGGGTGAACACGGTGCGCCCGTCGGGCCAGGTTGCCGACGTCAGGCGCTCGGCCAGGCTCGACTCGTCCGCCTCGGAGCCCACAGCGTAAATGGTGCCCAGCACGGCCACCACCACTTCCCGCGCCGGGAAGCCGGCGATCACCGCAGCGGAGACGCGCCAATCCCAGCCCAGGGGTCGAAACAGGGGCTCGACCCCCTGTCCCATGCGGCCGAGCCAGCTCTGCGCCAACTGCGCGGCCGCAGCTTCGTTGTCGATTCTGGCGATCTCTGCGGCGAGCGCCTCACCCTCAAGCACGGTCTGTACTTCAACCTGGGCTGCAAGTCGCTGACTTTCGATGTCGTCGGCCCGCGGGAAATACGCCAGCGCCCACACCACCACCGCCACCGCGAAAATGACGGTTCCCGCGCGGCGCAGGAAGATCCAGGCGCGGTCCGCCAGCTTCATGAGCACGGTCCGGACGTTCGGCATCCGGAACTCCGGCAGCGCCAGCACGAACGACGGCTTCGGCCCGCGCAGCGCCGACTTTCTCAACAGCAGCGCCGTGGCGATTCCCCCCAGGATTCCGAGCAGGTACAGGCCGAACAGAACGAGCCCCTGCAGGTTGGCGAAGCCCACGGTGAGATTGGGCACGAAGGCTGCGATCAGCAGTGCGTATATCGGCAGTCGCGCCGAGCAGGTCATGAACGGCGTGGCCATGATGGTGGCAATCCGGTCGCGGCGGTTGGGGATGACACGGGTCGCCATGATCGAAGGCACCGCGCAGGCGAATCCGGAGATCAGCGGCACGACGGACTGACCGGAGAGCCCGACCGCGCGCATGGCCCGGTCCATGAGAAACGCGGTACGGGCAAGGTACCCCGTATCTTCCATGAGGATGATGAACAGGAACAGGATGAGTATCTGCGGGAGGAAGATCACCACACTGCCCACGCCCGCGATGACACCGTCGGCGAGGAAGCTGGCCACGGCCCCGGCCGGCAGCGTGCCGGAAACCCATTCGCCAAGCCCGCCCGCAACCGCATCGATCAGGTCCATCATGGGGGTGGCCCAGGCGAACACGGCCTGGAACACCGTGGCCATCAGCACCAGGAACAGGACGGTGGCCGGATAGGGGCGATTGATCCAGTCCACGATGCGGCGCTTCCAGCGCACCGGCGCCGGCGCCCGGGACTGCAACCGGGGAAGCGCCTCGGAGATCCACCGGTAGCGGACCCTGGACTCCACCGCCAGCGGCGGATCGTCGCCGCACAGGGAGTTGCGATGCGCGGCGATGCGGCGATCCCCGTCCGGACCGAGGGCGCGGCGTATGGCCTCAACGCCGACCGGGTCGTCGTCGATAATCGTTCGTTCGATATCCACGAGCGAGAGGTCGGAACCGCGTACGTCTTGTTCCAGTGCCACCGCCTCTCGCCGCAAGGCGGGCCAGAACCGCGGTGACTCCGCAGCGGAGCGATCCACGGCTTCGGCTATGCAGGACCTCAACGCCGAGAACCCCTTTCCGGTCGTGGCCACGACCTGGCACACCGGAACGCCGCCCAGTTTCTCGCCCAACGCGTCGCAATCGATGGCAATCTGCTGCTCGGCCGCAGCATCCGCCATCGTGAGCGCCACCACCATGGGACGCCCCAGTTCGGCCAACTGCTGCAGAAGGAACAATCCCTGGTAAAGCCGCGTGGAATCCACAACGGCCAATATGGCGTCCGGACGTGGAGTGCCCGCCACGCGTCCCAGCAAGACATCGACGACGATGCGTTCATCCGTGGACTCGGGGCTCAGGGAATAGATTCCCGGCAAGTCGATCAGGTCGAATACGGTCGACCCCACGGTGAGTTTGCCGGTGCGCTTTTCGACCGTGACGCCGGGATAGTTTGCCGTACGCTGATTCAACCCGGTGACACGGTTGAACAGCGTGCTCTTGCCTGAATTCGGATTCCCCACCACCGCGATGCTGACGGATCGCGAGACGGTTATGCTCTCCAGGGGGATGCCGATAGATGCCGGCTCGGCCATCAGTCCTCCGCGTCGGCCGTCGAAGTCACACTGAACCGGCGGGCGTCGGCGCGTCGCAGGGACAGTGCACTGCCGTGGATGCGCAACTCCATCGGATCGCCGCCCAGCGAACCCCCCAGGCACTCCAGTTCAGCGCCCTCCACGAGCCCGAGCACCATGAGCCGGCGCACGCTGGGTTCGACCGGGTTGACGGCGTCGATGCGGGCTCGGTCGCCCCGTTTCAGGTCGGCAAGCGTCATGGGATCATCCCCGCTGAAGTGCAAATAGCAATTATTCTTATCTGGGAACTATTTGCAAGACGGGAGACCGGGTTTTTGGGGCGGCACGAAAGAAAATTCGAATCCGCTAGTCGATGATGTGATGCACCGGCGCCGTTTCCAGCTCCCATGTTCCCGATTCGCGATCGAAGCGCGACAGCGTGAAGCAATGCCAGTCGGTATCGTTCAGCTTGGGATAGTCGCCCCGGTAGTAGTAACCCGGCCACCGGGTCTCGGTCCGGAACATCGTATGGTGCGTCACGGATTCCGAGGCCACGACCCGGTGGTGCAATTCCCACGCCCGCTGAAGCTGGTGGAGGTCTTCGGCCCCGAGATGATCAAGGTCTTCCCTAAGCATCTCAAGCAGTTCCAACCCGCGGGTGAGTAGCGGTTCGTTGGTGATGTAGTTCGCGCCGATTCCACCGACGTATTCGTCCATGATCTTTTCAAGCCGCTGAAGGCCCTGCATCGGCAACAGGTAACTCGGCGAAACCGTGCCCGCAACGATCTCGTTGCGACCGACCGCGTAGTTTTCCAGGGGTTGGTAGATCACCTTCTTCAGCCTCTGGTACTCCGTCTCGCTCACTACGGGACGGTCCCTGCCCAGGTCGTTCACATAGTTGACCGCCGCCTTGGCGGCGATCCGCCCTTCGGTGAAGGATCCGGACGAGAACTTGTGCGCGGCGCCGCCTATGGTGTCGCCGGCGCCGAACAGCCCGTCCACGGTCATCATCCGGTTGTACCCCCACTGGTAGTCGTCAGGAGCGCAGTCCTCCGGCCCGCTCGCCCACGCGCCGGAGCAGGTGGCGTGCGAGCCCATCACGTAGGGCTCCGACGTGGTCAGCTCGGGATTGGTGTGCTTGGGATCGATGTTCTGCGATGCCCACACGACGGCCTGCCCGATGGTCATGCCGAGTAAGTTCTCCCAGCCGACCGTCTCCTTGTGCGGATCCTGGAAGGCTTCCTTCGTCACCATCCGGATCGGTCCCCTGCCGGCCTTTTGCTCCTCCAGCAGGGCATGGTTCCTCAGGCAGGTCGGCACCGGGTGTTTATCGACATAGTCCCCGACCAGATTCCTGGTGTGTTCGGTCCATCTGGATTCGTATTCTTCGCCGTACGCGTTTTCTGTATACGTCTTCAGATGCAGAAAATAGGCGCCCACCGGACCGTACCCGTCCTTGAACCGGGTCAGCACGATCCGGTTCTCCATCTGGGTCATCTTGGCTCCGACCAGGATCGGCAATGCATACGCCGAGGCGCTGCTCCATGGCGCGTACCACGTCCGTCCCATGCCCTCCCCGACCGCACGGGGCTTGTAGATGTGCGACGCCCCGCCGGCACAGACGATCACGGCCGTTGCGCGGAAAACGTAGAAATCGCCGGTCCGGACATTGAAACCGACAGCCCCGGCAACCCGGTTGGCCGCGGTCTTGTCCGTCAGCAGGTGTGTCACCATGATCCGGTTGTAGACTTCGGTGGCGGCCTTGCAGGCGGCCTCGGCGACGATGGGCTTGTAGCTTTCGCCGTGGATCATGATCTGCCACTTGCCTTCCCGCTGATACCGACCGGTCTCCGGATCGCGCATCATCGGCAGGCCCCACTCCTCGAACTTGTGCACGCAGGAATCCACGTGCCGGGCGATATCGTAGCCCAGATCCTCGCGCACCAGGCCCAGGAGGTCGTTGCGGGCGTAGCGAACATGGTCTTCCGGCTGGTTCTCGCCCCAGCGCATGCCCATGTAGGTGTTGATCGCGTACAGGCCCTGGGCCACAGCGCCACTGCGCTCGATGTTGGCCTTCTCCACGCACACGATCTTCAGGTCGCGTCCCCAGTACCTGGCTTCGTACGTCGCCCCGCAGCCGGCCATGCCCCCGCCGATGACGAGAATGTCGGAATCGACGAAAACTGTCTTTCTGCGCGAGAAAAGGCCCATCAGTCCGTTTCCTGTCCGGCAGGGTCCAGTGTCGGCAACTCGCCCACCTTGAGAAACTCCGGCTCATGCGCGAGTTGCTGGTCTGTGAACGAGTCCCCGGTTGGCGCGTCGTAGTCAGCCGGTGACTTGATCGATCCCCACGGGGTGGTTCGGATCGGCGAAACGAAATCCTTTTCGGTCCCGTCGCGGAACTTTATCTTCCAGGACACGGTGCCCTTGCCCTCTTCGCGCAGTACGCGAACGCTGTGGCCCAATGGGGCGAAGTCTGCATATCCGCGTGCGTCGATGGCGTTCTGCGGACACGCCTTCACGCAGGAGTAGCACTCCCAGCACATGCTGGGCTCGATGTTCAGGGCGCGGCGGTATTTGGGATCGATGTGCATGATGTCGGACGGACAGATGTCGACGCAGTGGCCGCAACCGTCGCAGCGGGTCATGTAAACGAAGGTCGGCATGTTCTTTCTTCTCCTGGTACTGTAGGACAATCATGCAATGGCTAGTAGTGCCGGGCGTGCTGGCGGGCGCTGCCCAAGGTTTCGGGTCGGTCCGCGGGCGGCGGCAGGTTGCTCCTGGATCCGTTGGCTTCCTCAACGCGCTTCTGGAAGGCCGCTGCGGGCTTGTAGAACATGTGTGCGAACTTGGACCAGGGCACGGACCCGAAGAGCACCGTCGATGCAAGGACATGCAGACCGAATAGCAGGTTCGCCCAGACGCTGCCCGCCCATTGCAGATATCCCCACACGAGGGCCGTCGTGACGCTGGCGAGAAGGGAGAGGATGAACAGGTCGGCGAACACCACCCGCAACGGCGAATTGCCTTCCGCGGCCACATCGACGCGAATGAAGAACCAGAACCAGTAGCCGCCGACGCAGACCATCAGGGCGCCCAGGTACCACAGTTGCGGCAAAATGGCGGGCGCCGGGGTGGCCGGTGTCGGATACCGGAATACCATGATCGCGGTAGCCGTCACGAAGGCCAGGAACCCGTACATGGTGATCAGGTGCGCGATCCTGCGCCGCCGATTGCAGAATTCACCCGACATCAGGCCATCCACCAGGGCCGTCCTCACCGCCAGGGAAACCATTTCCCCGGCCCCGACCTGACGCGACCCCTTGCTGCCCGCATCGCGCCAGTTGCGGAAGAAGTACTGGGCGCTTTTCTTGTGAAGTGTGTCGTATATCGTGCCGGCCACTACCAGGAGAATCATCGCGACAACGTAAGCCTGCATGACGGCGGGAGGTATGGATGCAGAAAGCTCGGCGAACGGATTGACGGTGAACACAGAATGACCTCAACGACAGTGAGCAAACATCATGGCATAAGCGGATGCCTGAATGGCATAAGAATTTCCAAGGCGGGCGAGTATACCGAACTCTGAAGTTGGGCGAGTATTTCGAAAATTTAACGTCGGCAATCCACGTCTGGTCCGTTCGAAAAGGGATCGAGACAGCGACAATAAGGCATGCCCGTCACGCTGCGGGACCCGCTCCGAAAAGTGCCCGCAGATTCTCAGCGTCGGCGTTCCCGCCGCTGAGAATCACGGCCACGGTCTTCCCCGCCATCCTTTCACGCTCGGACAACAAAGCGGCGAGCGCGGCGGCGCCTGCCGGTTCCGCCAGGTTGTGCGTCAGGCTGAGCAGCAGGCGCTGCGCCTCAAGAATGGCGGCGTCGCTTACCGTGACCACCCGTGCGACTTCCCGGTTGATCATCTCCACCGCGTCGGGCACAGGCACCCGCGTCGCCACGCCGTCGGCAAACGTATCAGCGCTCGGCGTGGAAACCGGCTTGCCGGCCTGGTACGACAACGCATAGCAGGGCGCCCCTTCGGCCTGTACGCCAATGACGTCGGTTGTGAGGCCCAGCGCGTTACGCGCCGCGGATACCCCGCAGATTCCCGAACCGAGCCCAATGGGTACGTAAACTGCATCAAGCGGTCCGGCTGCCGCAAACAATTCCAGTGCGTAGGACGCGACACCCTGCACAAGGGTCGGATCGAAGGCGGCTACCATGTGCAAACCTTCGGCGGCGGCCAGTTGGCGAGCATGTTCCAGCGACTCCTGGAAATCGTTGCCGTGTATGACCAGCTCGGCGCCCTGCGCGATCATCGCGGCGTTCTTTTCCGGATTGTTCCCTTCTGGCACACAGATTACGGAACGCAGCCCCTGGCGGGTCGCACTGACCGCGATCGACTGCCCATGGTTACCGCGAGTCGCCGCGATCACACCCCGACAATCCGGCTCCCGCTGCTTCAGGCGATGCATGTAAAGCACCCCACCGCGAAGCTTGAATGCACCGGTCTGCGTATGGTTCTCGTGTTTGACCCACACCGTCAGCCCGGCGTGCCGGCTGAGCAGCGGCCAGTCGTATTGGGGCGTCGCGGGCACCTGCCCGTAGACGATTCGTGCCGCTTCCCGCAGTGATTCCAAAGAAAAATGCATGATCGATCCTGCTCCACAGAGGCGCTCGCCGTCGTTTTCTGCTTCGCACCCTGGCTGGCGCTGAAGCTGATGGCCGCTTACGGCTGAATGCTCCTGCCCGGAGTCCAGGGCACCCTCGCAGTGTCCATCGCTTCCTTGAGGCCCGCATACTCCTCGTTTACGAGTTGATCGAGCTCCGCGACGATCTCGTCGTAAAGTGCGCGACCGATGCGCAGGGAATCACGCTGCTCCGGTGTCGGACCGTAGGCCCCGACCGAGAATTCGAAGCCCGCATGCCAGAGGCGGGCGGAGACCGTCATCTCGTCCTCGTCCTTGTACTCCATCCGCTGGGTATTGCCGCTCAGGCGATCGCGCTGGATCTTGAGGTTCTGCTGAATCGAGTTGGCGAGTTCGTACAACGACCCGTCGGTCATTGAGCGAGCGAGGGTCGCCTTGACGGCATCAAGCTCCTGTATCACCTCGTCGATGGCAGCGCCTGTACCGTTCGCCGCACGCGACAGCTCGGCAACCTGCGATTCGAAGATGACGCGTTGTTCCTGCGTGCTGCCCGGCAAGACCGGGTTCGGACGAATCGATGTGACTTCGAACGACTGCGGATCCCCCATCGCGCTGACATCGCCGTCTTCACGAACCTGCATTTGCACGGTAAAGGTTCCCGGGGCAACCAGAACGCCACTGCCGCCAGAGTCGCTCTCTTCCAGTTCCTGCGACCATGGCTGCAATTCCGGGTACCTGAGGTCCCACGCAACGCGATGGAAGCCGGCATCGGCGGGTGCCTCGATCTGTCGCACCACGTTGCCGTTGCTGTCGGTCACCGTGAAGACGATGGCGGGTTCATCTTCCCGCTCTTCGCTGAGAATCGTGTCCCAGTCCGCCACCGCGACATCCTCGTTCTCAGCCTCGAGTTCTTGCTCGGCCTCACGGCGAACGTCCCTGCCGCTCTTGAAACCCTCGGCCAGATAGTACGTAAAGATCGCCCCGAAATCCGGGTTTGGCGCCATGAAATAGCTGTCGCCCTGGGACGCCTGACAGCCCGGCGATCCACAGCCCAGCGAACGTTTGGGAACGTACCAGAGCGCATCGGCAACATCGAACAGCACGTTGTCGTTGCGCAGCATGTCCGCATCGACCTGCCGAAGTGGCGAATAGTCGTCCAGCACATAGAAGCCGCGTCCGAAGGTCGCACCCACGACGTCGTTCTCACGCTGCTGAATCGCGAGGTCGCGGAACGGGATGTTGGGTGTTCCGCCCTTGAGCCTGGTCCAGGAACCGCCGCCATCCACTGTGAAGAACAAGCCGAATTCGGTGCCGACGAACAACAGGTCCGGCTCGACGTGGTCCTGTACCACGCGCCAGAGCACATGGCGTTCGGGCAGGTTGCCCGAGATACTCCGCCAGCTGCGACCGCGGTTTTCGCTCATCAGGATGTAGGGCGCAAAATCGCCGGCCTTATGATTGTCGACGACGACGTAGACGGTGTCGGCATCGTGCAGATCCGCCTTGATGTCATTGACGAAGAACCGGTCCGGCACACCCGGTAGTTCGTCAATTGTGCGCCAGGTTTCGCCGCCATCCTCGGTGATACTGATCAGCCCGTCGTCGGAGCCCGCGTACAGTACTTCCGGGTCGACCGGTGACTGGGAAATGTTGACGATCGTGTTGTAGCTGGACATGGCGTACAGGTCGCGCGGGGCGTCATAACTCCACGTGCGGCCCATGACCGGCAGGCTGACGCGATCTTCGTCGCGTGTCAGATCGCCGCTGATCGGCGTCCAGGTGTCGCCATGGTCATCGCTTCTCCACACGCGCTGCGACGCGAAAAACAACGTCTTCGAATCGTGGGGACTGATCAGAATCGGGGCATCCCAGTTGTAGCGATCGGGCGGCTCGCCCTCGCGCGCCTGCGGACGAATATAGGTTAGCTCTCCGGTGCGCCGGTCGTAGCGGGTCAGGTTGCCCTGCTGCCACTCCGCGTAGACGATGTCCGGATTGTCGGGATCCACCGCGGACTGATGGCCGTCACCGAAGAGCGTGACAAACCAGTCTGCATTGCGAATTCCTGACGCGTCCCAGGTTTGCGAAGGCCCGCCCTGGCTGTTGTTGTCCTGCGTCCCACCGTAGATGTTGTAGAACGGTTCGTCGTAGTCGACGGCCACCTTGTAGAACTGCGTAATGGGCAGGTTCGCAACGTATTTCCAGGTTTCGCCGAGGTCGAAACTCTCATAAACGCCGCCGTCGTTGCCAACGATCAGATAGTTCGGGTCGTCCGCACGAAACGCCATCGCATGATGGTCCACGTGCTTCGTTTCGTGCTCCATTCTGACGAAGTCCTTACCGCCGTTGTCCGTGCGGTGCAGGTGCACGTCCATCTGGTAAACACGATCAAAAGCGTGCGGGCTGGCAAAGATCTCCTGGTAGTAATGCGGGCCCGTGCCGCTGGACAGGTAGTCGTTCATCTTCTCCCAGGTCTCGCCGCCGTCGGCCGAGCGCCAGAAACCGCCCGTGCGGTTGTCGAGCTCGATCGTGGCGTAGATCACATCGGGATTCTGCGGGCTGACGGCCAGGCCGGTCTTGCCCATCATGCCGTCCGGAAGCCCGTTCTCCAGCCGACGCCAGGTCTCGCCGCCGTCGACTGACTTGTGAATACCCGTGCCGGGACCACCGTCGATCAGCACCGCGACGTTGCGCAGCCTCTGCCACGCAACGGCATATAAGACGTCCGGGTTGCGCGGATCCATGTGCACTTCCGAAACGCCCGTGTACTGGTCGTCCTCGTCAGTGTTGCCGAGCCCGTCTCCCAGCACCTTGCGCCAGTTTTCACCGCCGTCGGTCGACTTGTAGAGGCCGCGTTCACCGCCGCCCGACCACAGCGGCCCCTGGGCTGCGACAAAAATCGTCTCCGAGTCCCTCGGGTCGATCCGGATCATGCCGATCCGCTCGGACGCCTCCAGGCCCATGTTCTCCCAGTTCTTGCCGCCGTCCCGGCTGCGATAGACGCCGTCGCCATAGCCGGCATGACGCCCGCTGACGTTTTCGCCGGTACCCACCCAGACAACGTTCGGGTTATTGGGGTCCAGCGTAATTGCGCCGATGGAATACGAGCCCTGATCGTCAAATATCGGTGTCCAGGTCGTACCCGAGTTTTCGGTCTTCCAGACATTGCCGCTGCCCACAGCCACGTACCAGACGTTGTTGTTGTCCGGGTGGATGACAATGTCGGAGATTCGTCCCGACATGAGTGCGGGCCCGATCCCGCGCAATTCAAGGCCATTGAAAGTGGCTTCGTTGAACCCCGGCGTCGATTCCTCGTCCTGGGCGAAGACCGGCGCGCACAGCACGACGGCGGCCAGCGCCGCCAACAGGTGATTCCGCACAATTAACCTCTCTTCCAGTTTCACAAGACTTTGGCAACCAGTTTGGAAATCGTCTCACTGTATGCGATACCCTTCGAAGAATTCAACGTGGCGAATCCCGAGCTCCGCTGAATCCGAACCGTGGCGCGCAGGCCCAATTCGACGAGACGTCAATGGTGGGCGAACCTCTGCCACTGAGCCGCAGTGACCACGGATGAAGCGGTCGTGGGCGGCGGGCTATACTCAAAACGGTCGAAATTCAATCCAGAAAGGAACTCATCGGCATGAAACACGGATATCGATACGCTATCGGACTACCTTTGCTGGCGGCGGCGGCGCTCGGCGTAGGCGCCTGTGGCGGTGACGTCGGAATGGAGGAACCGGAGATGACCACCACGGATTCGGGGCTGATGATTACCACGACGCAGACCGGTTCCGGCGCCGAGGCGGCCGCGGGCAACGCCGTGAGCGTACACTACACCGGTTGGCTCCACGACCCCGAGAGCGACAGTGGGCGCGGCGCGAAATTCGACAGTTCGGTGGATCGCGGTCAGCCCTTCGGGTTTGCGCTGGGTGCGGGCCGCGTGATCGCGGGCTGGGACGAGGGCGTCGCCGGAATGCGGGTCGGCGAGAAACGCGAACTGATCATCCCTCCCGACCTGGCCTATGGCAGCCGCGGGGCCGGCGGGGTCATTCCGCCGGACGCGACGTTGCTGTTCGAAGTCGAGTTGCTCGCTGTCGATTAGGGACGGGGTGCCGGCGGTCGGATTGACACTACCGTGACGTCTTGATTCGGAGAACTACTCGTCAGGGCGACAGGGGCGCAGGCCGCGGTTCGCCCTGCGGGAGTTCGCCGGCGGCGCGTGCGGACAGATACGCCCACAATTCGAGGTAGTAGGGACGAACTTCCGGGTTGCGGCCCCAGGGGGCCATTTCCGCCTCGCCCGCGTAACCCTCGTCCATCGCCGCCGCGAACTCGCGGCCGTTCATCCGGCGAATGCGCGGCAACAGGTTCGGAGCGAAACTGCTGCCGACTGCATCGGCCGCATGGCATACGGCGCAGGTTCTGTGAAAGACTTGCCACCCCACGTAGGTGCGCCGGTCCACGGTGCAGTCATCGGCCAGCTCCGCACCCTGCGCGCAGGTCACGGCAAACAAGGCGGCCTCGACCGACGCGTCGCGGGGTATCGAAGTCTGGCATTCCCCAAAGGCTGCCCAGATAAATAGTATCGCGCCCGCCGACCATGCGCGACGCGATTTTCCGACTCGATTCATCGGCGCCATTGTAAGCTAACACCATGCGAACCTACCTGGGATTGGGATCGAACCTCGGCGACCGGCGCGCGAATCTGGCGCGGGCGATCAAGTTTCTCGAGCAGCGGCCGTTGCGGGTGGAGCGTGTTTCCCCGGTGGTGGAATCGCCGGCCTTGTTGCCGGACGGCGCCCCGCCGGAATGGAACCGGCCGTACCTGAACCTAGCCTTGGCCTGCGAGACCGAAGCGTCTCCGCCGACGTTGCGCGAGTGGAGCAAGGAGATCGAACAGCGCCTGGAACGCGCACCGGGAGCGCGCTGGGCGCCCCGCCCGATGGACATCGACATCCTCCTTTGGGGCGATGAACAATGGCTTGACGATACGCTGACCATCCCGCACCCCGGCCTGCGGGAGCGCAACTTCGTGCTCACGCCGATGGTAGCCCTCGAACCTCGGCTCGTCCCGCCGGGTGCGGACGGCGCAAACCTCCTGGAATGCTCCCGCCGGCTTGCTGACCCGATCCCCCTCTGGATGGGCATCGTGAACGTGACGCCGGACTCCTTCTCAGACGGCGGCCGGTTCACCGACTGGCCGGCCGTCGAACCGCTGGTGCGGGACATGCTCGACGCCGGCGTGCACATCATCGACGTCGGCGGCGAATCCACCCGGCCGGGCGCACAACCGCTGCGGCACGGTGAGGAGTGGGCACGGGTCGGCCCGATCCTGGAACATCTGCTGGAGTTGCGGACGGGCGGCGCCCCCGGCCCGTACGTCAGCATCGACACCTACCATGCCGACACCGCACGGCGGGCCCTGGATCTGGGCGTGGACATGGTGAACGACGTCAGCGGCCTCGCCTCGCCGGCCATGATCGACCTCGCCGCGCAGAGCAGTGTGGACTGGGTGGCCATGCATCAGCTCTCCCTGCCGGTCGACCCCCGTCGGACGCTCCCCGCGGACCGGGACCCCTTCACGGCTGTCGAGCAGTGGCTGCTTGAAAGCCTCGAACGCTGGGACAAGGCCGGCCTGGACCTCAACCGGATCATCTTCGACCCCGGGATCGGCTTCGGCAAGACGGCCCATCAGTCGTGGGAACTGCTGAGCCGTGCGGGCGAGTTTCGGCGACACGGCCTTCGAGTGCTGGTGGGCCACTCCCGCAAGTCGTACCTTCGCCCGTACTTCGGGAATGACATGCAGTCCAGGGAACGGGCAACGGTCGGCGTGTCGCTGGATCTCTGCGCACGGGGGGTGGACATCGTCCGCGTGCACGATGTTCCTCTGAACATGGGCGCCTGGCGGGGCTGGTCGCTGGCCCGCGGGGCACGGCAGCATTTTTAATTCACTGCGTTTTGGCGCAGAATAAGCTGGCGAAAACACAACAGCAATGTATACAGCCGGCGCCGACCGCCGGCATCCGGGAGGACGACATGTTCCACAAGCTGACGATCGCTGCTTTCACAATTTCCACCAGCCTGGCACTCGGTCTGCTTTCCAGCGCCGCGGCCCAGGAATCCGATTCTGCCAGTTACGCGGCGGTCCAGGGTCAGTCAGGCGGCCAGGACATGTTCGGCGCCTACGATGTGGCTGTCGGCTGGCCGCAGGACATCGGAACACTCCCGGGCGCCGAGGGCTGGACATTCGGAGCCGGCCAGAGCGTTTTCGCCGAGAGTCCCGACCGGGTGTTCTACCTGCAGCGCGGCCTGCTGCCGCAGATGGATGCGCCGTCAAACCGGCGCGTTCCGGAAATCGGTCCGAGCCTGACGTTTCCTCCCACGGGCATCTGGCGCAACGCCACGCGGGTCAGTATTCCCGGCAGCGGCGGTACAGGCGGTCTGGCCGAAGCAGGCATCACCGGCTGGCTGGAAGCCGGCGGTCGCTTCGGCATCGATGCCCGCTGGCAATACTGCATCCTGGTGTTCGACCGGGACGGAAACGTGGTGGAAGCCTGGGACCAGTGGGATTCCATGCTGCAGCGGCCCCACTACGTCGCCATCAACCCCTACGATCCCGAGAAGCACGTCTGGATCATCGACGACCACAAGCACATCATCCACAAGTTCACCAACGACGGCACCACGCTGGTGCAGTCCATCGGCACCTACGGCGAACTGGGCGCCGACGAGACGCACTTCAACCGCCCGACGTTCATGGCCTGGTTCGAGGACAGCAGTTTCATCGTCGCGGACGGCTACAACGGTACCCGGGTGGTCAAGTTCGACGCCGACGGCAACTACCTGACCTCCTGGGGCGAGCGGGGCACCCCGCCCAACGAGACGCGCCCCTATTACTGGAACAACGTGCACGGCGTCGCCATCGATCCGGCGACCCAACGTGTATTCGTCAACGACCGGGGCAACCGCCGGATCCAGGTTTTCGATCCGGACGGCGAGTATCTCTACGAGTGGAGTGTCGGCGCACGTCCCGCCAACATCCACATGTTCATCATCACGGACGATGGCTACCTTTGGGCCGCAGACCGCAGCACCCACAAGATCCTCAAGTACGACCTGGACGGCAACTTCCTCTATTCGTGGGGCACCTACGGCGACTTCCCCGGCGGTTTCGCCGGCGTGCACGGCATGAGCGTCGACCAGGAAGGCAACCTGTACCTGGCCCAGGTGGACAACAAGGGCGGCGTGCAGAAGTTCGTGCCGCGGGAAGGCGCCAATCCCGACTACGTGATCGGCAGGCCCCACTACGCTGCGTGGGAGTGACGACCGGCGGCCAGGAGCACGGCGCTTCGGCTCGCTCGACAATGACGGAGTGTCGGCGAGGTACCTGTCATTGCGGCGCGATCGAACTTGAGGTCGAACTGCAAAACGGACTGACCGGACTGCGGCGGTGCGGTTGTTCGATCTGCTTCCGCAAGGGCGCGGTGATGTGCAGCGTACCGCTCGCGAAACTGCGTCTGTTGCGAGGCGGGGATCAACTATCGCTGTACCAGTGGAACACCATGACCGCCAAACACTACTTCTGCAGCATTTGCGGCATCTATACGCACCATCAGCGCCGCAGCAATCCCGAAGAGTATGGGGTCAATGCAGCCTGCCTGGAGGGAGTCGAACCGTCGATGCTGGATGACGTTCAGATGTCGAACGGCCATGCCCAGAGCCTCGAACAGGAGCCGACCTGGGTTTGACGATGGCCGTACCGCTCGCCCCGGGCGGTGAGCAACTTCGCCACCTGCGTGCTGATTCAGGCCTGCGGGGGCCCGTAGTAGCCGCTCTTCTCGGCGGCGCTTTCGCGTAGCAGGCGCGCGCCCTCGATGACACCCTCGTCCAGACCATCCCCACCGGCATCGATGTGCGCCAGCAAAGCGCTCCGCATGCGCGGATCCCAGTAGGTTCGCAGGTGATTGCGCAGCCCTTCGCGGGCGCGCTCCGGGGGATAGGGCGCGAAGAAATCGCCGATCTGGTTGGCCATCGTGATCAGGCGATCGAGCTCGATGACCTCGCCAGCGACGCCAGGCCGTTCGTCGCCGCCCGACACGCTCAGACGACCTCCTCGGCAGCAGCCACCTCAGCCTCACGCTCACGCCGCGCCGGGCGCTCGGCAAGTGCTTCGCCCTTCCACCAATCGGCCGGCAGGAGTTTCGTGACTTCCACCGCCGTGACCTTGTATTCCGGGCAATTCGTGGCCCAGTCGGAAAGGTCGCTCGTCACGGCATTGGCCTTGGATTCGGCGTGGTGGAATGTCGTGTAGATGACGCCGGGATTCACGCGTTCGGACTCGACGACCTTGAGACGCGTCGAGCCGAAGCGGCTCGCGAGCTTGACACGATCGCCATCGGAAAGCCCGCGCACCTGCATGTCGCCGCGCGACATCTCCAGCACATCCTCGGGATGCCACATGGAATTTGCCGTGCGCCGCGTCTGCGTGCCGACGTTGTACTGACTCAGGATACGGCCCGTGGTGAGGAGCAGGGGATACTGCTCGCTGATCCGCTCATCCGTCGGCACGTAGCCCGTGAGCATGAACGTGCCGCGGCCGTTTGCGCGCGGGAATTGCTGCATGTGCAACACCTCCGTGCCCTCGGGCGCGGCCTTGTCGACCGGCCACTGCGCGGAGCCCACGCGGTCGAGCAGCTCGAAGCTCGCGCCGCTGTAAGCGGGCGAGAGGCGCGCGAGCTCGTCGAGCACCTCACCGGCATGCGCATAACTGACGTCGTAGCCCATCGCGTTCATGAGCTTCACCGTCACTTCCCAGTCCTGGTAGCCCGCAAGCGGCTCGACCACCTTGCGAACGCGGCTGATCCTGCGCTCGGCGTTGGTGAAGGTGCCGTCCTTCTCCAGCGACGAGCTGCCCGGCAGGAAGACGTGTGCGTACTTGGCAGTCTCGTTGAGGAACAGATCGTGGATGATCACGCACTCCATGTTGCGAAGCGCGGCGATGATGTGGTTCTGGTTCGGGTCGGACTGCACGGGGTCTTCGCCCATGATGTACATGCCCTTGAAGTGGCCCGTCAGCGCCGCATCGAACATGTTCGGCAGC
>JAJEFE010000066.1 GCA_022820625.1 Gammaproteobacteria bacterium | reverse complement strand
CCGTTCCCAAGGGCGTGGAGCGCACACGCCAGGCCCCGCTATGCCCGATTCCCACCCAAACCGGCTCAACCCGTGTAACCACGCCTCGATCCGAACCGAACAAAGGCCCTCGACCGCCTCCAGCACGCCCTGAACCCGACTGAATCCGTCCGAACCCGAAAATCACTCAGCCTTCAGGCTAAAATCGGCGACTCATGCAATATCCGGGCTAGGAATCCTGGCCGCCGGGCTGACGCCGGAAACGCTTACGCGCCATGCCTGGCGCACCAAAAAAACCCATCGACATTTCTGTCGATGGGTTTGGAAGGTTTCGATCTGTGCTTAGAAGTTGTAGTTGAACCGAATACCGGCGGTGCGGCCTACATTCCGGTTAAACCTGAACGAAGCCATCGTCGCGCCCATGAACGGGAACAAGTATTGCGGAGGAAGAACAGCCGGCGCATTCAGCTGATTGAACCTCCCCTGGGAAGTAACACCTCTGGGAGTCAGATTTGTGTCATCCAGCAAATTGTCTATATAGAGCGTTCCGGTCCACGATTCCGTCGAAAGCCCAAGCCGCAGATTGACTCTGTCGACAGGTGGAGTTTCCGTGATATTTACGAAGTCTCTGTAATGCTGGCTAATGTGCCGCAGCATGAGAGTGGCGTTGAATCGCATTCCATTAGCAAACTCGGTGCGATAAGTGGGTAACAAGGTCATCGTGAAGGATGGCTGATCGGGAACTTCCAGACCATCCAGAATCCAGCATGGATTGCCACCTGCACTGACACCCTCTGTTAAACCGGCATGCACACCCGGTTCAGGATGGGTCGTCGATCCGTCGAAGCCAAGATAGTCATCCTCAGAACAGTAATCGGTAAATTTCCGTTGCATGTAGCTGGCGTTGCCGGAGATAGTCCAGTTGTCACCTAAATAATAAGTCATCTGCAACTCGACACCCTTGGTATCGGACTTACCGATATTGGTCAGTATCTGATTGATACTCGTGTCGTCAGTCTCCGGGACATAATAGACGTCCGTTGGACCTGAACCATCAGCTTCAAATACCGACAGGCCTGCAAGATCATCGTCTGCATAGGTGTAATCCCAGTCCAGCGCAATATTTTCCAGCGCGTTTTCCCACACCATGTAGTAGACAGCACCGGTATAAGTCAGTCGTCCGTCGAGCGCAGTCCCTTTAAACCCTAACTCATAGTTGGTCAGCTCTTCTTCGTCAAAGCTCGCATATCGGGATGAGTCATAGTTGACGGTAGTAACATTTCCCATTACCGAGCCGCCATATACGGTGTCATCCACGAATACACCGTTGTCCAGCGTGGCCCGAAGGAGGGGATCCAGCATATTGGCATTGATTCCCGCCGGGTTTACGCCTACAGAGTACTGGGCGTAGTAGGTTGTGTTGTCATTCGGCGTCCAGTTCAGAGCAATACGAGGTGTAAAGGTATCCGTCTTCACTGAATCTCGGAGGGTGTCCTCCACTGGTGACTCCAGCACAGCTCCGACGTCATCAGAAGCATAACGTCCTTCGATTGAACCGGTTAGCGTGTCGGTGAAATCATAAGATGCGTTAAAGAACAGCGCAGTGTTTGTCGTCACTTCAGATGCGATGGTAGTGGGCGCGACAATACCGCCGCTATTGGTTAGTTCACTTGGATCGATCAGCTGCGCGAACAAGTCGGCAGTTCCCCTGGTCAAGTTGACGTAACCAGGTGCTCCATAATCGGTGAAAATATATTCATAGTCATAGTAAGCAGCACCTACGACATAACGAAGTCTATCTTCCCCTGGTGAAGCCCAGCGAACCTCCATGTAGTTTTCTTCGATGGTGGTCGGTGCATTGTCGGGCACCCGGCGGCCGTTCTGCATAGCCATCGGATTTGTGAGGTGAGCCAGATTCGCGTATTGATCGTAGTATCCGCCGGCAGGGTTCCAATAAACGGGCTGTACTTCCTGCTCGGCAACTCGCGAATACCCGCGAAACAGGTCTTCTTCGCTGCGCATAAACGAAAGCTGCCAAGCGCTGCCATTGTCCATCACATAATCAAACTGCGCCATGACGCGATCGCGCTCGCTTTCCGAACCCGACTGGCCGTGATGGACGGAGTAGCCGTCGTAGATAATCGCGGCCTGTTCTTCTACGGTTAAGCCCAGGTGGCCGTCCACAGCGCCCTGCGCTCTCAGGTCGTCAGCAATAGAGGTCAAAACATCCGGATTGGCGTTAAAATAGCGGAAATAGTCGTTTAACTGCTCCAGGACTGTTTCGGGATGGACTTCGAGTTTACATTCCCAGGGACCGTCCCAGCCAATGTTCGTCATTGGGCCCATGCCGGAGTAGAAAGCATATAGATTGCCGGAGCTATAGCAGTTAAAAGCGTCCTCCGGTGCCGCGTAAAAATCCGCGCGAGGACCATCGTCCGTTGTATCGCGAGCAAAGGTAAGTTTGGCCTTGAACTGGTTATTGGGCTCAAAGACCAGACGAGCTGAAAGGTTCTCACCCGTTTCAGTAATTGCCTCTACGCCGTCAGTGTACGAATACAGTGGAGTATCCGGAGACGCCGAGTCTTCTATGATTGCGCCCAACTGGAAACCAAGCGTGTCTGTAATCGGGCCTCCAACAGAACCGTTGACGATGCGGGTGCCTTCATTGCTGTAGTTCATCCCGATAGTGCCGTTGAGTTCTTCGCCTGGATCACGGGTTACGTAGTTGATCGCACCGGCAAACGTAGAACGACCAAAAGCCGCGCTCTGCGGGCCGCTGTATACCTCTACCTGCGTCGCACCGCCGATATTGATGGCGCCAACCGAACCCAGAATAGGCATGCCGTCTACGAAGGAAGCGACCTTGGACCGATTTGTGGCAAGTTCTGTCGAGCCGATACCGCGTATACTCGGAAGCGCAGCAGTACGGTCCTCATTCAGGCCAACACCCTGGTTGTAGAAATATCCAGGTACCAATGCGGCCAGATCATCCTGTCTGAGGACGTTGAGCTCGGCAATCATATCG
This sequence comes from Gammaproteobacteria bacterium, assembly GCA_022820625.1. Lineage (GTDB taxonomy): Bacteria > Pseudomonadota > Gammaproteobacteria > Steroidobacterales > Rariloculaceae > UBA6522. The sequence continues at coordinate 20,265 of JAJEFE010000066.1, read as the reverse complement.
GACCCCAGCACCGATATGGCTACCGGAATTTCCTGTAGGCTCTCCTCACGCTTGCGTCCGGTAACGACGACTTCTTCAAGCGTCTGAAGTACCCCGTCTGCATTGTCGGTCTGCGCAAATGTCGGCGCAGGCAATGCCAAAGCGGTGCAGAACAGGCTGGCCGCAGATAATTCAGCTAATCTGCGTTTTTCATCGATTTTCATGTGTCTCCCCTCGAAACATATGACCCCAAAATACGCCCTGCGCAACGGCGGAACAGGCCGAGGCCGCTCCGTTGTGTCACCGGGGACAGCTTCACCGTTGTATTATTCATACAATTATTGCCTTACCAATCTGATTGCGTCAAATCCCAGGATTTTCGCTCAAGAAGCTGAAGGCCACCCTGAAGGCAGAAATCGAACCTGACGTCTGGGCCACCCTCGCGAGCGACGTTTCGCGCCCACGGCATCGGGCCGCATCGCCGTCAAGGTCATCAACCACTTCGGCGACGAAGTCATGAAGGTGTTCCGGGTGTAGCGCCAGCGCCACGGCTCTCCGGGGGGGCTGCGGTTGGCGAGGGCGCGGTCCCATGCCAGAATGACCACCTGCCTGCCCCGGGTGCCGCGACGGATAGCACTATTGGCTGACTTTCCATTGAATCCGAAGTCGGCACCGCAAAGAGGCGTCGCCGCGCGGATTCGGCTGTGCCAATCAGCCGCAAAATGCCATGGCGATTCCACAAGACGTGTTTGACATGGGTGAGGCGGTGACGAAACATCTTGATCATCTCTAACTTGACGCCCTGCTAAGATATTTGGGCTGCTGAAGACCGGAGCAAGCGCTTGTTACGCTACGCCACGCGCCGCTTTCTTGGGGCCCTGCCGACGCTCTTCATTCTGATCGCGTTGGCGTTCTTTCTCATTCGCGTGGCTCCTGGCGGGCCGTTTGACTCGGAGAAGGCGCTGCTTCCGGAGGTGGAGGCCAATCTGCGGGCCGCCTACAACCTGGACGAGCCTCTCCACCAGCAGTTTGCCCGCTACGTCTGGGGGCTGGCGCAGGCCGACTTCGGTCCGTCGTTCCAGTACCGGGACTACACGGTGACCGAACTCATCATGACGGGTTTTCCGGTATCGCTGAGGCTGGGAGGGATGGCGATTACGCTGGCGCTGCTGGTGGGGGTCACCGCCGGAAGTCTTGCGGCGCTGCGCCAGAATACGCGCACCGACTACGCGGTCATGTCGGCCTCCATGACGGGTATTTCGATTCCCAACTTCGTCATGGCGCCATTGCTGATCCTGATATTCGCCGTCTACCTGGGATGGCTGCCGGCCGGCGGACTGGGAGACGGTTCGCCGCGCAACATGGTGCTGCCCGTGATCGCGCTGGCGCTGCCGCAGATCGCCTACATCTCCCGGCTGACCCGCGGCAGCATGATCGAGGTGCTGCGCAGCAACTTCATCCGCACCGCGCGGGCACAAGGGTTGCCGATGCACAAGATCGTGCTCCGGCATGCGCTCAAGCCGGCGCTGCTGCCTGTGGTGTCGTACCTGGGCCCCGCCACGGCGGCGGTGATCACCGGTTCCGTGGTCATCGAGCAGATCTTCGGCGTCCCGGGGCTTGGACGGTTCTTCGTTCAGGGCGCGCTGAATCGCGACTACACGTTGGTGATGGGCGTAGTGGTGTTCTACGGGGTGTTGATCATAGCCTTCAATCTGCTGGTCGATCTCGCCTACGCCTGGCTCGATCCCAAGGTCAAGTACTCATGATCGCCTCGGCACAGGCCGTGCAGGGTCAGGAGGAGGTTGCGGGCCGCAGCCTCTGGGTGGATGCCTGGCGAACGCTGCGCAAGAATCGCGCCGCGACGGTCTCCGGCATCGTCATCGGGATCATGGCTGTGCTGGTCGTCGTCGGCCCCTGGTTCAGTCCCTATAGCTACGATTTCACGGATTGGAGCAATCTGTCCATCGGCCCCAGCCTGGAAACGGGTCATCTGTTCGGCACGGACACCCTGGGGCGGGACCTGTTCGTGCGCACGCTCTACGGCGGCCGCATCTCCCTGATGGTGGGGCTGTCGGCGACGCTGGTCAGCCTGCTCATCGGCATCAGCTACGGCGCCGTCGCCGGCTATTTCGGGGGCCGGCTGGACAACCTTATGATGCGCATCGTGGACATCCTCTACGCCATGCCCTTCATGTTCTTCGTCATTCTGCTCATGGTGTTCTTCGGCCGGAACCTGTTCCTGATCTTCGTCGCCCTGGGCGCCATCATCTGGCTGGACATGGCGAGGATCGTTCGCGGCCAGACTCTGAGCCTCAAGCACCGCGAGTTCGTCGAGGCGGCCAGGGCCCAGGGGGTGGGGACATTCGCGGTGATTCGCCGGCACATCGTACCGAACCTGCTGGGCGTGGTGGCCGTATACGTGACGCTGACGATCCCCCAGGTCATTCTCATGGAGTCGTTCCTCAGTTTCCTCGGCCTGGGCGTTCAGGAACCCATGACATCCTGGGGCGCGTTGGTGAAAGACGGATCCGATGAGATGCAGAGTTCCCCCTGGCTGCTGCTCTTTCCGGCGGTCTTTCTCGCCATGACCCTGTTCTGCTTCAACTTTCTCGGCGACGGCATGCGCGACGCGCTGGACCCGAAGGACCGCTAGCAGCCCCCGGGTTCGGTTGCGCCTCCGGTCATGAGCCTGCTTGAAGTTCGCAACCTGCATGTCCGTTTCGACACGGCGGACGGCGAGGTCCACGCTGTCAGGAACCTGAGCTTCGAACTGGACCGGGGGGAAACCCTGGGCGTGGTCGGCGAGTCGGGTTCCGGCAAGAGCCAGACCGTGCTGAGCCTGATCGGCCTACTGGCCGACAACGGCCGCGCCAGCGGTTCCGCGATGTTTGACGGACAGGACCTCTTCAACCTTTCCCCGGGGGCCCTGCGAAGCATTCGCGGGCGGCGAATCTCGATGATCTTCCAGGATCCGATGACCTCGCTGAATCCCTACCTGACCGTGGCCGAGCAGATGGTCCAGGTGGTTCGCGAGCACGACAGGATGACCCGCCGGGCAGCCCGGGACCGGTGCCTGGAAATGCTGGAAGCGGTCAAGATTCCCGACGCGGCGGAACGGCTGGACTGCTATCCCCACGAACTCTCCGGCGGCATGCGCCAGCGGGTCATGATCGCCGCCAGCCTGCTCCTGGACCCGCAGATTCTGGTGGCCGACGAACCGACCACCGCGCTGGATGTCACCGTCCAGGCGCAGATTCTCGAGCTCATGAAAGACCTGAACCGCCGGCTCGGCACCGCGATCATTCTCATCACCCACGACCTGGGCGTCATTGCAGGGCTTTGCGAGCGAGTCATCGTGATGCACGACGGGGAACTGAAGGAGCAGGGCAATGTGCGGGATGTCTTCTATCGGCCCCGCCATTCCTACACGAAGGCGTTGCTGAAAGCCGTGCCGAGACTGGATGCAGAGCAGGTGGAGCGGCTGGCCCCGGCGGCCGATTCTTCCTTGTTGAGCGTCGACGGTCTCAAGGTCCATTTCCCGGTTCGAACCGGCGGCTGGCTCGGCGAAAAACGACCGCTGCGGGCCGTGGACGGGGTGAATCTCGACTTAAGGTCGGGCGAGACCCTGGGTATCGTGGGCGAATCGGGTTGCGGCAAGTCGACGCTCGCCCGCGCCATCCTCCGGCTGGTGCCCACCACCGCCGGAAACGTGTGCCTGCTGGGGCAAAGCATGGGCGACCTGGACAAGCGGGCGCTGCGGGAGATGCGCCGCGACGCCCAGGTGATCTTCCAGGATCCCCTGGCTTCGCTGAACCCGCGAATGACCGTGGGCAACATCGTCAGCGAGCCCCTGCGTACCCACTTCCCGGAACTCGGCGCCGACGAGGTGAGGACGCGAGTCGCCGATGTCCTGAGGCGAGTGGGACTCAGCGGCCGCGAGCTGAATCGGTATCCTCATGAATTCTCCGGCGGCCAGTGTCAACGCATCGGTATCGCCAGGGCACTGGTACTCAAACCGAAGGTCATCATCTGCGACGAACCGGTGAGCGCCCTGGACGTCTCCATCCAGGCGCAGATCGTCAATCTGCTCATGGATCTTCAGGCGGAGTTCGGTCTGGCTCTGATATTCATTGCCCATGATCTCGCGGTAGTGCGCCATATCAGTCACCGCATCATGGTCATGTACCTGGGCCGGATCATGGAGGTGGCGTCACGCAAGGCGCTGTACGAAACACCTCATCATCCCTATACGCGGGCGCTCATCAGCGCGGTGCCGATCCCCGATCCGGACAAGGAGCGGGACCGGGATCGGGAATTGCTGCCGGGAGACCTGCCATCACCCGTCGACCCACCCTCCGGCTGCCGCTTCAGGACACGGTGTCGGTTCGCCCAGGATCGATGCCGGACGGAAGCCCCGCAACTGCGGCAGTTGACTGACAGTCTGGTGGCCTGTCATCGGGCCGGTGAGGCGGTGCTCGTCTGAAGGGGTCGGCCTGTTGGCCCGTCGCTGCGTGCCTGTCGTCTCATTGCCGCGGGCTATACTGCGGTCATGAGGGAGCGCCTGACTGAGCGCCTGACTGAGCGGCTGGCGGAGGTCGGGCTGGCTCCAGACCCGAACGCCGCGGAGGCCCTGGCGGCGTTTCTCGGGGAGATTCTTCGCTGGAACCGGGTACACAATCTCACCGCGATCACCGATCCGGAGGCAATGATCCGCCGCCACGTGATCGAGAGTCTCGCGCTCCGCCCGCTGCTCCAGGGCCGCCGGGTAGCCGATGTGGGCAGCGGCGCCGGCGTGCCGGGAATTCCGCTGGCCATCGCCGAGCCCGACAGGCACTTTACGCTCATTGAAAGCCGTGGCAAGCGGGCGGCGTTCCTCCAGCATGTGCAAGGCCTGCTGGGATTGGTTAACGTTGCCGTGGAACATCGCCGGGTGGAGGAGATGAACGACGCCGGAACCTTCGATACCCTGCTCGCCAGGGCGGTGGCGGCGCCGGCGGAGTTGCTGCGGCTCACCGCGCACCTGTTCGGGCCGGCTTCGGTGTTGCTGGTGCCCACCGGCGGGCAGGCCGCCGCCGAACCGCTGCAGGCAGACGGGCGGTTCGAACTGCGCCGGGTGGAAGGAACGGCGACGAACCTGATCGGTGGATCGCTGCTGATCATCTCCATGAAGCGAGGCTGAAGAATCCGTGGCGCAGATCATTGCCATAGCCAACCGCAAGGGCGGGGTGGGCAAGACCACCACCTGCGTCAACCTCGCCGCCTCCCTCGCCGCCACGCGCCGGCGTGTGCTGGTGGTGGACATGGACCCCCAGGGCAACGCCACGGTGGGCTGCGGCGTGGACACGGCCGAATTGGAGCACACCGTCTGCGACCTGCTGCTGGAGGAGCACGATGCGGCCGCGGCGGTTCGCCCCGCCGGCGCCGGCGGATTCGGCGTGCTGCCGGCGAATCAGGACCTCACCCTCGCGGAAGTCCGCCTGCTGAATCATCCGGGCCGTGAACGCCGGCTCAAGCAGGTGCTGACGCCGCTTGCGAAGGACTACGACTACGTCCTGGTGGATTGCCCTCCCGCGATCAACATGCTCACCCTCAACGCCCTGGCGACGGCCACCGGCGTGCTCATCCCCATTCAGTGCGAGTACCTGGCGCTGGAGGGCCTCAGCGCGCTGCTGGAGACCGTCGAGCAAGTCCGCCGCGGCGTCAACCCGGCGCTGCGGATTCACGGCATCCTGCGCACCATGTTCGACGGCAGGACCAATCTGACCAGAGAGGTATCCGGACAGCTTCTGGAACACTTCGGCGATGGGGTGTTTCGTACGGTCATTCCGCGTAACGTCCGACTGGCCGAAGCGCCCAGTTTCGGCAAGCCGGCGCTCTACCATGACAAGTCCTCCGCGGGGGCGCTGGCCTACCTGGCCCTGGCCGGCGAGATCAACCGCCGCGAGGCTGTACCGGCGACGCTCTGAACGGGGCGGTCCTGACATGGTTTGCGGGGCGGCTTGGGATACAATGATTCGCGCCAGCTCCCGCCCACGAATGGAATCGATGGATACTTCGCCCACCTTGCCCACCATTCACTGCAACTGCAGCCTCAGGGCCTCGACGTTCTCGCGACCGAGTTCGGTGAGTGATGCGGCCTAAGCGAAGAAGTCTCGGCCGCGGCCTGGAGGCGTTGCTGGGCACGGACCCCATCGCACCTCAGCCGGCCACACAGGACGGTCTCCGCGAACTGCCCATCGACCTCCTCGAACGGGGCCGCTACCAACCCAGGGTTGACATGCGTCAGGAGTCGCTGGAGGAACTGGCCGACTCCATCCGCGCCCAGGGTCTGGTGCAGCCGATCATCGTGCGTACCCTGAGCGCCTCGGAAGGCGCCGCCGAGACCCGCTACGAGATCGTCGCCGGGGAGCGCCGCTGGCGTGCTGCCCAACTGGCCGGGCTGGACGCGATTCCCGCCCTCGTCAGAGACATGTCCGATCGGGAGGCAGTAGCGGTTGGCCTGATCGAGAACATGCAGCGGGAGGACCTGAATCCGCTGGAGGAAGCCGGTGCGCTGAGGCGCCTGGTGAACGAATTCGAGATGACCCACGCGGAGGCCGCGGACGCGGTGGGCCGATCGAGGGCTACCGTCACCAACCTGATGCGGCTGCTGGAATTGCCCGACGAAGTGAAGGAGATGCTCGAGGGCAGGTCACTGAACATGGGGCACGCGAGGGCGCTGCTGGGGCTGGAAGACCCCCAAGCCCTGGTGGACCTGGCCCGACGCGCCGTAAAGCACGGTTGGAGCGTGCGGGAGACCGAGCGCGCCGTGAACCGGCTGGCGCGGCCTGCCGTGAAACCTCCGCCGGCTCCGGTCGCAGACCCCGACGTGCAGCGGCTGGAAACCGAGTTGAGCGACCGGCTGGGCGCGTCCGTCCGGATCGATCACCGGAAGAAAGGTGGGCGGGTCATCATTCGCTATCACGGCACCGATGAGCTGGAGGGGATCATCGCGCAATTCGGGCTCCGGAGGGGTGGGAATCCAGGGCCGGGTTCGCCTTGATCGCAAGCCTGCAAGGCTATAGGATACCGGCGGCGTTCAGGCAGTAGAAATTCCTCCCAGAAGCGACGCCTCGGGTGTGGCTTTTTCTTTATCCGATGCAGCTGGAAATTGCGGGCACACGGTCTGCTTGTGAGCAATCTGGATGAGCGGTTCCGCCAGGCGCGCAGGGCTGCGTTCCGGATTGTCGGGGCACAGGCTTGCGTCACGCTGCTGGCCTCCGCGGGCGGGCTGCTGCTCGCGGGTACGGCGGCGGCCGTGTCAGCGTTCCTGGGTGGCGGAATCGGCACGGTGGCAAGTCTGGTCCAGGTGGCCGGTACGTTCCGGCCAGGCGCGAGCAGGGAACCGGCGAAGATTCTTGGCCGGTTGTTTCGAGGAGAGGCGTTCAAGCTGCTGGTAACGGCAGGGCTGTTCGCGTTGGTGTTGACGAGCATGGAAGTGGTATTCGGAGCGATGATCGGCGGATTCGGAGCGACCCTGCTGGTGTTCTGGGCGGCACTGATCTTCGGTCCGGGCGACGCGCTGGCCGGCGGCGGACAACGGCAGCCGGGTGAGAAATAGGCATGGAAGACGCCCACGAAGGCCCCGCAAACGCCACCGAGTACATCGTCCACCACCTCACGAATCTCCACTTGGGCGAAGGGTTCTGGAACCTGCACCTGGACAGCGTCTTCTACGCTGTCGCGCTGGGCATCCTGTTCGCTGCCAGCTTCCGCTTCGCGGCGGTCAAGGCCACTACGGGCGTACCCGGCCGTTGGCAGAACTTCGTCGAGATGATGGTCGAATTCGTCGACACCCAGGTCAGGGACAGCTTCCACGGCACCAGCCGGCTCATCGCGCCGCTGGCGCTGACCATCTTCTGCTGGATCTTCCTGATGAACTTCATGGACCTGGTGCCGGTGGACCTGCTGCCCGAGGTCGGCGTGGCGATGGGCATCGAGTACATGAAGGTTGTGCCCACCACCGATCTCAACATCACCTTCGGCATGTCGATCAGCGTCTTCCTGTTGATGATCTTCTACAGCATCAAGATCAAGGGTGCGGGGGGATTCGCCAGGGAACTGCTGTTCCACCCGTTCGGCAAGTGGATGATGCCGTTCAATCTTTTGCTCAAGGTGGTGGAGGAACTCGCCAAGCCGGTGTCGCTGGCGTTGCGGCTGTTCGGCAACCTGTACGCCGGCGAGCTGATCTTCATCCTGATCGCCCTGTTCACGCTGTCCGCCGGCGGGCATACGTTGACCGAAACGCTGTTGAATCTGGCCTCGCCCGCCACCATTTCGTACCTGGTGATTCAGGTGATCCTGGGACTGGCCTGGGCGCTGTTCCACGTCATTATCATCACCCTGCAGGCATTCATCTTCATGATGTTGACCATCGTCTACTTGAGCATGGCCCACGAGGAACATTAGTTGCGGAGGCATCAAGGCCTTCGCGGAATTAGGAGGAGTTATGGAAGTTGCAAATGTGATCGCCAACGTGCAGGGCATGACGGCCCTGGCGGTGGCGCTGTTGATCGGTCTCGGCGCGGCGGGCACCGCCGTCGGCTTCGGCCTGCTCGGCGGACGGTTCCTTGAAGGCGCGGCCCGGCAGCCGGAACTGGTGCCGATGCTGCAGATCAAGATGTTCATCGTGGCGGGCCTGCTGGACGCGGTCACCATGATCGGCGTGGGCGTGGCGCTGTTCTTCACCTTCGCCAATCCGTTTCTCGGCCCGGTGCAGGACGCCCTGCAGACAGGGCTGGGCGGTTGACGGCGGGGCCGGCCAAACCTGACGACATCGTTTCTGGAGGCATTCCGTGAGCATCAACGTCACCCTCTTCGTGCAGATGCTGGTATTCGCGCTTCTGGTGTGGTTCACCATGAGGTTCATCTGGCCGGTGATACTCGAGGCCATGGAGGAGCGCGAGCAGCGCATCGCCGACGGGCTCGCTGCGGCGGAGAAGGGGCGCAGCGAGCTTGAAGCGGCCGCAACCGAGGCCGAGGGCATCGTCTCGGCCGCACGGGATCAGGCGCGCGACATCCTCGGCAAGGCCAATTCCCGGGCGGCGGGGATCGTCGAGGAAGCCCGCACGCAAGGTGAAGAGGAAAAGCGCAAGCGGCTCGAAAGCGCCAAGGCGGAGATCGACGTGGAAGTCAACCGGGCGCGGGATGAGCTGCGCGGCCAGGTGGCGGCCATCGCGGTAGCGGGCGCGGAGAAGGTACTGGCCCGCGAAATCGACACCGACGCGCACCGTGAACTGCTCGACCGCCTCGCCGCGGACCTGTAGCGGGACGGGACGCGTGCAAGGGATGATCTGTCATGGCTGAAATCGGCACACTGGCACGCCCCTACGCCCGCGCGGTCTTCGAGCTGGCCAGGGAAAACGGCAACCTGTCCGCCTGGTCGGAGGCCCTGCGCGGCGTTGCCGACGTGGTGGGCGATCCCGACGCCAGGACGTTTCTGGCCAGGCGCGAACTCGACAATACGGCGCGGGTATCGTTTCTGCTGTCGATTTTCGCCGACGCGGGCGAGGCCAGCGCCCTGGAATCCGCGCACGGCCGCAACCTGCTTCGGCTGCTCGCCGAGAATCATCGGCTGGACGTGCTGCCGGAAATTTCCGCGCAGTTCGATGCGCTCAAGGCCCGGGCCGAGAACACGGTCAAGGTGCAGCTCATCACGGCCGCCGGCGTGGAGCAGGCCGTCGTCAGCCGAATCGGCGAGGTCCTGGAGCGCAAGCTGGGCAGGGCCGTGGAACTTGAATTGCAACAGGACCCCGAACTGCTGGGCGGCGCTGTCATCCAGGCCGAGGGCCAGGTGATCGACGGATCGGTAAGGAGCCGGCTCACGGAACTCGCCGGGGTTCTGACCGCCTGACGTATAGCGGGCAAGAGGAAATCATATGGCACTGAAAGCGTCGGAAATCAGCGAACTCATCAGGCAGCGCATCGAGGACTTCGATGCCAGGGCCGAGGCGCGGGATGTCGGCACCGTGGTCGTGCTGACCGACGGCATCGTCCGCATCCACGGACTGGCCGATGTCCAGTACGGAGAGATGATCGAGTTCCCGGGAGGGAGTTTCGGTCTCGCGCTCAACCTGGAACAGGATTCGGTGGGCGCCGTGATCCTCGGCGAGTACAAGCACATTCGCGAGGGCGACACGGTCCGCACCACGGGCCGGATCCTGGAGGTGCCAGTGGGCGAGGCGCTGCTCGGGCGGGTGGTGGATTCGCTGGGCAGCCCCATCGACGGCAAGGGCCCAATCGACACCGACGAGACGTCGCCTATCGAGAAAGTGGCCCCCGGCGTGATCGACCGCCAGTCGGTATCGCGGCCGGTGCAGACCGGCTTGAAATCCATCGACTCCATGGTGCCCATCGGCCGGGGCCAGCGGGAGCTCATCATCGGCGACCGCCAGACGGGCAAGAGCGCGGTGGCCATCGACACCATCATCAACCAGCGCGGCGGCGACATCATCTGCATCTACGTGGCCATCGGCCAGAAGAATTCCACGGTCGCCAATGTCGTGAACCGGCTTGAGCAGGAAGGCGCGATGGAGCACACCATCGTGGTCGCGGCTTCCGCCTCCGAATCGGCGGCCATGCAGTACATTGCGCCCTACGCGGGTTGCGCCATGGGCGAGTACTTCCGCGACCGGGGCCAGGACGCGCTGATCATCTACGACGACCTGACCAAGCAGGCCTGGGCGTATCGCCAGGTCTCGCTGCTGCTGCGCCGCCCGCCCGGCCGTGAAGCCTATCCGGGCGACGTGTTCTACCTGCACTCGCGTCTCCTGGAGCGCGCCGCGCGGGTCAACGCGGGCTACGTGGAGGACTTCACCGACGGCGAAGTCAAGGGCAGGACGGGCTCGCTGACCGCCCTGCCGATCATCGAAACCCAGGCGGGCGACGTCTCCGCCTTCGTACCCACCAACGTGATCTCGATCACCGACGGGCAGATCTTCCTGGAGACGGATCTGTTCAACGCGGGTATCCGGCCGGCCATCAACGCGGGCCTTTCGGTATCGCGCGTGGGCGGAGCGGCGCAGACCGAGATCGTCAAGAAGCTGGGCGGCGGCATCCGCCTGTCGCTGGCGCAGTATCGTGAGCTGGCCGCCTTCGCGCAGTTCGCCTCGGACCTTGACGAAGCCACCCGGAGGCAACTGGAGCGCGGCCAGCGGGTCACCGAACTGATGAAGCAGCCCCAGTACGCTCCGATGTCGGTGGCCGAAATGGCCATTTCCCTCTATGCGGTAAACGAGGGCTACCTGGACGACGTCGAGGTGGAGAAAGTGGTGCCATTCGAGACGGCCCTGCACGCCCACGCCCGGGCCAACGCGGAGGATTTGATGGCCAAAATCGACAGTACCGGGGCGTACGACGAAGAAATTCAGGCTGGACTCAAGGCGCTGCTCGACGAGTTCAAGTCGTCGGGCGCCTACTAGCGCCACGGGGCCTGGCGGGGTCAGAGGGCGAGTCGCAAGGATCAACCAGATGGCGGTCGGCAAGGAAATCCGCACAAAGATCAACAGCGTGAAGAATACGCAGAAGATCACTCGGGCGATGGAAATGGTTGCAGCGTCCAAGCTGCGCAAGACCCAGGACCGGATGAATGCCGCCAAGCCCTATGCCGAGAGCATCCGCCGCGTAATCGGCCATCTGTCCCAGGCCGGCCCCGATTTCCACAATGCCTACCTTGAAACGCGGGAGATCAGGCGCGTCGGTTACCTGGTGGTCACCACCGACCGGGGCCTGTGCGGTTCGCTGAACGTCAACCTGTTCCGGGCGCTGCTCAATGACATAAGCCGCTGGCGCGAACAGGGCATCGAAGCCGACCTGTGCATCCTGGGCGCCAAGGGGCTGGCGTTTTTCCGCCGGCTGAACACGAACATCGTTTCGGCGGCGACGCACCTGGGCGACGTGCCCAAGGTGGCGGATCTCGTCGGCCCGATCGCCACCATGACGGGCGCCTACCGGGAGGGGAAGATCGATAGACTGTTCCTGGCCTACAACGATTTCGTCAATACCATGACCCAGAGGCCGACCATCAGCACATTGGTGCCGGTGGAACCGGTGGACGCGGAAGACTTGCAGGACCACTGGGACTACATCTACGAGCCGGATGCCGCGGAGCTGCTTCACAACGTGCTGGAGCGTTACCTGGAGGCGCAGGTGTACCGCGGTGCGGTGGAGAACGTGGCCTGCGAGATGGCGTCCAAGATGGTGGCGATGAAGGCCGCCACGGACAACGCCGGCAAATTCATCGATCAGCTCCAGCTGGCCTACAACAAGGCCCGCCAGGCGGCGATCACCCAGGAAATATCGGAAATCGTCGGCGGTGCGGCCGCCGTATAGCGATTCCTGAAACAGAGGAAGGTTGAGCATTTCATGAGCATGGGCACGATAGTTCAGGTCATCGGCGCGGTCGTTGATGTCGAGTTTCCGAGGGACGCCATTCCGAGCGTTTACGATGCATTGACGCTCAAGGACCGCGATCTCACGCTGGAGGTCCAGCAGCAGTTGGGCGACGGCGTGGTACGGGCCATCGCCATGGGATCGAGCGAAGGGCTGAAACGGGGTCTGGGGGTGGACAACACGGCGGCGCCGATCACCGTTCCGGTGGGAGAAAAGACGCTGGGACGCATCATGGACGTGCTGGGAAACCCCATCGACAAGGTTGGGGCGATCGGCGAAGAGGAGCGGTTGCCCATTCACCGCGACCCGCCCACGTTCGAGGAACAGTCCCCGACGACCGAGCTGCTGGAGACCGGGGTCAAGGTCATCGACCTGATCATGCCCATCGCCAAGGGCGGCAAGATCGGACTGTTCGGAGGCGCCGGCGTGGGCAAGACCGTCACGCTGATGGAACTGATCAACAACATCGCGAAGGAACACGGCGGTTACTCGGTGTTCGCCGGGGTCGGTGAGCGGACCCGCGAGGGCAACGACTTCTACTACGAGATGAAGGAGTCGGAGGTGCTCGACAAGGTGTCGCTGGTCTACGGGCAGATGAACGAGCCGCCCGGCAACCGTCTGCGCGTGGCACTCACGGGCCTGACCATCGCCGAATACTTCCGCGATGAGGGCCGGGACGTGCTCATGTTCATCGACAACATCTACCGCTATACGCTGGCGGGCACGGAAGTCTCGGCGCTGCTGGGGCGGATGCCTTCAGCGGTGGGTTATCAGCCCACCCTGGCCCAGGAGATGGGCGTGCTGCAGGAGCGCATCACGTCCACCAGCACCGGCTCGATCACCTCGTTCCAGGCCGTATACGTGCCCGCGGACGACCTGACCGACCCGTCGCCGGCCACCACCTTCGCTCACCTTGACGCCACCCTGGTGCTGTCCCGGCAGATCGCCGAGCTGGGCATCTACCCGGCGGTGGATCCGCTGGACTCCACCAGCCGCCTGCTGGACCCCAACATCATCGGCGAAGAGCACTACCAGACGGCGCGCTCCGTGCAGGCCGTGCTGCAGCGCTACAAGGAGCTTCAGGACATCATCGCTATCCTCGGCATGGACGAACTATCCGAGGACGACAAGCTCACCGTGCAGCGGGCGCGCAAGATCCAGCGCTTCCTGTCGCAGCCGTTCACCGTGGCGGAGACCTTTACCGGCACGCCGGGCAAGTACGTGCCCCTGAAGGACACGGTGGGCAGCTTCAAGGCCATCGTCGCCGGCGACTATGATCACCTGCCGGAGCAGGCCTTCTACATGATCGGCACCATCGACGAGGCGGAAGAGCGGGCCAAGCGCCTGCAGTAGGGCGACGATGGCCACCATCCATGTAGAAATCGTCAGCGCCGAAGGGGCGATTTACGCCGGGGAAGCGGAGATGTTGTTCGCCCCCGGAGTACTCGGTGAGATCGGGATCGCGCCTCGCCACGCGCCACTTCTGACGTATCTCAAGCCCGGAGAGGTTCGGGTTCAGCCGCCCGGCGAAGAGGAGCGGTTCTTCTTCGTCACCGGCGGCGTGCTGGAGGTCCAACCGCGGTTGGTCACGGTGCTCGCGGACAGCGCCGCAAGGGCCGAGGACCTCGATGAAGCTGCGGCGTTGGCGGCGCGCGAACGCGCCCGCGAAGCACTGGAGGGCGGCAGCGGCGAAATCGACCTTGAACAGGCGCAACGGGAACTTGTCGAGGCCGAGGCCCGTTACCGCGCGGCCGAGAAGCTGAAGGGCAGGCGCTGAGGCAATCGGCCGGGGGTCAATTTGAGGCGATCGGGGGCAATGGCAAACCGCGTTTGGGGGCGGCAGCTTCTTGCCGACCGTAGCGGCGCAACTACTTCGTCCGCGCGGGTTGACCCGCCTCACAGCTTGGACTATGGTCCTTACTATATTTTATCTATTGGTAAGGAGATCTGTCGTGGTCGTAAAGATAACCTCCAAGCGGCAAGTTACGTTTCCCGCCCGTGTGCTTGACGCGCTGGGCGTCGGGCCGGGCGACCGGCTGGAACTGGTGGAGGACGATGATGGCTTCATCCTGCGGCCAAGACGAATAGACCTTTCACACGTAGGTACCTTGCACGACAAGATAAAGCGGGATCGGGGCTCGTTTGACTTGGCTGACTTTCGGAAGCAAGCGTATGATCCGGCGTTACGGGATTGACACGTCTATCTTGGTCAGGTTGCTGACAAAAGACCCGCGACCCGAATACGAACGATGCATTGCGAAGCTGGCCTCGCTCGTGGACGAGCGTAGTTACGAGTTTTTCGCATCCAATCAGGTCATTGGCGAAGCCTATATCGCGGTCCAGCATCACTACGATGTGTCTGGAGACGATGCCAGGTCCGCCCTTTTGATGCTCTTGCAGAACAGCGGTCTGGTGCGCCCATTGAACGGCAGAGCGGTTATCCGGGCGCTGATGGCAACCGCCGGGCCAGGGCTGTTCGACCGGTTGATCTCGAACGGATACGATCGCGCGGACCTGGAGGTTTTCACGCTGGATCGAAAAATGGCCACGCTGCCGAACGTACGAAAGCTGTAGTATCCCCGCGTGAAGCGAAATACGTCCGTACCCGTGACAGTCGTTGTCCTGGCGGCCGGCCAAGGGCGGCGCATGAACTCAACGCGTCCCAAAGTGCTGCAACCCCTCGCCGGGCGGTCGATGCTGGCACACGTGCTCGACACGGCGGAGTCGTTGGAGCCCGATGCGCTCAACATCGTCCACGGGCACGGCGGTGAGGCGGTGCGGGCCGAATTCGCGGACCGGGCCCTGGACTGGACCCATCAGCCCGAACAACTCGGCACCGGACACGCGCTGGCCCAGGCGCTACCGGGCATCGCGGAAGGGCATCGGGTGCTTGTGCTTTGCGGTGACATGCCGCTGATTTCCGCCGCGAGTCTTGAGACGCTGATCAGGCAGACTGATGGCTGCGCACTGGGCTTGCTGACCGCAACGGTCGATGATCCGTCAGGCTACGGCCGCGTTTTGCGCGACGAGACAGGCGCCGTCGTGGCGGTGGTCGAGGATGCGGATGCCACGCCGGGCGAGCTCGCGGTCAACGAAATCAACACGGGCATCATGGTGTTGCCAGCGGCGTCGGCCAGACGCTGGCTGGACCGCCTGGACGACTCCAACAGTCAGGGCGAGTTCTACCTTACCGACGTTATTGCAATGGCGGTCTCGGAGGGCGCGCCGGTGGTTGGCATGCCGGTCGGTGATCCCGCTGAAGCATTGGGCATCAATGATCGAAACCAGTTGGCCCTGGCCGAACGCGCCATCCAGCAACGCAACGCCCGGGATTTGCTTGACCGGGGCGTAACGCTCGCCGATCCCTCCCGCTTCGACCTGCGCGGGCGGCTGGCAGTGGGTCGGGACGTGTTTATCGACGTGGGGGCGGTGTTCAGCGGCAACGTAACCCTCGGCGATCGGGTCCGCATTGGCCCCAACGCCATCATCTCTGACAGTTGCCTCGGCGACGATTGCACGGTGCACGCTCACTGCGTCGTCGATGGCGTCATCGCCGGCGCCGGCTGCGAGATCGGCCCTTTCTCGCGGTTGCGGCCCGGCACGGAGTTCGACGAGCGCGTCAAGGTGGGCAATTTCGTCGAGGTCAAGGCCGCCCGATTGGCCTCCGGCGTCAAGGCGAACCACTTGAGCTATGTCGGCGATACCCGCATCGGCCGCGACAGCAATGTCGGCGCCGGCACCGTGACATGCAACTACGATGGCGCGAACAAGCACCGCACGGAAATCGGCGACCGGGTCTTCGTGGGTTCGGGTTCGATGCTCGTGGCGCCGCTGAAGGTGGGCGAGGGCGCAACGATCGCGGCGGGGTCGACAATTACCAGGGACGTCCCTCCCGGAACCCTGGCCGTGGCGCGACAACGCCAGAGTACGGTCGAGGGCTGGAAGAGGCCGAAGAAGCGAGAGTCATAGTCCGGGATGTGCGGCATTGTCGGAATGGTCGGGGGCCAGGACATCACTCCGGTCCTCATGGAAGGGTTGCGGCGCCTGGAGTACCGGGGATACGACTCCGCGGGCCTGGCCGTGATCAATGGCGGTGGGCTGCAGCGCCTGAGGCGACTGGGAAAGGTTCAGGCGTTGCAGGACGCGCTGAACGGAACCCCCTTGAGCGGCGCCTCGGGCATCGCCCATACCCGCTGGGCGACCCACGGCAAGCCCAGCGAGACCAACGCCCATCCCCACACCTCGGGCGGGATCGCCGTGGTGCACAACGGCATCATCGAGAATCATGAAACGCTACGCGGGCAACTGGAGGCAGACGGGTACCGGTTCGCGTCCGAAACCGATACCGAGGTCATCGTTCATCGCATTCACTACCACCTGGCACGGACCGGTGACCTGCGCCTGGCCGTCAGTCGCACGATCGACGAGCTGGAGGGCGGGTATGCCTCCATGGTCGTGCTCAGCGACGCGCAACCGCACGCATTGATCGCGGCACGCATCGGTACCCCGCTGGTGGTGGGCCTGGGCGGCGACGGCAACCTGGTGGCATCGGATGTCGCCGCGCTCCTGCCGGTGACCTCCCGGCTTCAATTCCTTGAAGAAGGGGATGTCGCCGTGGTCGAGCGAGACTCGGTGCGAATCTTCGAGCCCGGCGGGCGGGAAGTTCAACGCCCGGTCCGTGTCAGCGAGCAGACCGCCGATTCGGTGGATCTGGGGCGCCACCGGCACTACATGGAGAAGGAAATCCATGAGCAGCCGGCGGCGCTGACTCGAGCGCTTGATAACCGGATCGAAGACGGCGCGATAGCCGATACTGCATTTGGAGCCGTGGCCCGGCCCCTGCTGGGGCAAACCGCGGGCGTGCACATCGTCGCCTGCGGCACCAGCTACCATGCAGGCCTGGTTGCGCGGTATCAGCTTGAGGAGGTAGCCCGGCTGCCGTGTGCCGTGGACCTGGCCAGCGAGTACCGTTACCGCTCGCCGGTGGTCCCGGAGAATACGCTGTTCGTGGCCATTTCCCAGTCGGGCGAAACCGTCGACACCCTGGCGGCGTTGCGGGCCGCGAAGAAGCTCGGCTACCTGGCCACGCTGGCGATCTGCAACGTCGCGGAGAGTTCCCTGACCCGCGAGGCCGACCTGGTGTTCCTGACCCGTGCGGGCATCGAAATCGGCGTCGCCTCCACCAAGGCATTCACCACCCAGTTGGCGGCGCTGCTGATGCTCACCATCGTGCTCGCGCGCCGGCGCGGCATCGATGCCGACACCGAGCGCCTGATCGTCAATCACCTGGCCGAGATGCCCGGACTGGTGGAGCAGAGCCTGTTGCTGGACGGCGCCATCGCCGAACTGGCCCACGAGTTCGCGGACAGGCACCATGCCCTGTTCCTGGGCCGGGGCGCGCTCAACCCGGTGGCCATGGAGGGGGCGCTGAAGCTCAAGGAGATCTCCTACATCCACGCCGAAGCCTACGCGGCGGGCGAACTCAAGCACGGACCGCTGGCGCTGGTGGACGACGACATGCCCGTGGTGGCCGTGGCGCCCAACAACGAGTTGCTGGCGAAACTCCGGTCGAACCTGCAGGAGGTCAGGGCCCGGGGCGGCCGGCTGTTCGTATTCGCCGATCCGGCGGTAGAATTCGGCGACGATGACGGCGTTCGCATCCTGCGCATGCCCGCCCACGTGCAGCCCATCCAGGAGCCGCTGCTGTATACGGTGCCCCTGCAGTTGCTGGCGTATCATGTGGCGGTGCTGAGGGGTACCGATCTGGATCAGCCCCGAAACCTCGCCAAGACGGTCACGGTGGAGTAACGCGAACCGCAGCTGCGTATCCACGATGGCTGCAGTCGCCGTGTTCTCGGGCGTGACCGTAAAAGGCGGTGTTGACACCTCGATCCCTGAGTATACGGCTCACTGGGGCTCGCCCCGTGGTCCGCTCTGGAAATGGTCGGCAAGGAGGTATCCATACAGTTTCAGGGCAAGTTCCTGCCTGTGCTCTTCCAGCCAACTCCGGTCCGCCGGCGTCACCACCATTGCACGGCAAGGTTCCTCGGCGACCACTGAGCTTACTTTCTGTTTCTTAACGCCCACCGACCGGATCGAATCTCCCGGTCCGCACTGATAGAGGCGCTTGCCCGCCGCATTGAAGGCGGAAGCCCGGCCGGAAATCAGCAGCAACAATCCCCCGGAGGGCGTTTCCGGCCCGGCGATAATCTCGCCGGCGGCGTACTCGCGGAGTTCCAGCCAGCCGCTCAGCTCTTCGATCAGTTCCTCAAACCGGATCTGTCGCTCCAGATGCAGTTCTATGCCCTCGGCTGTTTGCTCCAGCAGTACGCTGCGCCGTTGTTCCGCCAGATCTTCGTTCGCCGTCCACGCCGAAATGACGATGTCCTCGCAGCGTTCCAGGGCACGGTCCGCATCCGGCTCGATCAACAGCTTCGCGAATACGGCAGGCGGCAGGTTGCGTTCGAAGTCGCGGGTCAGGCGTTGCGGCGATGCGCTCAGAATCACCTTCACGCCGGACGCCTCCGCGGTCTCCAGCAACCTCGACAGGACATTCAGCGCCGAGAAGTCCAATCCGGAGACGGCGGCAAAGTCAAGCAACAGGCAGTCGGGCCTGACGGTTCCGCGCAGGGATTTCCTCAAGCGATCGGCCAGCGCACCGATGCTGCCGAAGAAGATGTAGCCTCGCAGCCGGTAGCCCTGCACGCGCTCGCCTTCCTCGCGCAGGATGGCGCGGTGGGTTATCGGGCGGGACTTGTTGCTCCGCCGCTCCCGCGCCGTGAAACGGGATTCAACGGGATCCACGTGGCTCAGGCGCACGGCAAAGAAGATTAGAGTCGCCAGCATGCCGGCGGCCACGCCTTCAAGGAGGCCGAAGGCGACGATGGCGACGAAGATCAGTGCAATGATGCCGAACTCGGGCCGGGGGAGCCGCCGGTAACTCCTGACCAGCCCTTCGTCCAGCATGCCGAGCCCGGCAAAGACGAGGATTCCGCCGACCAGCGGCGAGGGCGTCACTTCCAGTATCCCATCGCCCAGGAACAGGCCGCAGGCGACAACCAGCGCGGCCACCAGGCCGGTCAGGCGCGTGGCGGCGCCCAGCAGTTGGCTGCGCAGCGAAGCGGGAACGACGAGGGTCGAGACCGTTCCGCCGCCCAGACCGGCGACCACGGTGGCGAATCCGTTTGCCGTGAACTCCCGGTCCCAATCCAGTTCCCGATTCGCGGCTACCTCGAGGCCCGCGACATTCATGACGACGGCGATGAATGCAATCAGCATCAGCGTCAGCATGTTCGGAATCTGCATCGCTATCGCAGCCCACTCCACGTGCGCCAGATCGGCGCCGCGCAATGCCGGCCACAGGTTACCGTCGGTCGTACTCGTCAGGAGCAGTCCCGCTGCCCGTGCTTCCCCGCCGGAGATGCCGAGTCCGGCGAGCGCAAGATGGTATGCGCCGACGGCGAGCAGGACGCTGACCGGCAGGATCAGGGGGCTGCGCCACCGCTTGACGCCCCAGTAAAGAGCGGCGCCAAAGGCTGCACCGGGGACCCAGCGCGCCGCAGCGGCGGGCTCAAGCAGCGCAGGTACAGTCTCGCGGGTCAGTTCCGCGCCCATCAGGGACACGGCCGCAAGGCTGACGGCGCCGCCGATTCCGGCAACGAAACCGGCCGCGACCGGATAGGGGATGAAACGCACCAGGTTGGTGAGGCGAAAGTGCCCTAGGAGCGTGCGCCGTAGGATGTTTCGCGGTCAGGCGAAGGGCGCAATTTGGCGATGAACCCGCATGGGCGACCGCGGAATCGGCCGATGGCTCGGCGTGGGCGCACAAAGGCCCCTGGGCGCGCTCCAATCGGCCGT
>JAJEFE010000041.1 GCA_022820625.1 Gammaproteobacteria bacterium | reverse complement strand
GAGGTTCCTGGCCGCGGCCCCGGTGCGAGCGTGATTCTCAGCGAGCAAACGCTGGAGTACCTTGCTACGGGCGGCTGGACTGAGGGTGTATCGGACGCGGTCGTTCTCGGGGAGAGTCTCCACTTCGTGAAAGTCGTGCTCGAGGTCGAGATCCTTCCAGCCATAGGAATCGCGCACCGCCAAGTCAAGCGCAACGTGCAATCGGCGTAATTCGAGCAGGGCTTCAAAGCCTGCGGCGGCGGTATCGGCGTCCTTCTTCGATACTCGCTCGACCATCTCGGGCGACAGGTCGCGGGCGTGGAACAGGTTGTACGTTTTTGTCAGGCCTAGCCAGAGGGACTGCATAAGTTCTTTGCGATGTGCATGATAGCGCTCGCCAGTCTCTGCAAGGTTGGCATCAGGCGTTTGCCAGAGTTCGGACGGGAAGATGAAAGTATCGAAGCATTTGGAGGGCGAGTACCGCAGATCTTGTTTTAGCGAGCCGCTGTATTTTCGGGCCCAGACCTCGTGAAGGGTGGACTGAACCACACTGAAGAGGTCCCAGCGGTCGGTGGTGAAGACGTAAATTGCGTCACTGAAGATGCAGTCTGTCGGCATGGCCGAGAAGCTCAGGTGCTTAGTGGTGCGAGCGGCGGCAAAGCACCGGGGTAGATGGCGGATCGCCCGCGTGAGGCCAGGCCGGTGTTCCGCATAAACCCACCAGACTTCACGATTGCGCTTTCGATTCTGCCGCGCTCGAAATGGCCTGACTCTGTCCTGGATAATCGAGAATGGCTCGACATATTCCTGTGCCTGTTCAATCGGCCAATCCCGAAAGTTGATGATGCTGCGGCCAGGCGCCTGGTTGGGATTGTTGTTGAGTTCTTTGCCGTTGATGATCGGCATGATCACTTCGGCATTGCGCACGTCTGAAGTACGAAGTTGATCTGCTTCGGCATGAGTCAGCAAGAATCCGTCGCCGAGAAAGATGGACCCTTGGAACACCCGGTCGCGATTCTCAACAACCGTATTCGGTTCTCCGAGATCCTCCCCTTCTTCGAAGAAGGTGTTGATGAGTTGCACCGGTTGGTTGTCGAGCATCCTTGGGCCGCTCCACTCCCCCTTGTGCACGGCGAGAAGGGACACTACGAGATTGGCGGCGCCCGGCCATTTCATGCCGCGGACCGCCATGTTGATCTGTGCGCCCGCAGCGACAATCTGCTCCAGACCGTCCTTGCGGACATCGCCGTCAACGATTGAGTTGGTGGTAATGATGGCGGTGAAACCACCGTCCCGGAGCAATCCGTGAATGCGGCGAAGGAAATAGACGACCAATTCGCTAAGTCCTGTGGGTGCGTACCGCCATTTCATACATTCACAGAATCCATGACCGAAAGTGCCACTGAGGGCTTGTCCGCCGAGGTACGGTGGGTTCCCCAGGATGCAGTCGAATCCGCCTCTGTCCATGATCTCAGGGAACTCCAGAAACCAGTGAAAGAAGCGCTTCTGATCAGCCCATGCACGCGCGGCGTCGACGCTGGGCCCCTGCGGCACCAACCAACCTCGCCAATAGCCACGGAACTCGCCGTCGGTTACGAGGCTTGCTTCGTTGACGGGCATTTTGGGGATGTAGAACTGCGCAAATGGAACATCCGCGATCGTTCGCATGAGGCCCGCGTGCTGTCCCTGCGAGAAGGTAGCGAATCGCTCTTTTTTCTCGTCGATCTGGCCGGGGGTGCTCTCGGGAAGGGCGGATAGCTGCCGCCAATCTTCGAGCATCGCGTCAAGGTAGCCGCGCAGGTCAGGAGCGAAGTCGAAAGCTGATTGTTCCTGTTGTTTAAGATCCTCCTTGTTCCTCTTGCGGTAGCTTGCCGCAACTTCCTTGTCGTCGCCTGGCAGGGTTTTGAATGCCTCCATCGGCACTCCCTCGTCCAATTCCTTGCGGCGCGCGAACCCAACGATGGCATTGCCGCACTTGATATGGTGGTCGAGGAAGTTCAGGGGTTGGCCGGGAATATGCGCCTCCAGCCACAGGGCCACCTTGCACAACTCCACTGCCAGCGGATTCACGTCAACGCCATAAATGCATTGCCGGATAGTGTCACGCAGGGCGGCACGGTAAGCCGAGGGCGAGGGTTGCTCTTCGCCGGTGCGCACCACCGCCAGCTCATTGGCGATCCGGCGGGCGGCGGCGAGCAGGATGTGGCCCGAGCCGCAAGCGATGTCCGCCACGCGCAATTTGAGTAACGCGGTCTCAGGGTCTTCTGCCTTGAGGCACTTGGCAATCAAATGGTCGAGCGAATGCCGGATCAGCGGCTGGACGAGGTCATCGGGCGTATAGTGAGAGCCGGTGGTGGCCCGCTCATCGCCACGACGGAATCGGAATCGCAGTTCGTGCCTCTCTCCTACAAATTCAGGCTGATATTCGAGTAGCCTCTCGTAGACGGAGCCGAACTCCTCAACGTTGAGAGCGGAGTAGTTAACGCGGATGAGTTGACCGCTGTCGGGATGCCGGTAGAGGCCGAGGGAACGGAGGCAGCCGAGCAACACATCGTTGCCGAGTGTGCAACCAGCGAGCGAGCCCAAGGCGTCGGGCGCGAACAAATCGCCCGCCAAGGGTGATATGCCAAGTCTGGCGCCCGGCCCATCCGCCTCGAAGAGATGGAAGCAGGCCTGCAACGCGAGCCAGAGATCATTTCGGCGCGGGTCCGAAAGATAACTATGCTCCGAGAGGCGGCGAAGACGACCGATGCTGTAGGACTCGCGGTGGATGTCCCGTTGTGTTCGCGGTGCGCTGGGCGGGAACACAAGATCGCGCTCTTCGATCACCAAAAGGAAGAGCAGGCGGTAAATCAGCCGCAGGAGCTGTCGGTAGTAGTCGCCGGCCGAGAGTTCGCCGTTGGTAGCGGCGCCGCGAAGGGCTTCATTGTCGGCGTGCCTGAGGAAACCGTTTGCAAAGTCGAGAATCGCTTTCTCGACCGCGTTGCTCAGCCCCTCGCGAATCCGGGCGCCCTGGTCGAGGGAATCCTGGTGGTAGCGCTCGATCAAGCTCTCCGCTGCTTCGTCGTTGGTCAGAGGCAGGCGTGTGGCATGGAGCATCCGGTATAGGACGGCGAAGTCGGCAAAGAGGCCGTCCGTAAAGATGCGGTCGAGGTCGAACTCGAGATAGCTCTGCTTGACCAGGCGCGAACTGTCGCGGAGCAGCCGCAGTACCTGGCCGTCGGTGACCAACCCATAGAGTTGATCGTGGAGGTTGAGAAACTCCTGCACCAGCGCGTGAGCAGACATGCGACGGGTGGCGTTGGCCGGCTTCTTGTCGAGGCCAGCTGGATCCCGGGCGCCGATTATCTGGACTGGGGTGTTCGCCTGATTGGTCGCTCGGTGACTGATCGCGTAGATGCGTCCATCGAGCTCGGTGCCTCGGGCCTGGTACTCGATGTCATAGCGGAGCAGTCCCATCAGGGGGACCATCCACAGGTTGCGGGTCTCGGTAGTGGCGTTGCTGCCTTCCTTCACCGTCTCAAGCTTGCGCCGGAAAATGCGCCAGTAGTCCTGTGCGTCGGCCCAACAGCGTGCGATCTCATCTTTGACCCTGGTGCCGGGGTCGAGGCCAAAGTCGGAGGGCTTCTGACCGGGCAGGTCTTCAATCTGTCCGAGTATGTCGGGCGATAGGATGGCGCCTTCGACACGGATGCTCGGGTAGTTCACGCCGAGTCTTCCGGAAGCAGGATGTAGACGCCCATCAGGTCCATGGGCAGGATGGGGTAGACAACCTGGTAGCGCTGCTTGCCCATAAGCGCGCTGAAGCGTTCGTGGGCGGCGACGAGCCGTTTGGATTGCTCCTCGGCCAGTTCGTCGAAAACCTCATCCATGCGGTCGAGGAGGCTCAGTTCGTTCTCCAGGAAACTCGCCCTGGCTTCGGGACTGAGGTTGCTGCTGGCGCGAGCCGCGCGAAGCAACGTCCGAGCCCGCTCGTGATCGAGATGCTCACGGTCATCGAGGGTTCCTCTCCAACCCCACAGCAGCATTTCCTCGGCGACAATCTGGTGGCTCCCACTGCCCTGTTCGATGACGTTGCGGCAGCGGAAGAGCAGCAGCGTGGTCTTGGTCCGAACCTGCCTGGTGCGGATGACCGCGGTGCGGGCTGCGCGTTTGCCCTCGCGGGCGACGGTGTTGGCCATTACCAGATGGCAGAGTTGCTCAACGAGGCGGTGGTTCCTTCCAACGTAGTGATAGCCTTCTGGGGTGGGCGATTTGAAGCTGATCTTGACGAGCCGGTCCTCGGGCAAGAGCCCAACGAGTTGAGGTGGCAGATTGCCGGTAACGATGCCAAAGCCGTTCTCTTCGGCGGTGACTTGAACACCGAAGAGGCTTTCCAGCGCGCCATTGACAAAGTCTTTCACGGCATCGGGGTCGCCGATGGCCTCGTCCACGGCCCGTAGATCCTCCTCGATCTCCCGTGCCTTGATGGCGTTTTGCGCGAAGATGCTGCGGGAGGTTTTCTCGCGCTCGGTCGCCTCGTCGATCTTCCGTGTGATGTTTTCCTTGGATTCGGCGGCTTCCGGGAAGTCGCTGAAATCGAAGAGTGCAACCTGCTGCTGTGTATGGCGCGTCTGAATGCGGCGGTCGGGGTTCAGGAGCAGCGATTGCGTAATGGTGTCGATGATGCTCTGAGAGTCCTCGGGGAAGGGCACGTTGATTCCGGTTGATCGCTTGATCTCACGCACCTTCCGGAGCAACACGTCGAGCACGATGCCGTCGATGGGGTTATCGACGCCGTAAAGGAGGCAGGCTTTGACTTCTGGCGCCTGCTGACCGAAACGGTCGACGCGCCCCTCGCGCTGCTCAAGATCGTTGGGGTTCCAGGGCAGATCGTAATGGAGAACGGCGGTGAAAAGGTCCTGCAGGTTGATCCCTTGGCTCAAGCAGTCGGTGGCGATCAGGATTCGAGGCCGGTCACCAGCCATCCCCTCGATGCGTTGCCTGCGCAGCTCGTCCGGGTCCTCGCTGGTGACGACCTGCAGATCCAACTGTGGAATCTTCGCCGTCAGCAACGGCGCCAGATGCTGCCCCACATAGTTGGCGGTCTCGATGAAGCGGCAGAAGACCACTGGATTGAAGCCAGTAGCGATCCAATCCTCAAGGACGATGGAGGCGGCATAGAGCTTCTGGTCGTCGTCTGTTCCCGCAAAGGCTTCGAGCCGCTCGGTAAATCGGCGTAACTGCCGCCGTTGATGATCCGTCCAGTCCTCTTGCTCCATTACCTGTGTGGGCGTGACGTCGGTTTCCACGCCGAGTTTCGGGTCGCCGACCGGGTTGAAAGTTTCGGGACCATCGTCGTCGGGTAAATCGTCGGTCTCTATGCCCGCCAGCTTGTCACGGCGGGTGGCCAGCATCTTCACTCCTGCAGCCGGGCTCGACATGACGCCCCGAAGCAGGCCGAGTGCAGTCCAGTAGTGGACTCTTTTCTTCCTCTCTCCTAAACGTCCGGGTGCGACGAGCTTGCGGGCGAAGTCCACCACGTCGTTGAAGAACGTGCGGTAGGCTGGCGACAGGTCGTAGTTCCACTCCATGGTGTCCCGGTCGGGAAAGGGTGTGTCCTCCCCCATCCACCGTTCAACGTCGGCTCGCTTGCGCTGCACGAAGTGCCTGGCCAGTGTGCGGCGATCGTATTGGCTGGATGCTGGCAGGTCCAGTGTCTCGAAGTCGGATCTGAGCAAACCCAGCAAGGAATGAAACTCCCCAGGCTTGCCGCTGTGTGGGGTTGCCGTGAGCATGATCAGGTGCTGCTCAGGTTTGTCTGCGAGGTCGCGTAGCAGGTGGTGACGCTGCTGTTGGGCCTTGGAGGCGCCGGCAGGCCGGGTACAGGTGTGCGCTTCGTCCACGATGACTAATTCGGGGCACTGTTCGATGAAAACGGCTCTGCGGCTATCCGCCTTGATGTAGTCGATGCTGATGATCTGGTAGGGGTAGTAGTCGTAGACACTCGCATCCCCTTGGATCATCCGGTCCAGTCTTGCCTGGGTATTGGATCGGATAATGACGGCCTCGATCCCGAGCTTGGCGCGGAACTCCTGTTGCCACTGGTCGCAAAGATGTGGCAGGCAAATCACCGCGAAGCGCTTAACTTGAGCGCGCTCGATCATCTCTCGCACGATAAGCAGCGCTTCAATAGTCTTGCCAACGCCGACATCGTCGGCAATCAGCAGCCGGACGGTTTCCTGGCGCAGGGCCATCACCAACGGGACGATCTGGTAGGCACGGGGACGGAACGAGAGCTTGGCAAGGGCACGGAAGGGGCCAGCACCGTTGCGGAAAGCCAACCGGGCGGCATCGTAGAGAAAGCGTGCGGTCGAGATATCGCCAAGATCCTCGGCTCCAGGGGGATCGAAGTGGGCGTCCTGTGGGATCTCCTCCGGGATCTGGAGGGGCAGATAGATGCCGGTCGTCTCCTCGTGGGAGCCGCCGAGTGGTCTGACGATGAGGAGATCGGGGTTATCGGACGGCAGCACGACCCAGTCGCGGTCGCGCAGGGAAACGAGTTTTCCGGGTTGTAGCGACGTACTCATCTGACCTTCCGGAAAATATCAGGGCGACGGGCTATCTCGGCGGCGAGGTCTTCGCGGTAGTGCCAGGACCAGACCTCGTCGCCGCGGGCAATGAGTAGCTGCCGCTGGTTTTCGTCACGCTCTCGCACCCGTTTTTCGTCGTGAGGCGATCCGTCGCAGAACACCCATATCCGCGGCTCGTAGTAGAAGTCGGGCTGGCAGTAGATGCCTGGCACGCGCTTTTGGGCGGCGTCGGGTAACCGAAGTCCGTTCTGGTACAGGTAGTCGATAAACGTGCGTTCGGTTGACGAGTTGGGGTCCAGGTCGCGGAGCATGTGCCGATACTGTTGCTCGTAGTCTTTGAACGCGGCGCTTGCCTGGATCTCGATGTCTGCCAGTCCGAGCTTGCCCAGTGCGTCGCGGATCAGGAAGCGGTCGAGCCGCTGATGGTCGCGCTGGTTGTAGTAACTCATGAGGTCGTCGTAGGACGCGGGGGCCTTGTATTCTTCATCCTCGAATCGACAGACCTGCTCCGCCGCCTCGATGACCTTTCGGAAGGTTACTACGTCATCGACAAACTGTGAGAGTATTCCCAGGCTGCCCTCTGCCGCTTCGTAGAGGAGAATGTTGGGACAAGCAGGATCGCCTATTCCGCTCACGCCGATTTCGCTCGGTTCGACCTGGAACACGGATTCGACGGCTCGTTTGAGGGCATGTTGCAGAGTGACGACGCCATCCGGCTCCAGCCCCAGGGCTTGGATAGGCTCGATATAAAGCGCATCGGCCAGATTAGAGGTCCAAAGCTTGACCAGGCGATATTCCTCGCTGGCGTCGGGGGCCGGTTCCGGCATCGAACTACGCCAGTTGCCCGACGTCATTCCGATGGGGAAACCCTCGGTTGCCTGTGTTCGCCAGCCCTTGTTCAGGCTGACAAGACGCGCCGCTGGAATGAAGCGGAGATTTAACAGATGGCTGTCTCCCGATCGGGCGATCGCCGAGCGAATACTCGCGAAGTTTCCGCCGTCGACATGAAAGAACGACTCGAGGTCATATCCGCGCGAGATGCGTTCCTCCTCCTCGCAGGTAATTCGGGCCGTTTCCTCGCCTCGCGATTCAGTCATCTCAAGAAGGTCGTGCACATAATCTCTGTTGGCGGTATCGCTCAGATTGACGCCGGAGAAAGGACAGATCTCCAGATCGCTCTGTTCGCCCATGAGAAAGTAGCCGGCACGCTTGCTGATCTTGGCCTCTGTCAAAGACGATTCCGCGTCCTGGATCACCAGCTGCGAGATGCGGTGTTTCCGTCCGTTGTGGTAGATCAGGTTGCGAGGGCCGAATTCACGAAGGGCGATGGCACGAGGCCGGGAGATGTACTCGCCCGCTGTGCTGCCGGTTGGAACGAAGGCCCGCAGGGGCAGGCGTGTGAAGTTATAGCCTGGGAGGAAGCCCTCGGAGGCCAGGTAGCGGTAAGGATAGAACTCGCTGAGCTCGGTGGAGCCGCGCTGGTCGTTGCGTAGCAAGTTGAGTTGTCGGTTGGCCTGGTCCTGTAAACGTTTGTATCTCCTGTAGTCCTCGCTTCCAACTTTGAGCAGGCCCGATTCGATAGGCTGCGTGGCGCGGGTGAGCAGCGTGCGGGCGGACTGGTACATTTTTCGCCAGCGCTCCATGGCGATGTCGAGATCCTTCGCCATGTCGCTCAAGTTCTGGTCGATCCATTCGTCGTTATACCAGGCGTTGGTCGCGGCCTTCAACTCATCAGCGAAGTCAGCAATCACGCGTCGGAACGTCGCCTTGAGGGAATCCAGGGTCGTGGGTCCGATCTCCAGCCCCTGGACGACGCTCGGTGACAGCGGCATCGTCGGATCCTCGTCCGTAACCAGCTGCATCAATGATGGTCGCTCGCCGCCTGCGGAATGCAGGCCGCGTAGGCCGATGGCGCTAATGGCGAGGGCGTGAAGATGCGTGATCAACAGCTCGCGGTTGCACAGGTCGATTCGCGGCGCGTGAACGGTTCCGGCAACGAGCTCAGCCTGGTGGTTGAAGTAGTGGCGGTCGTGGGCCGAGAAGCCCGAGCAGTAGGTGAATACAAGGGCTCCCTGGCCGCTTCGGCCAGCCCGCCCTGAGCGCTGTACATAGTTAGACGGGTTCGGCGGCGCGTTTCGCATGTGAACGACGCTCAGCCCACCGATATCCACCCCCAGTTCCATGGTTGGTGAACAGAAAAGCGCACTGATCGACTCGCTACGTATCTTTTCTTCGTCGAGAACCTTTCTGGACTCGTCGGTATACCAGTCGGCCCGGAAGCGATCCTCGCGGTCCTGTCGTGCGTCGACACCAAGCTGCCCGGTATGGTCCTCGGCCGTCAACCGCTTGCTCTCCGTGAAGTCGCGCCGATAAACATCCCTAAAGAACGCGTTGGGAATTGGCTGTTGTTCCCTGTAGGAGAGCCGCTTAATGGGATCCGGCCTCACGGTCTCTCCATCACCTAACTTCCACAGAATCTTTCCGATGCGAAGCCGAAAGACCGGAACTTCTTCGTTGTTCTTGTTTCTTGCGGTCTCCTCGAAGAGATAGTCTGCGTCTTTCAACTTACGCATTAGCCGCAGAATGAAGGCACGATACTGGTCGCCGCGAAGTGCATCTGGGTCGATGTCCAATTGGCTTGCACGGTGCTTGACATACTTCCCGAGCGAACTCGCCGGGCCCATGCTCTTGTTCGGGAGACGCACGTTTCTGTGCAGGGGATCGAGGCGAATGACAGACGGCGCCGGCAGTTCCTCGTCCGCATCGAGTGTCCACGGCGCCTTCAGTTGTTCACGAAAGCGTTTCTCGAATTCCTTGAGACGGTTCGGGACCAAGTAGTTCTCGCTGTGGATGGCGTATTCAAGGCGGAAGTAGTCGAGGACAGCAGACAAGAACTCCCGGCGCGCGGAGTGATCGAGGCTGTTCACGATCTCGATGTCCGCCCAAAATTCGTCCTCGGAGGCGATTTCGTCGAGATCCAGGTAATCAATGTGCAGGAGAGCACACTGTTCCAGATTGGGAAGAACAATGCGCCAACTGCGACGCATATCCGCAAGAGCGCGGAAGAACAGGTAGTCCTGGAGTGCCTGTTCGTACTTTCTCTTGACCGGGGCCAGTTCCGGCTCCGCGTCTCGGTTGCCGTAATCGCGGAAAGGAAGCGCTAGCGCCTCGAAAACCGCTTCGCCCAATGTCGCGTAATCGAGTGTCCTGTCCGCCGCAGTTTCGAGCGCTCGCCGAATCCCTGCACGAAGGCGAACAACCTGGACGAAATCGTTGAAGTGGCCGGCCTGCAGCGCGGCATCTTGTCTGTTGTCGGTGAAGCTAAGGAGCTTCTGGTCCCGCGGCGAAAGTCCGCCGTCGCGCAGGCGGTTCAGGATTGAGAATGCCGTGATGGTCGTCGAAGTGCTTCGCCCCTCGCTGCCGAGCCGCGTTAGTTTCGTGCCCTCGTTGGTCTTTGCGTCGTAAAACACACCACCGGTGGGATCGAAGAGCAGTGGCGCCTGCATGAACCAGCCCCAATACTTCATCGGCTCCGTCTCGGAGCAGTTCCCCTGTTCGTCGAAGTACAGTTTTCGGGGAAAGCTGGCTCGCTTTTTCGAGTCGGGTACTTTTTCGCCGCCGGCTCGGGTCCGCACCCACGCGTCCGGGAGATAATCGAGATCCCGAGCGGGATCCCAGATACCGTCACCGATGATCAAGTATCCGTCCGTGGCAGCTTCGTCCTCACCAGCCGCGCGAAACTCCCGGGGCGCGAGCTGACCGTCGGCCAAAGCAACACAAATGAACGGGTGTCCGGTTGCTCGGCTGAAGACGTTGGCGAAGATTGGCTTGCGCTTGTCGTCGTGCTTATAAATGCCGGGTTCAAGAGTAATGAATCGCTCTTCTCCTTGATCGAGCGTCGTGTAGACCGATCCGGTCTGAGCAATGAACTGATGCAGCTTGAAGGGCAGGAGGGTGTAGGTCGATCCTCCTTCCTGAATGCGCTGATTAACAGCACTTACCCATTGGAGGGTCGCTTCAATAGCCCGACGACACCTGACTTCCGATGCCCCCGAGTCTCTGACCAAGGCGTCGACGACATTACTGAAACGCATGGGCGTTCGCCGAACCAATCGCCCGTCACGCTTCTTGAGGGCAACTTGGTTCTCCAGCCAGATTGCCACCGCATGCTCGCGTAGTTTGCTTTCGCTGGCCTCAGTATTGTTGCCTGCCGTGATGGCGGCATGGAGCTCCTGTCTGGAAACCTGTGTGCCGGCGTTGGCGAGAGAAGGCGCCAAGGTTTCGTCTACGATCTGGTTTGGCTTGAACGTGCGGCCGAAGACCTTGCTTGCAACGCTCGCCACTTCTTCTCGTTGCGCTTCCGCGCTCTCCACCGAAACCATCGTCGCGGAGGTGCCAATGCAACAGATCGAACGCTTGCATTGAGATTGGATGCGCCGGATGAGCATGGAGACGTCCGCACCCTGCCTTCCCCGGTAAGTGTGGAGTTCGTCAAAAACGAGGTAACGAAGATTCTCGAAGATGGCGTCTCGAATCGGGCGCTCCTGCAGCCTTGTGAGCAGGAGTTCGAGCATCATGTAGTTGGTGAGGAGGACTTGCGGGGGACTCTCGCGCATCCGTATTCGCCGCTCCTCCTTTTCCTGGCCCGTGTACTGGTCGCAGGTGATGGGGAAATCGCGATCCGTGTTCTGTTTGTAGTTGTCCTTGTAGGTATTGAATTCGTTGGTCTGCGAGTTAATCAGCGCGTTCATCGGATAGACGATGACCGCGACTACACCCTTGGCAGCTGGATTGGCGAGCAGGTGATTAAAGATCGTGCCGATGTAGGTCAGTGACTTACCTGAACCCGTCCCTGAAGTGACGACGAAGTCAGTGTCACGCACACCCATTTCAATGGCTTGGTGCTGATGGAGATAAAGAGAGTAGCCGGGAAAAATGTGTCGTACGTCATCGTGCAGCAGTCCCGAGGCGATGGCTTCGTCGACAGTGCCAGTCTGTTCGTAAGCCGGGTTGAAGTGGAGCAGCGGTTGCGGCCATAGCCGTCCCTTGGAGAGCGAGTCGTCAACCTCCCGCGCGATCTCCGGATCGGAGATGTTGATGAAGCTGCGAATGTATCGAGCGTAGTCATCGACTATCTGCCTGTGTACGTCGAAGACATTCATGGCTCAGCCCGTGGAACCCTCATGGCCGTTTCCGGTAGAACATGACGGCTCTCGTATATCTCGATCCCTCCGCCCAGCACTTCGGATCATCGCCTGGTGCTTGTTCTTTTACCCCCGGCGCGCAGCTTACCAGAGCCGCGCAAGTAGATTTGATTGGCTTGAACGCGCCGGAGGGAACGGAAAGCCGAATCTCAAAAGTGGGGCGGTGTTGTATTCCGAAAAAGCGCGTGATTCTGGCCTTGATCGTGATCGGTTCATATCACGACAAACTGCCCGCTAACGGTCTACGCCTGAAATAAGCAATCGTATGATGGGATTGGAAGTTACAGTCCGTGATCAGGATATGCTATAGTCATCATATGAGCACAACGAAGGAGAGGGAAGAGATGGCAGACCCATATGAGCATAAGCGAGTCGACAAGACATCAGTTGATTACTCTTGCGCGTAGAAAGAGTGCTCGAGTCGTCGACTGGTCTCCGGTACGTCCAACCGATTGGCGGCCGCAAAGTGTGCGGAATCCTGGTGGGATTTTTGATACCCATTTCTCGGACGCAGCCGCCTGGGAGTTGATCGCTTCTCAGCTTGAAGCAGGTTGTGAAGTCGAAACCATCGTTCTTGAAAAGCCACCCGGAGCAAAGGGCCATGTGATGTTGATCGAGTTGGGGCCAGGCGGAAGGCCCATATACATCAAGTTGCAACTGGGGTCAGGAAAGATATTTGGGCGGAGCTTTCACTATTCGGAGAAAGACTAGGACGAACTTGAAATGAATACGAAACAGCATGTGAACGAATCGACTAACAACGCAGCCTCCACAGCTCTTGAGTGCCCGCAATGCGGGAAGAGCGCGATTTCGACGTCGATAGAACCAGACAAGTTCATATACGGCGCCGGAAACTCAGCGGTGGAATTAATGGTCGAACTGCCAGTTCGCCACTGTAACGCGTGTGGTACTCACTACGTCGATTCTGAGGCGGAAGACATCAAACACGAAGCGGTGTGCCGACACCTAGGCGTTCTTCCGCCCTCAGCGATTGCGAATATCCGTAAGAAGCACAGTTTGTCGCGCGCTGCCTTTGCAAAGATCACGGGACTTGGCGAGGCAAGTCTTGGGCGATGGGAGAAGGGAATCAACATCCAGAATATTGGGAATGATCGCTTCATTCGTCTCTTGGAAGATACCAGAGTTATGCAGCAACTCCAGGGAGTAGTAATGTCAACAGGCTCCAAGCCGTTACAACGTAAGAGCAACGTCCTGCCATTTCGAAGCCTGGAAGTAACGCAAGAAGTGCTGCAGCGGAAGGCGAGATTTACATTGCGCCCGGTCGCTTGATGTACGTCACAACTTTCTACTCCTTCAAAGGTGGTGTCGGGCGCACCATGGCACTCGTCAATTCGGGCGTGGAACTTGCAAAAGGAGGCCGCAAGGTCCTGCTGGTTGACTTCGATCTGGAAGCACCTGGGCTTGACACGTTCGAAGCCGTCAAGACGAGGAAATCCGCACCGGGAATCGTCGACTTCGTAAGAAAATACCTCGATACCGGACAGGTGCCTGAGGTTGGTGGGTACTTGCGGAAGTGCACCGGTATCGGCGATGCCGGTGGTGAGTTATGGCTAATGCCCGCGGGAACCAGAAAGGCCGCCTACGCTCAGAACTTTCGTGGAATTGACTGGGGTGATCTTTATGAGAAGCGGGATGGGTTTCTCTTGTTCGAAGACCTGAAAGCACAGTGGAGGAGCACCGTACAACCAGACCACGTATTTGTCGACTCTTGCACGGGCTACACGGATGTGGGTGGCATTTGCACTCGACAGTTGCCCGATGCGGTGGCGATCCTTTTCTTCCCGAACGAGCAAAACCTCACCGGCTTGACCAGGGTTGTCGCTGACATTCGATCGGAATCCGAGGAGTCTCAGGGTAAGCAAATTAAGTTGCACTTCATCATCTCGAACGTTCCCGACCTGGATGATGAAGACCGGATTCTGGAAAGGAAGATCAACGCATTTCAGAAAAAGCTCGGCTTCAAAAGAGAGCCATTGGTTGTCCACAGGAATGACAGTCTTTCTCTATTGAACCAGGTGGTGTTCACAAAGGATCGCCCAAAGAGTCGACTTGCAGGGGAATACAGGCGGATTGTCAAGGAAATAGTCAGACACAATTTGGGGGACCGGGAGGGAGCGCTTGATCATCTGAAGAAGGCCGAAAAGGTAGCTGGATTAAGGTCGAGGGAGTTTGAAACGTCCCAGTTCCTGTAGGGGCTGTAGTTGGCGGGGCTGCGTCCTAGCCTTCTGCCCGCTTCCCCCTTCTCGGAGCTTAATAGCAGGACAGCGATTCAGAGCCAGGGACGGCGCCTCCGAGAAGGGGGAAGCGGGCAGAAGGCGCTCTCGGCAAGAAAAAAAGCCCTGCCTTTCGCGGGGAAAGGCAGGGCCTGGTTTTTTTGGGTCTGCGCGAGCGCCGAAAGCGGGCGCAGCAGCCTTGAGGTTTACATCATGCCGTCCATGCCGCCGGGTCCGGGCATGGGGGCGGGCTCTTCCTTCTTGGGCTTCTCGGTGACCATGGCCTCGGTCGTGAGCAGCAGGCCGGCCACGGAGGCGGCGTTCTGCAACGCCAGCCGGGTGACCTTGGTGGGATCGATGATGCCCCTGCCCACCAGCTCGCCGTACTCGCCGAGCGCCGCATCGTAGCCGTAATCGCCTTTGCCGCCAGCCACGTCATTGAGGACCACGGAGGCGTCGGCGCCGGCATTGGCGACGATCTGGCGCAGCGGCTCTTCCAGCGCGCGGCGCATGATCTTGACGCCCACGTCCTGGTCGTCGTTATCGCCAGCGAGATCATCGAGGGCCGAGGCGCCGCGCAGCAGCGCCACGCCGCCGCCCGGAACAATGCCTTCCTCGACGGCGGCCCGGGTGGCGTGCAGAGCGTCTTCCACCCGCGCCTTCTTTTCCTTCATCTCGACTTCAGTCGCCGCGCCCACCTTGACCACGGCCACGCCGCCGGACAGCTTGGCCACGCGCTCCTGCAGCTTCTCCTTGTCGTAATCGGAGGTGGATTCCTCGATTTCGCGCTGAATCTGCACCACCCGCGCCTGAATCTGCTCGCTGGAGCCGGCGCCGTCAATGATGGTGGAGTGCTCCTTGGTGATCTGAACCTTCTTGGCGGTGCCCAGATCGGTGAGCGACGCCTTCTCCAGCGACAGGCCGACCTCTTCGGAGATCACCTGGCCGTTGGTGAGAATGGCCATGTCGGCCAGCATCGCCTTGCGGCGGTCACCGAAGCCGGGGGCCTTGACCGCGGCCACCTTCACGATGCCGCGAATATTGTTCACCACCAGCGTAGCGAGCGCTTCGCCTTCCACATCCTCGGCCACGATCAAGAGCGGCTTGCCGGACTTGGCCACCGCTTCAAGCACCGGCAGAAGATCGCGGATATTGGAGATCTTCTTGTCGTGCAGGAGGATGTAGGGGGAGTCGAGCTCCACGCTTTGCGAGTTGGCGTCGTTGATGAAGTACGGCGACAGGTAGCCGCGATCGAACTGCATGCCTTCCACCACGTCGAGTTCGTTGTCAAGCCCTGAACCCTCTTCCACGGTAATCACGCCTTCCTTGCCGACCTTGCCCATGGCGTCGGCGATGATGCGGCCGATGGCCTCATCGGAGTTGGCCGAGATGGTTCCCACCTGGGCGATGGCCGTGTCTTCCTGGCAGGGCTTGGAGAGGCCCTCCAGGTTTTCGATCACGGCGCGGCTGGCCTTGTCGATGCCGCGCTTGATGTCCATGGGATTGAAGCCCGCGGTAACGGCCCTCAAGCCCTCGGTCAGGATCGACTGAGCCAGCACCGTGGCGGTGGTGGTTCCGTCGCCGGCCACATCGGAGGTGTGCGATGCAACCTCCTTGACCATCTGAGCGCCCATGTTCTCGAACTTGTCCTCAAGCTCGATCTCCTTGGCCACGGACACGCCGTCCTTGGTCATGGTGGGAGCGCCGAAGCTCTTGTCGAGAATCACGTTGCGGCCCTTGGGACCCAGCGTGACCTTGACGGCGTTGGCAAGCGTGTTGACGCCGGCCAGCATTTTCTGCCGGGCGCCGTCGCTGAATTTCACATCTTTTGCAGCCATTGCTGTATTCCTCTGTTTGAATGCGGTTGGTTGAACAGTGGACCGGGCTAGTCTTCAATGACGGCCATGACGTCGTCTTCCTTCATGACCAGAAGCTCTTCGCCGTCCACCTTCACTTCGGTGCCGCTGTATTTTCCGAACAGCACCTTGTCGCCGGCCTTCAGTTCCAGGGGCCGGACTTCGCCGTTCTCAAGCACCTTGCCCTTGCCGGCGGCGATCACTTCGCCCCGGATCGGCTTTTCGGTGGCCGAGTCGGGAATGACGATTCCGCCGGGGGATTTTCGCTCCTCCTCCGTGCGGCGAATCAGCACCCTGTCTTGCAGCGGTCGAATTTTCATGTTGCGTTCTCCTCGTGGGAAATGCCAATACCCGCGCCCCTCTGGCGCGGCGAATCGATAAAAACGCCCCTCATTTCGAGAGGGCGGGTAAATGATAGGGACGGATATTGCGATTTCAAGGGTTCGGGACGAAAGACGTTATAAGATGACCCCGGAATTGGTTGATCACTGGGGGATGTGATGTCTCTTGTCCAAACCCGAATCGGGCTGGCCGCGGCGGCCGTGCTCGCAAGTTCAGTCTTCGCCCCAACCGCACAGGCGCAGCAGGGCGCGGCAGCCCTGGAAGAGATCGTGGTAACGGCGCGCAAGGTGGAGGAGCGGCTGCAGGACGTGCCGCTGGCGATTACCGCCTTCAGCGCGGCGGACATCCAGTCGGCCGGCATCGAGAATCTCAATGACGTGGCGAATCTCACGCCCGGCATGACGTTCTCGAATCTCATCGGCGAGTTTCTTCCGGTGCCGGTCATTCGGGGCATTGCGCCCACCGCGGTCCAGGACCGGGAGAACAACGCGGCGATCTTCGTTGACGGCGTGTATGTTTCGGGTCGCCAGGGGCTGAATTTCAGCCAGCTCGATCTGGAACGCATCGAGGTGGTCAAGGGCCCCCAGGCGGCCATGTACGGCCGCAACAGCTTCAGCGGGGCGGTCAATTTCGTCACCGCGCGGCCCACGGACGAGTTCCGCGGCAAGGCGGAACTTACCTTCGGCGACCGGGGCCGGATCACCGCTTCGGGCGCAATCAGCGGCCCGCTGGTGGAGGACAGGCTGCGCGCGCGCGTGGCGATCATCATGAACCAGTGGGACGGTTCCTACGAGAACCAGGCTCCCAACGGTCCGGACATCGGCGGCTTCGAATACGAAACCCTGCAGGCCAGTCTCTACTGGACCCCAACGGATCAATTCGAGGCGGACTTTTCCATCTATACCTCGAAAGACCTGATCGACGTATCCGCCTTGAGCTCGGTCACGGCGAACTGCGAGAACGTCAGCGCCCGCGGTGAGCGGCTGGCGAATTTCTGCGGCGAACTGCCGAGCGTGGGCAAGAATGACCTGCGCGTTGTGCCAGGCGCCGAAGGAGAACAGCGGGACGTGGACCGGGCCCACCTGACCTTAAGGCTGGATACCGGGCTCGGCGAGTTCACGGCGCTGTCCGGGTTCTCGCAGGTGGAGCAGACATTTCTTTACGACGGCTCCCGCGGCGCTCCAAGCACCACGTTCGCGTATCAGTCGTCTATCTCGCCCTTTCCCCGCGCCTTTGTTCTCGGCTCCTTCGACGCCGAGTTGCTGCAGATAGGCGCGCTGGATTCCACCGAGGAGTTCAGCCAGGAATTGCGCTTCTCCAGCCCGGACGACCGCTCCTGGCGGTATTCGGTGGGCGCCTATTACTACACCGTCGAGACCGAGGACAGGAACAGCGGCGTGGCCGCGCGCGGCGCCCTGCCGCGCGGGTTCGCGAACATGTGTCCCTGCATTCAGTTCGTCCCGGGAGTGGGGTTCGCGCCGCAGGTGTTTCCCAGGACTTCGGTGGGGGATCTGGTTTTCCGAAGCTGGTTCACCAATCCCATGGGCAACGCCACGGGGGAGCTGGAGCAACTGCTGGAGACGGACGCCTGGTCGGTGTTCGGCTCCATTGACGCCGATTTCTCCGAGCGGCTGACCGGCCGGGTGGAACTGCGCTGGACGGACGAGGAAAAGCGCAGCCAGGATTTCGAGGCCGACCCTAACTTCGACCTCACCAACTCCTGGGATTTCATTTCCTGGCGGGCGACGCTGGACTTCAAGCCGGGCGAGAACACCATGTACTACGCGTCGATCGCGGGCGCCGAGAAGAGCGGCGCATTTGATTTCGATACCGAAGAAAACATCAACGGAGTCAATGTTTCGGTGGTGAGTCTGATCGACCCGGAAGAGAACACCTCTTTCGAGCTGGGCGTAAAGGGCACCTATCTGGACGGCCGCCTGAACGCCGACATCGCGGTCTATTACATCGACTGGAGCGAGATCGTGATCCCGCAACAGTTCAGCGTGGGCCCGGACGGCGTGGCGCTCACATCGGTCCTTGCGCTGGACACCAACGCCGGGGACGCATCGGTGCTGGGGCTGGAAGCAGCGTTCGGCTTCGCGTTAACGGAGAATCTGACCGGCACCCTGGGCTTCACGGTAACGCAATCGGAGTTCGACGAAGCGAAAATCGACTCGTTTTCCGAGTTTCCCAGCTTTGCGCCGGACGGCGATGTGGCCGGGAAAACGCTGCTGCGCCAGTCCGAGAACCAGGGAAACCTTACGCTCAATTACCGCCGCGCATTTCGCGGCGACATGGAGTGGTATGTGCGCACCGACGTTCTCTACACGGGCAAGCAATGGATCGGCGCGGTCAATCAGGCGAAAATTCCCGCCCATACCTACGTCAACCTGAGAATCGGATTTGAAGCGGAGCGTTACACGGTGGAACTGTGGTCGGACAATCTGCTCGACGACGACAAGCCGGTGGCCGGCTTCCGCGACGTCTGGTTCTCGAACGCTCTGCCCGGCGGCGGGCCCGAGGGCGGCTTCGACGCCTTCTTCCCGTGGCGGATCACGCTGTCGCATCCGCGCCGCCGCCAGGTGGGCGCAACGCTGAGGTTCAATTTCTAGCGCCGTTTAACGCCAAGTATGGGGGCACTGAATCGGGCCGGCCCGATCGTGGGGCCGATCGTGGGGTTTGACGATGCGCATGAAGTGACGTATATTGCAGGTCATCTTATACGTCACATTAGCACTCATGCAAACCAAGCTCACACTTCGGCTTGATGACGGCCTGATATTCCGAGCCAAGGAATACGCCAGAAACGCGGGCAAGTCCCTTTCGCAGGTTGTGGCGGAATATTTCGCCGCGATCGCGTCGCCTGCGTCGCCAACATTCGAGCCTACGCCGGCCGTGTCGAGGCTCAGGGGCATACTCAGAGGGGGCCGATCCGGTGATGAGGGTGACTATCTTGCCTATCTGGAGAAGAAGCATCGCTGACGCGTCAGCCGCCGCTCCCGCGCAACAGCCTCTTCCATCTCTTGAAAGTACTCTTCGACACGAACGTACTGATTGATTTCCTGCTCGATCGAGCGCCGTTCGCGGAGGCCGCCACCGATCTTCTGTCACAGGTGGACCGGGGTGAGATCCAGGGCGTCGCCTGCGCAAATTCATTCACGACGATCTTCTATCTGGCTCAAAAGGCAGTCGGAAAGGCGGATGCCCGACACCATGTTTCCGCCCTTCTGTCGCTACTGGAGGTGGCTTCCGTGAATCGGGCCACGTTGCAACGCGCCGCCGATAGCCCGCTGAGCGACTATGAAGACGCGGTTATCGCCGAAGCGGCCTGTCAGGCTGGCGCCCAATACATCGTGACCCGTAATGAAAGCGACTTCGCCCGGTCCGCCGTGCCCGCGTATTCGCCAACGGCTATGGCGGACATGATTGCTCAACTTTAGCGACTGTTGTGTGTTTGCTCTATCTTCGGTTATCATGCGGTCTTCCTCGTCTAATAGATGACAAATGGCGTCTATTCTCTTACTTAACGGGCCCAATCTGAATTTACTGGGCCGGCGCGAGCCGGAGGTTTACGGCAGCGACACGCTTGCGGATATCGAGCGGCGCTGCAAGGACGAAGCCGGGCGGCTCGGCCACCAGCTCATCTGCCGTCAGAGCAACAGCGAGGGCGGGATGGTGGACTGGCTGCAGCAGCAGGCGCCGTCCGCTGCGTATCTCGTCATCAATCCGGGCGCGTATGGCCACACCAGCATTGCGCTGCGCGACGCGCTGCTGGGTGTGGCGCTGCCGTTCGTGGAGGTGCATCTCTCGAATGTGCATGCCCGCGAGGAGTTTCGCCGCTCCTCCATGCTCACCGACATCGCCGTGGGGTGCATCAGCGGCCTGGGGGCGCAGGGGTATCTGCTGGCGCTTCAGTTTATAGCCGAACAACTGCGCGGCGGGGGTTCAGATGG
Organism: Gammaproteobacteria bacterium; assembly: GCA_022820625.1. GTDB lineage: Bacteria > Pseudomonadota > Gammaproteobacteria > Steroidobacterales > Rariloculaceae > UBA6522. Next base: position 4,295 of record JAJEFE010000041.1, on the reverse strand, counting down.
ACCTTAGGAAAATCAAGACGCTGATTCAGCTTCTGCAGGAGTCGGAGCTGGCGGAGATCGAGGTCAACGACGGCGAGCAGTCGGTTCGAATCAGCCGCGCCAGCCGGATCGCTCCTGCCGCCGCGGCGCCGGCCGTTGCCGTTGCAGCTGACGCGGCGCCGTCCGCCGAAGTCCCGGTCGAGCCGCAGGACGGCGCGCCCGAAGCGCCGCAGGGGGAGCAGGTGACCTCGCCCATGGTGGGCACCTTCTATGCGGCGCCTTCGCCCACCTCGCCGCCCTTCGTCAAGGAAGGCGATTCGGTAAACGCCGGCGACGTGCTGTGCGTGATCGAAGCGATGAAAACCATGAACCATATCGAGAGCGAGTACGCCGGCACTGTGGCCGCGATACTGGTGGAGAACGCCGAACCGGTGGAGTACGGCCAGGCCCTGTTCGTTATCCGGCCATAGCGTGCCGCTGCGCTTGCATTGCTGCATCGGAATGGGCGTAGGGCGTCGCAGCAAGGCGCAGTCCGCAGTCTGCCGTGTTTGAAAAGGTCCTGATAGCCAATCGCGGCGAGATTGCCCTGCGCATACTGCGCGCCTGCCATGAACTGGGCCTGCGCGTTGTGGCGGTGCATTCCAGCGCCGATACCCAGCTCAAGCACGTGCGCCTGGCCGATGAGTCCGTTTGCATCGGGCCGCCGGCCTCCGCGCAGAGCTATCTCAATATTCCCGCGATCATCGCCGCGGCCGAGGTAACCGGCGCCGATGCGATCCACCCCGGTTACGGTTTCTTGTCCGAGAACGCCGATTTCGCCGAGCGGGTGGAAACTTCGGGCTTCGTCTTTATCGGCCCGCCGCCCGCCGCTATCCGCACCATGGGCGACAAGGTGCAGGCCATTCAGACCATGAAGGCCGCGGGCGTGCCCACCGTGCCGGGTTCCGACGGCGTGCTGGCCGACGATATCGGCAGTGTGGTGCGGCTGGCCGAGGAGATCGGCCTGCCGGTTATCGTCAAGGCGGTGGGTGGCGGCGGCGGGCGCGGCATGCGGGTGGCGCTTTCCAGCGCCGAACTGCCCGATCTTATTCCGCTGACCCGGGGCGAAGCACAGGCGGCCTTCGGCGATTCGCGGCTCTACATGGAGAAGTTCCTTACCCATCCCCGCCACGTGGAAATTCAGGTGCTGGCCGACGCCCACGGCAACGCAATTCATCTGGGCGAGCGCGATTGCTCGATGCAGCGCCGTCATCAGAAGGTTATTGAGGAAGCTCCCGCGCCCGGCCTCGCCGCCGGGGAGCGCGAGCGTATCGGGCGGCTTTGCACCCGCGCCTGCCTGGAGATGGGCTATCGGGGCGCCGGTACTTTCGAGTTCCTCTACCAGGACGGCGAGTTCTACTTCATCGAAATGAACACCCGTCTTCAGGTGGAGCACCCGGTGACCGAAATGATTACCGGTCTGGATATCGTCCAGGAGCAGTTGCGCATTGCGGCCGGCGAGCCGCTGGGGGTGCGCCAGGAAGACGTAAGCTTCAGCGGCCACGCCATTGAGTGCCGCATCAACGCCGAACATCCCGAAACTTTCGCTCCGTCGCCCGGCTCCGTTTCCCTGTGGCATGCGCCGGGCGGCCCCGGGGTGCGCGTGGACAGCCATCTCTATACCGGCTACACGGTGCCGCCGTTTTACGACTCGCTGGTGGGCAAGCTCGTCGCCTGGGGCGTCAACCGCCCCGCCGCCATCGCCAGAATGCAGCTTGCGCTTAATGAAATCGTGACCGAGGGGCTGGTTACGAACGTGCCTTTGCATCAGATTCTCCTCGACAGCGACGGCTTTTCCGGCGGCGGCGCGGACATCCATTTCCTCGAGAAATGGCTTGCGCGCGAGGCCGTTTCCGAGGCGCCCGAAGGCGCCTGAAATGCCGTGCTATAGTTTCCGCCCGCTCTTCTCCAGGGCGGTTTCGAGGGGAATAAACGAACGCGAAAGGGGGAGTTGGTTTGACCGCCAGCCAGGGGGCGAATTCGGCGCGTCGCGGCGCGCATCTTTCCGGGCAGTCCGACAATACAAACGGCTCGCGCACGCTTCGCGAATTGACCGGCGAGGCGGTGCGGGATTATTGCCGCACGCTCGACGGCCACCGCCCCGTGGGTTTGTATGACATGGTGGTCACCGAGGTCGAATCGGCCCTTCTGGAAAGCGTGATGGACCATGCCGGCGGGAACCAGACGCGGGCCGCCCGGATGCTTGGAATCGACCGCGGCACGCTACGCACCAAGCTGCGCCGCCACAGTCTCTAGGCCCTGATGCGGCCCAGGGCGCTTTTCAGCGTTTCGGACAAGACCGGCGCGGGCGAGTTCGCCGCGCGCCTCGCCAATGCCGGCTGGGATCTGGTGGCTTCCGGCGGCACCGCCAAACTGCTGCGCGGCGCCGGCCTTGCGGTGGAGGAAGTGGCCACCGTAACCGGCTCTCCCGAGATGCTGGGCGGGCGTGTGAAGACCCTGCATCCGGCCATTCACGGGGCCCTGTTGTGCCGCCCCGATCAGGACGCCGACGATATCGCAACACACGGTATTCGTCCGATCTCGCTGGCGGTGATCAATCTGTACCCGTTCGCCGAAGCCGCCGCGCGCGCAAGCGCCGCGCGGGCCGAGGTTATTGAGCAGATCGATGTAGGCGGTCCGGCCATGATCCGGGCGGCGGCCAAGAACCACGAACGCGTGGGCGTGGTGGTGGATCCGTGCGACTACCCCGCCGTGGCCGCGGAAATCGAGTCGCACGGCGAGCTGGGCGAGGGCACGCACCGGCGGCTGGCGGTGAAGGCTTTCGATCACACGGCGCGATACGATCGAATGATCTGCGAGTGGCTTTCCGGCCAAGGCGGCGAGACCGCCCTTCCGGAGCGCATCGTGGTGGAACTGGTCAAGCAGGCGGATCTTCGCTATGGGGAAAATCCGCATCAGCAGGCGGCCTTGTACGCTCCGGGCGGATCCGTGGCGGCGGCGGGCATGCGGCTGGTGAGCGGCGCGCCGTTGTCGTACAACAATCTGGCCGATGCCGAGCTTGCGCGCCAATGCGCCGGCGCGCTGCCGCAGCCTTCCTGCGTAATCGTCAAGCACGCCACGCCCTGCGGCGCGGCCACCGGGGAAAATGCCGCCGCAGCCTACGCCCGCGCGTTCGCGGCCGATCCCGAGTCGGCCTTCGGCGGCGTGATCGCGTTCAATTGCCCGCTGGACGAAGAGGCGGCGGGTGGCGTGGTGAAGCAGTTTGCCGAAGTGCTCATCGCGCCCGAGGTATCGCCGGCGGCATTGGAAGTACTGGCGGCCCGCCCGAAATTGCGCGTTCTCGAGGCCGCCGCCGGACAACCTTCCGCCGCCGCGCTGCCGAATCTCAAGGTGCTGCAGTCCTCGGTTCTGGCGCAAACGCCGGATAGCGATGCGCAGGACGGATGCGAGGTGGTGAGCAAGCGCGCGCCCACTGCGCGTGAGCGGGCCGATGCGCTGTTTGCCTGGAAGGTGGCGCGCTTCGTGGCTTCCAATGCGGTGGTGTACGCATCGAAGGGCCAGACGCTGGGGATTGGCGGCGGGCAGACAAGCCGCGTGATGAGCGCCCGGATCGCCGCCTGGCGGGCGGCGGACTCCGGCTTCAGCCTGAAGGAGGCGGCGATGGCCTCCGACGGCTTTTTGCCTTTTGCAGACGGTCTGGAGGCGGCGGCCGCGGAAGGGATCAGCGTGGTCATTCAGCCGGGCGGCTCCATTCGCGACAAGGAAGTGATCGCCGCGGCCGATGCCAACGATGTGGCCATGCTGTTTACCGGCGTGCGCCATTTCCGGCACGGATGAGGGTTCTGATTACCGGCAGCGGCGGCCGCGAGCACGCGCTGGCCTGGAAACTGGCGCAGTCTCCGCGGGTAAGCGAAGTGCTGGTGGCGCCCGGCAACGCCGGCACCGCCCGGGAACCCGGGGTGCGCAATGTGCCGCTGGCGGCGGATGAGAATATCCGCCTGGTTGCGTTCGCTGCCACCGAGGAAATCGAACTCGTAGTGCCGGGTCCGGAGGCGCCGCTGGTGGCGGGCCTGGTGGATCAGATGGAGAGGGCCGGGGTGCCCTGCTTCGGCCCCACGGCCGCCGCTGCGAAGCTGGAGGGCTCCAAGACCTTCGCCAAGCAGGTGCTGGACGCGGCCGGCGCCCCCACCGCCGCCTATCGGGAATTTACCGATCTTCAGGCCGCGTCGCAGCACGTCAGGGAGCGGCCCGCGCCCATGGTGATCAAGGCCGATGGGCTGGCCGCCGGCAAGGGCGTGGTCGTTGCCGAAACCCGC
>JAJEFE010000057.1 GCA_022820625.1 Gammaproteobacteria bacterium | reverse complement strand
CTCGAACACCGCCATCCTCCTGTCCTGGCTGACTTGAACAATGCCCATGACCATCCCCAAACCGATGAAGTTCGGGACAGTCTGAAACCGGACAGTTCACGTGTTACAGGACCGGACAATTTATTTGTTCTCAACAGGCGTCGAGCACATCCGGATTTTGCGTGGTCGCCAAGTACTCGGTGGCCCATGCGCGTTCAGCCTTGTCTCTGGTTGCCGACTCCCGAGCCGCCGCGTAACATCGTCAGCGACTTTGGCAAACGGGGGGTGGAGTCGGCGTGGCTATCGTAGAGCGGTACGACGAAGGGAAAGTCAGAATCCTGACGCTCAACCGACCGTCGGCGCGCAACGCCATGGACTGGCCTCTGTTGAAGGCGTTGCTCCTTGAACTCGAAGCGGCGGCGAGCGGCGATGCGGGTGTGGGATGCCTGGTGGTGACCGGCGCGGGCACGTCCTTCTGCACGGGCGCCGACATTGCGGAAGGCGCGGCAATGGTGGCAAGGCTCGAGGAGGACCCGGAAGGCGGGCGAACCGCCCTCGACGACTGGCACGAGGACATGCTCACCTGTATCCGGAGACTTTACGCGCTGCCGATGCCGACCGTGGCGATGATCAACGGCGCGGCGGTCGGCGGGGGCCTCGACCTGGCGCTCGCCTGCGATTTCCGCTACGCGGTCCGGGATGCGAAGCTGCGGGGCTATGCGCACCTGGGGCTCGGGCCGGAAGGGGGCGGCTCCTGGACCCTGCCCCGACTGATCGGCATGGACCGGGCGAAACAGTTCTGCTTCACGGGCGAAGTGCTGCTGGCGGAACGGGCGCACGAACTGGGCATGGTCACCGAGGTGTTCACGGTCGAGGAACTGCGCGCGGCCACTCTGGCATTCGCGGGGCAGTTGGCGGCGGGCCCCACCCAAGTCTACGGGCTCGTCAAGGACCTGTTCGACGGCAGTTACTCGCGTACCTTCGAGGAAACCCTGACCGCTGAAAAGGAAACCTCAATGCGGATCCAGCAGACGGAAGACCATCAGGCCATGATGCGCGCCGCGGGGATTGGATGATGCGGCATCCGCGCACGGGTTTCCGGCGCAACTAGCGCTGAACGGGCGACGGGCACTTGCCGGTGAATTTCGACTTCTCCGACGATCAGAAGCTACTTCGCCAGGCGGTGCGAAGATATCTTGAGGCTCACGCACCCCTGTCGCTGTGCCGCGAAGCCCTCGAGTCCGGCCAAGGCGTCTCGCGCGCACTGTGGGAGGGCGCGGCCGAGCTCGGCTGGCTCGGCGCGGCCATTCCGGAGGCCTATGGCGGAGGCGGCTTCGGGCGCTTGGCACTCGCGGTCATCGCGGAGGAACTCGGTCGGTGCCTAGCTCCGGTGCCTTTCTCATCGAGCGTCTGCCTCGCCACGGAGGCACTGCTGCTCGCGGGCAGCGGGGCGCAGAAGGAACGCTATCTCCCGGGGCTCGCCCAAGGCAGATGCACGGGGACTTTCGCCTTTGCCGAGACGCCGGGGCAGAGCGGCCTGGACAGTGTGCGGGCCCGTGTGGAAGACGGCCGACTGACCGGAAGAAAGCGGCTGGTGCTCGATGGCGGCTTGGCGGATTTCGCCGTGGTCGTGGCGCTTGATTCGGGCCGACCGGTGCTGGTGCTTGCCGACCTCTCCGGCCCAGCGGTGCAACGCCGACCACTGGCCTCGTTCGACCCGAGCCGCCCGCAAGCTGAACTCCGCTTCCTGGAAGCGCCAGTGGAAGGGCTCGGCGGCGGTGACTCGGCCGCACCGCTCATCGAACGCCTTCTCGACGGCGCGGCCGTGCTCATGGCGATGGAACAGCTTGGCGGCGCGGCCCGCGCACTGGAGATCACTCGGGACTTCGCCGTGCAGCGCCATGCGTTCGGTCGGCCCATTGGCGGCTTCCAGGCGATCAAGCATCGGCTGGCCGACCGCTGGTGCGATGTCGAGCTGGCCCGTTCGAATGCCTGGTACGGGGCTTGGGCTCTGGCGCAAGGCTCGGTCGACGAACTGCGGGAGGCGGCCTGCCTCGCGCGCATTGCCGGTTGCGATGCGTTTACCGGCATGAGCGAAGACATGGTGGAAATCCACGGGGGCATCGGGTTCACTTGGGAAGCCGATTGCCACCTCTTCTACCGCCGCGCCCGGCTGCTGTCAGCCGCTCTCGGCAATGCGGCGTTCTGGAAACGCCGCCTCGCCGACCGGATGGCGAGGGACGCGGCCTGAAGCGGGGCCGCAAACAGGTACCGGACGCAAATCCGCATGGACTTCGATGACACCCGGAACCAGGCCGCATTCCGGAGATCTGCCCGATCCTGGCTCGAAGCCCATGCCGAACCCCGGGCTCCGGGCGACCCCGGTCCCGGCAACATGCCGGAATCCGTGGATGCCGCAGACGTTGCGGCCGCGAAGGCCTGGCAGCAAAAGAAGGCCGGGGCGGGATGGGCCTGTATCGGCTGGCCGGTCGAATACGGTGGACGGGGCGCCACACCCATCGAGGAGGTTATCTGGGCGGAGGAAGAGGCGCGGTTCCGCACGCCGCCCGACCTGATGATCGACGGCCACCGAACCTGCGCCCCCACGGTGATGGCCCATGGGTCATCGGAGCAGAAGCAACGCTGGCTTCCCGCTATGTTGTCCGGCGGGGAAATCTGGTGCCAGCTCTACAGCGAACCCAGTGCCGGATCGGACCTGGCGGGCTTGCGGACGGCGGCGGTGCGCGATGGCGACACCTGGGTTGTCAATGGCCAAAAGGTCTGGACATCGCATGCGCAGTACAGTGACTGGGGCCTGCTGCTCGCGCGCCACGACCCCGGCGTTCCCAAGCACGCCGGATTGACCTGCTTCGTCGTCGACATGCACGCACCGGGGGTCGATGTGCGCCCGCTCAGGCAGATCACCGGCGGCCACGGTTTCAACGAGGTGTTCCTGGACAATGTGCGCGTTCCCGACGACTGCCGGCTCGGCGGAGTGGGGGAGGGCTGGCGGGTGGCGATCACCTCATTGATGAACGAGCGCTCCGCCTCGCTGGGCGACGGCGGTGTCGACCAGGTGCGGGATCTTCTGCGTTTCATGAAGACGGTCGCCTTGGAGAATCGTCCCGCCATCGAGGACCCTGCCCTGCGCGAGCGATGGGCAGACTTCCATGCCCGCGCCAGGGGTGTGGAGTTGACCGGGAAGCGGACGCTCACTGCTTTGTCGCGTGGCGAGACCCCCGGCCCCGAGATGAGCCTGATGAAGCTGGTGTCCGGGCGGTTGCTGCAGGAAGTAGCGCACTTCGCGATGGACCTGACGGGCGCCTCCGGTGGCCTCGCCGGCGATGCCCTGACGTCGTCGGGCGTGGATTGGGCGGCGCAATATCTCGGTGCCGCGGGGTTGAGGATCGCCGGCGGTACTGATGAGGTGCTGCGCAACATCATCGCGGAGCGCGTGCTGGACCTGCCGCGCGAGGTGCGTGCGGACAAGGACATCGCCTTCAAGGACATCCCGGCCGGCTGAATCCGCGGAAGCGGTAACGGGGCGCGGTCCGCTGCGACGTCAGACCTCGACGCCGAGCTTCTCCAGGGCCTCCCGGAGGGGGGCAAGCTGGGCCTCGTAATTCCGCCAGCGGCCGACGGAAGTGCGATAGACCGGCGCGCGCACCTGGGTGCTGCTCGCGGTGGCAACGGGCGCGGTGTTGCGGTGGAACTGCAGGCACGCCGCTTCGAAGGGAAGCTCCAGGTAATCGAGGATCCTGCGTGCCTGGTTTTCCAGGTCGTCGGTCAAGGCTTCATAGTCGACAGGCAGCACGGATTCGCCGCAGACTTCCATCCAGTGGCGCGCCAGCGAATCGAATCCCGCGCAATAGGCGCTCAGTTCGTCGAAGTCGTAGCTGAAGGGATAGGCCTGCCGGAACAGGGTGGAGTACATCGCCCAGCAGTGGTCCATGGCATCGCGGCGCACCAGCAAGATCTTGGCTTGGGGCAGCGACTTGCGGATGAGCCCGACGTAGAGAAAATTCAGGGGCATCTTGTCCACAAACCGGCGCTTGCCAGTGGTGCGTGGCGCAACACCCTCAATGTAGGAACGGCCGAGCGCTTCCATGTCCAGGAAGGCGCTGCGTTCGATGGCCTGGCCCCGAGTCAGCTTGGCGCCGGGATTGGCGCGCCGAAGCGCCGACTCCATGACCTGGGTGAAGGCGGTGGCTTCGCCGAGTGATTCCACCCCGGAGTGGGCGCTGACGATACGCTCGAGCAGTGTGGTGCCTGATCTGGGCAGGCCGACCACGAACACCGGCCGGTCGTCCTGTTCGCCTCGCGTCGTGCGAGCCAATTCCTCGGAGGAGTAGGTACTTCGCAATTTCGCGAGGCCCGTGGTTTCGGTGCCGACGTCGTAGCGCATGGTGCTGCGCTTTAAGCGCGCGCCTTCGTGAAAGGCCGAAAAGGCACGCTTGTAGGCGCCGATGTCGTCCAGGCACTTGCCGAGGGCGTAGTGCAGGAATATCCGGCTCTGCAGGTCCGGGGGCCGCGCGGCGAGCGCGGCTTTGATACCCGCAACGCAGTTCCTATCCGGCGTCTGTCGGCGGTTGTGAGCCAGCGCGTACCAGATTAGCCCGTCGTTCGGTCGCCGCCTGATCGCCTTTTGGAGGATTTCGTGGGCCTTGTCGAACGCCCCAGCCGCATTGAGGGCTCCCGCGTAGCCCTGCATCAAATCCGTTCGCTCCGGCGCGAGTTGCCAAGCTCTCCTGAAGCAGTGCCGCGCGGCGTCCAGTTCACCGCAGGCATTGAGCAGGGCGCCGAGCTGGGCGGCGGCGTCGGGGCCGTCCAACGCGTTCACGTCGATTCGCCTGGCGGTCTCGAGCGCCTCCTGCGCCTTGTTGGCGCGAAAGGCGTCGAGCGCGGCTTTCAGGTCAACGGTCGCGCGATTCATGCAACATGCCTTCCGCAGCCTGGAGAGAACCGTTCGAAAGTGCGACTCATCTGTCCACGTCAAGGCCGATCGAGGATTCTAGCGGGGCCATGCCGCGATTCCGACGCAGTTGGCCCGAAGGCGCGAGGGCGACGCATCCATCAACCCGATTCAGGTTTCAGGGAGCAGGCGGCGGCTGGCGAATCTCGAGCATGTTCCCTTCCGTGTCCTGCACGAGATGGTAGGTGCCGAAGGCATCCGACCTCGCCTTGGAGATGACGCGCCCGCCGTTCTCCTCAACCGCCCGGCGTGCGGCATCGAGATCCTCGACTGCCAGGATGCACATCGGATGCCCCGCCCGGTCGACGCCTTCGGCCCGGTAGAGCCATATCTGCGCCCCGCCGGCATCGAGAAAAACGGCGCCCTCGTCTACTTCATGCTCGCTCTCGACTTCGAGACCGATGCCTCGATAGAACTCGGTAGCTCGGTGCAGATCCTGGACGATAAGAAGAACGGATTGCAGTTTCATGGTCGTTCACCGGTCAATGGGGGTTTCGCCCTCGGAAATAGTACCGAAAAGGCGTCGGGTTGGAGTGATAGACTGACAACCCTGTCAGTATTCATCGGGATCATGCCTGTCATGGGATGATCCCGCAGCATATCCGAATATCGGGGCGTTGCATATTGTTAGGCCACTCCACGGACGACTGCTTCCATGGCTTGACGCTTACGTCCCGTGTCCATAAACTGTCATGTCAGTCAAACTCTGCTGAAGCAGGGGATGACGCCGTTGGATTAGGAGGAGATATGCAGTCACCCGCTGAGAACCGGGAACATGCACCGGCGGCTCCCCGCAAGCGGGAAACTCCGGGGCACCGGCAGGAGCAGATTCTCCAAGCCTTCTTCAACTGCGTGGCCCGCAACGGCATCAAGGACTCGACCGTTGCCCATGTCGCCGAGGAAAGCGGCCTGCAGCGGACCCTCATCTACCACTACTTCCGCGACCGCGGAGTGCTGATCGACCGTCTTATCGATTACATCATCGAGCGCACGGAGTTGCGCCTGTTCCGGGCGATTTCCCGTAGCCGCAGTACCGGTCGGGATCGCTTCATGCGCCTGATCGATTATTTTCTTGGCAACGGCTACACCGATGCGCCGCAAGAGGACTTCGTGGTTTTTGGGGAGGTGGTTTCCCTGGGTTTGCGCGACAGCCATGTGGGCGAGCGGGTGACTGCGGTCTGGTCCACATGGTTGCGATTCGTGGACCACGAACTCGTGCGCGCTTATCCGGACGTGCCGGAGTCTCGGCGCACTGCAGTGGCCTACGGGCTGATTCTGATGTTCGAGCAGAACGCGTACATGCGCATTCTGGGGCTCGAGGAAGCGCGCGGAGATCACGCAAGGAACGCGGCGCTGGCGTTGCTGGCCTCGCTGGAGGCAGCGTCAGAACCTGGGAAAGGAAAACCGACTTGAGCGAACTGCACGACTCCTGATGCGCAGCGTTGGGAACCGTGCCTTGGACAAGGAGAACATTCAGGAACCAAGGGAGAAGCGAAATGGCAAGAAACGCCAAGGCCATGGCAAGAAGGAACAGGAGCCGGACGGCAAAAAGGGCGGCACCGTCGAGAAAGGCGAGAGCGAGGCAGAAACTGCGAGCCGCACGCAAGAACTCCGTATTCCGTCCCGCCGTCCTGGGCGGAACCGCGTTGATGACCGCGGCATCGGCCCTGGCTCAGGACAACGGCTCCGAAATCGAAGAGATCATCGTGACGGCGATGCGGCGTAGTGTGCCACTGACAGAAGTGCCCTCCAACCTGACCGCTTACGACGGTGAGATCCTGAAGAGCCGAGGTGTCGAGACCTTCGCCGATCTCGGACGCGTCGTGCCGGGGTTCGCCCAAGCCAATTTCGATCCGGGCAGAAGCGGCTGGGGAGGCGCGTTGCCGATCCTGCGGGGCATGAACCTCAATCAGATTCGCGATTTGTCCCCCAATATCGCACCGCCCACCATTTCGACCTACTACGGCAACACGCTCTTGCCGATTGGGTTCAACATGGCCGATATCGAGCGCATCGAAGTGCTCAGGGGGCCGCACGGGACGCTTTACGGATCGGGCTCCATGGCCGGGACGATACAGATCGTTCCCGCCTCGCCGGACCTGACCCGCAATTACGCGCGCTTTTCCGGCGCGGTGTCTTCGACAAGAAAGGCCGACGATGTCAATTACGATGCCGAAGGAATATTCAACTGGGCGGCCAGTGAATCGTTCGGGGCTCGTTTCGTGGTGGGTCGCAACCAGCGTGCCGGTTTCATCGACGAGCGTCGCCTGATTGCGCTGGACGGGCCCAACGTCGCCGCACCCGGGCCGGAATATTCCAAGCCGGCGGTGCCCCTGGGCAACCTCCCGTCGGACCCGGAGACCTTCGAGACCAAGGACGATGTCAACGACGCGGAGATGGACTACCTGCGCGCAAAAATTCGCGTGGAGGGGGGTGAGCGGTTCTCGCTGGAACTGACCTACGACCTGCAGGACTACGCGTCGGACAGCCGGGCCCTGGACAACCCGCAATTCGCCGGACTCGACCAATACGAGAGCACGGGCCGCATCCTGTATCCGGTGGAGCGGGAACTGGAACTCGGTGCGCTGGACATCGAATCCGATTTCGGCTTCGCGACCCTGGCGGTCAATGCATCGACCTACCGGGACGATGTCGACACCACCGGCGACTGGACCGACGTGGCGCGCGGCTATGTCGGCACCTTCTACTTCGCCCCTTACGGGTTCGCGGAGCCGCCAAGGCTGCAGGGCACCTCGTTCTACTTCGGTGAGACCGACGGCGATGTCCTCGAGGCGCGGCTGACCTCGAATGGCGACGAACGGTTCAACTGGATGGTTGGCGGCTTCTATACCAAGCAGGACCAGAGTTTCATGAACGAACTCTGGCTGCCCGGAATAACCGCCTATTCCGATGCGGTGGGACACTTCTGGCCGTTTCGGCCGCCAATCTTTCCCGATGCCGAGGGCGTCCCGGACGACCTCATCTGGGAGTACATCCGCGATACGGAATTCGAGGAGGTTTCCGGGTTCGTGGATGGCGACTTCAGCATAACCGACCGTTGGGAGATCGCCGGGGGCATACGAGTTTTCCGCCAGGAATTCGCTGCCGATGCGCACTCGCTCCTGTATTCCTGCAACTTCTACTGCAGCGAGGACTTCGCGGATCCGCGGGGCCGTCACTCAAACTCCACCAACGAAGTCCACAAGGACGTCGTGCTGCGGCTGTCGACCAATTTCCGCTTTTCGGAGCAACTGCTCGGCTATCTGAACTATGCGGAGGGATTCCGGCGCGGCGGGTCGAACGCGGTGCCCACCACGGGCATTTTTGCGGAGCTTCCGTCCTTCCTGACCTTCGATCCGGACAAGGTGAAGAGCTACGAAGTCGGTCTGCGCGGCGAATTGGCGGCCATGTCGTTCACGGCGAGCCTCTTCTATTCCGACTGGCGGAACCCGCAGATTGAGGGCCTGACCCCCTCGGGCAACTGGTATGCGGTGGTCAATGCCGATTCGGCGGAGGTTTGGGGATTCGAGGTGGAGGCCAACGGGGAACTGTCCGAAAACCTGGCCTATAGTCTGGGCTATGCCTATGTGGACGCGCAGTTGGCGAAGGACTTCCTGATTCCGGCAACCGGCAGGCCATTGATCGGCGTCAAGGGCGACCGCCTTCCCGGCGTGCCCAAGCACAGCATCACCGCATCGATTGACTGGCGCCAGCCCGGCGTCCTCGGCGAGTGGGACGGCAACCTGAACGTCAATCTGTATTACCGCAGCAACGCCTGGAACAATCTTCCGTCGACCGGACGGGGCGCGACAGGGGGCGCGGTCCTCTCGTCGGTGCAAATGGGCGGCTACGCGTTGGTCAATACCTCCTACTCGCTCGGCAACGACAAGGTGGCGGTCACGCTGTTCGTCGAGAACCTATTCGAATCCCGCGGCGTGGGTGCGGTACGACAGGTGACTTGGGGCGGCGATGTGCTCAACGCCAGCTACGGGGAGTACGTGGCGCGCCCGAGGACGATCGGCATAAGGACAACCTGGTCGTTGTAGCGGTCAGGCGGCCATCGTGCAGTCCACCAAGTCGCCGCAGCGGCCACCATGTTAGTTGCGCCACTTTCCAGAAACAAACGGTGGCGAACGCCGAGCATGACGCGCTAAGGGCACCGGTGGCACTCGCCATGACCCGAGACCCGGCAATGCCGGGTGCCGCAGTTGTCACGTCGCGCAACGCCGATCGGTCGCCATCGAATCGGTTTGCCGGGATCGCGCACGGGCGCTCGGCAAAGCGGCGCAGATCGACCCGGTAAACGACCCGGTAAACGACAATCTTGCAAAGCGGCGCGCGACAACGCACAGTCCCTGCCCCCATGAGTGCCGATGTCAACCCAAGCCCCCGCAAGCCGGTGATCGGCATCACCTGCATGCGGCGCACGATCGAACTGTACTCGAGCGAGATGGATGCCTTCTTTCTCGACATCAGTTACGCACGGCGCGTGCGGGAGGCCGGCGGCGTGCCGGTGTTGCTGCCGCAGTTGCGCGTCGAGGAGGCCGGCGCGGCGGCGCGGAGCATCGACGGGCTTATTTTGAGCGGCGGCGACGATGTGCATCCCGAAGCCTACGGTGCGCCCGACGAGGGCGTCTCGGTGGACGCGGACCTGCCCGTCGACCTCGGCGAGATCGGACTGCTGAAGCGGGCCGTGGCCCGGGAGGTTCCGGTGCTCGGCATCTGCCGCGGCGCGCAGATCGTCAACGTGGCTTATGGCGGCAACCTGCACCAGGACATGCTCGGCCGGAGCGATTGCCACCCGCCGCGCCCGGAAGTGCTCGATGAGATCATCGCTCAACGCCACGACCTGGATCTGGCGCCCGGAAGCGAACTCGCGCGCATTCTGGGGGCTGGGCCGCGCCGGGTGAATTCCACGCATCACCAAGCCATCAGCGAACTGGCGCCGGGCTTCCGGGCGGTGGCCTGGGCGCCGGACGGCGTCGTCGAGGCGATCGAATCCGAGGGCCCGGGATATCTCGTCGCCGTGCAGTGGCACCCGGAGAAGCTGCCGCCGCCTCGCGATCAGGAACTGTTCGACGACCTGGTCCGTGCCGCAACCGAGCGCCTTGCCAATGCGGGGGCCTGAGGTCCTCCGATCCGCGGCTCGAGAACCGCTCCCGGCGTTCTAATCGAGGGCGCGAACTAAAGTTCGTTGATGCCCTTGTCTCCGGGGGAATCACGTCGAAAGAAGGTCGGTGCGAGGGCATCTTGCCCTCGAACTGGCCACCGGTACCCACGTTGGACTCAACCACTTGGAAGAGAGTTCCATGCGAGCCAACAGCTCCGCGGCGCGGAGGCGCGGACATGCGGCGAGCCGCGGACGTGCAGGGAATAAGCGCTTTCCCGAGGGCGATTCGTCTCGTGGCATCACGGCGCTTCGCGCCGCCGAGGGCAAGATGCCCTCGAGCCGGGGGATTACCCTCGAACAAAGGTCGGCTCGAGGGCGTCCCGCCCTCGAACTGGGCGCTCGAACCCGCGTTGGACTCAGTGGCTTGGAAATTTGTCCCATGGAAGGGGCAGGCTCCCGGGAGCTACACGGTGTCTGGATCGATGGCTCTTGGGGTGTAGGTCACCGGTAGCGGGCCCATGCCGTTCCAGTCCACCTCGCCGGCGACCCGGTAGTCCGGCAGGTGGCGCAGCACTTCCTCCACGGCGACCCGGATCTCGAGCCGGGCTAGGTGCAGGCCCAGGCAGCGGTGCTTGCCGACACCGAATGCAAGATGCCGGTTGGGTTCGCGGCCGAGGACGAAGCGGTCGGGTTCGGGGAACTGCTCGCCGTCCCGGTCGGCGGAGGCGAACAGCATCATCACCCGCTCGCCTGCGGCTATGGGATGGCCGCCCACTTCCGTATTCCGGGTGGCGGTGCGGGCGATTCCCCATACCGGCGAATAGAGGCGCAACACTTCCTCCACGGCCTCGGCGATCCGTGCCGGTTCGCGTATCAGCCGGTCCCGCAGGGCATCGCTGGCGCTGATCTGCAGCAGCAGGTTGCGGATTGTGAAGGCGGTGTTGTCGAGCCCGGCGATCAGCAGGAACCAGCAGAAGTCCATCACCTGCCGGGGGGAGAGGGGGGCGCCGTCGACCTCGGCAGCGAGCAGCCTGCTGATGAAGTCGGACCCTGGGTTCTCCCGGCGGTGCGGGATAAGTTCGTTGAAGAACGCCACGATGCTGTCGGAGGCGCGCCGGGCGGATGCGGCGTCCTTGCGCTCGTAAACGATCTCCTCGGTCCACTCCTGCAGGTCGCGCATCTGCGCCGCGTCTCCCTCGATGCCGAGCAGCTTGCAGATGACGGTGGTGGGCAGCAGCTTGGCGAACTGCTCGCTGAAATCCGCCGCGCCGGCTTCGGAGAGTTCCGCGAGCAGCCTGCGCGCCGCACCGCGCAGCATGGGCTCCCGGGCGGCTACGGCCTTGCGCGAGAGTTCCCGGGCAAGAATGCTGCGCAGGGCGGTATGCTCGGGCGGGTCCGATTCCATGGGCAGGGCGCGGCCGTCGTACTCCATGGGCGGTATGGCGATGCCTTTTGAGGAACAAAAGGTTTCCGGATCTAGGGCAACACGGAACACATCCTCGTAGCGGGACACGGCCCAGAATCCGTCATGGGCATCGACCCAGCCCACCGGGCATTCGCTGCGGAACCGTTCGTAGATGGGAAAGGGATCCTTGCGAAACGACGGGTCGTAGGGTTGCCAATCGGCGGTCAGCGGGCACTTTCCAGAGGAACTCATTGCGAAAAGGACCGCACGCTAGATCACGTAGTTGCCGGATTGAAGGACTGTCGTGCGTCCGCCCGCGGCATCGATCAGGTCGGCGGAGACGGTGATCGGGCAGTCCCGGGCGTAGGGGTTGTCGACGTGCATGACGGTGCTCTCGTTCAGGAATTGGGCCGGCCCGACGGTGCCGCCGAGGAAGTCGCTACGGCCGAACCCCCAGTGGAAACCGGCTTTCTCGTCCTCGATGTAGAGGCCGGACACCCGTGCGCCCGGGTTGCAGCCGAACGCGATTTCGCCCACGTTGCGGCGCATGGGATCCACATCGAAGATGCGCCGGTAATGGTCCCGCGCCGGATTCTCGCCCTCGACCGCCACCACCCAGTTCGCCTCCACCCGGAACGACGCCACCGAACCGTCGTCGAGAGCGACCGGAATGACGCCCTCGGTGCGCGGCACGTCGCCGGCGACCTCCCCTTCGTAGGGCGTGATCCAGACCTCGCCGCTCGGCAGGTTGATCAGCGGAATGCCCTCCTTGTCCCGGCGCAGGTAGCCGTTGTCAACGCCAGGGCGTCGATGGCGCAGGTCGAACCGGCAGCGGTCGCCGGTGGCGAATTCGACTTCCGCGGCAACCGCGTTTTCGATCAGGGCCTTAAGCACCTCGCAGCGTTGGCGCAGGGCCGCGTAGTCGATGGCGAGGCAGGCGTCTTCCATGTCCTTGCGCAGCAGCGGGGCGCTGGCGGCGCGAAAATTGGCGGCGCCCGGGCGGCGCATGGACGCCATCGCCAGCCCCGAGGTCATGGAAACCTCGTTCATGCCGATGGCTAGGCTGACATCGTCCAGGGTGTCGTCGATGGAAACGCGACGGCCGTCGAGGGTGCCGAATGCCGGGAAGGGGGCGTGGTGAGCGGCTGCCGCCGGGAAGCGCAGAATCGGCAGCACCTCGAAGCCCCGCTCCTCCCCGAGCTCGGAAAAGGCGCCGTGCCATTCGTCGGCGAGTGCGTAGCGCGCTTCCCAGTCGGCATTGAGCGGGTGTTGCGCCGTGGGCTCGTCCACCAGCAGCAGCACCCGTTCGCCCGCTTGCGGCGCGAACACCTCGTCGATGAAGGTGCGGATGTCGAAGGGCGCGTCGCTCACGAACATCGCTCCCGGCAGACGCCTGGTGGATCGAATAGGCTCGCCTGTGCGTATACTGTGTGCATTCCCGATTCAACCGTCGCGAGGTGGCGCAGTGAGCGACAACCCCGAAAGTCTAAAGCAATTCATCCGGGAACATAAGCTGGAAGCGATGTCGGTGACGGTGCCCGACCTGCACGGCATAGCCCGGGGCAAGAAGGTGCCGGCGCGCCGCCTGCTGGAGAGCGCAGCATCGCCCATGCGCATGTCAAACCTGATGGTCATGCTGGATTACGCCGGCATGCCCCATCCGCCGCCTGAGAACGACGACCGCTGGTGGCCGTCCTGGAACGAAGGGTATGCGGACACGCGCATGGTCGTGGACCCCGCCACCGCCCGCATCGTGCCCTGGCAACCGGCTACGGGGCTGGTGTTGGGCGACTTCGAGCACGTGGACGGCCGGGGCATCCTGGAGTACCTGCCCCGTGCCACCCTGAAGCGGCTGCTCCGGCGGCTGGCCGACCGGGGGTTCGAGAGCAGGGCGTCCATCGAGATGGAGTTCATGCTGCTGGACGAGACCCACGGGTCCGTGGCGGAGAAGGGTTATCGGAACCTTAAGCCCCTGTGGTCCACGCCCCAGGCCTACCGCCTCACCACACTGGGCATCCACGACGAACGGCTCTCTGGCATGAGCCGCGCGCTTGAAGGTTTCGGGCTGCCGGTGGAGGCCTGGAACGCGGAGGCGGGCCCCGGCCAAGTGGAGATCAACCTGGCACCCGCGGCGGCCCTGGACGCGGCGGATCAGGGCTTCCTGTTCAAGCACGGCGTCAAGGAACTGGCGGCGGCGGGGGAGCTGTTCGCCACCTTCATCGCCAAGCTCTCGCCGCATGGCTTCGGCAACGGCACCCACCTGAACTTCTCGCTCTGGCGGGAGGGAGAAAACGCCTTTCACTCGTCATCGTCGGAGACGGGGATGTCGCCGGTCATGCGGCACTTCGTGGCCGGCGTGGTGCGCACCCTGCCGGATTTCACGCTGATGTATGCGCCCACGGTCAACGCCTACCGCCGCTTCGTCCCGTACTTCTCCACCGGCATGATGCTGTCCTGGGGGTTCGACAACAAGTCGAACGCCATCCGCTGCGTCACGGAGAGTCCGTCGCTCACCCGCATCGAGCAGCGCACCGCCGGCGGCGACGCCAATCCCTACCTGCTGCTCGCCGCCTGCATCGCCGCGGGCCTCTACGGCATCGACAACGAACTCGAACCGCCGCCGCCCACCCTGGGGGACGCCTACGCGGACCCCGCGCTCGGCCGGGTGCCCGCAACCATGGAGCAGGCGCTTGACCTGTTCGAGGCGAGCGAAGTTGCCAACGCGTACCTCGGCGAAGACTTCGTGCGCTTCTACGCCCACAGCCGCCGCATCGAGTGCCGGTGCTTCGCCGAGGCGACGGAGGGCGCGGACGCGGACGGGGTCACCGATTGGGAGGTCGCCCGGTACCTGGAGATGGTGTAACGCGCTACAGCGCCATCACTTGGCGGGCCGCCCGATAGCCCTCCGCATTGGCGCCGGCGAAGGCCTGCAATCCGCGCAGCTCGGAATGGGCGAAAAAGATGCGCCCGTAGCCTGCCCGCAACCGATCGGAGGGAGACCGTCCCCCGTCCGCCGGGTGGAAGAACCCCGGCTGCGGCACGTTGTAGGCGTGCCCCCAGCGGTTCAGCGTGATACCGGCGATGTCGCGGTCGGGGTCGAAGCCGCCCGCATCGAACAGCCTTGTCATCTGCCGCCGGATGCGCCGCTCGTAGTCCGCATACGCGGTGCTGAACATTTCCCAGCGCAGGAGTTCGCCCTGTGCCTTGGCCGGCAGCTCCGGCTTCACTAGGGAGGCATAGAACGTCAGCACGATGGGCTTGTCCGGGTGCAGCGGCACCCGGTAGCCGCCCACCTGCATGGGTTGGCGGATGTTGCAGGTGAACCCGAACTCGCCACCCTGATAGACGGCGGCGGTGATGCCGAGCCGCTCCAGGAAACGCCAGTTGGTGAGCGCCACGTTGGCGACCAGGTAGGGCACGTGCACGAAGGCTTCGAGGGCGTCGTGGATCTGTGCCGGGGCGTCGCCGAGAATGCTGCGGCTTACCCAGGCGCCGGCGCAGACGATGGCGCTCTTGCCGACCGCTGCGTGCAGTTCGCCGTCGCGCTCGTAGATGACGCGCACCCGTTTTCCGTTGGAGCCCGGCAGATGCCGCACATTGATCACGGTGGCGCCGGTGCGCAGGCGCACCTGGTTGTTGCCGTGGTCGAGGCGCTCGAAGTTGAATCGCCCGGCGAGCACGTCCTTGGGGTTCTTGCCGCCGGCGATGCCCTGCGGCCAGATGTGCTTGGCGAAGTACCGGTAGGGGAAGCTGTTGCCCCCCGGGAAGCAGCCGACATTGAAGCCGCGCACCACCGCCGGCAGCGATCGGAACGCCGGGTCCGCCTGCACCTCGGGATTCGTCTCGCTGGCCAGCGCGGCGCCGGGCATTTCCATCAGCTTGGTCGCCACCAGCGCCGAACAGGTTCCGCAGCCGGCCCCCACTGCGCTTGCCACCATCGGGTCGGCGAAGCGGGCGATTGCCGGGGAGAGACCGTGTACATCGACGAGCAGTTGCTCGTAGCTCATCCGGTCAAGCCAGGGTTCGAGGCTGGCGTCCCGTTGCCGGTCGAGGGTCAGGTGCCACTGCCAGCGGATGAAATCCTGCCGAACCGCCTCCGGCAGACCCAAGCCCGCGAGGTCCTTCGTCCAGGGGTTGCGCACCGGCTTGGGGCGCGGATCGGCAGCGGAGGGGGCGGAGTAATAGGCGATGCTGTCGGAGACGATGGCCAGCCACAGGTAGATGTAGTTCGAAACGTCGAACTCGAGGGCCTTGTCGGTGCCCTGCAGTTCTTCCAGCCCGTACTTGAGCGGCATGCCGATGTCGGTGAACTCGTCGTGGAGCAGGTCGTCGCCGAGCGCCATCTGCCCCGGCTCCGTGGGCAGCACCACCATGTTCGACCCCTGCGGGCCGAAGATGCGATGCCCGTCCACCTCGAATTCGTTTTGCCGCGCCTCACCGCCCGGCACGCGGTGGTTCTCGAGGATCAGACCCTTGAGCGAACTCTCCTTGTTGAGTAGATAGGCGGCGCCCAAGCTCGAAGCGCCACCGCCCACCATGATGACGTCGTAGCCGTCCTCCTCCACGGGCAGGGCGTTGTAGTCCACCTCGTCGAAGTAGCCGTCGCGGAGCCAGTGGGCACGGCTCAGCACCTCCCAGGTATTGCCGTTCACGCCCCGGTAGTCGCCGACGCCGCTCGGGCCGTCGAAGCGCCGCGCCGCCGCCCGGTCGATCGGCGGCAGTTGAACGTCGGCCTTCGCCGCGAGCAGTTCCCGGGGCGTCAGGCCGCCGAGCAGGGCGCTGCCGGCGCCGAGCAGCAGGCCGCCTAGGTAATCGCGCCGGGTGATTCCCGTATCCTTGTTCATGAAGAACCCCGATGGCTAATCCAAGAGTGCGACACGACAGGCGGCCTCCTATTAATCAGCGGCTGCCAATTGCGCTTTCAGGGCCTCCGCATCCCTTGCGTACTCCGCCTGAATCGAAGCGAGCTCCCGCTCGATCCGCGGCTGCGGCCACCAGTCGCCGCGCAGCATGACGCCGGCGATGGCCCGGGCATTGCCGATGTCGTCCAACGGGTTGGCATCGAGCAGTAGCAGATCCGCACTCGCGCCCTCGACGATGGTCCCGAACTCCCCCTCGCGCTCGAAATAGCGGGCCGGTTCCGAGGTGGCCGCGGTCAGCACTTGGTAGGGGGTCAGGCCGGACTCCACCAGCAGCGCGAGTTCCTGATGCACGTTGAAGCCGGACGCGGTGGTGTCCGTGCCGACTAGGATGGGTGCGCCGGCATCGCTTAAGGCTTTGACCAGCGCCATGCGCGGCACTCGTGCGGCTTTCAGGCCGGCGCGCGCCCTGGGCAGGAATATTTCGTACAAATAGGCTTGGAAGACGTTGAGCGCGGGGGGTGTGTAGCGGCTCTCCTCCTCGTTGAAGACGGTGTAGCGTTCCCACTCGGATTTCACGTTGTCTTGAACGATGAGGGTTGGAACGTTCCAGACCTCATAGTTCGCTGTCATTTCGGCAAGACCCCTGATCTTCTCCGGAGTGCAGTAGTTCATGCCTTGGTAAACATCGTTCATGATCGGCTGCAGTCCGGCCTCGGGGCCGGCGCAGGCAACATCGTAGCCGGACAGGTGTTCCACCGAGCGCATGCCGCTTCGCAGTGCGTACTCGATGTGGACCGGCATCGGCACATGGCCGACAACAGGCAACCCGGCTTCGTCGGCGGCGCGAATGACTGCATCAAAGGTTGCCTTTTGAAGCGTCGAGTAAACCTTGACAAAGTCGTAACCGGCAGCAGCGGTCTCGCGCACGTAGCTGGCCGCTTTCTCCCCGGTGGCAAACGCATACGGAGCGCCGGCAGGATGCAGCGGCGGGTCTCCGTCCATGATGCCCTGTGAGGAAAAAAGCCGCGGACCAACCATTGCGCCCTGGCGAATCTTCTCCCTGGCCCGCAGGTTGGCGGGGCCGCCCGCCGGGTCGCGGATGGTCGTGACGCCGAACATCACGTACTGGCGCAACTGCTGGGACTGGATGCGCCGCACCATTTCCCGCTGGGCAACTTCCATCGCGGCGTTCTCGCCGGGGTTGGTGTGCGCGTGCATGTCGGTTAATCCGGGAATCAGAAACTTGCCCCGGCCGTCGATCGTCTCCGTGCCGCCGTCGCCGCAGGCGCGGCCGGGTTCGCAGATCTCGGCGATCCGGCCGCCTTGCACCCGTACCGAGTGGCCTTCCAGAACGGATTCCTCCGTCATGGGAATGACGTTCGCGTTCTCAATGAGATAGTCGCTGGCGATGGCGGGAGCGGCCAGGCAGCAAAGCGATAACAGGGGAAGCAGTAACGTCTTCATGGCTGATGAATCCTCGAACTGTGAATTTAGACCATTGCCTTCCGGGCCCCTTTGGCCGTTCGGACGCCGGAGCCGCCCAACCTGAGACGCACATGGGGGATTCTTCCTCAGCTATTATTGAGTCCATGGCGGGTGCCCGGTGGACAGGTGCGTTATGGAAGAATTGATCGGTCGAATCGCCCAACGGCTCGGCGAAAGCCGCGTGCTTGTCGGCGAGGCGGTGTCGCAACGGGCGACGAGCCTCTGGAACAGCGACCCGAACCCGGCCGCGGCGATCCTGCTGCCGCGCTCCACCGAGGAGGTATCGGAGATGCTGCGGCTCTGCCACGGGGCCGGCCAGACCGTCATCACACAAGGGGGACTCACCGGCGTGGTTGCCGGCGCCGAACCGGGCAACACCGATGTGGCGCTTTCCCTGGAGAAGATGAACCGCATCGTGGAGATCGACCCGGTGGACGCGCTCGCCGTGGTGGAAGCCGGTGCGGTGCTGCAGGGCGTGCAGGAGGCGGCCGAGGAGCAGGGCATGTACTTTCCCCTCGACTTAGGCGCCCGGGGCAGTTGCACCATCGGCGGCAACGTGGCGACCAATGCCGGCGGCATCAACGTGTTCCGCTACGGGATGATGAGAAGCCTGGTGCTCGGGCTCGAAGCCGTGCTCGCCGACGGCACCGTGATCTCGTCGATGAACCGGATGCTGAAGAACAACGCAGGCTACGACACCAAGCAGCTCTTCATCGGCACGGAAGGCACGCTCGGGGTGGTGACCCGGGTGGTGCTGCGGCTGTTCCGCAAGTCCGCAAGCCGCCAGGATGCCTTGGTCGCGCTGGAGAGCTTCGATGCGGTCACGGCCCTTTTGGGGCGCCTGCAGGCGGATCTCGGCGGCAACCTGAGCGCCTTCGAGATCATGTGGGGCGACTACTATCAGGCGGTGACCGGGAACGGCGGGCACCGCGCCCCCCTGTCCCGGCACCATCCCTATTACGTTGTGCTCCAGGCCGAGGGCGGCGACCCGGCTGCGGACGCCGACCGCTTCGAAGCGGTGCTCAGCGATGCTTTGGAAGAAGAGCGGATCGTCGATGCCGTGGTCGCCCAGTCCGCCCGGGACGCCGGCGACATCTGGAAGGTGCGCGAGGACTTCGAGGCGGTGCTCGAACCGCCGCCGGCGTACCTGTACGACGTAAGCCTGCCGATCCGGCACATGGAGGAGTATGTCGACGATGTCAGAGAGCGCATGCTCGGGCACTGGCCGGATGGCGCACTCTACACCCTAGGGCACGTGGCCGACGGCAACCTGCACTTCTTCCTGCGGCCCAATGCGCCGGGCGACCTGCACGGGCCGGCGGACCGATGCGTCTACGAACCCCTGGCCCGCTACGAGGGCTCGGTTTCCGCCGAACACGGCATCGGCATCGAGAAACGCATGTGGCTGCCGCAGTGCCGAAGCGCTGCCGACATCGAGCTGATGAAGCGCATGAAAGCGAGCCTCGACCCGCAGAACCTGCTCAACCCGGGAAGAGTGCTGGCTGCCGAATCCGGGACAGGTCGAATCGGAGCCCCTCATGGGGTGTGACTGGGCGATTCGCGTCTGAATCCCGAACAGTCCCGGAGTTACCGAATGAACATGCGAACGATCGATGTGCGTCCGATCCTGGCGCTCCTGTGGTTTCTCGGCAGCTTGGCAGCCCTGATCGCCGGGTCGGCCCGGGCTTCGGAGCCGGCAGATGCGGCGGCGCTGCCCCCGGAAATGGAGGTCAGGGTGGCGATGCGCGACGGCGCCAAGCTCCTGACCTACGTCAACCTGCCAGCGGGCGAGGGGCCCTTTCCGACGGTGCTCGTGCGCACGCCCTACCTGCTCTCCATCGGACCGCGCCACAACCCGGTCATGGATGCCTACCTCGATGCGGGCTATGCCGTCGTCTGGCAGCTGGCGCGTGGCATAGGCGACAACGACGGCCGCTACCGGTTCATCGCTGATGACCGCAACGACGGCTACGACTGCATCGCGTGGATTGCTGACCAGCCCTGGAGCGACGGCAACGTCGGCATGGACCACGGCTCCTACAACGCCATGACGCAACTGCAGGCCGCGAGCACCGCCCCGCCGGCGTTGAAGGCGATCATCCCCTTCGTGCCATCGTCCCATTTCTTCCGCGAGACGCCGTACTCGGGCGGCATCTTCATGCGCTATCACATGCTCAACTGGCACAAGCTGCTCAAGCTGCGTTCCTTCGAGGAAACGGGCATCGGCTTCATGGACTCCCGCCGCGCGCTCGACGATCCCCAATGGCAGCGCATGCTGGCCTCACGCCCCCTGATCGACGCCGCGAACGGCTACCTGGATGGCGACGAACTCGCGCAGTACCGCAGGTTCCTGGCGGAGCCGACGCTGGGCAGCGCGTACTGGCGTGAAACCATGATGATGGACGAGCACTACGCCAACGTGGACATCCCCGTGCTGCTGGTGAGCGGCAACTTCGACCCGACCACCGGCACCCTGCATGCCTGGCGGGAACTGGAGGAGAACGCGCCCAATCCGCAGAACCGCAAGCTCCTGATCGGGCCCTGGAACCACGGTGGTTCCTACGTGGGCATACCGCCGGCAGAGGGTCCGTATCAATTCAATGGCACCGGCGTGGTTGACATGTCGGCGCTGCGCATCGCCTTTTTCGACCGCTATCTCAAAGGGTTGCCCGCATCCGTTTCCCTGCCGCAGCGGGTGCGCGTGTTCGTCACCGGCAGCAACGTCTGGCGGGAATTCGACAGCCTGCCGGTGCCGGGCCTAGAAAGGACGGCGGTCTACCTGGCGAGCGAAGGCGAGGCCAACAGCGTGCGGGGCAACGGCTCGTTGAGGTTCGCACCTGGCTCGGATTCACCCTTCGACACGATGATCGCCGACCCGGAGAATCCCGTCGTTGCGGTTACCGACATGATGTCAGGCATCGGTGAGTACTCCGCATCGCACCAGGACGACGCGGTGCTGGTGTACGATTCCGAACCGCTCGCGGAGCCGATGACGGTAATCGGGGAAAGCTTGGCCGTGATCCATGTCACCACGTCGACGCCGGATGCCGACCTAGTGGTGAATCTACACGAGGTGCATCCGGACGGACGGGCGATCCGGCTCGGCTACGGAGGCAGCCTGAGGCTTCGCTACCATCAGGGATTCGACCGCCAAGTGCCGCTGGAGCCCGGCGGGATGTACCGAGTGGAGGTTCCGCTGGCCTATGTCGGGCACACCCTGGCAGTGGGCAACGTGCTGCGCGTGACGGTCTCAGGCACCGAGTTCCCGGTGCTGGACCCCAACCCAAACACCGGCGAACCCATTGCCACCGCCACGCGAATGCAGGTCAGCCAGATCAGCATTCACCACGACGAGCAACGTTTGAGCCGGGTCGAGTTGCCGGTGGTTGACCTTTGAACTTGCATTGGCGGCGGATTGGGCGCGGATCACTCGATATGCGCGTCGAACCATTCGCGCATGGCGTTCATGCGGTAGCGGCGCAGGGGCGGCGGGCCGATCAGTTCCAGGCCGTGGGAGCAGTTGGCGAGCCGCAGCAGTTCGACCTTGCAGCCGGCTGCCTCTAGCGCCGTGTAGAACTGCTCGGCCTGCTCCATGGGACAGCGCAGGTCGTTCTCGCCCTGGATGAGCAGCGTCGGCGTGCGGCACTTGTGGGTGTGCGCCAAGGGTGACAGCTCCCAGTAGCGGTCTGGAACCCGGTGCGGGTCGCCGCCCATCTCCAGGCTGATCAGCGCCTTGCCGGCGTCGGAGACGCCCCACATGCTGAGCATGTTGTACACGCCCTGTTCCGGCACCGCCGCCTTGTAGCGCCGAGAGTTGCCGATCAGCCAGCCGGACAGGTGCCCGCCGCCGGAGACGCCCGTGACGCCGAGCCGGTCCGGGTCGGCGATGCCCTCGGCCACCAGCTTGTCCAGGAAGGCGTCGAAGTCCTTAAGCTCCGGCTTGCCCCAGCGGCCGACGATGGCGGTGGAGAAGCCGTCCCCGTAGCCCGTGGAGCCGCGCGGGTTGCAGTAGGCCACCGCGTAGCCGGCGCCGACCAGTTCCTGGAAGTCGTCGTTGTAGCTCAGGCCGAAGCCGGCGTGCGGACCGCCGTGTATGTACAGGATCGTCCGGTAGGGCGGGCTCTCGTGCGCGGGTTTCAGGACCCAGCCCTCGACCTCGATGCCGCGGGTCACCCGGGCCGTGACGTGCTCCACTTCCGGCCACGCGATGCGCGCCTGCCAGGCCCGGTTGTGGCGCGTCAGCGCCCGCTCCGTGCCCGACTCGAGGTCGAAGAGCGCGAGTTCCGGCGGGGCGTTGGGGGTCTGGACGGCCAGCAGCAACGAGCGGTCGTTGCCGTCGAGGAGCGCGGTCACGCGTTCACCGGCTACCACCGTCTCGCAGCCGCGGGCGCCGGCGATGGAAATCCTGCGGATCTGCGCCTGACCGCCGTCGGTGACCGGCAAATACACGGCGTCGCCGGCGACCAGCGACCGCCCCGGCGTGCGAAACGCGGGGGAGTTCGTCTGGATCAGGCCCCCAACCGCGATGTCGAAATCGGCCGTCCGGGAGCGGGCGCGCTTGCCGTCGATGCCGATGACGAAGAGCTGGAACTGCCGGGACAGGTCGTCGCCGGGGGGCGCGACGAATCCGAGCTGCCGGTCGTTGCACCAGAAAAAGCTCATGACCGCCTGGTTGTCGGCCACGGTCTGCGGGTTTTCGCCGGTGACGTCCACCACCCGCAAGCTGCCGCGCATGAACTCGTGGTGCTCCATGCCGCTGATCAGGTAACCGAGGCGCGTCCCGTCGGGGGAGAAGGCGAGAGCCATGATCACGCCGTCGTGGCCGGTGATCGGCTTCGGCTTTCCGCCCCGGCTCGGCATCGTATAGACGGCTTGGCCCATGTCCTGCAGGTAGCCCATGCCGTCCATGCGGTACCAGCTGCGGGAGATGCGCACGTGGTCGTTCGGTCCGGGCGGCTGGGGCGGCGCGGCGAGTGCGGTGAAGGCGATGGTCCGGCCGTCCGGGGACAGGTCGAACGTGCCGACGCCCTGGGGCAGGTCGGTGAGCTGTTCCGCCTCCCCGCCGTCGAGCGCGATGCGGTACACCTGCTGCACGTCCGAGCGCGTGGAGAGGAGGAAGACCGACCTGCCGTCCGGTGCGAACCGGGGAGTCGAGTCGTCGCCGGCCTCGCCGGTCAGACGCCGGGGCCGTCCGCCCCGGGTGGAGACCTGCCACAGCGAGGTAGTCTGGCGTTCCTCCTCGCCGCTTCCGTGGGTCTCGGACAGCACGTAGACGGCGGCGCCCCCGTCGGGGGAGAGGGCGGCGCCCACCACGTATCGGGCCTTGAAGATGTCGTCCTGGCGCAGGGGTCGGCCGGTGGGTGCCATGGCGTGCTCCTTTGGTTCGGCTGAGGCTGGGCTGTTCGTCACGGAAGAGTAGACGCGACCGGGGGCGTTGGACCATAACCGCGCTGCATCTTCCGCCGAGGAAGGCGCGGACGGGCGAGGCAGCGCCTCGTTAGTCCCACACTTGGCCGAAGACGCGCAGGAAGTTTCCGCCTAGGATGCCGCGCACCTGATCGTCGCTGTAGCCGTGACTGACCATCAGTTCGGTCAGGGGCGCGATCACCGATGGGCCGGCGATGGCCAGCCGGTTCATCGGCGGATACTGCTCCTCGCCGTAGAGTTCCGTGTACTGCGGGACGACGTTCTCCACCGGCAGGGGCTCGTCCATGAGCGGCACGTGGTCGAGGCCGAGCCCGACGTGGCGGTCGCCCACCAGTTCGGCGACATAGTCCACATGGCGGAACATCTGCTCCGCGGAAGGATCGTACAGCGCCTCCGACAGGAATAGCGAGACGCCGTTGATGCCGATCACGCCCCCGGTGGCGGCGGCCGCCCGGATCTGGCGATCGCTGATGTTGCGTTCGTGATCGCGCAGCGCCCGGGCCGAGGAGTGGGAGAAGATCACCGGCGCGGTCGAATGCTCGCACATCTCCAGCGTCGAGCGCTCCGACATGTGGGTGCCGTCGCAGACCATGCCGACCCGGTTCATCTCGGCGACCAGCGCGCGGCCGAAGTTCGACAGTCCTGGGTTGTCGTGGTCGTGGCTGCCGCCGGAGGCGAGGTTCTTGTCGTTGTAGGCGAGCAGCATGTGCCCGACGCCGAGCTTGTGCAGCACCTCCACCAGGTTGATGTCCCCTTCGAGCGGAGTCGATCCCTGGAAGTTGAAGTTGACCCCGAGCTTGCCCTCGGCCTTGGCGCGGGCCACGTCGGCGGCCTTGCGCACGAAGACGTACTCGTCCGGTCGTTCCAGGAGGTAGCGCCGGTTGGCTGCCAGCACGTGCAGCATTTGGCCGGTGGTCTTGGTGAAGTCGGATCCGGCCGTCATGGACAGCCAGGTGACGTTCGCCTTCTTGTACTTGGCGATCCAGGTGTCGTATCCCACTGGCTGCATCGAGATCGCGTGAACGGGCGAATTGGCGCCCGTCAGATCGACGATCGGGCTCTCGGCCAGCAGCCTCAGCGCGCGCGCCGACAATGCGGGGACCGGCGCGGCGGCGCACACCGGAACCGCCTGCGGCAGCAACGCCAGGCCTGCCGCGGTCAGGAAGAGCTGCCTTCGATTCATGGCCCCTCCCGCGTCACCCCGTCAGCCCCGCGGCAGGTGCGGCCCGTAGAGGAAGAGAAGCGCGTCGTTGAGCGCCGGGGCGAGAATGGTCGTGTGCGTGTGGCCCGGATACATCTTCGATGCGAACGTGAGCCCGTCGTTCGGCGTCGAGTTCAGCGCGCTCACGAGGCTGTTGTAGTTGCGTCCCATCTCCTCGTAGATGGACACGCCGCCGTTGGCCTCCATGGCGCCGAACGAAAGGTACATCTTGGTGTCGTGCACCAGCTTGCCCTCAAGCAGCTTCCGCACCTCCCCGATGTAGTCGACGCCGGTCGTGAACAGCCCCGGACTGCCTAGGAAGTACTTGTCGAACAGCTTCGATTGTCGGCGGAACGCGTGAAAGGTGAAGGTGCCGCCGTAGGAGTCGCCGAGGATCCCGGCGGGCCGGTCGCTCACGTCGTAGCGGGCGCGAATGAAGGGGTCCAGTTCCTCCTCCAGGAAGCGCAGGAAATTGTCCGCGCTACCGATGGTCTGCTCCGGAGGCAGCTCCCCCTCCTGTAGGGGGGTCGCCAGATCGGTGTGGGTGTAGTCCCGGGTGCGGGCGTTGGGCTGGCCTTCCGGGTAGTCGACGCCCACCAGCAGCAGCGGCGGGAAGCCGGGCTTGACCAGGTCCACGAGCTGTAGCTGGCAGATGGTCGCCGCCATGGCCAGCGCCCAGGAGCCGTCCAGCACGTAAACGATGTCCAGCGGCGGCATGTCGTCGGCTTTGCCCGCCAACGCCAGGAACTCCGCCCCGGGTTTCCAGACGCCGACCGCCAGCCGGTCGCCGACCGACTCGGAGTCGATGACGAAGCTCTCCGATCCTCGGAGCGGCCAAGGCGCGTTCGACGCGGTGGCGTTTTCGGGGCCGGTGGCCTGTGCGTCCGAAGTAGCGGGAATAGAGGCGGCCGCGGCCAGCGTTGCCGCCCCGGAAATGAAATGTCTGCGCTGCATGATGGTTATCCAATTGTTGTCAAATCGCGGCCGAGATTGGCGGCCCGCTTGCCAAGGACGCAGCGGACTAGGCTCGTCCTCAATACGGATCCTGCAACCGCGCATCCTGCGCACTGCTACTCAGCCGAAGGCAACAGCGCCTCCTGATCGAAGAAAACCCCGCTCTTGACGACCGCCTTGATGGCCTGAAGATTGCCGATGTCGGCCAGCGGATCGGCGTCGAGCACCAGCAGGTCGGCCTGCTTGCCGGCCTCGATGGAGCCAACGCGGTGTTCCTGGCCGGCGATGCGGGCGGCGTTCAGGGTGGCGGCGACGATCAGGTCGGTCGTGGGCACGCCCGCTTCGCCCATGAGCTTAAGCTCGTAGTGCAGGGATGGGCCGTGCAGCAGGCCAAGGTTGCCGGTGTCGGAACCGGCTGCCAGCGGAACGCCGGCCTCATGCAGCAACCTCGTGTTGGCGGCCGCCATCGCTGCGCCTGCCCCGTACATTTCCAAGGCCACTTGGGGCGGCGAGGGCAGTTCGCCCGCTTCGTGCCAGGAGGCGATCACCTGCGGATCGCCGCATTCCCGTTCGATGTCCAGCAGTTCGATGTCCGGTTTGTAGATGTCGATGAAGTTCCGCTGCCACACCGCCAGCGTCGGTACCGCGACGATCCCCTTCGATTTCGCCAGTTCCAGAAAGGCGGCATCGAGAGGCGCGTTGAGCGGCAGGTGCTGCAGGCTGTCCACGCCCAGCTCGATCAGGGTCCGTGCCTGCTCCAGCGCGGTGACATGGGTGGTGACCTTCAACCCGTGCGCCGCGGACTCGGCGATGATCGCCTCGTGCACGGCGGCGTAGTCTTTTTCGTAGTCGGCAAAGGGGCCACCAAGATAGCCGGTCTTGACCAGGTCGGCGTTCCACTCGGCACCCTGGCGGATGGTCTCGGCGGCGCTTGCCGGGTCGGTGACCGAGCGCACCGACGTGTCGCCATCGAACGGCGGGAAGAGCATTTCCGCAGGCACCAACGTTACCGGGCCATGGGCGACGTAGACATCGGGGGCGTCGGCGCGCGCCCGGGCCTTTTCGCGCACCTCGTACTCGAAGCGCGGGCCGCCGACGGACACGGCGCCGGTGACGCCGGCGCAAAGGTACGACCGCAGCGTGACCGGTACGCGCTGCTGCATCCAGGCCACTTCCTCGTCGTAGGGCACCAAGTGGGTCAGGTCGATTTGCCCCGGCTTGGTGTAGATGCGGCCGGACTCCATGAAATGGACGTGGGCATCCATCAGCCCCGGCACCAGCCACTTGCCGCCGACATCGACGGTGCTGGCGCCCTCGGGGATGGGGACGTCGCCGCGGGCGCCGACGGCGGCGATTTCCGTTCCGTCGATGATCACCACGGCGTCCTCGACGGGCGCCGCGCCGGTGCCGTCGATTAGCGTAGCGCCGACGATGGCGGTAGCGGCGGAACTGCTGGACGGCGAATCAACCCGGTTGGCGGTGGGTTCGCAACCGGCCAGCATCCAGCAAAAGGCCGACAGGAACGGAAGCAGTTTGACGTGTTCCCTGCTTTGCATGCTTCGCTGGCTCCTTGGCTGGCTGTCGAGAAGGTCCCGTGGCTGCGGGATCGTGCATCGCATGAGACGCATAAACCGCATCGTATCCCCACTTGGCATCCAGAAATTCTCACTTTGGCTTTTCGCTGATGTCGAGCGGACAACCCATGGGCAAGCTGAAGGCTCCCCGGAGCGAGGGCGTCCCGCCCTCGATGGATTCCTCGGTTCAAATCGAGGGCAAGATGCCCTTGCTCCGGCATAGTGAGAATTGCTGCTTGGCATCGCGCAACGGAACTTCGTCGGGGCTGCGGTCGGCCGTGGCATAGTGCGTCCACTATGGAACGCGTCCCCGGCGACGAGAAGGAGAATCCCATGAGCCTGTACGTGTTGGCCAACTGCGAACTGTTCAACGGCGTGAACGAGGCGGTGCAGGGCGGCATGCACGTCGCCGTGGAGGGCGACCGCATACGGGAAGTCTCGGATAGGCCCATCGCCCTGGACGGCGCCACGATTATCGACTGCGGCGGCCGCTTCCTGATGCCGGGCTGCTCGACCTGCACTTTCACGCCTACTCGCCCACCTTCGACATGCAGGCGCTCGACCGCATGCCCAAGCCGCTTCTGGTCAGCTATGCCATCAAGCACCTCGAGGACGCCGCCCAGCGGGGCTTCACCACGGTGCGCGACCCCGGCGGCGGCGATGTGGGCCTGTCGCTGGCCGTCGAGCACGGCCTAGTGCGCGGCCCGCGGTTCCTGTACGGCGGCAAGGCGCTCTCCCAGACCGGCGGCCACGGCGACATGCGCCCGGGCGTGCAGGAGGAACCCTGCAACTGCGCCTATTCCGGGGTGATCTGCCAGGTGGTGGACGGGGTGGACGAGGTGCGCAAGGTCGCCCGCGACGAACTGCGCAAGGGAGCGGATCACATCAAGGTGTTCATTTCCGGAGGCGTGGCTTCGCCGAGCGATCCCATCTGGATGCCCCAGTTCACCAACGACGAACTGCGCGCCGCCGTCGAGGAAGCGGCCACCCGGCGCAAGTACGTCATCGCCCACTGCCACACCGACGACGGCGCTCGGCGCTGCGTGGAGACCGGCATCCGCTC
This sequence comes from Gammaproteobacteria bacterium, assembly GCA_022820625.1. GTDB lineage: Bacteria > Pseudomonadota > Gammaproteobacteria > Steroidobacterales > Rariloculaceae > UBA6522. Next base: position 19,375 of record JAJEFE010000057.1, on the reverse strand, counting down.
CATCGATCACGCGAGCCACGTCACCGACGAGACGGCGCGCCTGATCGCGGAGGCCGGTTCCTACACCGTGCCGACCCTTGCCGTGGTGCATGAGATACTCGAAAGCGGCGCCGAGGCGGGCATGCCCCAGGAGAGCATCGACAAGGTGGGCGGCATGCTGGATACCGTCTTGGCCTCCATCGAATCCTGCCGACGCGCCGGGGTGCAGATCGGCATGGGCACGGACCTTTTCGGCACCGAGTTCCACGACATGCAGGCGAGCGAGATGCGCTTCCGCGCGGCGGTGGACAAGCCCATCGACATCCTGCGCTCGGCCACTTCGGTGAACGCGGAGATCGCCCAGCGCGGGGACGATCTCGGCCGGGTTGCGCCGGGCTACCTGGCGGACCTGCTGGTGCTCGACCGCAATCCGCTCGATGACGTGAGCGTATTCGAGCGCTACCGTTCCGAAATGCCCCTGGTGATGAAGGGCGGGGCCTTCATCCGCAACCAACTCGGTTGAGGGATGCTCTTACTCGCCCCGCCCAGTTTGCCCTTCGCGGGCCTTTACTGCACCCCCATAAGGGAGCGGGCAAACTGGGCCTTGATGCACTCGTCGTATATGCCCATGACGCGCTCGAATCCATCCTGTCCGATCAGCAGCGGGTTGCTGCCGTCGTCGGTCCCTCTGGCGTGCAGCTCGAAATTGCCGACCACCCAGGGGTGCGTGCTAATGAGCCCCTCCACACGCCGTTCCCTGCCCAGGTTCCAGAACCGGTGCAGTGAGCCGTGCATCTGGTTCAACTCCTTGAGGGCGCCGGGCAGGGCTTGGCCTCCCCACATGGCGACCGTGCGCGGCTCTCCCCGATCCTTCACGGTCAGAATGGTCGACAGGGTGCCGGGGGTGTGTCCAGGCGTGATCACGAAGGTCACGCTGGCGTTGCCCAGGTTGAGCACATCGCCGTCCTGCACTACCTGGTCGCGCTCGGGCTGGATCACCGGCGGATAGTTGGCCCGGACGAAGTAGGGCATGGAAATGTCGTGGGGGAGATAGTCCCAGTCGGCTTCCGACATCAGGATCGGCAGGCCGTATTCCTGCTTCAGATAGGGTGCGCCGCCGTAGTGGTCGACGTGACCGTGGGTGACCACCAGGTACTTAAGGTCTTCAGGGTCGAGCCCGAGTTCCGCCATGCCGGGCAGCAGGATTTCCTTCACCTGCCGCTCATTGGTCAGGGCGTCAAACAGGATCAGCCCTTCGCCCGTATCGAGTATGAACGTGCCCCAGGCGTACATGCCGATGTAGTAGAGGTTGTCGAAGGCGGCAAAGGGCTCGATGCCGGGTGCGTCCGGGACCAGAAAGCCAGGAATGGTCCGGATCGCCAGCGGAATCGTGTTTTCCGCCCGCCCGCACAGGAACCCATCGGAGAGAAACCGCCATTCGCTGCCGGCAATCTCCTGCGCCTGCCGCACATGGGCGGCGACGGCGGGTGATTCCTCCTGCGCGGTAGGTGCGCTTGCTTGGGAAAGCGCCGCCCCGGGCATCACAACCAGCACCAAGACCATTGAGCAACGACGAAAGTGCTTCATGGACAAGTTTCCCTCCTCGGGTGTCGCACTGGCCATCTTGCGACTCTCCGGCTTCGCTGCGCAAGTCGAGCGCACCCGGAGCGAGGGCGTCCCGCCCTCGAAGGGAATCTCGGTTCATTGCGCGGTCTAGTTCGAGGGCAAGATGCCCTTGCTCCGTCAAAGTGAGAATCGCTGATTGAGGGCGGGAGTGCCCGACTGCGTCCCTAACGGCAAGTCGGCCGGGCATGGCCTCGTAAACCGGAGAGCACCGATGAACGAACAGCGGACTTTACTGGTGGCGGCAGCATCGCTCGCCACCACGATGCCAATGACGGCGCTGGCTGCAGAGGAGGAGACCTATCTCGAGGAGATCATCGTCACCGCCGAGCGGCGTACCCAGAACCAGCAGGATGTGCCGACCGCGCTGCAGGCATTCACCGGGCGGGGGCTCGAACGCAGGGGTGCGGACGGATTCGAGGACTACGTGCTGTCCGTGCCCGGCCTGTCGTTTCGCGACCAGGGGGCCGGCGCCACCCGAATCGCCATCCGCGGCGTTTCCAATGTGTCGGCATCGGACTTTGGCGTCACCACGCCGGTCTCGACTGTGGGGCTGTACCTCAACGACGTGCCGATCCAGGGAACCTCGCAGTTGCCCGATCTCAACCTGTATGACCTTGAGCGGATCGAGGTGCTTAAAGGTCCCCAGGGAACCCTCTACGGCGAGGGCGCCATGGGCGGCGCCATCCGCATGACCCTGGCCCGGCCGGACCCGTCGGAATTCTCCGCGCGGGGAGAAGTGATCGGCTCGTTCACCAAGAGCGGGGGCTTCAACAACGGGGGCCGGGCGGCGGTCAACATTCCGCTCGCCCAGGACACCACCGCGCTCAGGATCGTAGGCACCTACCGCGACAACGACGGCTTTGTCGATAACGTCGCAAGGGACGAGGACGACGCCAACTCCTCTTCGGCCTACTCGGTGCGGGCGCTGCTCGCTTCATCCCTCGGCGAGCGAGTGGACATCGAACTGCTGGCGATGCTCTCGGAGGTGGAGGAGGACGACTTCCCGAACATCGACTCCGGGCTCGGCGACCTGGAGCTCGATTCGAGCGAGCCGCGCTACCACGACGGCGAATTCGCCCTGTACGGATTGACGGCGCGCGTCGATCTCGATTTTGCGGAACTGACCTCGGTGACCTCGCACACGACGCTTGACCGAGAATTCCTTGACCGGCTGCTGATCGCCAGCCGCTTCTACTCGGCGTTCGGGCCGGTGACCGGCGACCCCTTCTACACGGACACGGACATGGAGTCGTTCGCCCAGGAGTTGCGCCTGGTCTCCGCCGGCGACAAGCAGTTCGACTGGATATTTGGCGCGTTCTACCGCGACAAGGACCAGGTGGCGGTGGGCGGCGCCACCACCATGCCCGGCGAGCACCTGGCGATCAACCAGACGCTGGGCGCCATTGGTTTCCCGCTGGTTCCCGACAGCGTGTACATAGATGGAGCGGGCGACATCGGCTTCCGCTTCGTTACGGACCGCTACAAGCAGTATGCCGTCTATGCCGAGGGCGACTTGGAATTCGGCGACCGCTGGAACCTGACCCTGGGCGCGCGCTGGTTTGATGAGGAGGTGACCCTTGAGGATGAACTGGTGTTCTACTCGTTTCTGGCCGTTGCCAGCTCGCCGTATCGCGTGGTCGAGGAGTCGAGTTCCGACGTGCTGCTCAAGGGTCGGCTGAACTACCGTGCGCATGACGACTTGCTTCTCTACTTCACGGTTGCCGAAGGGTTCCGCTCGGGCGGCATCAACCTGCAAAGCGTTTTCGGGGTCGGCGACCTGCTGTTCGAGTCGGATTCGCTGCTGAGCTACGAACTCGGCGCCAAGACCAGCTGGCACGACGGCCGCGTGCAGCTCAACGGCTCGGTTTACTTCCAGGACTGGGCCGACATTCAGTCCAACGGCACCGACATCTCCCCCTTGACGGGCGCGCCGGTCAATTTCATCGGCAACGCGGGCGATGCCGAGGTCATCGGCATCGAGGCGCAACTGAGCGCCCGCCCGAACGATGCCCTCACCCTAGGCTTCACGATCGGCTATGCGGACAGCGAACTCACCGAGGCGATCGCCGATGCGGTGGTCGGTGCGGACTTGCCGAACGTGCCCGAATTCACGATGTCGGCGAGCCTGGAGTACGCATTCCGCTTCGGCGGCCTCGGCGACGGCTTCGCCAGCCTGAACGTCCAGTACACCGACAACCAGTACACGCGCCTGCAGCGCATCACCGATACCACCGGCTTCCCCGTCGATTCCTACATCGTCGGCCAGTTTCGCATCGGCTTCCTAAACGAGGGCGGTTGGGGAGCGGACCTGTTCGTCGACAACCTCTGGGACGAGCGGGCCCAGGTGGGCCGTGGCCGCACGGCGACCGGCTCCTTCAACAGCCCCGACCGCTTTGTCGTCAACCAGCCGCGCACGGTCGGCATCGTCTTGAAAGCCGAGATCTGATGCAGGCCGAAACGCCGCCGGATTGAGTGAGGAATCGATCATGAAGAGACCTGCGGAATGTTGGGCCGCTTGGGCCTTATCGATGTTTCTCGGAGCGGTGCTTTCCGGCTGCGATGCGCCGCAACCGGGTGCCGTCGAGGACGCCCCTTCGACGAGCGATGCAACGACGGCAGTTAACCTGTCGCCCGCGCAGTGGCCCGAAGGCGAGTGGGCCAAGTACATCGAAATCGAAAACACCGAAAGGCCCGGCAATCCCGAGGCGGTCGGCAGCAAGGGCGCGGTTTCCGGCAGCTATCACGGCTTGGCGCAGCGGGCGGGCTTTGAGGCGCTGCTGCAGGGCGGATCCTCCGTCGATGCGGCAATGACCACCGCCATGGCGCAGATCGCCCTCGGCGCCGGCGCCGGCATAAGCTACTTCGGCATCATGGGCATGGTGCATTACGACGCGGCTTCGGGCGAAGCCGTTTCCATGAATGCCGTCTGGAACAGCGTGCGCAACGAGACGGATCCGCTGAGCATTCCCGGCATTCGCGACGGCGATTTTTTTGGCGACGACAGCGAGCCGAGCGGCCGCACGGCGCTGGTGGGCGGCTTCATGAAGGGCGCCGAAGCCGCGCATCAACGCTATGGGAAGCTGCCTTGGGCGGAAATTCTCTCTCCGGCGATATTCATCGCCGAAGAAGGGATCCCTTTCAATTTCAAGCTCAACCTCTATCTTGAAAATCGCAAGGAGCATCTGAGCCGGCTGCCCGAATCGAAGGCGCTCATCACCAAGGCCGACGGCGAGTACTACGAAATCGGCGACCGCTTCACCCAGCCTGCCCTGGCCCGAACCCTGCGCGCCGTCGCGGAGCAGGGTGCTGCATACATGCATAGCGGCGATTGGGCGAGAAAAGCCGTGTCGCTGATCCGGGCCGATGGCGGAAAAATGACCCTCGAAGATCTCGCCGCCTACGAGGTGACCTGGAGCGAGCCCATCGTGGCAGACCATGCCGGCTACCAGGTTTACGCCTACAACAACGAAGGCGGCTATGGCGGCGTCAACATGATCGAGGCGCTGCACCTCGCCGAGGCGGCCGGCATCGCGGAGCTCGGCCACTGGTCGCGGAGCCCGGAATCGTATCGACGGGTTCAGAACCTCCTGACGGCCGGCAACATTTCCTTCATGCCGGAGGACCTGCTGGCGGCAACCTATCCCGGTCTCGACCTGTCGTTGAGCGAGCGGCTGAAGCCGGAAACCGCCGGGGAACTCTGGCGCCGAATGGAATCCGGAGCGGTTCTCATGGCTTTTGCGCGGAAGCCTTCCCACTCGGATACGGTGGTCGCTGTCGACCAATGGGGCAACATGACGGCCGTCACGCATTCCATCAACTGCGTCTTCTGGGGCCGGACGGGAATCATCGTCGACGGCGTCTCGATCGGCGATCCCGCATCGTTCCAGCAGTCGCTCATCGCTTCGGTCGAACCGGGTTCCAGGCTCCCGGACCCGATCGAGGCGGGATTGATTGTCAGGGACGGCAACCCCATTGCGCCGTTTGCGTCCATGCACGGCGGCCTGCACTATCAGACATTGCAGTCCCTTGTAAACGTCATGGACTTCGGCATGACGCCGAAGGAAGCGCTGGACGCACCGGCCATCCTCGTTCCCGGCTCCGCGCTGACCGGCCCGGGGCAGCCCGCCTCGACTGTCATGCAGGGTGATTTCGACGAAGACCTTCTCGAACAGGTCGCCTACGAGATCAACCAGGTTCCGGAAGAACAGCGCTTCTGGCACGAAGGCCTGTGGGTGGGAATCCACCGGGACCCCGAAACCGGCGAAGTGCGCGCGGCGAGCCATGCCCATACCAATGCGCGAGCGTTGGCGCACTGACTGAGAGCGCGGCAGCGGAGGGTTCTTGCCGCTGTTCCACCACCAGCGCCCCCGCGCTCGACCGGATCGCGAATGTCCGCCAGATGCCGCTGTCGCTGTGGCGTATGGCCGCGGTGACGGTGCTCTGGTCGCCGTCCCGTGTCGATGCGATGCTCACCGCGCCACCAGAATCGCTCAGGAAGTCGGAGCGCGTCCAGGTCCTGCAGGGGATTGCCGCGCACGAGAATCAGGTCGGCTACGGCGCCTTCTGTCACTTCACCGAACGCGCCCGCTCCGCGTTCTGCGGCATCGCCTTGTCAAGCATCGTCTGGTCCATCGGGGCCGGGACGATTCGGCTGCGACAGCACCGCCAGGCATCCGAGGGTGCCGAGGACGCCGACCAACAGTATGCCGGCCCCCGAGCCTTCGACCATGAGGCGGGACAGCCCGTACAGGGCCAGGGCGTTGAACCCGAAATTGCCCACCAGGAACCAGGCCCGCAGGCGTATCGGCCCCACCCGCCGGTCGATGTCGAACCGTTTCATGACTGCCACCAGCCCAGCCGGTTGAAGACATAGGTAATGGCGACGCAGTTCAACAGCGTGATCTGGATCATCACCCCCAGGTTCCAGATCCGCGACCTGCAGCGCGACGCGCCCATCAGCTTGCGGTCGTTCAGCAGCATGTAGAACGACCAGCCGACGATGTTGTTGGTCAGCGACAGCGCCGCGGCGATGATGATTATGAGCATCACCGGGCTCGGGTACCAGGCCGCGAGAAAGCCGATCTGCGGCAGCAGCAGGCAGACCTTCCAGCGCCACGAGCGCACATCGGGTTTCCATCCGAAGGCTTCGTGAATGCCCATGGCCGAGAGCAGGCAGAGGCCGATGGTGGAGGTTACGGGCACGGCCAGGAACCCGATCATGAAGGCGTATTGGGCCCCCGTCTCCCCGAGCAGCGGCACCAGGGAACTGGCCAGTTCCGCGGCGCTGCGCGGAATGTCGCCGCTGGCATGGAGCGTGCCCGCGAACACCGACACGACCAGGAAATTGACGATGAAAAAGGGCACGAAAAACCCGGCGATCAGGTCGACCCGGGCGAGCCCCTCGTGTTCGCGCCGCCAGCCCTTCACGTGTGCCGTGAAGTGGTAGAGCACCCAGTCGGCGACGCCGATGGCCGCGGCGGTGGAGGCGATGAACAGGTCGATGCCCATCACGCCGCTCGGCAGCCAGGGCATGAAGGTCCCCTTGAGGGCCGCCGGCCAGTCGATGCCGACGACGACCAGGCAGGCGGCGAAGCAGAGGATCATCGCCGCCAGACTCCACTTCATGAAGGCTTCGAGCAGCCTGGTGCCGCCGGAACCGGCGCGCCCGTAACTGAGCGCGATCCAGCTCGTCACGACGATGTACAGCGGCCAGTTGAATTCCTGCGGAAATCCGGGCCCGTCGATCTGCGCAAGGCTGTCGATCAGGTGCGTCCCCAGCGCCACCTGCCCGAAATTGAAGGCGACCGCGACGGTGGCCATGCCGATGGATGCGGTAAGCACCCGGGCCAGGAACCAGCCGTGCAGTTCCGCCTGCTTCTCGATCAGGTTGAACCCGCCCCGGCAGGTGAAGCGGGCCATGGCGGCCATCATGAACATGCCGGAGCCCGCCGCCACCCAGAAGATCCATAGCGTCCGGTAGCCGAATTCGGCGCCGGCCAGCATGGAGGAGGTCATGGTGCCGGCGCCGAGCGTCAGCGCCGCGCCGATGAATCCCGGCCCGCCGAGTTTAAGGTAGGTGGGCAGCCCTCCGATCAGGCCGCGGCGGCGGGCGCGGGCGAGGTCAGCGGCCTGCCGCTGCAATACGGCTTGCGGTATGGGGTCGCCGAGGGGATAGCCCGGCGGTCTTCCCGGTGCTTCGGACGCCACTATTCAGGTGTCCCGGCTTTTGCTGGGGCCTGCCGCATGGAATCGCCGAAGCAATGTCCCGGCGGCCGTTGCGGCGTTCCGTCGGCCACTACAGGATTCTCCGGTACTCGAGCCTGCCGCCGCCCGGTTTGGCTGATCGTTCAACGATCTTCACGGGCCAGCCGGCATAGAAGCCGCCGCCCATCCAGACACTCAGTTCCCGTGTGCCGTTCGCGTCGGCAATGGAGATGTCGTGCCGGTTCACGCCGGTGAAATAGAAGTGCCCCACGATGACGTCGCTGGGATGTCGGGTGACGGTCATGGTTCCGGCCTCGGCGGGGCCCCCGTCTTCCAGACGCTGAATGGGAAAGTCGCGCGATTCGCCGTCCTGCATCGCTCCGAGCGACTGGCCCAGCACCATCCAGTCGAGTGCGGTGCCGGTGAGTATGTGGGCGCCTGTGTCCGGCAATTCGAATACGCGCCTTTCGACTGTGCCGTCTGCAGAGGTCCTTTCGACCGTGATTTTTCGCGCGAATCCCGCATCCCCGAGTTCCACGCGGGAATTGCGCACCGAACCCCCTGGCTCCAGAAACTGACCCAGGTAGGCGGTTGAGCCGTTCGCCATCGCAACGGTTGCGATGCGTTCCGCACCCGGGCTGCGCTCTCCCTGCTCCAGCACGAACTCGGCGCTGATCGGCACGATTTCGTCCCCTTGAGTTGGCCAGGCGGGCGCATCGCGGAACACCGCCGCCTTGCGGTCGCTGGCTGCCTTGATGCCTGCCAGCCGCGAATCCAGGGACTCCCGGTCGAACCACCGGCCCGCGGCCATGACCCCGGCGATGTCCCGGTAGGCGGCGACGTTCTCCAGCGGATTGCCGTCGAGCAGCACCAGGTCGGCCCGGGCGCCCGGGGCGACGATGCCGCTGCGGCCGGCCTCGTTCATGAATTCCGCCGGCGCGGTCGTTGCGGTCTGCAGGGCGGCAAAGGGCGACAGGCCGGCCTCGACGTAGAGTTCCAGTTCATCGACCATGCCAAACCCGACATAGGCCCAGGGATTGGGTGCGTCCGTGCCCGCCAGCAAGCGGGCACCGGCATCATGAAACGCCTTGACCTGGCGCAGGTCCTGTTCGAGCTGAAGCCGCGCGCCGCGATAGGTGTCCGGTGTCCATGCGGCTCGAAGTGCCGCCGACATGCGCCAGAACGACATGACGGTGTAGTCGACGAATTCCGTCGCCTTGCGCTCGGAGAGCGCCGCAATTTCGTCCGGCGAGGCAGCCGTGCCGCGGATGGTCGTCAGCGTGGGGACGGTCCAGATGCCGGTCTGCCTGGCGAGTTGTGCCAGTTCGCCGAGCTTGGCATCGTCGTAAACCTCATCGAGCAGGATCTCGCCGGTGCCGATTCTTGCCGCGTAACCGGGAAAGGCCGGGTCAAAACGCGTGTGGTACTCCGCCTCTTCGGCAATCGTTGCCGGGCCGATGCCGATCAGGTGTTCGGCGGTCTGCATGCCCGACCGGAACGCGTGCGCGGCGGGCACGGCATCCGGAATGTGGCCGGCGAACGGGATGCCGTTCGCCCTGGCGGCCTCGGCGATGGCGTCGAACGCCTCGACGCTCAGGTTCGAATAGACCTTGATGAAGTCGTAGCCCGCGCTCTTGTGCCGGGTGACCACGTTTTCCGCATCGGCGGCGGTCAATGCGGAATCGCTCCCGTAGTGGATGATGGGCTCCCCGTCGACGATGCGGCCGCCGGTGACGATCCGCGGGCCCGCGACTTCGCCCGAAGCGACGGCTTCGCGCAGGTCCAGCACCGCGGGCTCTCCCCACATGGCGCGGATCAGCGTCACGCCGCTGGCCAGGTACGCATCGAGGTCCGCGGTGGTCATGGGGTGTGCGTGCATGTCGGCGAGGCCGGGAGCCAGGTACTTGCCCGCGCCATCGATGATGCGTGCGCCGGCCGGCGTCTCCACGCTTGCGGAAGGTCCGACCGCGGTGATCTGGTCTTCGGTCACGATGACGGTCTGACCGCTATCGACGCGCTCGGATGTCATCGACACGACGTTTACATTGGTGAATGCGTGGATGGCGGCTGGTCGGTCGACAGGGACCGGGGGCTCATCGGCAGTGCGATCACAGGCCGCGATGCCGCAACCGATGGCCAGGGCGAGTGCAAACCCGTATGCGCGTCCCCCGGTCGAGGTGATTGTTTGGCTGTCTGTCATGGGACGCCTCCGCTTGTTTCTGGTGGGGAGATGGTTTTCTGGACCAGAGTGCTGTTCCTGGGGAATATCGGGCGCTGGGCGCCCACTCTCTTGCTGCGACTGATCTTGGTGTCCCTTGCTTCAGCGCCCCGAAGTGCCAGCGGCGGCTCCGGCTGCTGAAAGCAGGGAATTGGCGCGCTGCATCAATTCCCTGCGATCGATCTTGGTGGTGCTGGCCAGCGGCAGAGCATCCACGAACCAGACCCGTCTCGGGTACAGGAACGGGGCGGCGTTCGCCCTGACGTGATCCTGCACCTCCCGCTCGCTGACCGGGCCGTCTGCCGCTACCACGAACGCCACGGGCATCTGGCCGCGGACGGCATCGGCCACGGGCACCACGGCGGCCTGTACGACCTTGGGCGAAGACTCGATGGCCTGCTCGACCTCGCCCGGATAGATGTTCTCGCCGGAGCACACGAACATGTCGTCGGCCCTTCCCCTGAAGAAGAAAAATCCGTTTTCGTCGCGCTCGAACAGGTCGCCGGTATCGAACCAGCCGTCCTGCAGCCGGGTTGCCGTGAGGTCCGGCAGGTTCAGGTAGCCCTCCATCATGCTCGGGGCCTTCACCAGAAGCGCCCCGTTGTCGTCGAGACGCATCCTGACGTGTGCGCCCGGATAGCCGACCGAGGTTGGGGGACGGTCCAACCCGTCGGGATGGGGGCCGAACAGGCCGCCGCCGGTCTCGGTGGTGCCGTACGAGTTGAGCACGCGCGAGTTCGGCATCATCTCCAGGGACTGTTCGACGATGGCCTCGGTCACCGGTGCCGAGCCGATGTAAACGGTATTGACGCTGTCAAAGACCGGCCTGCCGATGTCTCGCCAGGTCGAGTGCAGCATCGCGATCATGGTCGGTACGCCGGTTATGACATTGACCCCGTAGGTGCGTATGGCATCGGCGAATCCCGCCGCCTCGAACTTCGGCATCAGCACTATGGAGCCGCCGCCCTTGAGAAACGAGGCGATGAACACGAGCGCGTTCATGTGGAACATGGGCGCCACCACGATGCCGCGCTGGCCGGCGAAAAGCCGGCTCTCGGTGCCGCCGGTAACGGCATCGATCATGGCAAGCTGGCTGACGTGGGAGAGGACCACGCCCTTCGGGCGGCCCGTGGAGCCGGACGTGTAGAGGATGAGGGCGGTGGAGCGCTGGTCCACATGGGGCAGTGGGGGTGCCGGTGCTTCGGGTTCGATGGCGTCGAGCCGGACCTGCTCGATGCCTTCCGGGATCAGTGCATGGGCGTTCTCGTCCGTGAAGGCGAAGCGAATGTTCGCATCGTCGCAGATGTAGCGGACGATGCCGGCTGGCTGGCGGATGTTGACGGGTACGCAGACGCAGCCGGCGCGCATGATGCCCTGGTAAGCCATCAGGTTGTGGACGGAGTTCCTCGCGAGCAGGCCGACAGCCGAACCGGGTTCGATGCCGCGGCGCTGCAGCAGGGCAGCGTAGGAGAGCGTTCCCGCTTCGATTTCGTTGCACCGCCACTCGCGTACGCCCTCGTTCGGATCCACGCTGACGATGCCGAGGTCCGCGGACCGCCGGCGGTCGCCCATCACATCGCCCAGATTGCGGTTGCGAACCGTCACTTCGCTGTGTCCTGACCGGTCAACCGGCACTCGTGCTGAATGTGCCGCGGCCCGTCGCGATCAGCTTGCCGCCATCGTTGTGGATGTCGACATCCGCCACCGCGACGGTGCGCCCGGCGCGGCGCACCCGGGCTACCGCCCTGAGGTCGGTATCGATTGCCGGCCGGAGATAGTCGATGCGGAAATTGACGGTGGGCACGCCGTGACCGAGGACGAGCGTACAGGCATAGCAGGCCGCGGTGTCCACCAAGCAGGCGATGGGGCCGCCGTGCATCTGCCCCGATCCGGGCAGGCGTTCCAATTCCGGGCGCATCGGCATGCGCATGACGATCCGACCGTCGCCCTTGTCCACTTCCTCGATTCGGAACCCGCAGAAGGCGCTGAAGGGCGATGAGTCCAGGCTTTCCTGGATCTGCTCGATGGTGTCGAAATCCGCCATGCCCGCAACCCGCTCAGGGCGTGACGATGACCTTGCCGAAGGCTTTCCGGTCTTCGAGCAGCCGGTCGGCTTCCCGTATTTCATCGAGTGGGAGAACGCCGTGGATCACGGGCTTCAGCTTGCCCGACTCCACCAGCGCGAGCAGATCGACGATGTCCTGGCGCGACCAGCCATCGGAGCCGATGATGGTGTGTTCGAAGGTCCAGACGTAGCGGCAGTCAACCTCCTCGTCGAAGCCGGCGGTGGCGCCGCAGGTGACCATGCGGCCGTTGTAGCCGACACAGCGCAGGGTCTCCTTCCAGGTCTTGCCGCCGGTGTAGTTGACGGCTAGGTCCACGCCGCCGGTTTTCGAGATCCGCGGCCGGCCGACGATGTCGTAAACCGCCTTGCGCATGTCGTCGCGCTGGTAATTGACGAGGTGGTCGGCGCCGATCTCGCCGAGCCGCTGCAGTTTCTCGTCGGAGGAGCCGCAGGCGATCACTTTCGCGCCCGCCATTTTCGCGAGCAGCACGCAACTGGTGCCCACGCCGCCGCTGGCGCCGAGAATAAGCACCGTCTCGCCGGCCTTGAGGCCTCCCCGGGCGAACAGCATCCGGTGCGAGGTTCCATAGGCGATGGGCAGCGAGGCGGCGACTTCGTAGCTGACGGAATCGGGCAGGGGCACCAACTGTTCGGAATGCACGGCGCAGTACTCGGCGCGGCCGCCGTCGAGCTTCTCGCCGATAAACAGCCAGTCCGTCGCTTCGCAGGGCAGGGGGTCGACCAGCACCCGCTCGCCCAGCGACCAGCCATCCACGCCTTCGCCGATTTCCACGATCTCGCCGGTCACGTCCGAGCCGATGACGATCGGCAGCGGTATGCGGATGCCCGGCATGCCGCGGCGCGTGAAGATGTCGTGGAAGTTGATGGATGTTGCGCCGACCCGAAGGACGACCCAGCCCTCCTTTGGCGATGGCCTCGGGTGGTCGTCGACGAGCCGGATAACATCCCGGTCGCCATGTTCGTATACAACGGCTGCTCGCATGGTTAGTGATTTCCTTGGCTAGGTGTGTCTTGGACGAGGCCGGTCACCTGTCGCCGATAATCCCGCGGCGCCCGCCCCAAGTGTCGCTTGAACGCCTGGGTAAAGTTGCCCGGGTGGCGGAACCCGAACGATTGACTGATGCGCGAAACGCTGAGATCGGTCGATGTCAGCATCTTGGCGGCGAGATTCATCTGGTTCCGCGACACGAAGGCGCCGATGGTCGAGCCGACGATTTCCTTGAAGCCGGCTTTCAGCTTGGTCTGGTTCATGCCGACCATGTGCGCAAGCTCGGGTATTGTCGGTACGTTGTCGATATTGGCGAGGACGATCTCCTTGGCTTCAAGGATCCGGTGCCGGTCGCGCCGGCTCAGGCGGTTGTTGCCGATCCTCAGGTCCGGCTTCTGCAGCAGGAGCTGCACGAACGAGGCGATGATTTCCCTGGCTTTCGCCTCGACGAACCAGCCCCGGAGGTTCGCTTCGAAGAGATCCCGGGAATCGAGCAGGTCTGCGAAGGCCCGGCTGATCGGGGCGGTCGGTTCGAATGTCCGGGCCTGGGGAGCCTGGTTTTCGTCGGTGGCGAGGTCTTTCAGCGGCATGGGCGCCTGTTCCGGGTCGATGCCGAGTTCGTTCCACAGCGCCCGAGTCGAGCATTGCACCACGACTAGGCTGCAGGCCGTGTCCGCGGGAATGAAATAGCCGTCACCCGCGTCCCCTGGATAGCAGGAGAACATCGCATTGGCGCCGGCGAGGTAGTGTTGTCCGTTTTTGCCGACCAGCGCGCCGGATCTTAGGTAGCGAATCTTGAAGCAGCGCTCCCCCGGCACGCCGACCCACTTGGCCTCGTTGTACCTGCAGTCGGCGATCAACACGAATAGGTCTTCGCTCACCCGGTACAGGTCCCAGTAGCCTCTGCCCTCGTCCTTGGGCACGTAGCTCCTGACGCTGTAGCGGAGTTCGTCGAAGTTTCTGGTGAGTTCCTTCGAATTCGGAGATAGGCCGGAAGCCCCGGCGCCGTTCAGGGGACGCCGCGCCGAGTCCGACTGGGCGCGCTCCTTCGATCCAACGAGCGCCTGCGACTGGACGAGGGCGGCCGCATCGATCTCCCGCGTCGTGCCGCTCAGGTCGATCGGAGCCTCGGCGACGACGATGTCGGAGCGGGCTTCGTCAAGGGCGAGCTCGCGGTTCATGCAGACGGATCCGATGCGTTCAGGGAGTCGTCAGCCGCATTGTACGACTCCGATACCGATTCGAGCAATTCGTCGAGTTCGCCCCGGTCCAGCCATCTGCCGTCGATTGCCACGCCTTCAATGGTGCGCGTGTTGGCGATGTCGTCCAGCGGATTGGCCGCAAGCAGCATCAGGTCCGCCTCCGCGCCCGGGGCCACGATGCCACGCTGGCCTGCCCGGTTCCAGTACTTGGCGGCGTTCACGGTTACCGTTTCGATGGCTTCGAAGGTCGACAGGCCGGCCCATTGCACCAGGTTCGCAAGGCCAGGGAGTACGCTGTCGAAACTCCCGGCAAACCAGAATTGGCGGAAGGGGGGCGCCACGTACTCGATCAACGGATGTTCGCGCAGCGCCTGCCGGTCGGCGGCGGACAGGGCCCGCAGCCCCACCGCCTGGAAGGTGACGCTCACGGCCGTGCCTTTCGCGGCGGCCAGGTGCGCGAGTTCGCGGAGCCTTGAGCGGCTGAACACCTGTTCGTAGTCGAGTTCCCCGGCGTTGATCCGGCCGATGGTTTCGACCATTTCCCGGGAGCGGAAGGCCGGGTTCCAGGGGGTGCCGTCGGTCACGATCGCGGTACTGAAGCCGGTGGCGTGTTCGATGACGTCCTGGCCGAGTTCAATCGCCTGTGCCACATCGACCGCTTCCGGCATGTGCCCCTCCACCGGCATGCCGTACCGCGCCGCCGCTTCCATCATGGCGATGTAAACATCCTCTTTCAGCAGCCGGTAGGGCTTCAGGAAGTCGTAGCCTTGCTCCTTGAAGGTGCGCACCATCGCATCCGCGTCTTCCGGCCGTGTCAGCAGGGCCGATCCGGGAATCGAGGGCGGGTCGTGGTCGATGATCGGCGATGCGGTGAGGATTTCCGGGCCGAACAGCTCGCCGGCGGCGATCGCATCGCGCCAGGCGAGCACCTCGGCGCTGCCCCACAGGTTGCGCAGCGCGGTCACGCCGTAGGCGACGTTCAGTTTAAGCGACTCGGAATCGGCGACGTGGGTGTGCATGTCGGCCAGGGCCGGCATGAGGTAGCGTCCGGCACCGTCCACCACCCGGATGCCGTCGGCCAGGGTGACGGTGCCCTCTGGCACGATCCGGACAATGATGCCGTCGTCGACGATGACGGTCTGGCCGGGGGTCACCTCGTCGGACAGCATCGAGACGACGTTGACGTCCACGAACGCGATGTCCCCGTCGACCGCCGGCGGTGGGGCCGCACAGCCGGCGGCGGTCGCCGCGAGCAGCGCGAATCCGGTACGCCGGAAGCCGTTCACCGCCGGATCAGTACCTGAATCGCAGGCGCATTCCAACCGTCCGCGGCCGACCGATGGATGCGAGCGGCGGAAAGGCGAGGAACGGGTTGTACCCGGGAACGAAACCGCCGGTCAGGTATTCCTCGTCGAACAGGTTGCTGACGGTGGGTTGAACCCTGTTCATGAGAGCCTCCAACTGTGGGTCGCGGCGCTTTAGTCGGTCGCCGGCGTTCCAGTGAGCATTCGTCCTCCCAGGCGCTTTGCCCGCCTCAATGTTAGCGTAGTGGAAATGCGTTAACTATTGCCAAGCGGTGAAAAAATTATGAAAGTAGCCATTGTTGAGCGATCTGGCATTTTTTTCACTTTGCTTGGGGTCCGGCGAACGTTTATCCAGGCGCACCGGCACTGTGCCCTGACAGTGGTTTTGTGGCATGGTCCGGAGGGACTGGAGGGGAAGCCGACCGGTAAGGACACCGGACCGCAAGGAACGCTAAATTGGAGGCTGATGCCATGCGCCATGCAATGTTCGTCGCACTGACCCTGTTCGCCGCTCACGCCGCCGCAGCGAACGAGTCGCCGATTGGGAATGCGGACTACGCGTTCGTCGATGTGACGGTCCTGTCCATGGAGAGCCCGGCACCGGTGCCGCATCGAACCGTTTTGGTGCGGGGCGGCCGCATCCTGTCGGTCGGCCCGCCCGAGGAGGTCTCGATTCCGGCCGGGGCAACACGCATCGACGGGTCGGGCAAGTTTCTCATGCCCGGGCTTGCGGACATGCACGCGCACGTGGGATTTGACTATGAGCCGGGCCAGTCGGTTGAACGGGCAGACATGCTGCTCTACTTGGCGACCGGCGTTACCACCCTTAGAAACGCAGTGGGTTCGCCGGCAACGCTCGCCCTTGCGCAAGCGATCGAAAACGGGGACTTGGCCGGCCCGCGCGTCGACAATGCCAGCCCGCTGCTCGAAGGCGAGAATGCGGTCTGGGGCTTTGCGACCAGGGTGCTGTCGGCGGAGCAAGCCCGGGCCGCCGTGCGGCAGTTCGTGGCGGATGGCTACGGGTCCATCAAGATCTATCACACGCTGTCCCGGGAATCCTACGAGGCGGTGGCGGACGAGGCCGGCAAGCTCGGCATTCCGTATGTCGGCCATGTGCCGTTCGAAGTGGGCGTGGAGGAGGTGCTTGCCGACGGCCAGACGTCGATCGAGCATTTTCGCGGCTACGACATCGACGGCCTGTCGCTTCAGGCTCTCGAGAAGGACGGCGGGCGCAGCGCCGAACGGTTCGCCTCCTGGCTCAACATGTCGGACGCGCGAATGGACCAACTCGTCCGGGCGACCGTGGCGGCGGGCACCTGGAATTGCCCGACCTTCGTGGTGAACTCGATGCTGATCGATGCCGACCGGCTTGAAGCCTACGCGGATCACCCGATGACCGCGTACATGCCCGCTGATTTCATCGCCAGGTTCCGGGAGTCGGGGCTGGAAGAACTGTTCTCCCCGGAATCCCGGGACATGCTGAGGCAAGCCCGCCCGCAAATGCTGAAATTCCTGAAGAAGCTGCACGATGCCGGAGCCGGCGTGATGACCGGCACGGACACGTTTCCGTCGCTCGTGCCGGGGTTCACGCTCATCGACGAACTCGGTGCCTTTGTAGAAGCCGGGCTGTCGCCGTACGAGGCGCTGCAGGCGGCCACGACCGGGCCGGCGCGCTACCTGGGCGATGCCGACAGTCGCGGCCGGATCCTGCCCGGAATGGCGGCCGATCTGGTGCTGCTCCGCGCCAATCCCCTCAATGACATCGACAACCTCTGGAAACTCGATGGCGTCATGGCGAACGGACGCTGGCTGGACCGCGAGGCGCTGCTTTCGATGTTGCAGGAACTCACCGACACGCCCCTGGGCCAGTAAAGCCCCGACTTGGGGCGCAGCCTCTGTCGCTCGGTCCCGGTGCTGGCCGAGAAGCGCGCCGCACGGTAGCAGGTGATCGATGCCGAGTGGGCGCCGATTGCCGATGACAGGTGCGAGCGGTCTGCCGAAGAGAACACGTGGTTGGTCCAGCAACTTGCCCTGCAAGCGGATGCGGACCTGATCGGCATCGTGAAGCCGCAACCCGAATGGGTGTTCTAAGACTACGAGTGGATCCCGATGCTGGGCGTGGCCATAGAGTAGGAGCAACCCGCGACGGAGCCGGAGGTCACCGCGGCGATAGAGAATGGAAGCCGGAGCGGTTCTCATTGCGTTTCCGCCGAAGCCCGCACACTCGGACACGGTAGCGGCCGTAGATCGATGGGGCAACATGACGGCGGTCACGCATTCCATCAACTGCGTCTTCTGGGGCCGGACGGGAATCACTGTCGACGGCGTCTCGATCGGCGACCCCGCATCGTTCCAGCAAGCGCTCGACGCACCAGCCATCCTCGTGCCCTACTCCGCGCTGACCGGCCCGGGGCGGCTCGCATCGGCCGTCATGCAGGGTGACTTCGATGCCGGTCTTCTCGAACAGGTCGAATACGAGATTAAGCAGGTCCCGGAAGAACAGCGCTTCTGGCACGAAGGCCTGTGGGTGGGAATCCACCGGGACCCCGAAACCGGCGAAGTGCCGGCGGCGAGCCATGCCCATACCAACGCTCGGGCGTTGGCCCACTGACTGAGTGATGCTTCTACTTACCGGTGAAGTTGCCGACGCGCCGCTCGGCAACCGCTTTGATGCCTTCCTTGTGGTCATCGGTGGATTGCAGCCAGCGTTGCTCGGCCCATTCCTTGTCGGTCTGCTCGCGGACCTTCTGCGCGAGCCCCTCGCGCATGGCGGCGCGTATGGTCAACAGCGACAGGGGCGCGTTCTCGGCGATTTCGGCGGCGAACTCCATGGCGCGGCTGCGCAGCGAGGCGGCGTCGGTGAGGACGTCGGCCAGCCCCCACTCGTAGGCGGTTTCGCCGTTGATTCGCTGTCCGGTGAGGAACAACTGGCTCGCCTTCTGCTTGCCGATCAGCCTAGGCAGGGTGTGGGTCAGGCCGAAGCCGGGATGAAAGCCGAGCTTCACGAAGTTGGCGGTGAACCGCGCTTCGGGGCAGACCACTCGAAAGTCGGGCATGACCGCGAGCCCGAAGCCGCCACCGACCGCAGCGCCCTGAACGGCGGCGACCACGGGCTTTTTGGCCTCGAACAGGCGCACTGCGGCGTCGTACAGCTCGTTGCCCGCCCCCTCGGGCCGTTCCTCGCGTCTGCGTTGCGTCTCGGGGTTGGCGAAGTTGCGGCCGGCGCAGAAGTGCTTGCCCTGGGCGGCCAGGACCAGGACGCGGACCTCCGGGTTCTCGTCCAATCGGTGGAAGGCATCGCCCAGCGCGTGGATCAGCTCCTCGTCAAAGAAATTGTTCGGCGGCCGCTGGATTTCCACCAGCGCCACGTGGTCGTGCATCTCAATGGCGACATCGCCAATCCTGTCCATGCTGCGGTCTCCTGATTCTGCGGGCGGCCTTTATACCCCATCGGCTGCGCAGGCGGTCAACCTCCCCGAGGAGCGGATTCCCTTCGTCGCTTCAAGTTGCGACAATCCGGGAGTGCGAAGACCCAGTGGGAGAGAAACATGCACGCGGGTGGAATACCAGAGGACGTCGTCAATCGCTGCCTGGCCCGGCGCGGTCGGGTCCACACCTTCGAAACCATCGACCCGGCGCGGACGGCCATGCTGGTCGTCGACATGCAGAACGCCTTCGTCGCCGAGGGCGCCGCGGCCGAGATTCCGGTGGCGCGCGAGGTCGTACCGAACATCAACCGCATCAACGCGGCGCTGCGGCAGGCCGGTG
>JAJEFE010000162.1 GCA_022820625.1 Gammaproteobacteria bacterium | reverse complement strand
CGCTTGGGGTGAAAATCCGGCGCCGAGACCGGAAACGGCCCAAAATCCCGCCAAAACCGCCGATTCCTGGGGTAAAGTTCTTTTTGGACTTGCTCGAAACCTTTATCGATCAAAGGCTTCCGAACAGCGCAAGAGGCTCTCGCACCGATCCCGCCCGACGTGGATGCGTGCGGACAGCCCTTTCGAGCGTCGTCGGCGACGAGCGTGCCAGGGATGGCCAAAAGCGAGGAGCCGTCGATCCTCGCACCGCCATGGATGGCGGTGCGAGGTTAAGCTCGAAAGGGCTGTCCGCACGCATCCACGCCCCCCCGACTCCAGCAAATACGCGTACCACCGAACACACACACCGAGACCGGCACCGGCACCACCCACTAGGGCTCCACCGCAACCGCCAACTGCGGCAAATCCGCACAAAGCCTGTTCTGCTCCAACTGCTCCGCAGTCTGCCGCTCCACCATCGGCTCCGACCAGCTCCCGGTGACACAGTACGACGCCCGCGTCGCCCCGTTAAGCGGCTCCTTGAAAATCTCGCTGAACAGCAACAGCGCCGCAGCCACCTGCGGACTCGCCAGGAAACCCACCGCCGGCAGTATCCGCCCCGGTTCCGATGTCACCACCGCATGCTGCTGATAGTCCCGGTCGCGCAATCCCGTTCGCCCGACAAGCCCGATGTCCACCACCGGTCCCGCCAGGCGCAGGTTGTCCGTGTAGGCGTTGCCGTCGATGATGACGAAGTCGCCGCCCAACTCGTCGAAAACCAGCCCGCGGTTGAAGACATCGCGGAAGTCCAGCGCCAGGCGCCGGGGCAGCGCCGCGATGCTCATCAGACCCACCATGCGCCCGGCGCCGGGATCCAGGTTCAGGATGCTGCCCCGCTCCAGTCTCAGGTTGAGCCCGCCGGTGATCGAGCTCTCCCAGCCCGGCGCCGGCCCGGAAGGCCAGTAGACGTTGAGCGCAAGCTGCGCCCCGCCGGCCTCCATGATCGGGTCGAACCCCAGTTGCTCCAGCGCGCCGGCGACGTCCTCACTGGAGGCGGTCAGCACCAGCCGGGTCTCCTGCCCCTGCGGCCCCTGGTACCAGCTACCGCTGCCTTCCATGACGAAGCTCTCGCTCCGGCCACTGAGGGAAACGATGTCGAGACCTTCCCGGCTGGCCCGGATATCCGCGTCGAACGCACCGAAACGGCGTGTCCCCAGCGAAAAGTCCTCGGCGCGAACAAGCACTCCCGGCAGCTCCCGGGGGTCCGTGTTCAAGTCGCCCGACACGCCTTCCGTGGAGATATGGAGTCTTTCCATCTCCGCCAGCATCTGCGGGCGGTCGCCGAGATCCAGCGGCCAGGAGATGACGCCCGCCACCGATTCGCTGTCGGCTTGCAATTGCCATCGGGCCGCCTGCTGGCGCAGCGAAATGTCGATGGGCCCCAGCGGCTGGCCGAAGGCCGAGAAATCGGCGATTTCAAGCTCTGCGCCCAGCAGCAGTCCGGCAGTGGAACCGCCCGGGACCTGTTGGCGGAACAGGCTCCACCAGCCGTCGAAATCCAGCGATGCCAACTCGCCGCTGACGCTCAATCCATCACGCGGCGGCAACAGCGGCTCCGCGCCGCCGAACCTGAGCGCCCCCCGCCGGAACGACAGCTCGCCATCCCGGTTGCGGAAGCTCAGCGCGAATCGATGGTCCTCGCCCAGGCGCCCGTTGACGTTCAGGCGGTCGGCTTCGGAGAATACGACCTCGATCCCGAGCTGCGCGCCTTGCTCCGGCGGCTTCATCAGCGGCTCGGGAAACCTGAGGTCCACGCCTTGCAGATCCGTTGCAAGGTTGATCCTGAGCGGCTCGCGCCGCGCCTGGACGAAGCGGTTCTCCGGCAGCAATACCTGACCCTGCCATGCGGACGCCCCCAGGACCTGTCCGGCAAAGGGCAGGTTGAACTCCGCCTGCAACGATTCGGCCGGGAATACGCCCTCGAATCCGATGTCGGCGAGGTAACCCGGCTCGCCGGCCGCCGTGACGCTGACCGAGACCGGCGCGTCGAGGAAGAATGCCGCGAGATTCCCGCGGCTCAGGACCTGGCCGTTCTCCAGGCGCAGCCCGCCGTCGATGCCGGTGGCCGTCGGCCCGAAGCCGTCAATGGACAGGTCTCCGCCGAAAATCTCAAGTGCGGCACTCAGCTCATAGGCGGTGAGATCGAGCAGCGGCAACTGCAGATCGAAAGTGACGTCCGCCGTGCCGCTGCCGGATTGCAGGCGCTCGAGATCCGGACCCAGGTGCCGGGCGATCATCGGAGTTTCCTTGAGGTAGCGGAGCGCTTCTCCCAGCGGACCCCGGGTGGCCGCGGCCACGCTGAGCACGGGAGCCCTCATGTCCTCGATGCCCACGCGCAAGTTGTCGCTGAGGTTGCCGAGGACGCGGCCGCTGCCGACCGCTTCCCAGCCCGCATCGGTGAAGGTCAGGACTCCGTTTAGGTCTTCGGCGGCGGGCCAGTCCTCCACGTACGCCATCGAGCCGTCTTCGATCCTGGCTTCGGCGTGAAACCGGCCTTCGCCGTTTCCGAACGGAAAGGACGCCAGGGGACCGGCCAGCGTGACATCGGCGCTGGGAACGCGGCCGCCGACGATGGCCCGCCTGAGGTAGGCGGTGACTTGGGGAAAGATGCCAACCGGGAAGTAACGCGTGGCGCCGGCGGCATCAAGATTTCGGACTTCGGTCTGAAGCGCTACGGTGGGCGCGCCGCCGGTGCCGTCGGGCCATGCCAACTCCAGCGTTGAGCGAGTCTGTCCATCGGGCGTGTTGATGACAAGGTCATCGCTCGAGAAGCTCAGACCGGAGGCTCCCTGCCTCCAGGTCAGCCCGCCACTGAGTTCGTCCACGTCAAGCGGCCCGGGAAACAGGCCGGGCCAGTTCACCCGCGCTTCGCGTGTGTCCAGGTCGAGCCTGCCGCTGCTCGAATCCATCCGCAACCGGCCCGAGAACCCCTGCAGGCCCGGCCAGGCGTCACGGGGTTCGATACGCAGATCGTCGAACAGCGCCACGGCCGCGTAACGCCACGAGTCGCGGCCCCGGACCAGCCGCGCTTCGATGTCGCGCACATCCCCGCCAGGCCGGAGCTCCGACCACAGGCCGGCAATCCAGCCCGGCGGCAGGGCGGGCGCCAGCGGCGTCAAATCCTCGAGGCGCAGGAAACTGCTGCGCAGCGACACCGAAGAAATTTCGGCGTCGTCCTGCCGGATCTCCACGTCGATCTCGGCGCCGGCCGGCCACTCGCGGCCTTCACGGCTCAATTCCAGGTTTCTGGCTGAAACCGCCCAGCCCGTGTCGAGGCGGCTCCCCTCCAGCGTCACGTCGATCTGCTCGTAGTCCGGCCCGGCTCCGCCGGAACCGCCCACGCGCAACCCCTGAAGCGCCAGCGCCAACGTCGCCTGCCGGGCTTCGTTGCCGGCAAAATCCACCCAGAACGACACGTCGCCCGCGCCGGACGCGGTCAGCCGCCACGTCTCGGGGAGCAGATTCTGTAACGCGGCGAGATCCAGTCCGCGCGCCTCGCCGAACAACCTCCACACCGATTGCGGATCCAGGAGCGGTCCCTCGGCGTCGAGCTGAGCCGATACTTCGATGCGATCCGCCAGATCCTCCGGCGGGTTGGCCTGGGCCTCCACGACGATACTGCCCAACTCCCTGACGAGCCGCACGCGGACATCCTCGAATGCCCACTCCCTCTGCCGGATCTCATCGGCATAGGCGACGCTTCCGCCGCTGATGACAATGGTCACCGGGGGTATGTCAGCCAACGAAAGCCCGGTCTGCGCCGCCCCTTCCTCCGGCAGGTTGGCCAGCCTCAGGGTCCCGTCCACCGTCCGCTCGAGCCTCAGGGACGAGCCTTCGAGCGTCAGCCTGTTAACCACCAGGCGCCGTTCCGATATCAGCGCTGCCGGGCTCAGGGTGATGACCGCCTCCACGGCGCTGACGATTGGGTTGGCTTCGCCTCCGACCCGGCTGACCGTAGCTTCGTGGAAGCTGAATTCAGGTCCGAGAAGGCTCCAGCGCGCATCCATCCGGCTGAATTCCAGGCTGATGCCCAGTTCTGTTCGCACCCATTCCCATACCTGGCCCTGATAGCTCGGCAGCTGGATTACCACAAGCCGCAGCACCCCTGCGCTCATGGCGAGCAGGATGAGCCCCGTCGCGACGGCGACGGCGACGGCGAATCCTCGCACCAGTTTCCTGACCAGGTTATGCACGATCTCTCAAATCGGTACCACGTCAAACTGCTCCGGGCCGTGAAGCCGCTCGCTCTGCAGGCGGATCGAAGCGCCGGTCAACTGCTCAAGCCTCGCCACGGACGCGGAGTCTTCGTCGAGCAGCCTGCCGATGACGTCCGGCGCGGCCAGCACCAGCACTTCCGCAAAGTCCTCCTGTGCCCGCTGGCCGAGAATTTCCCGGAATATTTCGCTGCACACGGTCTGCGGCGTCTTCGTGAATCCCCGGCCCCCGCAAGTGGGACAAGGCCGGCACAACGTTCGTTCCAGACTGTCGCGGGTCCGCTTCCGCGACATCTCCACCAGGCCCAGCGGCGACACGTTCATGACCTGGGTCTTGCTCCGGTCCGCCTTCAGGTGATCGGCCAGTACTTCAAGCAGTTGCTGGCGGTGCTCCTCGTCCGCCAGATCGATGAAGTCAACGATGATAATGCCCCCGAGGTTGCGCAACCGCAATTGCCTGGCGATGGCCGCGGCCGCCTCGAGGTTGGTGTGCAGGCTGGTTTCCTCCAGGTCCCGGCGCCCGACGTAACCCCCGGAATTGACGTCGATGGTCGTCAACGCCTCGGTCTGGTCGATGATGAGGTAACCGCCGGATTTCAGCGCTACCCGCCGTTGCAGCGCTCGCGCAATCTCGTCTTCAATGCCGCAGAGATCGAACAGCGGGCGGTCGTTGTCGTGCAGTTCGATGATGTCCGACATCTCCGGAATGAAGCGATCCGCGAATCGCTTCATGTTGTCGCATGTGGACTGCGAGTCGACGCGCACACGCTCCAGGCTGTCGTTGCGAAGATCCCTCAGCAGCCGCGTTTCCAGAGGCAGGTCCCGATAGACCAGTTCCTCGACCCGGGCTTCGGCTGCGGTCTCCCGAACGGTTGCCCACAACCGGGCCAGGAATCGCTTGTCGGCCTCGAGATGCCCGAGCGATGCGCCATGGGCCGCGGTCCTGACGATGTATCCGCCCCGATCGTCCTCATCCAGCAGGCTTTCAACCAGGCCTCGCAGCCGTTCGCGTTCGTCGTCATCGTCGATCCGGGCCGAAACCGAGACCCCGGAGCCGCTCGGCGCGAACACGAGCAGCCGCGACGGCAGCGTGATGAACGTGCTCAACCGGGCGCCCTTGCTGCCGAGTGGATCCTTCATGACCTGGACCAGCAACTCGTCGCCTTCGCTGACCAACTCGGCGATATCCGCGCGGCGTTCCCGGCCGAGCCGTTCCTCTTCGAGACCGCGCATCATGTCGGACGCGTGCAGAAACGCCGAGCGCGCAAGGCCCACGTTCACGAAACCGGCCTGCAAGCCCGGCAATACCCGCGTGACGCGGCCCTTGTAGATGTTGCCGACCAGGCCCCGCCCACCGGCTCGCTCGATGAACAGTTCCTGGAGTACGCCGTTTTCCACGAGCGCGGCACGCACCTCGCGCAGGCACTCGTTGATCAGGAGTTCCTCGCTCACGGCAACCTCGATGGGCTCAAGACAACTCGCATAGTCGCCCATAACTCCTTGTCATTCAATCGACTATACGAGGCGCCGGCCTTCGGTCAACCGATACCGGCCGGGCCGCCGGAAGTTCAGGCGCGATGATAGGGGTGGCCCTGGTTGAGGCTCCACGCCCGGTAGAGGGCTTCGGCGACCAGCGGGCGAACCAGTCCGTGGGGCAGGGTCAGCGGCGACAGGGACCAGCGCTCGTCGGCACGCTCCATGACCCTGGGAGACAGCCCGTCAGGTCCGCCCACCAGCAAGGAGACCGGAGCAGCGCCGGCCATCCAGGCGAGCAGGCGGGCGGCCAGTTGCTCCGTGGACCATGGGCTGCCCTTCACGTCGAGGGCGACGACCCGGGCGCCCCGGGGAATGGCGCGCAGGGTGCGGCCGGCCTCCTGCTCCACCGCCTGGCGTGCCGAGCCCCCGGAGGTGCGCCGGCCCAGGGGGATTTCCACCAACTCGAGCGTGCAGTTGCCCCGCAGCCGCCGGGCGTATTCCCGGAAGCCGTCCTGCACCCATCGAGGCTGGCGGGTTCCGGCGGCGATCAGCATGATGCGCATGTTGGCCGCTCAGATTCCTTGCAGTCCCTGGCAAGCGTCAGTTGAGAGCCTGATCCTGCGCCGGAATGTCCCAGAGTTTTTCCAGATCGTAGAACTCGCGAACTTCCGGCTGCATGACGTGCACCACGACATCGGCGAGATCCAGCAGCACCCACTCGCCGGCGGCTTCGCCCTCCCTGCCCAGCGGCGGAATGCCTGCGTGCTTGCAACGTTCGACCACCGCTTCGGCCAGCGCGCGAACGTGCCTGGCGGAACGCCCGGTGGCGATGATCATCATGTCGGTGACCGTGGTCAGATGGCGCACGTCCATCGTCTTGACGGCCTGCGCCTTCAGTTCATCCAGCGCATCGAGCACCAGTTCGGTCGACTCGCGGCCGGACAGCCGCGGCTTGGGTTGGCTAGCGTGCATAACACTCCGTTTCAAGGATGATGTCCCTGACGCTGTCGGGGACGAGAAATCTGGGGTCCTCACCGCTGGCGGTGCATTCGCGGATCTCCGAAGCCGACACGTCGATCTGGGTGACCGGCGTGACCAGTACGCGTCCGGCGGGGTGATCGTGGAGGTCGGTGGGCCTCTCGGTGGCGCAGCGTCCCAGCAGGTCGGCCAGCGGCCCCTGCCCCGGCGGCTGCCAGCCGGGCCGGTGCGCCACGACGATGTTCGCAAGCCCGGGCAGGTCCTCCCAGCGGCGCCAGCGGGGCAGGCTCAGGAAGGCGTCCATCCCCAGCAACAGGCACAGCGATCGCTGTCCATGATCGCCGCGGAGGGATTCAAGGGTGTCCACGGTATACGACGGCCCCGGGCGCTCGAGTTCGCGCGTGTCCACCGCAAAGCGGGGCTCCCCCTGCACCGCCGCGCGCACCATCGCAAGCCGGGTGCTCACCGGAGTGATGGACGGATCGCGCAAGGGCTGCCGGGCGCTGGGGACGAACAGGACCTGCGCCAGCGACAGGCGCTGCAGCAATTCCAGGGCGGTGCGCAGATGACCGTAGTGGATGGGGTCGAATGTACCACCGAAGATGCCGATCGGCCCCATCCGCCTATGCGCATCCTTTGCGGGGGCGGTGCATCGATTCAGCGGACCGCCGGGGCGCGGCCGGTGTGTGGCCGGGCTGGACGACCGGCCGACCGGGCGTGGCCGGGGCGCCCGAGTACCGCGAGGACCAGGGAGGTGAGTTGGTGCCAGGCGTTGCCCGGCTGCACGCCCTTGATCACCCGGTCCGTCTCTGCGGCCCGGACGATGAGTTCCGTGAGGCGAGCCGATTCGATCCTTTCAAGCGCGCCCTTCACCAGCGGCTGGCGCCGCGGCCATACGCCGTGTCGCTTCAATACCGGCGCCGCGAGGGCGCCGTTACGGGCTGCAAATTTTAACTTAGACAGCAATCCAAGGTCTCGGCTGATGGCCCATAGTACCAGAGACGGTGCGGCGCCCTCGGCTCGCAGGCCGTCCAGGATCCGCAGCGCCCGCTTCGCCTGGCCGGCCAGCAGCGCATCGGTGAGGCGAAAGACGTCGAAGCGCGGGTTGGAGGCCACGGCATCCCGCACGGCCGCGTCGTCCGCGGAACCTTCTCCCAGCAGGAGCACGAGCTTTTGCACTTCCTGGTCCGCGGCCAGCAGATTGCCCTCTACCCGATCCGCCATCCATTCGGCCGCCGGCGAGGACAGCCGAAGACCCCTGGACTGAGCGCGGCGCCGGATCCACCCCGGCAACTGCGGCCGCTCCACGGGCCAGACCCGGATCACCGCGCCGCCGTCGTCGATGGCCCGGACCCAGGCGCTTCTCGACGCCGAGGCATCGAGCTTGCGCGTGACGATGAGCAGCAACCGGTCGGGATCGGGCCGCTGCGCCAGGTCCCGCAACGCCCGCCCGCCCGCGGCGCCGGGCTGGGGCTTGGGCAGGTTCAGCTCGATGATCCGCCGGCTCGCGAACAGGGAAAGATTGTCGGCGCCCTCGGTCAGCGCCTGCCAGTCGAATCCCCGCTCGACGACGAAGTAGTCGCGCTGCTCGAAGCCGTCGCGCCGGGCCCGGGCGCGGATCTGCGCGGCCGCTTCGCTGACCAGCAGGGGCTCGTCGCCCGCCACCAGGTAGGCCGGCAGCAATTCGCGGGCCAGCAGGCCGCCAAGCTGTTGCCCGTTAACCCGCATCCTCGAGCTGGGACAGCACGATTCCGCTGTCCTCGAGCAGCACCGGAATGCCGTCGCGAACCGGATAGGCGAGCTTGCCGTCGCGCGTGACCAGCGCCTCGGTCAGCGGCTCGCTCAGTTGCTTGCCGTCTCGGCCCACCAGGATTCCGTCTTCGATGCGCCGATTGAGCGCCTGGACCTGCTCCGCCGGCATGACCCTGAGGGGCAGCCTCGTGGCCGGGCAGCAGATGATGTCGAGCAATTCGGCGTTGATACTCATGTGGTTCTCCCTTCCCTGTCGGGTTCGGGCGCGGCGGGTACGGGATCGTAACCGCTGGTGCCCCACGGATGGCAGCGGGCGAGACGCCTTGCCGTGAGCCAGCCGCCCCGCAGCACGCCGAAGCGCCGCAGGGCTTCAACGGCGTAGGCCGAGCAACTGGGAGCATGCCGGCAGGGTCTGCCGAGCCAGGGCGAGACCAGGTACTGATAGGCCCTGACCAGCCCCACCGCCGCGCCGACGCCCAGTTGCGAGACAGCGACGGACACCCGCGAGATTGCCCCCGATACCCGCGACCCTGCCCAGGACTCCGGCGGTACCGTTCCCGATGTCCGCCCGCTCATACGCCAAATCTCCGGAATTTCGCCATCATCGCCGTTTCATTGTCGCGCCCGCCGCCAACGCGGCCCTTCGGCGCGGTCCTCGACGAGGATGCCCAAGCTCGCCAGTTCGTCCCGAATGCTGTCTGCCTCGGCGAAGTTCCGGGCGCACCGCATGGCTTCGCGCTCATGCACCCTGGCGTCTATCCACTCGTCGCCGGGGTCGTCCACTGCCCGGTCACCGGTGAACCAGGCCTCCGGATCGGCCTGCAACAGACCCAGCAGCCACCCGCCGGCTCGAAGGTCCTGCGCGAGCCGGGAACGCGCACCCGGGTCGGACGCGCTGTTCAACCGACGGACAAGCCCGAATAATTCCGCCAGCGCCTTTGGCGTGTTCAGATCATCTTCCAGGGCCTCGAGCAAACCCTGGGGCGGGTCTGACCGGGGTTCGCCGGTTGCCGGGCCGGTGACGCCGGCATTGCGCAGCGCTCCATACATCTTGTCCAGCTTCTGCCGCGCGTCTTCCAGGACCGCGGAGTTCCAGTCCAGGGGCTGACGGTAGTGCGCCGTGAGCAGTCCCAGGCGGACGGCCTCCCCCGGTGCCTCATCGAGCAGGTTGCGCACCAGCAGCACGTTGCCCAGGGACTTGGACATTTTCTCGCCACTCACGTCCACCAGGCCATTGTGGACCCAGTAGCGGCAGTAGCGCTGCACGCCGTACGCGCAGGTGCTCTGGGCGGTCTCGTTCTCGTGGTGGGGAAAGATCAGGTCCAGGCCGCCGCCGTGGATGTCGATGGTCTCGCCCAGGTGCGCCTGCACCATGGCCGAGCACTCCGCGTGCCAGCCGGGCCGGCCGTAACCCCAGGGGCTGTTCCAACCCACGCTGTTCGCGGAGGAGGGCTTCCAGAGCACGAAGTCCGCCGGGTTGCGCTTGTACGATTCCACCTTCACCCGGGCGCCGGCGATGAGATCCTCCTGGGCACGACCCGAAAGTGCGCCGTAGTCGTCGAAGCTGGGCACCGAGAACAGCACATGGCCCTTCGCCACGTAGGCGTGCCCGGCTTCGAGCAACCGCTCCACAAGGGTGACGATATCCGGCAAGTGCTCGGTGGCCTTGGGTTCGACGTCAGGCGGAAGTACGCCCAGCGATCCCATGTCTTCGTGAAAGGCCGCCAGGTACCGCGCCGTCAGCACGTCGATCGGCACGCCCTCCTCCAGCGCCGCCTCATTGATCTTGTCGTCCACGTCGGTGACGTTGCGGACGTAGACAAGCCCAAAGGAGCGCCGCAGCAGCCTCGCCAGAACGTCGAACACCACACACGGGCGGGCGTTGCCGATGTGCGCGAAGCTGTAGACGGTGGGCCCGCAGACATACATGGTCACCCGCTCCGGGTTCTGGGGCTCGAAGCGTTCGCGTGTTCGTGTGAGGGTATTGTGAAGGTGAAGCGCCATCCGGGACCGATTCAGCCGCTCCAACCGCGGCGCCTGTGACCAAGGGGCGGCGCCAATGATACCAAGGAAGAAGGCACCGCCGGTGTCATATAATCTGCGTTTTCCAGCCGGAAATGGGGTCGCCATGACCGCAGAATTCAGTCCCAGGCGCACCGTCGAACAGGTCGAGGAAGGCACCGAACTGGCACCGAAGTTCGATGCCGACGGACTCATTCCGGCGGTGACCACCGACTACGCCACCGGCGAAGTGCTGATGCACGCCCACATGAACGCCGAGGCGCTCCGGCTGACCATCGAAACCGGCGAGGCCCACTACTTCAGCCGCAGCCGCCGCGTGCTCTGGCACAAGGGCGCCACCAGCGGCCTGGTGCAGAAGGTCAGGGAGTTGTTGATCGACGACGATCAGGACTGCGTCTGGCTCCGGGTCGATGTCAGCGGCGGCGCAAGCTGCCACGTGGGCTACCGGTCGTGCTTCTACCGCCGCGTCCCGGTGGGAGGCGGCGACAGACCCGCCGAACTGGAATTCACGGAATCCGAAAAAGTGTTCGATCCCCGGGCCGTCTACGGGGATGCGCCGAATCCCACGCGATTGTAGGCATCCCAGGAATCTACAACCTCGTACTGACGCTCGAGGAACCATCCGATCACTTTTTCTTGCCGCCAGGGTCATTGGGCGCAGCGATGAGGATCGCAATAACAACGGTGCCTGCGATCATGGCCAACCCAATCAGCGTAGGAATCAGTTCCCCATCCATTTCTTCTCCACTCCCATTGGTGTCGGCCGCAGGATCGATAGCAACCACAAGGCCGAGCCCAGTGCAACTATGACCAAGGCGCCCAATGCCATGTCACCCAGTCCTCCCAGTCCCAGGATTCCGGCGCCGATCAGCACCAGCCCGACGTTGCGGACATCTTCGTAGATCGAAGCCAAACTGCGGCGGTCAGACCTGAACATGGCGCGCATGATCCCGTTATTCCCCCGGCAATCGTTCGGTGGGCGTATCCGCCGGCTGCGGCAGCGCATATTCAAGGAGGGTTTCCATCCTCGTGACTCGTTCGCGCAGGTCCGCTACGTCGTCGCGCAGGCCCGCTACATCGGCCCGAATCCCACCGGTCTGCTGCAGCAACAAGCCGGCCAGCGTCAAGCCGACGCCGATGATCGCGAGAATGATTTTTGTGTCGCTGCCCATGCACTGAAGCCTAGTTCGGTGCAGAACATTGCGTCAACGGTCCATTTCTCGGCAAAGCACGCAGAAATCCACTCGCAGCAGGCGCTGTGCAGGACCGAATCGGGGACGAGATCGGCCGAACGGCGTCAGTCCAGATCAACGCCCACCGGACAATGATCCGACCCGGTTTCTTCAGGCCAGATGAACGCGTCGGACACGCGCTTGTATGCGCCGGGCGACGCCAGCACGTAGTCGATCCGCCACCCGACGTTCCGCTCCCTCGAACCACCCCATTGCCGCCACCAGGTGTAATGGTCAGGAGCGCCGGGATGCCGGGCGCGGAACGTATCCACCCAGCCCGCGTCCAGCCATCGGGTGATCTCTGCCCGTTCCTCCGGTAGAAACCCGCTGGCCTTCCTGTTGGATTTGGGCCGCGCCAGGTCGATCTCTTCGTGGGCCGTGTTGTAGTCGCCGACCACGTAGACCGGACCGCGGCGGCGCAGCACCTGGATGCGGTCGAAGACCGCGGCGTAGAAGTCGAGCTTGTAGGGGACGCGGCTGTTGTCGCGGTTGCGGCCGCTGCCCTTGGGGAAGTAGACCGAGGCGACCGCCATGCGTCCGAAGTGCGCGATGATCAGACGGCCTTCGGCATCGAATCGGGACTCGCCAAGCACCGTCTCGATGCGGCTCGGCCGCTGCCGGGAATAGATCGCGACGCCGCTGTAACCGGGCCGTTCCGCAGGCGAGAAAGCGGCATGCCACCCTTGCGGGGCGCGGGTGCGGTCCTCAAGCTGATGCTCGAACGCACGGACCTCCTGCAGGCCGATGATGTCCGCGCCGCAGGAGTCGAGGAAGTCGTGAAAACCCTTGCGCACACAGGCGCGCAGGCCGTTCACGTTCCAGCTCAGGATTCGCATGACGGTATTCTCACCGGGATCGGCCGGAGGAGCAACGGCAAGAATTCAGCTGGGGCACGAACACCTCCAGGACACGAACTTTTCCAAGGTAGAATCCAGACCTGCTGATCCATGACGCTCAAAGCCAGAGATTCGTTCCATGCTGAAGACAACGATTGGTCTCACGTTTTACGCAACGGCCTGCGCTGCGGGCCTGGCCGGCCTTGCCGCCAACGCCCAGGGCACTCTTCACGATGAGCGCGAGACCCGCCTGAGCGACGTGCGCCAACTGACATTCGGCGCCGAGAACGCCGAAGCCTACTGGTCGCCGGATGGATCGGAACTGGTCTTTCAGTCCAACCGCGCGCCCTACGAGTGCGACCAGATCTACCGCATGTCCGTGTCCGATCCCGCCGCGCTGGCGCTGGTTTCCACGGGGCAGGGCCGTACCACCTGCGGTTACTTCACGGCGGACGGCGGGCGGGTGATCTTTTCCTCCACCCATGCGGCCGACTCACAATGTCCGGCGCCACCCGACCGCTCACAGGGCTATGTCTGGCCGATCTACGACACCTACCAGATCTACAGCGCCGCACCGGACGGCTCGGATCTCGTCGCCCTGACCGACACGCAAGCCTACGACGCCGAAGCCACCGTCTGCCCGGCGGACGGTTCCATCGTCTTTACCTCCACGCGTGACGGCGACCTCGATCTCTACCGCATGGACGCCGACGGCACGAACGTGAGACGCCTGACCGATACGCCCGGCTATGACGGCGGGGCGTTTTTCTCCCGGGACTGCTCCAGGATCGTCTGGCGGGCATCCAGACCCTCGGGAGCGGTACTTGAGGACTACCGGGCGCTACTGGACGAGGGCCTGGTACGCCCCGGTGAACTGGAAATCTTCGTCGCCAACGGCGACGGCTCCGAACCGCGTCAGGTCACCCACCTCGCAGGCGCCAACTTCGCGCCGTTCTTCTTTCCCGACGGCCGGCGGATCATCTTTTCGTCGAACCACCATGACCCCGCCGGGCGTGAATTCGATCTGTTCGCGGTTGACGTGGACGGCACGGACCTGGAGCGAATCACCTTCACGCCCGGATTCGACGGCTTCCCGATGTTTTCGCCGGACGGGAGCCAGCTCGCCTTCGGCTCCAACCGCAATCAGGGGCAACCCGGGGAAACGGACGTCTACCTGGCCCGCTGGATTGCGAACCCCGGCGAATAGCTCGGCCGCTACTGGGTAACCAGGGCGGTTGCGGCGGCAGGCTGCACGCCCTCGATGCGCCTGAGCACGCGCCGCGCCAGGTCCTCGGCCAGGGCCTCCCGCAGCACCTGCTCTTCGGCGGACATGCCCAGGACCTGGGTGGGGTCGTAGCTGTAGCTGCGGGTCGCCACCAGGAATTCGTTGTCGATCAGGGCGGCGCCGCCGGCCTCCAGGGAAAATCCGACCGCGTAGAAGACCTCGTACTCCTGCGGAGTATTGCGCGCCGATACCGAGAGCACCCGCTGACCCGACTCGTCCTCAAGGATCCTGAGAACGGCGCCCGCCTCCTCCCTGGACTCGGTCAGTTCGACGCCCCGGGCCGCGAGCGCATCGGTCAGTCGGAGGTGGAACTCGGTGAAGCGTTGCGGCGCCTCCACGTAGGTGGTGGCTACCGCGTCGGGCAGGACCCCCGCTCCCTGCAACTGGAAACCGCAACCCGCCGCCGCGCCCGCCAGTGCACCCAGCAGCAGCGCCCGCAACCGGGCCAGAGCACTCGGAAGAGTGCGCCCTGCAACCGCGGGCGAACCCGGGGACCGGGCCGGCGATTGGTGTGGCGGTTGCGCGGCGGGTAAAGTCATGGCACTTGATTCTAGCTGAGTTTGCAAAGATCATCCGTCGGAATTTTGCGGTGTCCCGAGCCGGGTCTGGCAACGGTCGAGGTTCCAATCAACATTCGCAGTCAACCATGAGCGCCTATCCGTTCAAAGAGGTCGAAGCCAGGTGGCAGGCGTACTGGGACCGCCACCAGACCTTCCGCGTGCCCGAAGACGTCGACCGGTCCCGGCCGAAATACTACGTGCTGGACATGTTCCCCTACCCCAGCGGCGACGGGCTCCATGTCGGCCATCCCGAGGGCTACACCGCGTCGGACATCATCGCCCGCTACAAGCGCATGCGCGGCTTCAACGTGCTGCATCCCATCGGCTGGGATGCCTTCGGGCTGCCCGCCGAGCAGTACGCGCTGCGCACCGGCACCCATCCGCGCACCACCACAGAGCGCAACGTGGCGCGGTTTCGCAGCCAGCTCAAGTCGCTGGGCTTCTCCTACGACTGGAGCCGCGAGATCAACACCACCGATCCCGGCTACTACCGGTGGACCCAGTGGATCTTCAAGCAACTCTTCGAGCGCGGCCTGGCCTACCAGGAGGAGAAGCCGGTCTGGTGGTGCCCGGAGCTGGGTACCACGCTCGCCAACGAGGAGGTCATCGACGGCAAGTCCGAGGTGGGTGGCTTCGACTGCGTTCGCCGGCCCCTGCGCCAGTGGGTGCTGAGGATCACGGCCTACGCCGAGGCGCTGCTGGAAGGGCTCGACGACCTGGACTGGCCGGACAGCACCAAGGAAATGCAGCGCAACTGGATCGGCCGCAGCGAAGGCGTGGAACTGCAGTTCCCGCTGGCCGGCGGCGCGGGCGGCATCCGCGTGTTCACCACGCGCCCGGACACGCTCTTCGGCGCCACCTACATGGTGCTGGCGCCCGAGCATCCTCTTGTGGAATCCATTACCACCGACGCCCAGCACCAGCAGGTGGAGGACTATTGCGCGGCCGCCGCCACCAAGAGCGAGCTGGAGCGCACGGATCTTCAGAAGGAGAAGTCAGGCGTCTTCACCGGCGGCTACGCGATCAACCCGGCGTCCGGCGAGAAAATTCCCGTCTGGGTGGCCGACTACGTGCTCGCCGCCTACGGCACCGGCGCCATCATGGCCGTGCCCGCCGAGGACGAGCGGGACTGGGAATTCGCCGAGATCTGGGGGCTGCCGATCATACGCACCGTGCAGCCGCCGCCCGACTTCGATGGCAAGGCTTACCTGGGCGAAGGACCGTCCATCAACAGCGGGTTTCTCAACGGCCTCAACGTGGCCGACTCCAAGGCGACGATGATCGACTGGCTGGAAGAACAGGGTCTCGGCGAGCGCAAGATCAATTACAAGCTTCGCGACTGGCTGTTCTCCCGGCAGCGGTACTGGGGAGAACCCTTCCCGATCGTCTTCGTCGACGAGGAGCCGAAGGCCGTGGGCGACGCCGACCTGCCGGTGGAATTGCCGGAACTGGACCGATACGAGCCCAGCGGCACGGCGGAAGGCCCCCTGGCCAATGCCGGGGACTGGCTCGAGACCGTCGACGGCGCCACCGGCCGGCCCGCGCGGCGGGAGACCAACACCATGCCCCAATGGGCCGGCTCCTGCTGGTACTTCCTGCGCTATATCGATCCTGATAACGAGGAGGCGCCCGTAGACCGGGATCTGGAAAGCTACTGGATGCCGGTGGACCTCTACGTGGGCGGGTCGGAGCATGCCGTGCTGCACCTGCTCTACTCCCGCTTCTGGCACAAGGTGCTCCACGACGCCGGCGTGGTCTCGACTCCGGAACCGTTCGCCCGCCTGGTACACCAGGGCATGATCCTGGGGGAACTGGAGTACACGCGCTTCGACGACGAGGCCGGCCGCCCGGTGTCCGCAAAGTTCGTTCGCGGCGGCCGGGACACGCGCACCGGGGCCGCCGTGCAGCGCGCTACCGTCGACGAGGGCGACGTGGTCAAGAAGGGCGAGCACTTCGTTCTGCGCACCGACCCGGACATCCGGGTGGACTCCCGGGCCCACAAGATGAGCAAGAGCCGGGGCAACGTCGTCAATCCCGACGAGATTCTGGAACGCTACGGCGCTGACGCCTTCAGGCTCTACGAGATGTTCATGGGCCCGCTGGAGCAGGTGAAGCCCTGGAACACCCGGGGCGTGGAAGGCACCTACCGCTTCCTCAACCGCGTCTGGCGGATGCTGGCCGACTCGCGCAACGGCAGCGGCCTGAAAGATACGGTTCGGGACTGCGAACCCAGTGACGAGCAGTCCCGGGCACTGCACCGGACCATCGCCAAGGTCACCGAGGATATCGAGGGCCTGAGGTTCAATACCGCCATCGCCGCGCTGATGGAGTTCACCAACGCGGCAATCAAATGGGAGACGGTACCGCGGAATGTGGCTCGTCAGTTCGTCCTTATCCTGGCGCCGCTGGCGCCGCACCTGGCCGAGGAACTCTGGCAACGTCTGGGACACGACGCTTCCCTGGCCTACGCTGCCTGGCCGGAGGCGCGGGAAGAGTTCCTGCGCAGCGATACCATGGAAGTGTCCGTGCAGGTCAACGGCAAGATGCGGGGGCGGGTCGCCGTGCCCGTGGAGGCCACCGAAGCGCAGGCGCTGGCCATCGCCAGGGAAGACGCGAACGTGGCCCGGCACCTCGGGGACAAACCAGTGCGCCGGTCGATCTACGTCCCCGGCCGGATCGTCAACTTCGTGGTCTGACGCGCCACCGGCCGCTCAAGCGCTTCCGCTCGACGGGCGTGCGCGGATAGCGGCTGCGAGCTTAAACTCTCCCCGCCATCCCTGGCGGGGAGAGTATCGACGGCTCCTCGCTAATGGCCATCCCTGGCCCGCTCGTCGCCGACGACGCTCGCAGCCGCTATCCGCGCA
>JAJEFE010000122.1 GCA_022820625.1 Gammaproteobacteria bacterium | reverse complement strand
GACCGGATCGGGACATCGAAGACGAACGGAACGAAGAAAACGAAGAAGCGTTTAAAGGAAGGTTTTCGAAGAAGACGCCGTTGAAGAAAACGACAATTTCAGACTGATGAAATTAGTGCACTTTCAGATTGTCGGTGACATTGTGCGGTTCCCCGATGGCCGCGGCGCAACTTCTGTCAGGGAAAACCTGGTTTCATTCGTCGATCTGGCGCCGACGATACTACGGCTGGCCGGTGTCGAGGTGCCGAGCTTTATGCAGGGCCGTGACTTTCTGGAAGGCGAATCGCGAGAGTTCGTATATGCTTCGCGAGACCGCATGGATGAAGTACTCGACAGACAAAGATCAGTGCGTGACGAGCAATACCGGTACGTTCGCAACTACATGCCAGAGCTTGCCTATTTCCGTCCTCTGCAGTTTCGCGACATGTTTCCGATCATGAAGGATCTTTGGGCTGAAAGTTCAAATACCAATCTAACCGAAGAACAGAATTTCTACTTCACAGCGCCACGACCAACGGAAGAGTTGTACGACCTGTCAGAGGACCCGGACGAGGTGAACAACCTCGCAGGCCAACCTGGTCATGAAAAAGCACTCGTGCGAATGCGCAACGCTCTTGAGCGATGGCAGGATGACGTCGGCGACTGGGGCAATGTGCCAGAAACTGAGATGGTCGGACAGATGTGGCCAGGTTTGGAACAGCCAGTAACAAGCGAGCCACAGGCGGAACAAGAATCAAATAGTGAGGGTCTCGTGCGCGTCACGCTATCGAGCGTGACAGAGGGCGCTTCAATCGGATATCGAATTGATGAAGGCACCTGGCAGCTTTACACAGGGCCAGTCTCGATTGGTACTGACCAAACGTTGCAGGCAAAGGCAATCCGATACGGATATAAAGAGAGTGCCATCACAACGGTTTCGACGAAGGACCAGGCCGAGTTGTCGACCCGTGAAGTAGCATTGATCGGTGTCGACGGATTTGAGTTCAGAGACCTGAACAAGAATGGGACTCTCGATCCCTACGAAGACTGGCGTTCACCAGCGGGCGAGAGGGCGGCAGACTTGCTTGGACGCATGACGCTGGAAGAAAAAGTCGGCCAGATAGCACACGGCAACATTTGGCCAAATGCGCCTTTCGGAGCACCGGCAACTGGTTATGATCTGGAAGCCGCAGAGGAGGTGATGTCAGGCGGCCACATTACCGCCTTCATTCCGTTTGCCACGCTGAATTTCCTGACCTTCGTTGAGCAGAATAACGCGATTCAGGAAATGGCCGAACGTGGAAGACTGGGAATTCCCGCCACAATCAGCGCCGACCCCTTCTGAAGCCAATGGGCAGCATCTACCTGCACTGCGACCCGACCATGAGCCATTACCTCAAGCTCGTGATGGACGCGGTTTTCGGGCGCAGTGCGTTCCGCAACGAGATTGCATGGTGTTATCGGAAATGGAGCATCAAAGCGGGGCAGTTCGCGAGAAATCATGACGTTATTCTCATGTACGCGAACAGCGACGCGACGCCAGAACAAGCGGCGCATGCTGTCATGCGGCGGGTAAGCCTGCGCCATATCCGGCGCCCGAAGGATCGCCGCTAACGACCGGTTGGGCACTATCGTACATAATTCCCCGATAGGTTGACGGCGACATATTGCACCCTGGAATGGAGAGACTAAATGGCTGAGCAAAGCCTTGCCGAATTGGTCCGGAACGAATCGGACCTTGTGAGCTACTTTCGCAATTCGAGAATTGGCGCCTACGTCTACCCGGTCGTGCCGACCGAGTTCTCCAACTGGCGCGACGAGCAACGCGCCTGGCGCGAAGCTGCCGTGCTCTTCGACCAGTCACATCACATGGTGGATCTCTTTATCGATGGTCCTGATGCGGTCAGACTGGTTTCGTCACTTGCCGTTAATAGCTTTGAGAACTTTCCGGTCAATCGAGCAAAGCAGTTTGTACCCTGCAGCCACGACGGGTACATCATTGGTGACGGCATTTTGTTTCATCTCGCCGAGAACTCACTCGTCTTCGTTGGCCGCGCACCATGCGCAAACTGGATTCAGTTTCACGCTGAAACTGGCGGATACGATGTGGAGGTTTACTACGACGATCGCTCTCCCTCTGCACCAATGGGCCGCTCAGTTACGCGTCGGAATTTCCGGTTCCAGATTCAGGGACCCAATGCGAAGCAGGTGATTGAGAAGCTCAACGGCGGACCCTTCCCTGATCTCAAGTTCTTCCATATGGGAACGGTTAAGATTGGTGACCGAGAAGTGAGAGCACTGCGCCACGGAATGGCGGGCGCTCCCGGTCTCGAGATCTGGGGCCCTTATGAAGAATACCTGGACATCCGAGAAACGATTGTTGAGGCCGGCCGGGAATTTGGCCTCGAACTCGTCGGCTCTCGAACCTACGCGACCAACACTCTGGAATCCGGCTGGATTCCGTCGCCGCTGCCTGCCGTCTACACAGGCGAGGCCATGGAGCCTTACCGCGAGTGGTTGTCCGGCACGAGTTATGAAGCGGTAAGCTCGATTGGTGGGAGCTTCGTGCCGGAGAAAGTCGAGGATTACTACCTGACGCCTTATGAAATGGGCTACGGCCCGTTCGTCAAGTTCGACCATAACTTCATTGGGCGAGATGCGCTCGAGAAGATGGATCCCGGCACGCAGCGACAAAAGGTTACGCTTGCCTGGAATGCAGACGACGTCGCCCGCATTCTCTCCTCGTTCGTACTCGGCGACAACAACTACAAGTATTTCGACCTACCGCTAGCCAACTATGCGTCGTCGAACTATGACGCGGTAAGGGTAGGCGATACGGTCTCCGGCGTGTCGATGTTTACGGGTTACAGCTTCAACGAGCGGACCGTGCTGTCGCTGGCGACGGTCGATGCCGGCGTGTCGATCGGCGACGAGGTATTGGTGACCTGGGGAGAACCCGATGGCGGTACGCACAAGACAACAGTGGAGCGGCATGAACAAATTGAAGTACGTGCCATAGTCAGTCCGGTCCCCTATTCGAAAGTTGCCCGCGAGACCTATGCGGAGGGATGGCGTACGGGTCGGAACTGATATGGCGGGCGTTGACCATCGAAGCCCTGCGGGATTCATGGAGCGCCTGCCCGACTACTCGGCGGAGGTCACAAAGCCGGATCGAAAGTCGCTCGATGTTGCAGCGGAGCGGATGCCCAGGGACGCACGAGTGTACGTGGCGACGTTGCCGAAGGGTACACCGGACCGGCAGATTGGGTTGGGACTTATATGCGATAGTGCCCAACCAGACTCCAGCAAGAATTCAGTGACGCTGCTGGATGGGGAAGCTGCGGCGCACGTTGGCCCCTGCTGGAGCGAACTCTCGTACCTTATGGGTAACTGAGCCCGTGCCCGAATTCGAACAACGGATTCTCGGAGTCGTGGGGCACGTCTTCCAGTTGTTCCTCCACGGCCTGCATGGATGACGGCATTTCGATAGGAAGTTTTCCGCCAGGATTGAAATTGCCGAATATGACATCCAGAACAGCCTCGTCGGACGCGCCAAACGACGCGAGAAGTCCCGCGCTTGCCTCGGCAATGCCAGGGATCACCGCCGCCCGCTCGAGATTGATGTCCACGATCGTCGGCACAGAATTGAGGATTCCCATGATGCGGTCCCTGGCTTCGGCCTTGAAGTCCAGATCGCCCTGGCGAAAAAAGGTCTCCAGCAACATGCTATCGCGCGGTTCGAAAGGCGTCTCAAGTCTGAGAATCGCAAACTCGGCCTCGGCGACATCGGCAACGACATCACCGAAACCCGCCGCGATGTCCGGGTCCAGATTTTCAATATACAGTCTCGGCCGGCCACCCAGCGGCAGGGTCTGGCCGGACTCCGTCGAAGGATTCTTCAGAAGCACGATGGATTTGCGTTGGGCCAATTCGCCCGCCGCACGAAACTCGGGACTACCGACAACTTCCATTGCGCGTTGCTCGTCGACGTAAGGGTTGTCGAACAACCCGAGACGAAATTTGTCCCGCAGCAATCGGCGCGCCGATTGGTCGATGCGCTGTTCGGAGAGCTGGCCCGACTCCACGAGCCCAACGATCACGTCCGGCAACGCCTCGCCGCCGAACTGATCGACACCTGCCTCGATCGCTTTCAATGCGCGTTCCGGGATGGAAAGATCTTCCACGCCCCAGGCCGTTGCGTCGATGATGCGCATCTCGCCCGCTGCCTTGTCGGTCAGGAGGCTCCAGTCGGTGCAGACAACGCCGTCGAAGCCGTAACGCTCGCGCAACAGGCCGGTGACGATGTCCCTGTTGAACGCGAACCCGACATCCTCGCTCGTCTGCCCGACCGGGACGCCGTAGTACATCATGATCTGTGCGGACCCGGCGGGGAAGACGCCGTTTTCGAACGGAAGGAGGTGGTAGTCGAAATTGTCGCCCGGATAGACCTGGTTCGTACCATAGGCGAAGTGCGCGTCCCAGCCATCCTCCTGCGGGCCGCCTCCGGCAAAGTGCTTGCTCATGGTCGCCACGCTTTCCGAACCGAGGGAATCGCCCTGAAATCCGCCGATATATGCCGACACCAGTCGCGACGCCAGTTCGGCATCCTCTCCGAACGTGCCCCCCACACGGGACCATCTCGGCTCCGTTGCCAGATCGGCCATGGGATGGAGCGCCAGGTGGATGCCGACGGCCCGGTACTCCTGCCGCGCAATGTCCGCGAATTCCCGAACCAGTTCGGCATCTCCGGTGGCGGCCAGCCCGAGTGGCTCCGGCCAAGAGGAGAACCATCCCGAGAAGATATTCGCCCCCGGATTGGATGCAAAGCCGTGGCGGGGATCGCTCGCGATCGTCACGGGAATTCCGAGCCCGGTTTGTTCCGCCAGCGCCTGCACCGCATTGTGCAAGCGGGCCATAATGTCCGGACGGTACGAGTGGGAAATGTTGAAATGCGACATTCGCAGATCGGTAATCATTGCCGCTAGCGATTCAGCAGGCGTGGCCAGTTCCTCCTCGCTCGGCGCTTCGTCGACGGGTCCGGGCGCGCCGATGCCGGAGGCGATGTTGATGAACATCAGGCCCGCCTTCTCCTCGATCGTCATTCGCGCCAGCAGGTCGTCGACACGCAGCTCCAGTTCAACCCGGTGATCTTCATAAGGATCGAGCTGTCCGTTCTTGTTGAGATCGCGGAATGACGCTTCTACTTCGTTCGGCGCGCTCGCGCCGTCAGCCGGTGGATCGCCGCAGGCCGCCAGGACGAGCAAGACAAGCGAGGCAGCGATAGCGATTGAAATACGTTTTGTTTCGGTCATTGGCCGTTATGCCCTCTGTTGTCAGACGATGCCGCCATTGCCATCTTGTCTCCGCTACGGCATCAGGCGGATGGTCGATGCTCCACCACGCGTTGATCGATAGCGCCGAACACGCTCCGGGCGCCGGTCTGGCGCGCTTCCATGAAGACGCGGTCGCCGAACTTCATGTAAGCGGTTCGCGCCTCGCCCTCGTCCAGCATTTCCATGCCGCGCCGCTCGGCGATACAGGAGGAACCCACTTGTCGGAAGTCCGCGTTCGAGACGGTTCCCGACCCGACGACGGTGCCGGCGCACAGCGGCCGGGTCGCGGCGGCGTGGGCGATCAATTCATGAAAACCGTGGCTCATCGCGCCCGTTTTCACCCTGCCGAAAGGTTCGCCGTTCCAGTCGGTCGCGAGCGTCAGGTGAATCCGGCCGTTCGTCCAGCGATTCCCCAGTTCGTCCGGCGTCACGGCAAAGGGCGCCATCGAGCACGGTGGCTTGGCCAGGATCCAGCCGAAGCCGGTCTTCATTTCCAGCGGTGCAATCCTTCGCAGCGACCAGTCGTTGATCTGCACGAGCAACCTGATGTGATTCATCGCCTGCGCGGCGCTGACGCCCATGGGGACATCGTCGACGATGACGCCCAGTTCTCCTTCAAAGTCGATCCCGTCGCGTTCATCCGCGAAAGGAATATCCTCGGCAGGGCCGAAAAACAGGTGGGACATGCCCTGGTACATGAGCGGCTTGTCGTGCTCGATCGGGTCCAGGTTGAACGCCCGCTGCATCAGCTCGCCGTGGCTTTCGTACGCCGAACCGTCAAGCCATTGCCACGCCCGCGGCAGGGGTGCGCCGAACGTGAGGTGGCCGGCATCGTCGCCTCCACCATCCTGAAGTTGTCGTGACAGCGCGGAAAACTCCCTGCTTGCGACCGGCCAATCCTCGATCGCGTGGCGCAGGGTAGGGATCCCCAGCGGCTTCAGGAATCGGTCGCCATCTGCGGAGACTACGACCAGCCCGCCGTCCGGTTCGCCGTTGGGTACCGTCGCCAGCTTCATGGGCGCAGAACGCCGGGCGGCCGGGATGCGTTGCCGTCCGGTCGGCCGACTTCGGCCAGTCGGCCTTCCGGCCCAAGCGGGGAGGACGCTTGCCGGGGCTCGCTATTCATCGAAAATCGCGACGGCGCGCGTCCACCCGGCCGAAGCGCCCCGGATCTTGTGGGGGAAACAACTCACGGTGAAACCGGATGGCGGCAGCACTTCGAGATTGTGCAATTTCTCAAGGTGGCAGTAGCCGATATCGCGGCCTGCCTTGTGGCCTTCCCAGATCAGCGACGTATTGCCGGTTTCCTCCACCTTTTTCGCCGTATGCGAAAACGGCGCATCCCAGGACCAGGCGTCGGTCCCGGTGACGCGAACGCCTTTCTCCAGCAGGTACATCGTGGCCTCGTATCCCATGCCGCAACCGATGTCGACGAAATCGGGATCGCCGATCGCCTTGCCCGCCGCCGTGTTCACGAGCACGATGTCCAGCGGATTCAGCGTCACCGCGACCCGTTGCAACTCGACCTCGACTTCCCTGGCGGTGACCACGTGACCGTTGGGAAAATGCCGGAAGTCCAGCTTGACGCCGGGCCTGAAACACCAGTCCAGCGGTACCTCGTCGATGGTGATGGCGCGATCGCCGCCGTCCATGGTGGGGTGGTAGTGCCAGGGTGCGTCGAGATGGGTGCCGTTGTGGGTCGAGAGCGTCACGGTTTCCGCCGCCGCGAAGCCTTCCCCGCCCGGAAAATCGTCCGCTTCAACGCCAGGAAAGAAGGTCTGGGCCTCTGTGACGGTGTCTGCGTGGCGCTTGTATTCGATCCGCGGCCGCATGAAGGGCGGATCGGAGATCACATCGTTTTCCAGGTAAATCGAGAGGTCGACGAAGCGGCGGGTCATGGC
Organism: Gammaproteobacteria bacterium; assembly: GCA_022820625.1. Classification (GTDB taxonomy): domain Bacteria; phylum Pseudomonadota; class Gammaproteobacteria; order Steroidobacterales; family Rariloculaceae; genus UBA6522. The sequence continues at coordinate 2,253 of JAJEFE010000122.1, read as the reverse complement.
GGGTTCCTTGGCTCAGGGCCTGTTTAGGCTATCCGGGTTCATTCTGCCATTCGTTCTGCGTGCTGCGCCGGAGGCAAACCGGGGCTCGAATGCGACGGCGCGGGGCGCGAAGTGCCCGCCCAGCGAGATACCGGTCATGCCGATGCGGTCGGCGGCCACGTCCGGCTGCTCCTGCAACCAGTCGACCCAGGGAGAGGCCCAGCGCTCGCTGGCATGGGTCGCCGGAAGATCCTGCAACCGCAACGCCTCGCCCGTGCCCGGTTGATCGACGCACAGCCAACTGACGCCGCGTTTTGACAACGCCTCAGGGAATCCGCCCAGCCACAGCATCTCCTTGCAACTGTCGAGTCCGTTGCAGAAGACCACGGCGGGGTTGGGGCCCGCGCCGGCAGCACGCGTCAGCCAGGCGGCAAGCTCGCCCAGCTTGTCGGCCATCCTGACCCACTCCCTGAGAAACTCCGCCGTGCCGGCGTCTTCGCCGCGAGCGGCAGCGTCCCTGATGGGTTGGCACATGTCGACGATTTCGCCGATCTTGCCGCCGTTCTCCATCGCGATCGCCAGCGACAGGTTCCAGACGTAGTTGGGGAAGTATTCGAACAGCGCCATCGGAATTTTCTGTCCGCTATACTTCCAACTGCCGATTCACGCGTCTTGAGTGCAGACCCGCACTGTGGCCGCCCGTTGCCGAATTTTCCACGGGAGACTTTCGTTGAAGGTTCAACCGACCTACACCTGCGCTGGATCGAAGAGTCCGCCGTCCGGTTCCGACTTGGGCATGGTCTGCGGACCGCCCACGCCAGTGCCCCACTGGTCAATTACATCGGGGCGCGCAGCGAGTGTTCTGGGCTCCCAGTCGTCGTCAACCCGTTCGATTTCGGACGTGTACTCGACCACGAATCCTCCCGGCGACTCGAAATAGGCGAACGTATTGTTGCCGGCGGTGTGCCGACCGGGGCCCCAGTGTACATCGAGGCCGTGACTGGCCATCCTGGACGTGCCCCGCATCATGTCGTCAATGCTCAGCACATCGTACGCCACATGATCCAGGCAGGGGGGGCCCGGGAGGTAGGCAATGCGATGATGCCACTCGTTGCAACGCAGAAAACACATGAAATCACCGAGCCAGTCGCTGACCTGAAATCCGAGCACGTCGACGAATAATTTCACCGCAGCCTTGTGATCCGGCGAGTGCATTACAATGTGGCTTACTTTTTCGGGGATGGCCTCCCATGGCTGAAGCGGCCGCGACGTCCCCTTTGCCACATCCGATGAAATTTCAAACGGCAGACCATCCGGGGAGAAGAACCTGAACCCGTAGCCTCCGGCCGGCGGTCCCAGTTTCCGGGGTTCGAAGATGATCCGGCATCCGGCGTCCCGGACCTGGGCGAAGAGTCCATCCACATCGGCGCGGGATTCGGCTGCCAGTGCGATCACGTCGATCCGCTTGACCGGCGTCTCGCGCAGGCGCACGACATGGTGTTCGTCGGAACCCTCCGCCGCAAAATACACCATACCGCCGGCCTCCATGACTTCCCTGAGCCCCCAGACATCCCGATAGAATTCGCGCTCGGTCTCCAGGTCCGGAAGGCCGTAACCCACATAGCGAACATCGCTTACGCTGCTCAGCATACGTCCTGTCCAATCCTCGTACTTGGTATGCATTTGTCGGGGGTCCCGTGCACAATAGTCTATAGTGTAGCGGAGTATCGAAAAAGTAACCGATCCGTTTGTGGGGGATGGGTTGGCTGATGGTGCGACTGGCCGTCGCTGAGGTTACCGGTTGAGGATCCGTTTCCAGTTTTTGCATAGGGGGCGCAGCCAGATGGCCTTTTTCGGCTTGGCGTATTGTTTGTGGCGGTCATAGCGCCCGCGGCCCTGGGTGATGCCGACCCGCGTCCAGCCTATGAAGCGGTCGCGGGGAGCGAGTTTGCGGGCCGCGGTGGAGAACCCCAGCAGCGCCAGCAGCCCGCCGTGGCGGTCGTGCACGGTGTAGCGCATCTGCGCGCCCACCAGCGTCTTGTAACTATTTCAACGACGAGTTGCTGGTGTTGCACGCCAAGCGCATGATCCCGACGCCGTATGCCGAGAGCCTGGTTCCGGAGTTGCAGGATATCCTAGACATCATGGATTGACCTGCCCTGGCCTCAAGCATCGTGGGTTATGTTTGGGGTCGGAGCCTTTAGCACAGAGCCACATTGAGGAGGGCAGGCCATGAAGGAGTATAACGCGTACGTGGGTTTGGACGTTCACAAG
>JAJEFE010000051.1 GCA_022820625.1 Gammaproteobacteria bacterium | reverse complement strand
ACAACGCTGGCGCGTTGCCCACCGCCTGCCCACATTCGCGTGCCTCTCGCCCACAAACTCCACAGGACCAGCAACAATTATCGTTTCATGAAGAAGAGACGGGATAGATAATCAGTTATTGACAGGTCAATCCATATCAGGCAGCCAGCTTCACGTACTCGAAATCGCCCGGCATGCCGTTGATTCCGGCCCGGGGCGGGGCGATCCAGCCGGCGAATTTTCCGGGTTCCGTGCAAGGCTCCATCAACGACAGCATGTAGCTCATGTCGGCCTCGCTGGGCATCCATTCGCCCTGCCGTTCCGCCCACTCGGTGTCGGAGACGAGTTCGCCCTGCGGTGTCGCGTGGACCTCCGCGAACTCGCCCACGGCACGATTGAAGGCGCGATGAGGCAGGCTCAGCCGGAAGTCGATGTCATGCGCCTTGAGCGCCCGGTTCCAGCGCTTCAGCACGTTGTTGCAGTCGGCGATGAAATCGTCGGAGAGCCGCGCGTTGATCGCGCTCAACGCGGGCACGTCACGCGCCTGGACCCGGCCGTCGACGACCTGTTCCACGGGATAGGTCTCGTTGGTCAACAGATGATCGTCGTCGATCCGGTTTTCCCGAAACCGTCCCTTGAGGCTGGCGTTGAAGGCATTGGCGGCATTCGTGGAAATTTCCGCCCCGAACAGGTCAAGGGTGACGGCCACGTGGAAATTGATCTTCTTCTGGATGGTCGGCAGATCGACGACGCCGTGCTTTCGCGCCGCCTGGATATCGTACGGGTCGTCGATGCCCTGCTCGTCCATGACCTGGCAGGTCCGCTGCACGATACGCTCCACCCCGGTGCGGCCGACGAACATGTGGTGGCCTTCCTCGGTGAGCATGAACCGGCAGGTCCTGGCCAGCGGATCGAAGCCCGACTGGGCCAGCGCCTCGAGCTGGAACTTGCCGTCCCGGTCGGTGAACGTCGTGAACATGAAGAAAGAGACCCAGTCGGGGGTCTCCTCGTTGAACGCCCCCAGAATTCTCGGCCTGTCCTCGTCCCCGGAGCGGCGCTGCAGCAACGCCTCGGCTTCCTCGCGGCCATCGCGGCCGAAGTACTTCTGCAGCAGGTAGACCATCGCCCACAGGTGCCGGCCTTCTTCCACGTTGACCTGAAAGACGTTGCGCATGTCGTAGAGCGACGGCGCAGTTTGCCCCAGAAATCGTTGCTGCTCCACCGACGCCGGCTCGGTGTCGCCCTGGATGACGACGAGCCTGCGCAGCATCGCCCGGTATTCGCCCGGAATCTCCTGCCAGACCGGTTCGCCCTTGTGCTGCCCGAAGCCGATGGTGCGCCCCTCTTCCTGCGGCGCCAACAGGACGCCCCAGCGGTAATCGGGCATCTTCACGAATCCGAAACGCGCCCAACCCTCCGGGTCGACGCTGATGGCGGTGCGCAGGTAGACCTCGTATTGCTGGAAACCGTCAGGACCCATGCTGGTCCACCAGTCCAGGTACTTCGGGTACCACCGCTCCATGGCGCGGCGCAGTTTTGCGTCGGAGGCCAGGCCCACGTTGTTGGGAATCAGGGAATCGTAGTTGACTTGTGTGCCCATGGTTAAACTCGCTTTCGATCGTATTGGGCCCTGCGACCGGTGCCGTAGAGCTTGAGCGCGCCTTCGTCGCCCACAGCGTTGGGACGCTGGAATATCCAGTTCTGCCACGCACTGAGACGGCCGAAGATCTTCGACTCGAGGGTTTCGGGACCAGCGAAACGCAGGTTGGCCTCCATTCCGGTGAGCGCGTCGGGCGAGAAACTCGCCCGTTCCTCCAGCAGGAGGCGAATCTCGTCTTCCCAGTCGATGTCGTCCGGAGCAAACGTCACCAGGCCAGCATCCAGTGCGTCCAGGCCTTCCAGCGGCTCTCCGATGAGCTGTTCGGCGCGTTCGACGCTATCGGGCTCTCCCAGGAAGCGCGTCTGCAGTCGAGACAGCCCGTTGGCCATCTTCAGGTACCCGAAATTGAGCTTCGACAACGTGATGGTGGGCGCCGGATTCGGATCGTCCTCCAGGCAGCCGTCCAGCATGTAGGTACGATCCACCGCGAACAGCAGTTCGGCCAGGAGCCCGGTGAAACAGCTTCCCGGCTCCACGAATGCGAAGGTGGTGCGCGAAGTAATGTCCAGGCGCTTGAAGACGCGCTGGGCAAAGAGCAGTACTTCGCGGATGAACCAGTCCGAGGCGTATTCCTGCAGAAGGGTGTCGTAGTCGGCCACCTGCCGGCTGTCGCCCCGCGTCTTGACGATCAGCGTACCCAGCACAGGTTCGTTGAACCGCAGGTGCAACAGTGCGTCGTCCAGGGCGCGCAGCAGCGCCAGCGGCCAGAAAGCAGCGCCCTGTCGCCTGGCCTCCCCGGCGTCGGCGCAAGTCTCGGTGGGCGCTTCCAGGGTCAGCGTCGCGGTCAACCCCAGGGGATCCAGATCCATTGTCAGGTGCGGGTATTGGACCAGCGAGCCCGCGACCGTTTTTTCCAGACGAGTGAGCGTCACGCCCGGCTCGTCAGTCGGGCGGTCGGACTTCTCCGCCATTTCCAGGGCCCGCTGTTCCACCCGTTGCTCGAATTTCGAGCGGGGCGCGAGTTCGTCCACCAATCGCCAGTCCACGGCCCGCTGACCCTTGATGCCCTCCTCCACTGTGCAGAAAACGTCGGCCAGGTCGCGGCGCACGCCGCGCTTGTCGACCACCCGGGTCAACCCGCCGGTACCGGGCAGGACTGCGAGCAACGGAACTTCCGGCAGGGAAACCGCCGCGTTGCCGTCGTCGATCAGGATGATGTGATCGGTGGCCAGTGCCAGTTCATAACCGCCCCCCGCCGCCGGGCCGTTCAGCGCCGAGAGGTAGATCTGCCCGGAGTGTTCGCTGGCATCCTCCAGCGAATTGCGCGTCTCGTTGGTGAACTTGCAGAAATTCACCTTGTGGGAATGGGTGGCGGTACCCAGCATCCGGATGTTGGCCCCGGCGCAGAACATGCCGACCTTGCCGGACGTCAATATCACGGCGCGGACTTCGGGATGCTCGAACCGCAGGCGCTGCACGGCGTCGTAGAGTTCGATATCGACGCCGATATCGTAGGAATTCAATTTCAGTTCGTAGTCGCCGAATTGGGGCGCCGCCTCGTCCACATTCATTTCAAGGCGGGCGATCGCGCCGTCGGTGGAAATCGACCAGTGCCGGTAGCCGTCAGGATGAGTCCGAAAATCCAGTTGTGTGGGTTCAAGGTTGGCCATGAGATGCATTATAATGCATTAAATTGCGCTATAGACTCAATAAGCTGCATGATAACATACAAAACTGGCGGGTTTAGCCAAGGATGCGCGACATATACTTCATCCACCATCCCTTGATTCGGGGCACCCGATGACTACGAGTACGGCGCCTGCGCGCGATACGGACATTCTGTTGGAGCGACTCGGCTTACGCGTGCGTTCGTTGCGTTCAAACCTGGCCATGACGCGCCGTACCCTGGCTACGCACGCCCGGATTTCCGAGCGTCACCTGGCCGATCTCGAGACGGGGCGCGGCAACATATCGGTGCGTCTTCTCGATCGGGTCGCCGCGGCGCTGGAAACCGAAATCGCCGACCTGCTGGAGACTGCTGCAAGCCGGACTCCGGAAGAGAACCTGGTGGTGGAATTCGTCCGCGCCCTGCCGGCAGATGACCGGAAACAGGCGTTGCAGTTGCTGCACGAGCGCTTCACTCTCGCGCCGGAGACAAAACGCCGGGTCGCGCTGGTCGGTCTGCGGGGCGCCGGCAAGAGCACGCTGGGCGCGCTCCTCGCCGAACGGCTGGGTCTTCCGTTCGTCGGTCTGGTCGGCGTCGTGGAGGGGCTCGCGGGAATGAGCGTCGCGGAAGTCTTTGCGCTGTCCGGCGAGACGGGCTACCGGCGTCTTGAAGGGCAGGCGCTGTACGAAACCCTGAATCGGCACGATGGCTGCGTGATCGAAACCGGCGGCAGCATCGTCTCGGAACCGAAACTGCTTAACACGCTGCTCACGGCGTGCTTCGTTGTGTGGCTGCGGACCGAGCCAGCACATTACATGTCCCGGGTGGTGGCGCAGGGCGATACGCGCCCCATGCGGAACAGGCCCGATGCCATGTCCGACCTGCAGCGGCTGCTGGACGAACGGCACCCGTATTACTCGCAGGCCCATGCCACGGTCGATACCACCGACCGGACGGTCTGCGAGTCGTTAAGCGATCTATTGCGGTGCCTGCCGGCGCACATGGCTGCGAACGGGCACGGCACAGATGGCGCCAAAACGGGCGGGCAGGATCATGCTGACGGGTGAATTCCTGCGGCTATCCGCACAGCGCGCCCCCGAACGCACGGCGGTAGCCGGCGGGGACCGCAGACTCTCCTACCGGGAACTGGACGCCGAATCCAATCGATTCGCTCATGCCCTGACGACCCTGGGTCTGACCAAGGGCAGCACAATCGCCATCATGGCGAGCAATCGACCCGAATACGCCATCGCCTATTTCGGCGCGGCGCGGGCGGGCGTTCTGCTGGCCCACGTCTCGTTGCGCAGTACGGCAGAAGACCTCCGGTACATGCTTGACAAGATTGGCGCGGAGGCGCTTTTCTTCGAGCCCCGGTCCACGCGGACGGTCAGGCACGCGTCGCTTGGGTTGCCGAATCTCCAGCACGGAATTCTGCTCAACGGGAGCGATGGGGCTGCAGAGAACCATGGCCGGCCGCTCGATTCGATGCCGCTGAACGAATTAATGTCAGGAGAGCCGGACACGCCGCCGACCGTGGAAGTATTTGAAACGGATCCCCTGGGTATCACCTTCACCGGCGGTACCACAGGATTCCCGAAGGCGGTCCTCGTGACGCACAAGGCGAGAGCAGCCACCGCCTACGCCGCAGCCGTGGACTTCGGACTTGGCGAGTCCGACATCGTCGCCGCAACAACGCCGATGTTCCACTGCGCCGGACTATTCGTCTGGTTTGCTCCGGCCGTCATGCTGGGCGCCACTGTCGTCACCCTGCCCACCTGGGACTCGGCCCTGTTCATGGAACTCACCGAGCAGGAGGGCATCACCGCGGCATTCTTCGTGCCCAGCCAACTCAACGACCTGGTTTCCCACCCGGCGTTCTCCGCGGAACGGCTGCGCACCCTGAGGAACATCGGTTATGCCGGAGCCCCCATGGGCCGGGCGCTGCTTGAACGGGTCCAGGCGGCGCTTCCGCACGTGGCGTTCACGGAAAACTATGGACAGTCCGAGACCTGCCCCCTGACCGTCCGCCGTCCCGAACACGGCAGCACCAAGCTGGGCACGGTGGGCCGCCCGGCCTTCAATGTGGAGCTTGCAGTCGTCGGCCCGGACGGACGCCCCGTCGCCGCCGGCCACGTCGGCGAAATCGTCACCCGGGGCGACCAACTGTTCGATGGCTATTTCGGCGATGCGGAGCAGACCCAAGCGGCGTTCCCTCGGGCCGACGGCTGGCTTTGGACCGGGGATCTGGGATTCCTCGACGACGACGGATTCCTGACACTGGTGGACCGCTCCAGGGACATGCTCGTGTCCGGTGGAGAGAATATCTATCCCGCCGAGATCGAGAACGCCCTCTATGGGCATCCATCCGTCGCGGAATGTGCCGTATTCGGCATCCCGCACGACCACTGGGGAGAGGTTCCCGCCGCCCACGTGGTGCTTGCCGACGGGCGCACCGCCACCGAGAACGAACTGATCGACCACTGCGCCGGGCGCATCCCCCGTCACAAGCGCCCGCGCCTGGTCTGCTTTGTCGACGCCCTGCCCCGCACGGCTGTGGGCAAGATCAGGAAGAACCTGCTGCGGGAACCCTACTGGCGGGATCGGGAAAGCAAGATCTGACGAGCGGCGCGGCGGTATGGAATGCGGCCGCAAACCCGTACGACTCATCCGCGCAACGCGCTTTTCCCGTCCTTTCGGCCAGAAATTCCATTCGGCGCGGCGTGCTATGCGCGTTGGGCGCTTGCGGCTACAATACCCCGCCCGAGGCCAGGGAAAGATCCAGCGAGGAAAAACATCATGACTTATGTCGTCACCGAGAGCTGCATCAAGTGCAAGTACACGGACTGCGTGGAGGTGTGTCCGGTGGACTGTTTCCACGAGGGCCCGAATATGCTCGTCATCGACCCCGAGGAGTGTATCGACTGCACGCTGTGCGAGCCGGAATGCCCGGTGGAGGCCATCTGCTCGGAGGATGACATACCGGAGGGTCAGGAACAGTTCCTGGAATTGAACGCCGAGCTCTCGCAGAACTGGCCGGTGATCACCGAGGCAGGCGACCCTCCCGACGATGCCGAAGAGTGGGAGGATGTCGAAGACAAGCTCCAGTACCTGGAGCGGTAACCGCGGCTGACTTTCCTGCTTCAGGCTGCAAGTCACCATCCAACTGCGCTTCTGGGGAGGATCCGACGATGGCATCTAAAATGGGCGTTTTTCGCAGTCTCCTCCTGTCCGCACTGCTGATATCGACCGCGCTGCCCCTCGCCGGCCACGGCGAAACGATCGCATTGATCGGCACCGGCGAGGTATCGGGCGCCTTCGGACCAAGATTCGCGGAACTTGGCCACCTGGTCATCTACGGTTCCCGATCGCCGGACCTTCCCGAAGTTCAGGAGATGGTGCGGGTAACGGGTACCAGCGCGTCGGCCGCGCTGCCCGACGAGGCGGCCGCGCAGGCGGACATCGTCATGATCAACGTGCCGTGGAGCGTTGCCGAAGAAGTGGTTCTCGGCCTCGGGGACCTGGCCGGCAAGATCGTCATCGATCCCATCAATCCGCGCATCGTCGACGAGAACGGATACAGGGACTATCCGACCTATACCTCCAACGCCGAACGGATTCAGAACCTGGCGCCGCAGGCGTTCGTCGTCAAGGCCTTCAATACGATCAGCGCCGATACCATGATCGACCCGGACGTGCTGGGCCACCCGGTCACGATTCCCATCGCGGGGAACGACGCGGCAGCCAAGCAGACGGTCGCTGCGCTCGCCGAGGCGCTGGGCTACGAAGCGGTCGATGTGGGACCGGTTCGATACGCGCATATCGTCGAGGGGTTCTATCTGCTTCGTTCGAATACGCGGGATATGCTCGGGGACCACTTCGAATATCACCTCCGGCGGCGCGAGACCGGGGTTCCACAGGAGATTCGGTAGACGCCCGATCCCATCGCGGGGGCCAGTCACCGATCGGCAATCGATCCCGCTTCGTGCCCGAACCGTTGGCAATGGTTACCGGTGCCCCGAGGCCGACCGATCCCTTCAGGGCTGCAGCAGATAGGAGAACTTGAGGAAAACCTGCTCGCCGTCCCGGTCCAGGTGGTGAGTGCGCACCATTTCCGTGCCCATTTCGGTATCGACCAGGGCGAAGTTGCTGGAATTGGTGTTGTAACCGGCATAGAGCGCCGACCACGGGTTGATCACGTACCGCACCAACAGATCGAAGTTCAGATTCTCGTCGCGCTTGAGCGACGTAAACGGTCCCGGATCGGTTTCTTCGTGCTGGGCGATGAACCGCAGCGAGAGTTCCTTGGTGAACTGGTAATTCCAGCGCGACCGGACTATGTGATCGATGAAGATTCTGCCGGCGCCTCCGGGATCATCGAGCTGCGTGTACAGGTAGGTGAAGTCGTGGCGCAAGCGGTCCAGCGGCCGCCAGAGCAGCTCGAACTGGGCGTTGACGGTATCCGCCAGCTCCGGTTCATGTCCGGACAGGGGCGCCAGGTTGATCGTCTGTCCCAATCCCAGTTCCACGCTGAACCCCACCGTGGTGAACATCTGCGTTTCGAATTCCGCGGTCCATAGATTCTGGGCGTAGTCCCGGACCCGCGTAAGTCCGGGGACATCGAGGGGTCGCAGCCGCTCCGTGACGTCCTCGTAGGTCAGGCTCAATTCGGTTTCCCCGTCCCAGGACCACTGCAGGGCGGGCGCGACCTGCGAGTACAGCCGAGACCCGCTCTGATCGACGATTTCGTTGACGAAAACCCGTCCTCCCCAGCTATTCAGTGCCCGGCCTTCGGGCCAGAAGGCGTATCTGACAAAGCCATGAGTTGAACGCGAATCGGGCTGATAATTGCGGTTGAAGAACCCCAGATCGGCCCTGAACTCCTCGGTCGTATCGATAACGTGTGCGTGAACGGTGGTGTTCCGCCCGCTTCGGTCGAAGCGCGCATTGGCCTGCCGGCCCCGGCGGTCCGCGCCGATACCGTCTTCGAAGCCGGTGCCGATCAACTGCAATTCGGTGGTCCAGTTCGGATTCAGTTTGAAGCGTGCGTCGACACTCGATACCTGGTTGACCTGATCGCCGAACTGCCGCTCCGTGTAGAGCATGCCGATGCGGCTCTGCTCGGAAATGTCCCGGAAAACGCGCATGATGCGAACGTCGGCGGCTTCCCCGGCCAACGGATGATCGGCGTCGAACCGCTGCCCCGGCGCCTCGTCATTGATCACCATGGTGCCGATACCCCAGGGCCCCTGCTTGCCGGTGAAACGCAGACCCGCGTTGGGGTCTACGATGCGCCGGGTAAATACCAGCGTACTTTCGGTGTTGAAATAGTCCGCGTTTTCGATGAAGAACGGGCGCCGCTCATCGAACCGCACTTCGAAGCGCTCGTTGACCGTAACCTGCGGTTCGTCAGACTCCACCTGGCTGAAATCCGGATTCAGGGTAGCATCGAGCACCAGGCTGTCCTGAAACACGAATTTCGCGTCCAGCCCGATGTTTTCCTCCGAACTGTCGTTAAAGGCGGGTCCACCCGCCGCCCGGGAGTCCAGGACGTCAAACGCGCGCGCAAATGCGAACGGAATCAGTTGTATGTTTCGGCCAGGCGATACGTCGCGTACGCCTCTCAATATCCCTGCCTGATTGAGCCGGCCTTCAACGGTCGACAGGTATCGGGGCCAGTTGGACTGTTCACTGAGCCGGGGGATCCGCCTTTCGAACATCACGCGCCATACCTGCTCACCGGTGTCCGGAAATCTGAGGTTCCGAAGCGGAATCGTCATCTTGACCATGTAGCCGGAATCGGTGAGCCGCGCGTCCGTATACCAGACGGCTTCATAGGAAGTGTCGAAATTCGACTGCTTTGCGATCTCCGACCAACGCCCGTCCACCTGAACGCCCAACGGCGTGGACCCGAAGCCATAGGCCGTGCGCTGATCGTTGAAGGTATCGACGAGAATGGCGACAAAGTCATCGTCGATGACGTTTTCCCGCGGCGCGAGGTTGGCCCGGATAAGTGCCGGCTCGGAGTCGAACGCCAGAAATACCACGTAAAGGTTGCGATCGTCATAGGCAGAGTAGACCGTGGTGTCCTGGCTTGCCGGCATGCCGTTGTCCGGTTCGCGCTGCACGAAACCCTCGACCCGGGCCATCATCGCGGCGATTTCAGGTGACGCCCGCATGCCGCGGAAATCGTCGAGTTGGGGCGCGCGTTCGATGTAGGGGATGACCAGTTCGTCGGTCTGCTGGGCGACGGTCCAGGGGCTCCAGCAGAACCCCGCAAGAACGATCCAAAGCCGCCTGGAAACCCAATTCTGCCGACGACGACGCAACAAACTGTAACCTCGCAAGAACATGGTGAAGGCTTGTCCATCCCCCCGGACGAAAGTGCACCTATTCTAACGGCGTGCGCCCATCAACGGTCGTGGTCGTGACAGAAATTTCATTTGAGGCCCGATGGCGGCATGGGCGGTTTGTCGAAGGGCGGCGCGGGCCGTTTCCAATCTACGGAAACCGCTTCCGGATTTGCGGCACAGATGTGCGATGCTGCCGCATTCAGTGCTATAAAGGCGCTCCCCCAGTCCGCACCGGAACTCAACCACGCCATGATCATCGACTGCCACGGCCACTACACCACAGAACCGCAACAGCTCAAGGACTACCGCGAACGCCAGAAGCAGGAGATCGAGAAGGATCCGTTTCACCAGGCCGGGACGGTCGATCTGAAGATTACCGACGACCAGTTGCGGGAGAGCGTGGAAGGCGCGCAACTGAAGTTCCAGCGCGAGCGCGGCACCGACAGGACCATCTTTTCGCCCCGCGCCAGCGGCATGGGGCATCACATCGGCAACGCGTCCACAAGCCTGACCTGGAGCATACAGTCCAACAACCTGATCTATCGGCTCACGCAGCTTTATCCGAACAACTTCATCGGTGTCTGCCAACTGCCTCAGTCGCCGGGAACCGATATGCGGGCCAGTATCGGCGAACTGGAACGATGCGTGGAACAGCTCGGCTTCGTCGGCTGCAACCTGAATCCCGATACCAGCGGCGGCTCATTCGATCTGCCGCCGCTGGGGGACCGGTACTGGTACCCGTTCTACGAGAAAATGTGCGAACTCAGGGTCCCGGCCATGATCCATGTCAGCGCCGCCTGCAATCCGGCGTTCCACTCCACCGGGTCGTACTACCTGAGCGCCGATACCACCGCGTTCATGCAGATGCTCACGTCCGACCTGTTCAGCGACTTTCCGGACCTCAAGTTCATCATTCCCCACGGCGGCGGCGCCGTGCCCTTTCACTGGGGCCGCTTCCGCGGGCTTGCCGACATGCTGAAACGGCCGCCGCTGGACGAACTCCTGCTGGACAACGTCTTCTTCGACACCTGCGTCTACCACCAGAAAGGCATCGATCTGCTGGTGGACGTGATGCCCATCAAGAATATTCTGTTCGCCTCGGAAATGGTGGGCGCCGTGCGCGGCATCGATCCGGAGACCGGGCACTACTTCGACGACACCAAGCGCTACATCATGGGCAACAAGAACCTGAGCGAAGCCGATAGAATGCAGATATTCGAGGGCAACGCACGGCGTGTGTACCCGAGGCTCGCCAAGGTGCTCGACAATTGAACGGGTAGCGTTCCAGCAAGGGGGTTGGACCGATATGCGCATTCGACTTGCAATCCCGTGTATCGCGGGCGCCGCGGCAATGATCATTGCCGGTTCCGCCCTGGCGCATCATTCGGTGTCGACAAATTATTTCAACTACGAAGAGGCGCCGGTTGAACTCTTCGGCACCATCACCGAAATAGAGATACGCAATCCTCATTCGCTGATCACGCTGAACGTGGTGGACAGTGACGGCGTGACGACGGAATGGCTGGCCGAGTGGTCGGACGGCAACGCATTGCGCCGCAGGGCCGTGGATATCGATCTGATCAAGGTGGGCGACGAAGTGACCATCAATGCCCGACGGCACCGCAGGCTCGACCACGTGGTCTACATTCGCGATGTGGTCCTGTCGGACGGCACCCTGGTGCGGGACTGTGGCGCCGGCATCTACCGTGGCGACGAGTACTACGCGACCTGTGACGAGGCGGAAGCGGTCCAGGGCCGACAGGATCCGTACTTTCTCGTACCGTGAGGACGGCGGTCACAACCAGCGCATGCGAGAAATGAAAAATCGGAAAGCTATCTGGACCGGAGCCGCCATGGTTGTGGGTGCGCTTGCGTGGTCGACGGCGTTGCTTGCGCAGGGCGAGCGCTCGGAACTCGACGGTGTCTGGAACGTAACCGGCAGTTCCAGCCCCGATATTGCGCTCAATGCCGCGGGCAACGCATTCCGCGAGGCCTATGACTTCCTTACGGATGACCCCCACATGCAGTGCATGCCCGCGAGCGTGACACGGACGATGATCACGCCCTCGCCCCTGATGGAAATCCGTCAGCACGACGACCACGTGGAGTTCAATCACGAATTCATGGACGTAAAGCGCCGCATACCCATTGATCCACAACTGACCGTGCGGGATGCACCGATTGCCGATGCGCAATACCCGCACCTCGGACGTTCGGTGGCCCGCTACGAGGGGGAGAACCTGGTCATCGACTCCGCCGGCATTCATGCGGGCGTGTTCTCGACGTTTCAGTGGGTCGGGTATCCGCAATCAGACCGGATGATGACCACCGAACGCTATATACCGAACGGCGATCGCATGCAGGCGCGAATCACGCACTTCGATCCGGTGTATTACGAAGCGCCCTTCACGATCGTCATCACCTACGCTCGCACCCATCACCCGCTGCTGGAGTGGGGATGCGTTCCGGAGAAAGCGTGCGCGGACCCACGTCTGTGCGGAGTCGACGCGGTCAACCCCTGAAAACTCGCTGAATCTCGCGAATTACGGCTCGATCCCAAGCTGGCGCAACAACCACGGTTGCACCACCTCTTCCCGAATCCGCCCACCCGGCCAGTGCTCGGATCGGCCCATGTGCCCGCCCACCGGGTTGACCCAGGCGGTCTTGGGATCGCCGTTCTTCATCATCAGGTACAGGTCGCTGATGGGTTGCTGGGTATCCTGCTCGCCGTTCACCAGCAGCATCGGCGCCGACGGCTGGTCGATCAGACCCCGCTCCACCAGTGAGAGCCTCGGCCCGTAGGCCAGAAAGTCCTCCATGGTCTCCACGCCGTAGACGACTGACCGCGCCGGGAACAGGTCGAAGAGGTATTCGCGGCTGAGCACAGCGTGCTCCTGCCACTCCGGCTGGTAGTAGTGATGGATGCCGACGCCGTGCACAGCGGCGCCCCGGATACGGTCGCGCTCGGTGTAGGCTAGTACCGCCGCCCAGTAGCCGCTCCAACTGCGCCCCTGCACGACGATCCGCGAACCGTCGATCTCCGGGCGCTCGGCCAGGTAGTCCAGCGCAGCGGATAACACGCGCTCGGAACCCACATCGATGAGGATCGGCGACTGTCCCGTCCCCGGCATGTCGATGGCGGATGCTGCGGCGCCTGCCTCGATGTAGCCATCGCTCCCGGCCATGACGCCCTCCTTGCGGGAATCCAGACCGTTGATGCCGAAGACCAGCGGCGCCGGCCTGACGCCGTTGGGCAGGCGCAGGTAGAGGACGATTTCGCTGTCTTCAAAGGGTATTCGGACCGTCTCGACCGGGGGATCCAGCAAGCGGCCCCACTCGCCGAACGCGACCAGCCCCTGCTCGTAGGACTTGCGCTTGCCTTCGGAGTGCTTCTCCGTCGGCCAGCGGCCCACGTCGAAGTAGCGCCAGGCGTAGTAGAAACTCTCGCGGGCCTCATCTTCGGTGGTGGCCGCCCTCGCCCGCTCCAGGTACTCTTCGCCGATGGACGACCAGGCCGAAGCCCAGGTATCCCGCTCCAGGTCGTGCAGCGCGGCCACTGCCCGCTCGGCATCCTCCATCCTGACCACGCCGATGGGCCCTTCGCCGTGGAGCGCCCGGCGCAGCGTTTCCTCCTTGAGTTCGTCAAGGCCCCGAGGTCCCCAACTCTGCGCCGAAGCCACGTTCAGGGCGATAAGGCAAGCCAGCAGTCCGGCAATAATCTTGTACATCCTCATTTCATTCAGTTCCCATCCGATAGCTAAACAGTAAACGCTCCAAGTTCCACTTCCCTGACGCGGATTTCCAGCTTGAATATCTTCAGCAGCACGGCCACCCGCATCCACATGCCGTTGCGCTCCTGGCGCCAATACATCGCCCGCGGATCCAGGTCCACGGCCGGATCGATTTCCGGGCCGCGGGGCAAGGGATGCATGACAATGCCATCGGGCTTGAGCAACTTCATTTCCTCCACGCCCATACCAAACCGGGTGGTATCCACCTGTTGCGACTCTCCGGCCCGATCCCATTCCGACTGCATGCGCGTGACATAGAGGGCATCGAGCTCCGGGAGGACGCTGGGAAGATCCTCGGTCTCGACGTAAGGGATGTCGTTCGCCGTCAGGAAAGACTTGATGTCGTTCTCCACCGCGAACTGTTTGGGCGCAATGAAGACGAGGCGGACATCGCGGTAATTCTGCATCAGCATACTCAGCGACCTCACGGTACGGCCGCGCTTGAGATCGCCCATCATGCCGATGACCTTGCCGTCGATACCGCTGTGTTCGGAAAAGCTGCGGTCCAGGGTGTAGATGTCCAGCAGCGCCTGGGTCGGATGTTGATCGCTGCCGCTGCCGCCGTTGATTACCGGCACCGGGCGGGCGATGGAGTCCATGAGGTTTGCTGCCAGCGCCGCGCGTCCCGGATGCCGGGAGCGCATGATGATCACGTCCACGTAGGAGCTGAAGGTGCGGATGGCATCCTCGAAACTCTCCCCCTTGACCTCCGACGATGTCGACGGATCGCGGATCTCGCTGGTACGCATCCCAAGAATGTGGCAGGCATTGTTGAACGAGAGGAAGGTCCGCGTTGACGGTTGGGTGAAGTAGAGCATCGCCCGCCGATTGGGCGCCAGGTCCTGCAGAAACCGAGCCCCCGCGGACGTCTTGGCGATGGCTCGTACACGCGTTGCGAGCGCACACAGCTCGTCCAGGAGTTGACGCTCAAATACCCGCGGATCGATGACGTGGAAGAGTGTCGTTAGTTTCCTGGCCACGGCGTTGAGGACGACTCAGGCGGTACTCACCTGCAAGGGTCCGTGGGACTGTTCCCGTCCCGCGGCGGCGTTCACGATCATGTCCGTGACCACCGGCGTGCGATTGAAGTAGTGCCCACCCAGCGCGTCGGAAATCGCGCAAATCAGCGCGGATGCCGCCGCCCCCATCACCGGTTCGCCGATCCCCTTGACCCCCACGGGATTGTTGAAGTCGGGCTCATCCACCGCGCCCCATTGCATGTGCGAAGGGACGTCCAGGTAGGACGGCGGCTTGGCCTGATACAGCCCGATGTTGCCGGGCAGACCGATCTGCGGATCGTAGATGATGCGCTCCAGCGCCGCGAAGCCGATTCCCATCACGGCGCCACCCTTGATCTGGGTCGCCAGACCCTGGGGATGCAGCACCGTACCGCAGTCCGTCACGCCGACATAGTCGAGTATCTCGTAGTTGCCGGTTTCCGTATCCAGTTCGATCTCCATGAAGCCCACCGCCAGCGCGGGCGCCATGCCCGGCAACTCCAGTTCGTCCCGGGCCACGCCGACGAGACCCGTACCCGCCAGGCCCGCCACCGCCCGCCTGGTGACGGAATTCAGGTTGTCGGGCATTTCATGTCCGTCAAAGCGTCCGCCCAGTTCGATGGCCCTGCGCGCCGCCTCGGGATAGGTCAACGCCACCGAAGGGTCGCTGCGCAGGCGCACCTTCTCGTCGCCGATGTCATAGTCGTCCGGTTCGCCCCCGAGATCCATGGCCGCGATCACCTTGAGTTTCTCCACCGCATCCATGGCGGCGGCGTAGGTCGTGCGGGTCTGCGTGCCGCTGGTGTTGCTGCCGTACTGCCCGGAATTGAAGGGCAGGTAACGGTTCGTATCGCCCCGCTCCACCACGCAGTTCTCCCAACTGCACTTGAGTATTTCGGCCGCTACGCGCGATGTCGCGGTATGGGAATAGGTGCCCAGGTTGCCGACTCCCGTGTGGATGTGCAGGCGGCCTTCCGGCGTGAGCCGTACCAGGCCATCGTAACCGGCGAAGCTGCCGGCGTGGAAACCCTGGCCGATGGCCACACCGCGCACTTTCGATCCGTTCCGCTGCCCGCTGAGCGCCCGTTTCTCCTGCCAGTTGAACGCCGCCGCCCCCTGTTCCAGCGCTTCCACCAGGTAGGCGCTGGTGACGGATATCCGCCGCCCGTCGACGAGGGAATCGTGACGCGGCGCGTTGATCTTGCGGATTTCCAGCCGGTCGATCCCCAGTTGAGCGGCCGCCTTGTCCAGGATGGGTTCCACGGCGGCAGCCATCTGGTTCTGGCCCGGGCCTCGCTGAGGTCCCCGGGGAATGGTGTTGGTGTGAACGGGCACGCCCCGCCAGCGCATGGCCACCGGCGTCAGAACCACGGAGACGTGTTGCCCGACGTAGCGAAAATCAAAGAATCCTTCGGTGGGCCCGTTGTCGTGAACGACGCGCAGGTCGGCGGCGAGGATGCGCCCGTCGGCACGAAAGCCCAGCCTGATCCGTCCCTGGAGCCCGCCGCGGGCAATACCCAGGAAGTACTCTTCGGCCCGACTCACGCGCATCATTACGGGGCGACCGATCTTGCGCGACAGCAGCGCCGGGATGGCCATCAACGAATAGGCGTGGCCCTTGGAGCCGAAACCTCCGCCGCAATATTCCGCGACCAGCCGGATGTCCTCCTCGGGGACGTCCATCAACCGCGCCAGTTCATGCAGGATGAACGACTGACTCTGGGAGGAGCCGAACAGGTGACAGCGCCCGTCCTCCCAGTAAGCCATGTTCGTTCGCGGCTCCATGGAGTGGTGTGAATTGGCCCCGGTCACGAATGTTTCGTCCAGCACCAGTGCCGCCTCGCGGAACCCGGCGTCGACATCTCCGTAGGACCATTCCTCAAAGACTTCCTCGCCGATGGGCAGGTTGCCTCCGGGCTCGGCGGCGAAATCCGCCGCAGTCCACTTGATGGTGCGCACCGGCACGCCGCGGGTCGCCGAATTGCCGTCGCTGCGGGCGTTGGGTCCGCCGGGATAGAGGCTGTCCAGGGGATCGACGACGAAGTCCAGCTGTTCGATATCCACCTCGACGGCATCGAGGGCGTCCATGGCCGTCGTTTCATCCACCGCCGCCACCGCCAGGATGGGTTGCCCTATGAACATCGGCTCGTTGGTAAGGATGGGACTCATGGGATGTGACGGTACTTCGTCGGTCGTCAGAACCCCGACCACGCCCTCCATGGCCTCGGCCCGGCTGGTGTCGATGCGCGTGACGCGCCCGTGGGGGACAGGACTCAGGAACAACCGGCAAAAAACCATGCCGTCGACGCGAAAGTCCTCCGCGTACTTCGCCCTGCCGGTTACCTTCGGCTCCACGTCGGCAGGTATGAAGTCCTTGCCGAGTAATTCATAGGCCATGGACGCTCCCCCTCGTCAGGGTTGTCTGTCGGGAAATTGCGCAAGCATGCAACGAGCATTCTAAAGCCGAGTCGCCGATCGTTGCCAGAGCGGACAGACCGAAATTCACCTTCACCGGCAGGCCTTGCAACCCGCGAGCGAATCGGGAAGATTCGGATGAATTCCGGACGCCACGCAGGCCGGGTTTTTTCGTGCTGCCCGCTCCCCTCGACTACGGGCTGCCGTTGCAGCTGCTACTGAAAGTAGATCTCGTCGTAGCTCAGCAGGAATTCGTCCATGAACGCCTCGTCGTTGCGCTGCTCCTCCGTCAATTGCCCGACGGCCTCGAAGAAATGATCCCATCCCCCGGGCGTGTAGATCACGATAAACTTGCTGTCGGGTTCCAGCGCCGTCCAGGCGTGGACCGTGCCGCGGGGCGTGAAGACGATCGAATCCTCGGTGACGGTATGCCGCACGTTTTCGTCGCCGTTGACGACGGAGTAACTGCCGCGAATCACGTAGAAGGCTTCATCGTGCCAGTCGTGCCTGTGCAGCCCGACCGATGTCTGATCGGCGAACGTATCGGAAAAAACCGTGTACTGGCCCGCCGTATCCTCGGTGCGCAGCAGGATCTTGATGGTTTCCCCGTCTTCGTTTGTGACGCCCTCGATCTCCTTGGCATCGACGATGAGCGGCTCCATGCCCATGTAGTCGTGAGCACCTGCGGCAGTCCAGGAAATGGTCATGGCGATGGCGATGGCGAACAACGTGCGAAAACTCATTCATCTTCTCCGTTTAGAAACTGCGACGGGTTTGAGTCGTTAACCGTACCGGAGGCAATTGGCCGCGTCGAGAACATCGTTCAATACACAGCGCGAACGGGGTACAGTTCCAATCGCAAGGCTCCGCGGTACAAGAGGCAACCATGAAGAAGATTATCGGCTATTCTCTCGCCGTCCTGCTTGCCATCGCGGCAGGCCTCTACGTCGCCTTCTTCTTCAATCCGCAGACCCCCGAACAGGAAGATATCAACGCGGTTTGGGTCCGGTTCGGCGAAGACATTGCGGCGCTCAACGAGGTCGTTCAAAGCGCGCCCTTCAACCGGGACGAACAGACGGCCGCAGAGGGCTACAGGCATCTGGCGCGCTTTCTGGCGACCTTTCTGGCCTACCACACTGACCTCAGCGACCCGGCCTATCCGCGGTTCATGCGCTTCCCCAATGCCGTGGCACGCGTCGGCTGGGACAATCCCGACAACCCCTATCTCTCCTTCCCCGTCCGCGGCGACCACATGTATCGGCTGCGGGGCAACGTGGACGCCTTCGACCTGGTCACGATCAACGTGTACAGCGGCTTGCTGGGCCACACGCCGATTTCGGAAATCCGCCACGTATCGGGCATCGCCTCGGAAGATCTGATCGTCGACGATAACGGCGATTTCGTCCTGACGCTCAGCGCCGAACCGGTTGAGGGCAACTGGCTTGCGCTGGAACAGGACGCTTACTTTGTCATCATTCGACGCCTCGTATCGGACTGGGAGCAAACCGATGAGGGACTCTGGGAAGTGCTCAACCTGACGACGCTCGGTCAGGGCGCTCCGCGCCCGTCGCCGAGCGCCATCGCACGCCATCTGGAGGATGCCGCCGCGCAGGTCCGGAACTTGCGGGAATTGCTGACGCTCGCGCATCGAATCACGTTTCAATTGACGCTGAGCCCCAACGAGATTTCGGAACCCGCCGAAACCGACCCGAATATCCCCATGGCGGATCCCTTCCAGGCGGCTTCCCGGGGCTGGTTCAGTCTGGCCGGGGACGAAGCCCTGCTGATCGAGGCGCCCGTCGCGACGTGCCTGTACACCAATATCCAGCTCGCCAATCCATGGATGGAGTCACTGGATTACGCCAGCCACCAGTCGAGCCTGAATCACGCGACCGCCCATGTCGATGCGGACGGCCGCGTGCGCTACGTGATCAGCCGGCGGGATCCGGGCGTACGGAACTGGCTGGACACCGCGGGCCTCCTCGAGGGTTCCTTCCTGGCGCGATGGACTTACTGCGACGAATATCCGTCCGGCATTTCGTCCCGGGTGATCAAGTTGGCCGATCTCGATGATCATGTGCCCGCCGATACACCGAGAGTGAATTCCGAGGAACGGGCGCGGACCATAGCAGCGCGGCAGGCCGCAATCAGTAGACGCTACGCGGGCGGGTCCTGACGCGCCAGGGGCTCTTCAGGAGGCGCTCTGGAATTTAGTCGCGGTAAAGCTGTTTGTGGGGCCGGGCTTGGGTTGGTCGACCAAAGACACTTGCGCACGCGTATCGAAGCGAGGGTCCGAACGTAGTGTTGGGGCTGCACGCGGTGGGTCTGAACGCTGTGGCGGGAGCGCGCGTCGCCTGTCACAATAACCAGGCGGACAGCCCACGGACGGATTTCAAACTCAACGACGATTTTGGAGGCATCGTCATCCGCATCCCGCTGAACTGAACGACGGTGCGAGTCATTGATTCGCCTGGAACTGAAAATCCATATGCCAAGACTGATATTGCCGGTTCTATTGATCTTGCTCATCCTTGGCGCGGTGGCGTCGACAGGCGTGGCGCGGGCGCAGGAGCAGCGCCTGTACGCCGGTGTTACTGCACTGGCCAGCCAGCTCGGCGCATCCGTGGACAAGCGCGTCGACACGCGCGCGCCGGACACGCTGGTGCCGGAGCCGCGCCGCGGCCGGTTGCTGCACGACCGGGACACGGGTGAAACCACAGCCTACGGCCCGGGTCTGCTTGCCGGATACCGGCACCCGGTCATCGGAAGCGCGCTGTACGTTGGCGTGGAGGTCGACCTGGCGTTCGACAGCGACGCGGTCCAGAGCCGGTTCCAGGGGATCGGAGAGTCCGCGGGACGCAATCAGTTGGGCGAAAGCTGGCCGGACCACTGGACGTACGACAGCGATCGCAACTACGGCGTATCGGTCAGACTGGGCGTGGCGGCGGGCCCGTTGCGCACCTGGGACGCAAGCGTCTATGCGCTGGTGGGTCTGCGCCGCACCGATGGCGCGTACTCGACGCGTTTCAACGGCTGCCTCTCCCCGATGCCGTGTTCATCGGCGCCGGATACGCCGGACTTCGTATCCGGAACGGACAGCCGCGAACTCGATTTCCAGGGCACGACGCTGGGAATCGGATTCGAGAGGTGGGTGCGTCAGCGCGTCGCGATACGGGTTGAGCTGCGTCAGACGCGGTAC
This sequence comes from Gammaproteobacteria bacterium, assembly GCA_022820625.1. Lineage (GTDB taxonomy): Bacteria > Pseudomonadota > Gammaproteobacteria > Steroidobacterales > Rariloculaceae > UBA6522. The sequence goes on along the minus strand of JAJEFE010000051.1, from coordinate 25,050 downwards.
GACGATGAAGTCTGGGTCGCCCCGTTCGATGAGGTCGGCGTGACGGTGCCGACTGCCGTCGGCGGGGAGCAGTCCGGGCTCATGGTGAGCCTTGCGCGAACGTTCTGATTTTCGTTCCCCGACCCAAGTGAACGAAATCGACATGGTCGATATCCATCGGCACAACAGAGATGCGTGGGATGCGGAGTCCCGCAGCGGATCGAGCCCATGGTGCCAGCCGGTCGACGAGTCTACTATCGAAAAGGCTCGTAACGGTAATTGGGAAGTCATCCTCACTCCGAAGAGATCTGTTCCACCGACCTGGTTTGACGGTGTGGGCGGCAAGCGTGTGCTTTGCCTCGCATCCGGTGGCGGTCAACAGGTTCCTGTTCTCGCGGCAGCGGGCGCAAAAGTTACAAGCTTCGATATCTCAAGTGAGCAACTCGCAAAAGACGAACTGGTCGCGACGAGAGAGGGGCTGGACGTCGAACTCGTTCAAGGCGACATGACCGACCTTTCGCACTTTGAAGCCGGGCGTTTTGATTTGATCTTCCACCCGGTCTCCAACGTCTTTTGCAGCGATGTTCGGGTCGTGTGGCGGGAATGCCATCGCGTGCTCGCAATCGGGGGGCGACTCCTGGCGGGTTTCACGAATCCTTCCTATTTTTTGTTCGATCATGACTCGCTGGAGGCAGGCGAGCCTCTATTGGTTCTAAATCGACTACCGTATTCGGAACCTGCCGATTTACCTCCAACGAGGCTGAACCAAAGAATCACGAAACCTCAAGCGCTCGAGTTCAGCCATAGCCTGGATGACCAGATAGGCGGTCAGATCGACGCGGGGTTCGTGATTGCCGGGCTCTATGAGGACGGTTGGACGGACGAGGCAAGTCGGCTGAATCCGTATATGCCGATCTTTATTGCCACGCTGGCGCTGAAGACGTAGCGAGTGTTCGCCTCTGGGCGATATCGTATACAGCGACAAGGCGATCCATGCGCTGTGCTCCAGCGTTGTCGGGAGGTCACAGTCGTCCGGCTCGGAACAGATACTTGAGGCTGACGCCGAGGCCCCAGTATCCGTTGTCTTCCGTCGTCACCGTGTAGAGAATGTCACCGCCCCGGCGAAAGGATACTGGACCTTGGATGCGGTGATGGCGAGTTGACCAGAGTCCTGAGGGACCGGGGTTACGGCAACTGCGCTGCATATTCAGCCAGTGCTGGTCGCCTGGCGCATGGCCGCAGCGCAAGCCGCTAGGGCGGGCCGGCAGGTTCGGGGTCTGCCGTGCGGCCAATCCCGAGATGCCCTTCGATGTGTCCGACTTAATTTGGGGAACCCTTTCTTCATCGTCCGCACCTTACCACAGCGATGCGTCCACGGTACTTCGGCCGTTCGCCCGATTCGAGTTACGTTTCTCGCCGATACGTGGAGTTTCTGCACAACTTTGGGCACGACAATTTCCAACAGTCGATATTTGACCGTCAGCGCGTATCATCACCCCTGACCCAAGACTGAACCAGTGGTGAAAGCTCATGAAAACCGACATGCAGATAAGCTGCACCTGCGGCAGGTTGCAGGGTATCGCACGGGCGGTCTCGGGCAGCGCGGGCAATCGCTTGGTCTGTTACTGCGACGACTGTCAGTCGTTCGCCGAATTTCTCGGGCGGGCGGATGAGATTCTGGATGCTCACGGAGGAACCGATATCTTCCAGATGTCGCCGGCACATCTGGAGATCGCGAACGGTGTTGAAAATCTGGCTTGTATGCGGCTTACACCGAACGGTTTGCTGCGTTGGTTCGCGGACTGCTGCAAGACGCCCATAGGCAATACCTTGCCTACCCATCACCTCCCGTTCGTTGGATTGATCCACTTGTGCATGGCCGTCGGTAAGCAGTCGCTGGATGAGGTCATCGGACCGGTTCGCGCCGGAGTCCACGGAAAGTTCGCAAGAGGAGACCGGGCGGAGATCAGCACGCACGACAGGGCGTCATTGATCGTGCTGGCCCGCATGTTCCGAAAGTTGTTCTGGTGGCGGCTGAAGGGGGATCACAGGCGCACGCCGTTCTTTGACGAGTCCGGCACTCCAGTGGCAGCGCCACGCAAGGGCGAGTGAGCGCTGAGGACCGATAGCGGGCACCGGGAGTAGCTGCTACGAGGCCGTGCGATGACCGACCGAGATACCTGGTGGACCCCATGGCGCGAGGCCGGAGACTCGCTCATCCTGCACGTCGACCTCCGGCCCGACCCCGGCTGCGAGGAGCGGGCCCTGGCGCTGCTCGACGACGACGAGCAGGCACGGTGGAACCGGTTCACGGTCGAGGGCGCTGGGCGTCGGTTTGCGCTCTGCCGCGCGGCACTCAGGATCAACCTCTGCGATCGGCTGGGGTGTTCCAACCGGGAACTGTCCTTCGGCTATCTCGAGCACGGCAAGCCGTTCGCGAAGATCAACGGGGTCCCGTCAAGCGCGAGCTTCAATGTGAGTCACAGCGGCCGGCATGGGCTGATCGGGTTCACGAAACAGGAAGGACTCGGAGTGGACCTCGAGCTGCGCGCTCCCGGCAGGGATTTCGACGGCATCGGCAGCAGCGTGTACGGTCCGCGCGAACGGCGCGCCCTGTCCGCGGCCGCCGGGAGTGACAAGGAGCATCTGTTCTACCGGTTCTGGAGCCTGAAGGAGGCGCTCATCAAGGCCCTGGGCACCGGTTTCTCGTTGAGCCCGACGCGCTTCGAGGTACCGCAGCCGATGATCGAGGGCGAACCGTCCGCGCTGTTTCGCTTCCCGCACTTGCCGGCCAACCTGTTCTGGCTGGAGGATCTGGGAGAATCCCGATTCGCCGCCGCGCGCGCTTACCGGCTGAATACGGAAGATGCTGGTTTAACGGATACACCGTGATGCCAACGACCTTCGTCGGACTGCTCCTGGTATACATCGCGTTTTTTCTGGCGCTCGGGAAATACCTGCCAAGAATCCTGCATAGGCATCCGCAGCCGCGTGAGGGAAATGCCGCGTCGAAAATCGCAGTCGGCGGAGTAATCAGAGCCGGGGCGGCAATGGGACCTCGCTCAGGGTGTCGAGCACCCCATTGATGCATTGAGCACGGGCTCCCGCCCTTAGCTGCTCCGTCAAGTCGTCGATTCTGTCTTCGCCGTACACGGCAAGCTGGACGGCGAGGACGATCGCCTGAAGATATGCCCGCTCCAGGAACCTCGCTTCATAGGAGTAGAGACTAGTGTCCACGAGACTCCGGCCCCGCTCGGCGTATGCGTCCAGATCGGCCAGTCCTGTTTCGATGTCGGGAGAGGCTGCCCGCGCCCACTGAAATAGCAGGTCCCACTTGTGAATGACCGCATCGCAGTAGTCGTCCGCGGTTGCTGCGTCCGCGGGCTGCGGCTGCTGCGCCGATACAGACAGCATCCACAGAAGACTCACCAGCAGAATCCCGTGCCTCATAACTACCCCTCAGGTTGCTGGATGACGAGTTTACCTTCTACGGGCACTGTGTTGCCGGAACCCTCCAAAGCCGCTTGTCTTGTCGGCCCCGTCTTCCCCGGCGCGAACGAGGGACGGACGGCATCGGCAAAAGTCGGCGCAACGGCGGTCGTTACCGCCGATGGCCCGGACATATTCCACACGACCCAGCACGCGCGTGCAGCAAGCGTAGGGGAGGAACCCTACACTTCGCCGAGAGGATTCACGTGATCGAGCCCCGCGAAGCGTTGAAAGTCGTAGTCGGCGGAGTAAACGGTGGCGCCGCGTTCGATTGCCATCGCGGCCACGTGCAGATCCGAAGTCAGGTTTCCGCCGGCGCCGGTTGCATGGAGCAACTGGCGAAAAATCGGCCAGTGCGCCGAGCCGGGAACGATCGGCTCCACGAAGGGTTGCTTCAACCAGCCGTCGATAAAGTCTGTAGCCTGATCGATGGTAAGCGGATTGGCGAGTACGCCTGGCCGGGTGGTCAGCCGCAGAAATGCCAGCAGGCAAATCCATGGCAGTCCGACGCGCTGTCCACCGGAGAGCGTCTCCTCGAACCACCGTCTTGCGGATTCGTGGTGAAAGGCATCCCGGTTGACGGCGTAGATCAGCAGGTTGGCGTCAATGAGGATCATTTCTGAAGTTGCAGTTTGCGGGCGATTTCCTCGTCCTCGATGCGATCCGCCAGAAGTAGCGCCTTGTCGAGGTTGTAGGGCCCCACTACCGCTCCCATGGCTACCGACTTGACGCGATAGCGCCTGGGCATGGGTGCACCGGGTCTGCCGGAAATGCCCGCTTGCAGGGAGTCATTGACCACTGACTTGAAGGACTTGCCCGTTCGAAAGGCGATTTCCTTTAGTTGCCTGGCAATTTCATCGTCGATCGTCAGCGTGGTTCGCATCGGGCTCTCCTTCGGTGAGCGGAACGATGACATAATAGCATCATATAATTTAGCATCAAAACATAATTGGCAGGGGAACAAGCCGTGAGTACGAAGAATAATCGTAATTCCGGCGTACCAATCGGAGTATCATCTATCCGAACTCCACATAGTCCTCCAGGCCGGGTGCCGAAGTTGTGGCAGCCGACCTTGACGATGCTCAAGGAGAAGTTTTCGCGTGCCGCATTTCGACGCCAAGGCCGAAGCCAACGCATCGTTCGAGCAGTACGTTGAACGCCGGAAGGACACCGTTCCGGGCGCAATGAACTCGTAAACGGCCCCAGACACACCATGCTCCAAAGACAGGCCCGGCGGGAAACATCCGGCTTTATCCTGCCCGAACCGACCGCAACTCTCGACCTCGCGATGGACGACGGCGCTCCGATGCGCGTCGTGCGCCACGGAAACCCATCCGGGCCGCGCGTGGTGCTGAGCCACGGAAACGGCTTCGCGAGCGATTCCTACTTCCCTTTCTGGCAGCAGATGCTGGAACGGTTCGATCTCGCCCTGTTCGATTTTCGTAACTGCGGGCGCAACCCGTTTCACGCGGCCGAACCGCACCACTATCGCCGCTTCGCGCGCGACGGCACGGCGGTGCATGCCGCGATCGCGAAGGAATGGGGCGAGAAGACCACGATCGGCGCCTTCCATTCGATGTCGGCGATCGCAGCCCTGCTGACTATCGTCGAGGGCATCTGGCAGTGGGATGCGCTGGTGCTGTTCGACCGTTTCATTGCAGATAACGGGATCACCGCATGATAGGCTGTGGATTCTTCTCCCTGCTGTATATCCTGTTTGTAGCGACCCCTGAACGCTGTGTCTGGAGTCGGTGCGGACGAATCGGGTGAATTCGAAGCAATAGAAGTATCTGGCCACTTCGGACAAATGTTCGACTTTGGATTGTCCGGCAATCTACCGTACGTTTGAATTCGACAAAGGAGACGGGGCGATGTTGAAATTTCGCGACTGGGCGGCGGACATCGAGGGACCGAAGACCGCTCGGGAACGGCAGCGCATCGGCAATATCTACATCAATCGCAACATGATCGGCGCCGTGGTCGGTCGTGGGACGATGTGTACGCATGAAGATTCTCAACGCTGACCGGGTGGCGGAGTGTCTCGACTACGAGGCATTGATCGAGGCCTTGAGGTCGGAGCTTACCGGCGCTGGCTCGTCTCCATCGCGGATGAGGCTTGAAACAGGGTCAGCGGACGACCGGAAGCTGCTTTTGGTAAAGCCGGCCTGGGATGACGACGTTGCCATCATCAAGCTGCTGACCCTGAACGAAATGAACAGGATGACGGTAGTGCCCTTCATTCAGGGGGTGATCGTCGTGTTTGACCAGGCCACAGGAACTCCCTCCTGCATCATGGACGCGAGGGAGCTTACCTGTCGGCGCACCGCGGCCGCGTCCGCGCTGGCGGCGGACTACCTGGCGGTTCGGGAGGCTGAAGTCCTGACGCTGATCGGTACCGGAACGCTGGCGCCGCACATGGCGTTGGCACACGCGGTGAACAGGCCCATACGCCGAGTCAATGTACTCGGACGAAGCCCGGAGAAGGCAGAGGCAACCGCCCAGGCGATCCGCAGCGCAAACCCGACCATCAATGTCCGCGTAGCGGAGGACCTTCCCGAGGCTGTCGGCGAAGCTCAGATCGTGTGCGCGGCTACTTCAAGCAGTACGCCTGTGGTAAGGGGAGCCTGGATATCCAATGGCGCCCACATCGACCTGGTGGGAAGCTACAGGCCGGATGCGAGGGAATCGGACGACGCAGCGATCGGCATGGCCCGGGTATTTGTGGACGATCGCGCTGCCGCGATGAGGGAGGCGGGAGATATTCTGATACCCCTCGAAAAGGGCGTGATTTCCCAATCGAATGTGGTCGGTGACCTTACCGAGCTCTGCGGCGGGGTAGTCCAGGGCCGCATCAGTGAATACGAGGTCACGGCGTTCAAGTCAGTAGGCATGGCGCTGGAAGATCTCATCGCGGTAAAGCTGGTCATTGGGAACGCCTAACACGTGCGACAAACTTTGGCTTGGCGGAAGCCAATATGTAGTTACCCGCTACCGATCCCTGGACTGTGTAATCGACCCGCCGAAATCGGGTGGACCTCCAGGGCCGGGATCTCGCTCGAACAGCCAATTGAATATAGCGAGACGGAGTAGCTCGCTCCGTTCCTCGTCCAGCGAATTCGGGCCGTGGCCCATTTCCGGAATTTCCCAATACTCGAAATCTACCTCGCCTTCGGCTTCCAGGAGCCGCACTAATTCGCGAGCAGCCTCTACCGGGACGCTGTCGCGATCATCGGACCCGTGCACGATGAGTATGGGAATACTGAAGTCGCTGATCAGGTTGAACTCCACCCCATCGAGTCGTGTCGCCCAGACTCTGTAGCTGATTGATGAGCATCGGCATGGGGTCGGAAGCTACCACTTTTCTCGCTCGCCATCGAACCTCGCTGTGTCTTCCGCCAGCGGCCATGACGTTGAGTGAATGCAGCTGCCATAGGTTGCTCCCGGGCAGGCCCACGAAGTAGCATCCCGCAACTTCCGCGCAAAGACGGGGCGTGGCATGCAAAAGGTTCAGGGATTCGGCGGGTTCTTCTTTCGGGCAAAGAACCCGGGGAAACTCGCGAAATGGTATCAGGATCACCTTGGCATCAATCCTGCTCCGACGAACATGGAGATGGCGCCTTGGGTGACCGAATCCGGGGTCACGGTTTTCTCACCCTTCGATGCCGACACGGACTACTTCTCAGCGGACAAGGCATTCATGCTGAATTTCCGAGTCGCCGATCTGGACGCGATGATCACGCAACTGAAATCCGCGGATATCGAGGTCAGCCACGAAAGCGAGATGGAGGGCATCGGGCGATTCGCCCGTATCCACGACCCTGAAGGAAACGCAATCGAGCTTTGGGAGCTTGCGTCGTGAGATTTGAATATGTTTTGGCGATAACCTCTTGTGGTTGTCTGCCGTAGTGTGACCTGCTACCCGAAGCCTGGGCTGTTCAAAGTGGGAATCGGGCATGGCGCTAATGCACAATGAAATTTGGAATTGACCGCCTGCTGGCGGAACAGGAATTGCGTGGGCCGCTACACGGACGGCGGGTAGCGCTTTTGGCGCATCCTGCTTCGACTACCGGCAATCTCACCCACTCCCTGGACGCGCTTACGGAATGCGACGACGTTCAGATCACGTCCGCGTTCGGACCGCAACATGGATTGCGGGGTGACAAGCAGGACAACATGATCGAGTCGCCGCATTTCACCGATCCTGTCCACGGTATCCCGGTCTTCAGTCTGTATGGGGATGTTCGTCGCCCGACAAGCGAGATGATGGACAGGTTCGATGTTGTCCTGTTTGATCTTCAGGATCTCGGTTGCCGGATTTATACCTTCTCCACGACGCTTCTTTACGTCCTTGAAGCGGCGGCTGAACACGGGAAATCCGTCTGGGTGCTCGATCGGCCGAACCCGGCGGGCCGCCCCGCCGAGGGACTGCTGTTGCGTCCGGGATGGGAGAGTTTTGTCGGAGCCGGACCGATGCCCATGCGGCATGGCCTGACTCTTGGCGAGATGGGGCGATGGTTTGTCGACCATTACGGTCTGGATGTCGACTACCGTGTAGTTACGATGGAAGGTTGGAGACCGGCGGAGGCGCCAGGCTTCGGCTGGCCGGTTTCAGAGCGATCCTGGGTGAATCCGAGCCCCAATGCGCCGACGCTGACGATGGCGCGCGCCTATGCGGGCACAGTCATGCTCGAAGGGGCCACACTATCGGAAGGTCGGGGCACAACGCGTCCGCTGGAACTCCTTGGGGCTCCCGACATCGATGCTCGTTCGATTCTGAACCAGATGCATGACATGGCTCCGGCATGGTTGAAGGGATGCCGGTTGCGCGAGTGCTGGTTCGAGCCGACCTTTCACAAGCATGTCGGCGCACTGTGCCACGGCATTCAAATCCATCCCGACGGCAGGGATTACGATCACTTCGCCTTCAAGCCCTGGCGGATTGTTGCGCTTGCTTTCAAAGCCATCCGCAGGCTTTATCCGGAATACGGGATCTGGCGTGATTTCCCATATGAGTATGAAACAGGGAAGCTCCCCATCGATGTCATCAACGGCGGCCCGACCCTTCGCGAGTGGGTGGACGACCCATCGTCCGATACCGGCGATCTTGACGATCTGGCCAAGACTGACGAAGACCAATGGATCAAGCAAATTCGACCGTACGTGACTTGCCCGTAGCAACAATCCGGACTCATTGACAGCCAAGCACGCCATGATCTGAGGAACAAGGCTGACTCCACCCAGGAAATCGGGCATGCCGGTGGACGGATTCGAACCGCCGACCCACGCATTACGAATGCGTTGCTCTACCGCCTGAGCTACACCGGCAACGATCTGACGCAGGCGGCACATTATCCTTCTTATTAGCCGCCGTGCCCATAGTTTCCCGATACCGCATTTCCGGGTGAATTGCCCAGATTCGGCGCTTTCGCCGGTTCCCCTGCTCCGCTTACGCTGCGGTTCACCGTTTCTGGAATCAATCGCATGAATCGATGCCGTGGCGTCACATTGCTGGAACTGCTGATCGTGCTCATGGTCGCCGGGGTGCTGGCTGCGGCCGCGGTCCCCGGTCTCGGCGCCTTCATTCTGAATGCCCGCCGCACGGCGGACGTCAACGGTTTCGTCACGGCCGTGCAACTGGCCCGCAGCGAAGCGTTCAAGCGCGGCCGCACGGTGGTGTTGTGCAAGACCGCCGACGGAACGCATTGCGGTGGCTCGGACGTGGACTTCGACCAGGGCTGGATGGTGTTCGTAAACGACGGCAGCGAAAGTCCGCCGCGCCGGGACGCCGATGAACCGCAACTGTATGCGTACCGGCCGGAGATGGCGGGGAGCATCACTGCGAATCGGCGACTGTTCGAGTTCCGGCCCTTCGGCCGGCGCAGCACCAACGGCACGGTCACCTTTTGCGATCGTCGCGGCGCGGGTCAGGCGCGGGCGGTCATCGTCAGCTTCACCGGCCGGCCGCGCGTCACCCGCAGCGGCCCCGGCCTGCGGCCCCTGACCTGCGATGTGTGAGCGCGCGGTTGTGCAGAGTGGCCTGAGTCTCGTGGAAATGCTGGTAGCGCTGGTGGTGTTGTCCGTCGGTCTACTCGGCGTCGCCGCGCTGCAAGTCCAGGGCATGAGTGCCGGCCAGACCGCGAATTACCGCACTCACGCCGCCAATCTGGCCGCGGACATGGCCGAGCGAATCCGAAGCAACCCGCTCGGCCTTGACGCCTACTCCGGGCCCGGCAGCGACAACCGGTGTGCCGCCGCCGCGGGAGAAGGTTTCGACTGTACGGCCGAACAAATGGCGGCTCACGACCTGTTTCTCTGGGACCGGGCGGTCCGCACCGGTCTGCCCAACGGCGATTGGCGCATCCAGGTCGATTCGGGATCGGTACCCCCGGGGTATCGCATTGAAGTTTACTGGGTGGAACCACGCCACGGCCGACTGCGGTATCGGCTCTCGATCCGGGCCCGGCAACGATGATTCGCGCGTTGTCACGCCGGCGAATGACACCGGCTCGGCGCCGGACGCCGGAATGCCGAACCGAGGTAGAGGTTCGCGGGATGACCCTGATCGAACTGATGGTCGCCATGGCCCTGGGTTCCTTCCTCCTGCTCGGCGCGATGACCGCGTTCACCCAGGGACAGGCGGCGTTCCGGGTGAACGAATCCACCGCGCGGCTTCAGGAGAACGCCAGGCTGGCACTGGCCTTTCTGGAAGACGACGTGCGCATGGCCGGGTATTTCGGGTTGACCACGCGCCCGGGCGATATCGAGAATCGAGCCTCGACCATGCAGCCGGTGCCCCCGGGGCTTGGCGTTCGCAACGACTGCGGGCGCAACTGGGCGATCGACCTCGATGCCCCGGTAGCGGGCACCAATAACGGCTTCGGTTGGATCGGATGCTCGCCGTCCGGGCAGGCTCAACCCGATGCCGATACGCTGGCGGTACGGCGCACGAGCGCAATCCCGACACCGCCGGACGCGCTTCGGCGAGGCACTCTGTATGTGCGAACCGCACGCTTCGGAAGCGGAATCATTTTCGATGGCGTGGCACCGCCGCCGGAACAGCCCGCAGAGCCCCCGCTGCAGTCCCGGTCCTTTCAACTGTTGAGCCGAGGCTATTACGTCAGCCGGCGCTCCTCGCTGGACACGCCGGACAACCCCGTTCCGTCGTTGCGCATGAAAACGCTGGCAGGCAGTTCATCGGGTCCAAGGCTGGTCGATCAGGAGGTCGTTCCGGGCGTCGAGGATCTCCAGGTCCAGTTCGGAGTGGATACGGACCGGGTCGGGGCATTGGGCCGGGGCTCGGTGAATCGCTACGTCAACCCGGGGGATCCGCTGCTCGATCCCGGCGATCCGGCGTTTCTGCCAGAGGCCCGGATTCTGGCGGTACGAATCTGGCTGCGCGTGCGCGCGCAACGCCCGGAACAGGGCTTCTCCGATACCGGTGAGTACGTCTACGCGGATCAGGATCGAACAGCGCCGAACGATGCTTATCGGCGTATCGTCGTGACCCGGACGATTCAATTGCGCAATGCGAGGTCGTCGTCGTGACCGCCCAACCGCATCCCGGTAACGTGACCGCAGGAGCGAACGGGGATTGGGTCGGCTCGGACAGGCTAGATGACCGACGACAAGCAGAGAACAGACTCTGCTACCGGCAGCAGTCAGGCATCGCCCTCATCGTCGTGCTGGTGTTGCTCACGGCCGTTACGGTGGTCACCGTATCCGCCATGAATACGGCGACGTTGCAGATCGTCATGGCCGGCAACCTGACCTCCTACGACCTGGCGTTTCAGGCGGCCTCAACCGGCATCGACCTGGCCATTGCCCGGGGAGACTTCAGCGTGGAATCGCCGGGCGCCCTCCCCCTCACCCGACTCGACGACGGCGGCACAGCCACCGAGGCGGTAGTCGCCTTTTCCGAGTCGACACCCGTCCCGGATGCGGCTTTCAGCCTGGGCGAGGGTGCTATCGAGCTGCAGGCGTTTCATTTTGAGGTCGCGTCCGTGGGTACGGGCCCTCGAAACTCCGTCTCGACCCAGCACCAGGGCTTCTATGTCCTGGGACCGGCCGATCCCGCGGAACCCGGAACCGCGCCGCCATGAGAAGCACCATCCCGACCGCCTCTACGTCGGAAACGATCGTCGCTCACAGACTGAACCGCGACGCTATCCCGGAACCAATCATCGCCCACAAGCTGAAATGCGCCGCCACCACGAGGATCACCAATATGTCTACCCAAAAAACCGGCCGGCGGCCCGAGCAAGCACGCACCTGGCCGGCGTCCGTGACGCTCTGGACGCTATTGGCCGTGACACCGGCTTCAGGCGACGACACGGAACTGTTCGTCACGGATACCCGCCGCTTTGCGGATGCTAAGCCAAACGTGCTGTTGATCGTGGACACCTCCGCCAGCCTGGCGCAGGAGATCCAAAACCGCGAAAGCTTCGATCTGGCCGTTCAATACACGGGCCAATGCGACCCCGCGCGGGTCTATTGGCGCACCAGCTTTGGAGTACCGCCACAATGCTCGACCGACCGCTGGTTCGAGCGCACGGCGTTGGCTTGCCGGACGAGCCTGGACGCATTTAGCGAGGGCTCCGGCAGCCACACCGACCGCTTCGCCCAATTCGCTCCGGCCGGGAGCGATCGCTGGGAGCGTCTGGACGAACTGGAGAAAGTCCGACCGGTGGAATGCGAAGACGATGCCGGAAGCCACGGCGACGGTACGGACCCCCTCGCCGTCTTCGCTCGCAACGGCGACGCCGATCGCCCGTGGAGCACCGACCCACACGACGAAATCCCCTGGGGCCAGAGACCGGCGGATCGCCTGTACACCGTATACGATGGAAACTGGCTCAATTGGTTCCACAACCCGCCCGCGGTACCGGGCACTCGCCATCTCGTATTGCAGGATGTCGCTGCGACCCTTCTGACCCGCATCGACGGAGTCAACGTCGGCCTGATGGCGACCAATTTCAACCAGGGTGGATCGATCCTGCACGCGATCGAGGACATCGACACGGCCCGAGCGGCACTGATCGACCGCGTCCGAGGGCTGACTGCAGAAGGTTGGACGCCTCTGGCCGAAACCCTCTACGAGGCCGGTCAGTATTTCGCGGGCCGCACCGTCCACTACGGGGACGGACATGGATCGCAAGTCTCGGCGACCCGGTCCCGGGATCCGGACAACGGGGGCGTAAGCTACGCATCGCCAATGCGATTCGGGTGCCAGAAAAACTTCATAGTGCTCCTGACCGGCAGCGCCCCTTCGGAAGATGTGAACGCCGACAACAGGATCCCGGCCCTGCCGGGCTTTCCCGATGCGGTGGGCCCGGGTTGCGACGGTACCGGAGACGGCGCCTGCCTGGACGATATGGCGGCCTACCTGCTCGCGGCGGATCTCGATCCGGCAAGTCCCGGCCAACAAGGCGTGATCACCCACGTCGTCGGCTTTACCACCGACGACCCGCTGCTTGCAGCCACGGCGGCAAGGGGTGGCGGCGCGTATTTGACCACCGATGACGGAGCGTCGCTACAGGCGGCACTGACCAACGTGGCCACGTCGATCCGGGAAACGCAGACCAGCTTCACCGCAGCTACCGTGCCGGTGGACAGCTTCAACCGGCTGCGCAACGGCGATGAGTTGTATCTGGCGGTGTTTCGCGCCGCCGCCAACGCTCACTGGCCGGGCAACATCAAGAAGTATCGGTTGCGCAGTTCGGATGGCGTGATCCTGGACTCCAGGGGCTTGCCGGCAATCGACCCGCTCAGTGGATGGTTCCTGCCCGATTCGCGGAGCTTCTGGTCCACGGCGGCCGACGGTGAGGATGTGACGCAGGGCGGCGCAGCGGAGCGGATTCCCGATCCGGGGGCTCGCCGTGTCTACACATACCTGGGCGAGCCTCTGCTGACCCATCCCGACAACGCCGTACATCGCACCAACGGGCTGATTGACGAGGCATTGCTCGGCATCGGAGACCCCGGCGATCCCACACGGGACGAACTCATCGACTTCATTCGCGGGTCGCCTGGCGCGCGCACCTTGCGACCCGGCGAACGGACTTCACGCATGGGCGATCCCCTCCACGGCAAACCGGTGTCGATCACCTATGGCGGAACAGTCAGTAACCCCAACCCTGCGGATCAGGTCATCTTTGCAGGCACCAACGACGGGTTTCTCCACGCCTTCGACGCACGGACGGGCACCGAACGGTGGGCGTTCATTCCGCCTGAATTCCTCGAAGACCAGTTGCTCCTCCGCGCCAATGAGCCGGCCCCGGACAGGCACTACGGAATCGACGGAACCATCCGCGCCCACGTCCAGGCCGATTCCGACGGCGTCATTGAACCGGAGGAAGGCGAGCGGGCGTACCTGTTCTTCGGCATGCGGCGCGGCGGTTCCTCGTACTACGGGCTGGATGTCACGCGGCCCGACTCACCACGGGTACTGTGGCGTCTCGATGCGCCCCTGTTGCCCGGCCTGGGGCAGAGCTGGTCCACGCCGGCGCCGACGCGTATCCGGGTCCAGGGATCCGGGCAAAATGCGCAGTCCCTGGTACTGGTCTTCGGAGGGGGCTATGACCCGAGCCAGGACAGGCCCGACGGCGGCTCCGACCGGCAAGGCAATGCCATCTATGTTGTCGACGCGCTAGACGGACGCCTCCTCTGGCACGCAAGCCGAACCGGCTCGTACTTCGGAGCCGAGGACATGCACTATTCCATTCCCGCGGACGTGCGGGTCATCGACCTGGACATCGACGGATTCGCGGACCGGTTCTATGCCGCCGACATGGGCGGCCAGGTCTGGCGATTCGACGTATTCAACGGAAGGCCGGCGGCCAGCCTCATCACCGGCGGCGTTATCGCCCAACTCGGCGGAGCGCAGGACGATTCGCCTGACCCGGCTGAGACTCGCCGCTTCTACCATGCTCCGGACGTAGCCCTGGCGGGACGAGGCGCACAGCGGTTCATTCACATCGGCATCGGTTCCGGGCATCGCGCGCGTCCCAACAGCCTGGCCAACCGCGATCGATTCTTCGCCTTGCGGGACCATGCCGTCTTCCAGTCCCTGACCCAGGGCGAATACGCAACCGTGACCCCGATTACCGGCGCCGACCTGGTTGACATCACCGACGACCTGCAACAATCGATCCCGCTCGGCAGCCCAGGCTGGCGGCTCGATCTCAACGAGGGCGGCTGGCGAGGCGAGAAAGTCCTGGCTGAGAGCCGCACGTTCAACAACCGGATTTTCTTTACGACCTTCACTCCCGCGACCGAAGCGCAAGGCAGCGTAGACAATTGCCAGCCCGCGCCCGGCACCAACCGGCTCTACGTCGTGAACCTCTTCAACGGCGACCCCGTGCGCAATTTCGACCGGCTGGGCGAGGACTCTCAACTCACCGAAGCCGACCGTTCCATCGAGGTGCCCGGATCGATTGCCGGCGAGGCGGTTTTCCTGTTTCCGCCGGCCGACGACCCGGACTGCGCCGGCGTCGAATGCGCGCCGCCGCCGCTGGCCTGCGTGGGACTGACCTGCCTGCCGTCCGGATTCGACAACGCTCCGGTGCGTACCTACTGGCGACAGGAGACCGGGAATTGATCAAGAGGAAGTCAGCGGTCATCAGCTTCGGCCAAGGCGCCAAGTCCGACCCACGCAACGCCGAACTCGCGAACCGATACACGAAATACCGCGGCCAGAATGTCGGGTTTACCCTGATCGAACTGATGGTGGTCCTGCTGATCGCAGGCATTCTCGGCACCGTCGCCGTGCCGACCTATCGCCAATACGTCATCCGCGCCCATCGCACCGAAGCCAAGACCGCATTGCTACGACTCGCGGCAAACCAGGAGCGCCATTACCTGCAACACAATACTTATACGGACGACCTGGCAGCCCTGGGGTTCGGTACCAGTGTCAGCGAAAACGGCATCTATACGTTAAGCGTGCCCCTGGCCGATGCCATCACGTATCAGGCCGTCGCTGTTCCAACGCCGGGCGGCGGGCCGAACGGCGTGGACATGAGCCAGGACCAGGCATGCGCCCGCTTTACCGTCGACGCCGCCGGCCAGCGCCTCGCCTTTCCCGACCCCGACGGCACGTGCTGGTAGCGGTTCTGGGTCGGGGGCCAATTACGCACGCGTACAACAGTCGATAAATCGTTTGACAACAATGGGGTTCAATGACCTACACTAAGAGTCCTTGGGTCTCGGCATATGCACACGCTGGTCCCAATCGGAACGTTTGAGAAAAAGGCCCGCAGGCTGCTTGGCGAAGCCGGGTTCGATGAACTGATGGAGTTTCTGGCTCGACGCCCCTCCGCAGGTAGCGTAATCCAGGGCACGGGGGGTCTGCGCAAGGTTCGCAGTGGACGGCCAGCAAGAGGCAAGAGCGGCGGGGTACGGGTGATCTACTACTATTACAGCGAGAACAAGCCAATTCTCTTGTTGTTGATCTACTCTAAGGCCAATCGAGAAAATCTGACGACAAATCAGAAGGCTCGATTGAAAAGACATGTCAATGTGATCGCCGACGAATTCGGTTAGGAGAGATGTAGTGGACGACAAGCTATTTCAGGAACTCGATGCGAATCTGCAAGAGGCAGTGAAGGTGGCGAAAGGCACATCGGCACCTGAATCGGTCTATGTCGTGCTGTCCCCCACAGAAATCAGAGCCATTCGCGACAGCGTCAATATGTCACAGGCCGTGTTTGCCAGAACCTTTCAATTGAGCGTCGAAACCATAAAAGGTTGGGAACAAGGAAAGCGCAAACCCGACACCGCAGCAGCAAACTACTTGCGAATAATCAAGGCAGACCCGGAGCATGTCCGTCGCGCGCTCGCGGTATAGCGGCCCTTTCTGCGAGTCAATCCATATCAGTCCGTTATCCGCACGATGACGAGATCTCGCAATGTGACCATACCGATCACGTTTCGCTCTTGGTCGACCACCAGCGCCCGCGACAACCCCAGCGACACCAGGTGCCGGGCAGCGTAGCGGACCAGCATGGTAGCCGGGATTGTGACCACAGGCTTGGTCATCACTTCGTAAACATGCACCCGGTCCGGAGTGCGGTTCCTGGCAATGACCTCCCGCGCGATCCCGGCCACGTCGATGAGGCCCGACTCGTCGTCGGCATCGCGGCGGTTGACGACCAGCGAACTGATCGAGTGGCGGCTCATGATTTCCACGGCCTCGGTGACGGTCGCGAGTCCTTCGATGGTATGCAGATCGCTGACCATCACTTCGCTGACGCGGATATTGCGCTTATAGATCATAATTCGTCCTCAACCTCCTTCAGGATGATTGGCAGTTGCGTGGTGAGACCCACGACATCCTCGATGGCGATCTGGAACGCCACACCTGCCCCGGGTTCTTCGTCGAAACGGCCCACGTCCCGAATGCGCTCCAGGATCTCCTGCGATCGTTCCTCGACCACCAGGAACAGCAGCACATCTCGCCTGGCCGTGATCTCCAGTCCTAGAAAGGTCTTTTCCGGCTTCAGGCCCTCGCCGCGCACGCTGGTAATGACGGTGGCGCCGGTGGCGCCCCCCTCCCTTGCGGCGTCGATGATGGTATCGGTCTTGTCGTCCGGTGCAAGGACGACGATGAGTTTCATTCTCATGGCTGGGGTCTCCTTCTGAGGCCCATGTTGGCGCCGCGCAGGCGCGAAATCAGTGGAACGACCATGGCGTAACCGAGTACGGACATGATGGGAAAGACGCTGGCAAACGCAATCAGGCCGAACCCGTCGATCAGTGGGCTGCGTCCTGGGACCGACGCCGCCAGCCCCAGACCCAGGGCGGCCAGCACGGGAACTGTCACGGTCGATGTGGTGACGCCGCCGCTGTCGTAGGCGAGAGGAATGATGGTTCGGCTGGAACGAAAAGTCTGCACGATGACCACGGCGTAGGCGCCCACGATGTACCAGGGCAGCGGCGTGCCGGTGACGATGCGGAAGCACCCCAGGGACACGCCCACGGCAACGCCCAGGGCCACGGCGACGCGCAAACCCTGGGCGCCCACCGCACCGCCGGAGACCTCCTCCGCCTTGAGCGCAACGGCGATGAGCGAAGGTTCGGCGATGGTGGTGGCAAAACCGATGGCGAAGGCAAAGGCGTAGACCAGCATGTAGTCGTCCCACTGGACGCTCGCCGCAGCAGGATCGACCACCGTGGCGGCGGTGAGTTGCGTCGCCATGGTTTCCCCGATCGGGAACAGCGCCTCTTCGAGACCGACCAGGAATAAAGTCAGTCCCAGCAGCACGTAGATGAATCCCATGACGATGCGCTTCAGGTTGGGAATCCTGCGGCGCAACACCGCCACCTGAAACAGGACCAGAATCGCGATGATGGGCACCACGTCAAATGACGTGGATACACCCGTTTGAACAAGGTTCACCACGAATTCCATCAGGCTACAATCCCGTCAGAACCTCGGACCACCACACTGCACGACAACGGACCGCGATTCAGCAGTACATCGGACCACAAATCCGCACGCCATCAAGCCACCATCCCGTACGCGAGCACGAAGATCATGGGTGTGAGGCTCGCGAAAGCGATGAGGCCGAAACCGTCGAGCATGGGGTTGCGGCCCTTGATGGAGGACGCCAGCCCGACCCCGAGCGCGGTCACGAGCGGCACCGTGATCGTGCTGGTGGTCACGCCGCCGGAGTCGTAGGCCACGCCGATGATCTCCTCCGGCGCAAACAGCGTCATCACCGTCACCAGCACATAGCCGCCGATGATCAGCCGGTGAAGCGGCCAGCCCTTGAGGATGCGCAGCACGCCCAGCACGATGGCCAGGCCCACCGAGCACGCCACGACCATTCTCAACTCGAAGGCGTAGCGCTGCCGGGCTTCATCCGTTGCCGCGATCGCCCCGGCCTCGGAGGCCACCTCGGCGGCCTCCGCGCCGACGGCGATCAGCGCCGGTTCGGCCACCGTGGTCCCGAATCCGAGACAAAAAGCGAAGGCCAGCAACGCCACCGCGCTGCCCTTTTTGACAAAGGCGTGCGCGATGGCCTCGCCCAGCGGAAACAGACCGAGCTCCAGCCCCTGGATGAACAGCGCCAACCCCGCCACCACGCACACCAGGCCCACCGCCACGCCGGCGAGGTTCGGGAAGGGTTGCTGCAGCACCGCGATCTGAAAGAACGCGATGACGATGATGATGGGGGCCAGATCGCGCAATGCCCCGGTGAACCGCCGGACGAGCGCGTTCAGGCTCTTGGTCACTCGCAGCCCTTGTCGCCGCGATACGGCGGGCGATCAGTTCGCGGCCGCACGCCTGCCGCTCAGTACGCTATCGAGAATCAGGAGCGCCGCGCCGACGGTGATCGACGAGTCCGCGACATTGAACGCCGGAAAATACCACTGCTGGTAGTGGACGTGAATGAAGTCGATCACGTGGCCCAGCAAAATCCGGTCGATGACGTTGCCCAGCGCGCCCCCCATAATCAGCGCGAGCGCCGCCGCGAGGAGATGCTGTCCGCGCGCCGGCAATCGCTTGAGCCAGACCAGCAACCCCGCGCTCACGCCGATACCCAGCGCCGTGAACAGCCAACGCTGCCATCCCGATGCATTGCTGAGAAAGCTGAACGCTGCCCCTTCGTTGTGCAGCCGCACGAGATCGAACACCGGCAACAGCGTGACGGACTGAAATTCCACGAAGTTGCTGGTGATCAGCCACTTCGTCCACTGGTCCAGCACGATGACGGCCAGCGTGAGCCACAACCACGCCCAGGCGCCGAACTTCGAAGTCGCCTGCTTGTCGCCGGATGCACTCATGCGTAGATCCTCGTCTCGCCGAGACCTTCGACATTGCTCACGCACCGGCCGCACAGTTCCGGGTGTTCCGCGTGCTGCCCCACATCGACGCGCTTGTGCCAGCAGCGCACACACTTTTCGTGCGGGCTGGGGACGATTTCAATCCCAACCCCCCACATCGTTCCGGCCGCTGCATCGGAATCGAGGGACCGGGGCGGAGGCGGGGGCGGGGGCGTTCCAGTCATGCTACGGACTTTGGCATCCGAGGTGATGAATACGAAGCGCAATTCCTCACCCAGGCGCTTCAGCGTGGCCGCCAGCGAGTCCGCGCATTCGATCATTACGTTCGCGTCCAGGGGAGAACCTATGATGCCTTCTGCCCGCAACGCTTCCAGTCGCACGGTGACCTGTTGGCGAACCCGCAGTATCGCCGGCCAATCCACCTCGGCACTCTCGGCACCACCGGCAGCGTCGCCGTAATCGTCGGGTTCTGGAATCTCATGCCACGTCGACAACAACACCGAATCCCCACGCTCTCCCGGAAGTTCCTGCCAAATCTCCTCCGCAGTAAAACTCAGGATCGGCGCCAACCATCGCACCATGGCCTCGGCAATGTGGTACATGGCCGTCTGCGCCGAGCGGCGGGGCACACCCTCGGCCGGCGTCGTGTAGAGCCGATCCTTGAGCACGTCGAGGTAGAAGCCGCCCATGTCGACCACGCAGAAATTGTGGACCTTGTGATAGATGTGATGAAACTCGTAACGCTCGTAGGCTCTGACCACCTCGACCTGCAACTCACGGGCACGCTCCAGCGCCCACCGATCCAGGGCGACCATCCGTTCGTCCAGCACCTGGTGCCGGCCCGGATCGAAGCCGTGCAGGTTACCCAGGAGGAAGCGCTGCGTGTTGCGCATCCGCCGATAAGCGTCCGACACCCGTGTCAGGATTTCCCTGGAGACGCTCATCTCGGACCGATAGTCCGTGGCCGCCACCCACAGGCGCAGAATGTCGGCTCCCAGCGTACGGTATACCTGTTTCGGTTCGATGACGTTTCCCAGGGACTTGGACATCTTGCGGCCCTGCTCGTCCACGGTGAACCCGTGGGTGAGCACACCCTTGTAGGGGGCACGACGGTACATGCCCACGGAGGTCAGCAGGCTGGACTGAAACCAGCCGCGGTGCTGGTCGGAGCCCTCGAGATACAGGTCCACCGGCATGGACACTTCGTCCCACAGCGTACCTACCACATGGTGACTGAAACCGGAGTCGAGCCAGACATCCATGACGTCAGTGACCGGCTCATACAGTTCAGCGTCATCGCCGAGAACTTCCCCCAGACTCGGGTCAAACCAGGCGTCGATTCCATGCTGCTCCACAACGTCCGCCACCTGCAGCGCCAACTCGGCCGAATCCGGGTGCATTTCGCCCGATTCCCTGTGCACGAACAACGGTATGGGAACGCCCCACGTGCGCTGCCTGGAAATGCACCAGTCGGGGCGATCCCTGATCATTCCGCGAATCCGCTCCTCCCCCCAGTCGGGCGTCCATTCGACCCTGGTGATTTGCTCGAGCGCCTCGGCTCTCAACTCACCCTGATCCATGCCGATGAACCACTGCGGCGTGGCCCGGAAGATGACCGGCGTGCGGTGCCGCCAGCAGTGAGGGTAACTGTGGTCCACGCGTTCGCTGTGCAGCAACGCGCCGCGCTCGCGCAGCGTTTCGAAAATGCCGCGGCCGGCGTCGTCAATGTGCTGCCCCGCAAACAGCGCCGTGGCCGGCAGGTACCTGCCGTCGCCGTCCACCGGACAGTCCAGCGGCAAGTCGTACTCCACCCCCATCGCGAAATCTTCATGGCCGTGCCCTGGCGCGGTATGTACGGCGCCGGTCCCCGCCTCGGTGGTGACATGATCGCCGAGCACCACCGGCACGACGCGGTCGAAGAACGGATGCCTGAGTTCCAACCGCTCGAACGCCGCCCCGGGCGCCGCGCCCACCACGGACCTCTCCTCCATCCCGTAGCGGTTCGCCACGCTCTCGAGCATGTCCTCGGCGACGAGCAGACATTCCCTGCCCGCGCCGAAATCGGTCTCCACCAGGACATACTGCAACGCGGCGTTCAGGGCCACGGCGCGGTTGCCCGGCAACGTCCAGGATGTCGTGGTCCAGATAGGGATCGACGCCGGACAATCCGGGACGGCCACTCCCAGCGCCTTGCCGAGTGCGCTTCGATCCACCACGGCAAAGCGCACGTCCACGGCGTAGGAGCGCTTGTCGCGATACTCCACTTCGGCCTCGGCCAGCGCGGATTGGCAATTCAGGCACCAGTGCACGGGCTTGTAGCCCCGGAACACCAGGTCGCGTTTCAGGAGCCTGGCAAAGGCTCGAAGCTGCTCGGCCTCGTAGCGCCGGTCCATGGTCAGGTAGGGACGGTCCCAATCGCCGATGGCGCCGAGGCGCTTGCGGTCCACGCGCTGTCGGTTCACCTGCTCGCCGGCGAATTCGCGGCAAGCCGCCCGGAACTCGCGCGCATCGAGCCCGTTGCCCTGCTTGCCGAGGCGGCGTTCCACCTGGTGCTCGATGGGCAGGCCGTGGCAGTCCCAGCCGGGCACGTAGGGGGCGTCGTATCCGTCGAGCGTGCGGGATTTGACGATGATGTCCTTGAGCACCTGGTTGAGCGCATGCCCCAGGTGAATGTCTCCGTTGGCGTAGGGCGGTCCGTCGTGCAGCACGAAACGCGGCCTGCCCTTCGCGGCGGCGCGAATCTGCCCGTAGATGTCCTGCTGCTCCCAGCGCTTGAGCATCTCGGGTTCCCGCTTGGCGAGGTTGCCGCGCATGGGAAAGCGCGTTCGCGGCAGGTTGAGTGTGTCCTTGTAGTCCGTCATGGGTCAGTCGTCTGCTATCGGGCTCGGTCGTCCGTCGTGGGGTTCATGCGGCCAACGCCTCGCGAGCATTCTCAACGTCCTTGTACATCTGAACCTTCATGGTGGCCAGGTCGGCGTAGTTGCGTTCTTCGCGAAGCCGCCGAATGAAGTGCACCGTGATGTACCGGCCGTAGATTTCCCGATCGAAGTCGAAGATGAACACCTCCAGAAGCGGCTCGACGCCGCCGACGGTCGGTCGCGTGCCGACGCTGGCCACCCCGTCCAGCAACCCGTCCGCCAGGCCGCCGATACGCGCGGCGAAAATGCCGTCCACGGGCGCCTGCCGCCGGTGAAGGTTGACGTTGGCGGTGGGAAATCCCAGTTCCTTGCCCAGGCCGATCCCCCGGATCACCCGCCCGGAGATGGAATAGTCCCTGCCCAGCATGTCCCTCGCCAGGGCAAGATCGCCTCCGCGCAGGGCATCGCGAATAGCCGTGCTGCTGACACGCTGTCCGCGCCAGTAGATCGCGGGGACTTCGGTCACGTCAAATCCCGAGGCTTCTCCCGCCGAGCGCAGATCGTCCATCGTGCCCAGCCGATTGGCGGCGAATCGAAACCCCTCTCCGACCACTACATGACGCGTATTCAAGCCGGCCAACAGCACATCCTCGATGAATTCGCGCGCCGAAAGACGCCTGATTCGCCTGAACGACGGGCAGAAGAGCTCGTCCACACCCCGGTTGGCCAACAGGTGGTAGCGCTCCCGAAACCGCGTGAGTCTTGCGGCGGGACGGTCCGGCGAGAAAAACTCCCTCGGCAGCGGCTCGAACGACAGCACCAGCGCCGGCATTTCAGACTCGCGGGCACGCGCCTTCAGTCGCCGCAGAATCTCCTGATGCCCCCGATGCACGCCGTCATAGGCGCCCACGGTGACCACGCGTGGACGTGACGGCGAGCGCTGCAAATGCGACAGGTGACGATGGACCAGCATGGAACGGCGGCGGCAAGGGTTTCCGGGGGGCGATTATATGCTGGAACCAACCGGTCATGGCCTATCGGTTGGTTCCGGCATATGGGCCGGCCGGCGGCGATTTCCGAAATGTCGCCGGCCGAAGCCCGAGCAGGAAACAACAGCAGAAGTACGCCACCATCCCGGCGAAGACGCAAACGACGAGCCAGCCGACTCGCTCCGCGACACTCAGCAGCAGCCAGTCCCCGGCCCGGTCCCGAATCCACGCCACAGCGAAGACCATGACAATCCCGGACACCAGGACCTGCAAGGCAAGCCGGCCCCATCCCCGTTCACGGGAATACACGCCACGCTTCAGGAGGCCCCGGTACAGCAGGCTGGCGTTGAACAGCGCCGAGATCGTCGTCGCCATAGCCAGCCCGGCGTGTGGGGCGTAGAAGCTCGTGCGCACGAGGCTCACCACCAGCACCACGTTGAGCGCCATGTTCAGTAGCAGGGCGTAAACGGCGATGCGAACCGGCGTTCTGGTGTCCTGGCGCGCGAAATAGCCTGGTGTCAGCACCTTTACCAGGATGAATCCCAACAAGCCCAGGGCGTAGGCGATCAGCGCCGCTTCGGCCATGTTGACGTCGTCCGCGGTGAACTCGCCGCCGTAGAAGATCGTGGCGAGCAGGGGTTCGGCCAGCACGATCAATCCCAGCGCGGCCGGAAACGCGATGACGAGCACCAGCCGAAGCGCCCAGTCCAGCGTCCTGCTGAACGCCTCCGCCGATGCCGTCGCATGCTGCTCGGAAAGGGTCGGCAGGATCGCCGTCGCCAGCGCGATGCCGAAGACGCCCAGGGGAAACTCCATCAGGCGGTCGGCGTAGTACAGCCAGGAAATGCTTCCGGCGGCGAGAAACGAGGCGATCAGGGTATCGAAGAGAATATTGATCTGCGCCACGGAGGAGCCGAACATCACCGGTGTCATCAGCTTGAGAATCTTGCGCACGCCCGCGTACGCCCATCCCCACCGGGGCCGCGGCAGCAATTTCAGCCGCTTCAGGAAGGGCAGTTGGAAGAGAAGCTGGATCACGCCGGCGACGAAGACTCCGGCTGCCAGCCCGAGCCCCGGATTCTCGAGACGCGGCGCCACCCAACCCGCGAACGCGATCAATACGAGATTGAGCAGTACGGGCGTGAATGCGGGTACCGCGAAGCTGCGGTACGTGTTGAGAATGGCGCCCGCCAGGGCCGTCAGCGAAATGAAGAAAAGATAGGGAAACGTCAGCCGGAGCATGTCCCGCGCCATCTCGTAGCGCCCGTCGTCGCCGATGAAACCCGGTGCGAACACTGTAATCAGAATCGGCGCCGCCATTACGCCGGCAGCGGTGATGCCGAACAGCGCCAGTCCCAGCGTGCCGGCGACCCTATCAACGAGTTCGCGCGTTTCCTCGACGCTGCGAGTGGCTCGGTACTCGGAGAAGACCGGCACGAACGCGGCCGAGAATGCGCCTTCCGCGAAGAACCGCCGCAGCAGGTTGGGAATCTTGAACGCCACGAAGAAGGCGTCCATGAGTGGACTGGCGCCGAACCACCGGGAGAATCCGATATCCCTGGCCAGACCGGATAAACGGGAGAGCGCCGTCATTGCCCCCACGACGGTAGTGGAGCGCAGCAATCCCCCGGGTTCGTTACCCGCGTTCTGCGCAGTATCCTCCGGCGGATTCGCCCCTACCACTGGCACTCTCCTCGAACACGCCAAATCCGCGTCGATTCCCTTCTGCCCGGAGTCGCTTCACGGTCCCGGATACGCGCAAGCTGACCAGAGCCTGAGAGCCTTATCCCAAACCGGTCAGCGGCTCGCTGAGCCTCTTGCGCTGTTCGGAAGCCTTTGATCGATAAAGGTTTCGAGCAAGTCCAAAAAGAACTTTACCCCAGGAATCGGCGGTTTTGGCGGGATTTTGGGCCGTTTCCGGTCTCGGCGCCGGATTTTCACCCCAAGCG
>JAJEFE010000047.1 GCA_022820625.1 Gammaproteobacteria bacterium | reverse complement strand
ACTGCACCTGTTCGGCGAACCCTGTCCGTTCTGAATCAGCGCCCAAACGGGTCCGCCACCGGCCGGCCGATCCTTCGGATCGCTCCCGGCCCTACGCGCCCCATCACCCAACCGCCGTCGCGGCCACCGGCCTGCGATGGTCGGTAAATGGAAAACAATGTGACCAATCCTGTCTCAACCGTGACCGGATAATCCGACGAATCGGTGTCCGACTAATCCGACCGACAACAACCCGCAGCTTCGCCGGCACGATGTCCAGCCGCTCGGTGCGGTCCTCGCCGATGCGCACCATCTCCCCGCACCCGCAGGGACATTGCGTGCTGTCCGGTTCGATGACTTCCTCGATCCGCTCCAGGCCCTTCGGCAGATGCCCGAGGTTGCGCCGCGGGGCACGGCGCCGGGTGGCGGGCGATGTCCCCGCGGCGCCCGCGGCCTCCCCGGCCTCCGCCACCGCGCCCTCCAGGTCCTCGAACGCCAACTGCCGATCGTCAAGCGGGCGCTTTTCCGAACGCTTGCCGTAGAGGACCCGGCGCAGCTCCTCGACCAGGTGTTCCAGGCGGCGGTTGGTGTCGGCGAGCAACTCGACCCTGGCGCGAAGCTCTTCGTTGTCGGCTTGCTGGCGCTCGAACAGCGCCCGATGGGCTTCGGGCAACGCCTTGAGATCGACCGCTTCCGGATGGGTCTGCATGACAGAATACTATCATAAAATCAGTTAGTTATAAACGAATATCGGCCCGCAAAACGGGCCGATATCGGGCTTGCGCGGGGGCCCCGGGCGTCACGCCGCAGTGCGCGGACGGCGCACCCTCGGGGACCACGCCCGGCGCCAGTCCAGTCCCTCGAACAACGCCTCGAACTGCGCCCGGGTGAGCCGGATGACGCCGTTGCGAACCGCCGGCCAGGCAAACCGCCCGACCTCCAGGCGCTTGTACGCCAGCGCCAGGCCCGTGCCGTCGAACCACAGCACCTTGATCCGGTCGGCCCGCTTGGCCCGAAAGACATAGGCCACCCCCGAATACGGGTCAAGCCCCAGCTCGTTCTGCACCACCGCGGCCAACCCGTCGTGGCCCTTGCGGAAATCCACCGCTTGTGTGGCCACCACGATCCGCGTGCCGCCCGGCGAGATCATCGCGAACCGCCCGCCAGCGCTGCGGCGATCGCCGCGATGCCGGACACATCGGCAATGCCTTCCAGCCGCACCGTCACGCCCCGGCCCTCGATCAGAACCGAACAACGTTCCTCCACCTCCACCGCAGCGAAAGCCCCGGCCGGTTCCACCTTCGGCGATGACGGCGACGCCAGCTTGCCCTGACGCAGCCGCTTGCGCCACGACGACAGCATCCCGCCCGTGATGCCGTATCGCCGGGCCACCGCCGTAATCGTCTCGCTGGATGCCAGGCTCTCGCGCGCGATCCGAATCTTCTCCTCCACGCTCCAGGATCGGCGCGTCTTTCGCTTCCCTCGCTTGCGCCCAGCCCCAGCCGCGCCGTTGGCCGCAACCGCCCGGCCAGGGCGCTTGCCCCCGGCAGCCGCATCATGATCCCTCATCGAACAACTCCCTATACAAAAGGAGTCATACAATCTCAGTGGCTCAGCGAAAGGAAGGTGGGGTCGGCAAACCGCTTACCATCGAATGTGAATCGGATAAAGTCCTTTTGATAGAGGTGAGAAATAGTTGACCCTGCCTGTAGCCGCCGAAGAAAATTGTCGAAGATGGAGGAGGAAAGTACGTAGTACATGAACAGTTGATGAAAGGATCCTGCTTTCGGCCTTATCACGAAAACTCCACTGTTGAGCGTAGCAGGACCGGGCAGAGATTCGACATACGCTACCTTTCCGATAGTTCCATCCTTGGTAAGTAAGACATCTCCCGACGACAACTGGATGTTCTGGTCTTGAGAATAGCGAAAATGATCGACGTAGTGACAGTTCGTCCAATTGACACGGCCATCAAGAAAATCGGTGCCTGTCACGAGATAGTAGTCACCAGAGGTCAGGTACTCGCTGGTAGTTAATCCCTGCCAGCCTATTCTCGCTTTGAGAGCAGAGTCTTGAGCCATGTCAAACTGAGTCCACTCTCCACTGAAGCCCGGAAGGCGCGTCAGCCCGGTCAGGAGCTGCTGCATGACAGCCTGTCTTAGGTTCCGCTTCTTTGCGATGAGCGTTTCCAGCCCATCCAGCAGCGCATCGACATCGCTCAACGCGGCCGCGATAGCGCGCTGTTCGGGAAGATCGGAAGGCAACACCACCGTTTCAACGTGAAGATCGTTGCGATTGACTCCCGGGACTCCGCTTTTCCCGCTGAAGGAAGTGAAATCGAATGTCTGCAGAAGGTAATAGACGAAGTGCGGGTCGTTGCCGTGGAAATCACGGACGTAGAGTGTAGTGTTCAGTGGCCAGAACGGCTCGGAGATCAAGAAGAGTTCTCCGATAGTGCCGTATCGGCCCGTGACAACTCCAATAGGATCGACCATCGCGATGTCGTGGAAGTCTGTAACGCCAGCCGAACTGATGATCGGTATCTCACCGCTTCTCCGAGCGTGATGTGGGAGATCGTAGCCACGCTGAAACGTCACCACCTGACCTAGTGGCAGCGTAACCCATGCACTCATAGCCTGGCACCCATCTTCTTCAGGTGCCCTGCGACCTTGGCACTAATCTCCTCGACTCTCCAGCCGAGTTCTGGCAGCGGCACGACGTAGCGTAGCGCCAGTTGACGGATCCGGTCAGCCAGCGTAAGCGAAACGCCATCAATCTCGCTCTGTACCGCGGCGGACAACTGTGCCATCCACTTGTCGTCCACCACTAGCGTCTTGACTTCAGCCTCAGTGAGCTCCAGATACTTCGCGTCGATCTTCTGGTCCAACTCCTTCTGCGCCGCGCTGCGCTTCGTCTTGAGACTCGATTGCTGCTTCAGCATGTCCGCGTAGGTCTCAAGCGCAACGCGTTCATCAACATACAGCGGGTCAGCGCCGATTTCCTTGAGTCTCGCCTTCACGGTTTTGGCCGTGATCTTCTTTTTGTCGGCTTCGATCACCTCGGCAAGCAACCCGTCCTCCCCACCATTGTTCTCGCGCATCTCATCGAGCTGTTGTTCCAACGCCGCGAGCTGTTGGTTAAGGACATCGAGTGCGTCACTTTCGGCGATGAAGTAGCGAGCAACCAGAATCGACGCTGGGACAAGATCAGACTTGTAGCGCCGCTTGCGCTTCAGATAGTCGTGAGGTTCAGGCCAGACGAGCTTGTTGTTCTTGCCCTTCACCCGAACGATCTCGCGAGGCTGCGCCCCTTTCACCCAGCCGTCGGCGGCGATCAGATAGCAGTCGTCCTGCATGGACTCGGCCCAGTAGTCCATCAGATGCTGGTAGACAGCGTAGACATCGAGCATCGGTGTTTGGCGAAACGCCGCCAGCAGGGCCTCGGCGATGGCCTCGATCAGCTCCTTTGGGTGACCGTTCTTACCGAAACCGGTGAGCAACGGCACGTGGGCACTTCGCCAGTCGGCAAAAATTTTCGCGATGTTCTTCTGGAATGCGGAAAACTCATCGTGTTCGAGGATCGCAGGCTTCACCTCCGTCAGCGCCGGCTTCAATCGCGCGTATCCGGGTCGCCCGGCCGATTCGAAGAGGAAGCTGCGCACGCTAGGAAACACCTGCCAGTAAGCATCAAGCGTATCTAGGTCGCGCTCCGGGATGCCGCCGCGCAGGTGCGCGTCAATGTCGTGCAGGTCCTCGGGCTCGGTGCTGTCGATGTAGCGCGGGAGGTTGAGATTAAAGTTGTTCTTCGAGTCGGCGATCTCCTCAATCGTCACCATGCGGGCATAGCGTGGGACATCGACCTGCTGCGTAAACGTATCGACGATCCTGTGGATGTCCCGTTCGCGCAACCGGTTCTTGGGACCATCCTTTCTGAACTCCCTGGAGGCGTCGACCATGAACACGCCCGTGCGTCCGGCGGCGTTCTCCTTGTCGAGCACGACAATGCAGGCCGGAATGCCTGTCCCATAAAATAGGTTCGGGGGCAGCCCGATGATTCCCTTAAGGTAGCCGGAGCGGATGAGTTGCTCGCGGATGGTAGCTTCCGCATGGCCGCGAAACAGCACGCCGTGCGGCAGCACGCACGCGGCCTTTCCCGTGCCCTTCATCGAGCGGATGATGTGCAGCAAGTATGCGTAGTCGCCCTGCCTGGCGGGCGGTTCGCCCCACGCGAAACGCTGGAACAGATCCGTTAACGGAACAAGACCGGTCGTCCAAGTCTTGTCGGAGAACGGCGGGTTTGCGACGACAAAATTGTAGGTGCGAAGCCGTTCGCCGTCCTTGAATTTCGGTGCGGCCAGCGTATTGCCCGAGACGATATTCGCTGTGGGAAAGTCGTGAAGAATCATGTTCATGCGGGCCAAGCCCGCAGTAGTCACATCCTTCTCTTGTCCCTCAAGGGTAATCTGTTTGCCCGCCTGTGCGGCCACCTTGAGCAGTAGCGAGCCTGAGCCGCAGGTTGGATCATAGGCGGTGGTGGATGCCCTCGCGTTCTGCGGAGAAATCCCGATCACCTGCGCGATAACGCGACTGACCTCGGCCGGAGTATAGAACTGTCCCTTGCTCTTGCCGCTCTCGGTAGCGAAGTGCCGCATCAGGTACTCGTAGGCGTCGCCGAGGATGTCGTCGTGCTCGGCACGGTTCCGCGAGAAATCGAGTTGCGGGCTGGCGAAGATATTGATCAGGTTCGTCAGCCGCTCCACCATCTCGTTTCCCTGCCCGAGTTTGTTCGGATCGTTGAAGTCGGGGAAGTCGCTACGCGCCAGGCTCGTGTTGGCCAGAACTAGCGGGGCGATAACCTGGATGTTGATCCTGTCGCCGATGTCACTCTGGCCTCGAAGATCAAGCATGTCGGTGAAACTCGCGCCTTCGGGGATGATGATCGGCGGGGCGAAGTCGGTGCTGTTCCCGTACTTGTCCGTGACGTACTTGATGAACAGCATGAACAGGACGTAGTCCTTGTACTGGCTCGCGTCCATGCCGCCGCGAAGTTCGTCGCAGGACGCCCAGAGCGACGAGTACAGGTCGGATTTTTTGATGGCCATTAGGGTCCTTTACGCATTACGGCCTCAACACTGCCTGTGCTCACTCGCAAACCACGCCGTCGCCGTTGGTCATATGTCGGATAGACTGGATGACCTCGGCGCACCAGCAGAAAATGCTCAAAATGCCCAGAAAGTGGACTGGCTTCATTTCGATCCAGAGATCTATGCTGCATCTTTGCGGCGAAGGTTAAGACTTGCACGACGCCGACGCAATTTCATTGCCGTACTGGTAAGGCATCACGACATTAGCGTGATCAGGGGGATGTCGTTGTTGAAGTCGCCTCTGGAGGCCATTCCAATTGACCGTGACAGGATCGTCAGTTGGGCTGGAACAACGCAGCCGTCGGTTTCGGGGACAACGTGGCGACCCGAACACCGATCCGGATCAGCCCCGCTAATCGCGTTGGCGTTCCCAGCCACTGGCGGGTTGCCTATTTCGTAACCGCTTCCACCAAACCACGAAACCTGTGGAAAAGAGTTGGCGGCAAGAGGGCACAACTTGGAAAGCAGGAGTTCTGAACGTCACGATCAGGAATTTCAGTACAATATGCGGTCCAATTAACTGTTTGGTATCAGCAATTGCCTGACCCAATCGACCCTCGGATCCGTAGGCGGCGCAAGCTGCTCGGAAACCCATACGCCCACCTAGCCGACCAAGGTGGATTCGATGCCATTATTCCCGATGCTGACCGGACCGATCGCGAACGCCTTAGGGACTATCAGAATCCGTACGCGTTCGCACTAGGAAATGATGCCCTTGGCGAATTTGGAATGGTGGATAGGCCGGTCCGCGTGCTGCCCGTCATTCACACGAACCAATTTTTTCGAAGAAGTAAGCGGGGCGGCCGGTTGTCGAGGCAAAAAATTGAGGCCATCGCTCGTAATCTGCAACTTGAGCTTTGGTCGCGTCGTTCCGAGTTCTTTCCTAACCGGACATTCGAGAGTCCGCTGGAGATTCTTGAGCCTTCGCTTGCATTCGGCGCCTTGGGGTATCAATTCAAATCAGGCACGTCGATTGGCCAACATTCCCAAGACAATGTCACCTTTGAAGTCGCTGGACTCATCGATCCCTCACGCAACAGGGTCCAGATATCACGCCAATTCCCGCCGGCAATTCGCAATTTTACGGCCGCCCACGAACTGGGCCACGCTATTCTCCACCATAATCTGGGCCTTCATAGGGACAGGGCTCTGGACGGATCCGCAGGCTCTGGTACGCGAGACCGAACAGAGCTAGAGGCCGACATCTTCGCGACCTATTTCCTCATGCCCTCAAAGCAAGTGCGAAAATCGTTCACACAGATATTTCAAACAGAAAAATTTGAGCTGAACGAGCAAACAGCTTTTGCATTGAATGCAGGTGACTACGATTCAATCAGAGCCAGATGCGGAACCGTCAGAGACCTGTCCAGAATTCTTGCAAATGCCAAGCAATACAACGGTGCCAACATTGTGTCCCTTGCCGAACTGTACCGCGTATCGGTGGAGGCTATGGCAATCCGACTTGAAGAACTAGACCTCCTTCGCATTTGAGCCGCCGACAATGCGCGCCGGGTCGATACCCGTATTTCCAGCATTCTCGTGTGCCCATCCGAAGACCGCGCCTGTCAGGCTGTTGGAGATGGTGATGTCATGGCGTTCACAGGCACGTTGTTCCATCGAGTTAGCGACGAATCCCAACTCGCCGATCCTTAATTGGAGATACAATGCCGCCGACAGTTTCGTGAACAACGTGGCGGCCCGAACGCAGCGTTGGACTTACCTGCCTAACCGCGCTGGCCTTCCCGGCTGGCGCCGGCCGGGCCACTAGATCACAACGCCCGTCAGCACCATGACCACCAGAAGAATGGCAAAGACGCCGTTAACATCGCGACCCACGGATCCAGCCAGTGCGCTAACGCCTTCGAGTGCACGAACTGCACCCCGCTTGTCGAGTATCCATAGCCTCTCCGGCAATGTAAAATGCTAGTTTTACTTATTGGTTTCTGACAAATACACTGGAGTCCCAACCCATGTGGGGCCTTCCCAAGCGCATCATGGAACATGCTGAAGCCCTTCCGGAGGCCACACCGCTGTGTCCGGGCGCTTTGCTTCACCTCGGGAATCGTGCGGCAATTGATCAAGCTTTGTCCCGGCTTGCACGGTCGGGCAAGTTGATGCGTATTTGCCGAGGCGTCTACATGCGCCCGATCGAGACTCGTTTTGGAATTCGAGCGCCCAACGTCGGCAAAGCGATCACTGCGCTGGCAGCGTTATGGGGCGAGACCATCGTGCCGTGTGGCGGTTCGGCAGCGAATCGCCTCGGGCTGACCAACCAAAACCCGGTGCGGATGGTCTATCTCACGTCGGGTCCCAGCCGCCGGCTGCATTTTGGGGGACATGCTGTCGAGTTGCGCCACGCTCCGCGCTGGCAGCTCGCGGCGCCTCATCGAAAGGCGGGTGACATCATCCGTGCACTGGCATGGCTCGGGCCCAAAGAGGTCGAGTACGGACTGGACGCAGTTGTGCCCGAACTTTCTGCGGTTGAGCTGGACGAACTGGCTGCCGCACGGGCGGTGATGCCCAACTGGATTGCCGAACCGGTGAGCGCGCGGCTCTCGTATGGCTGAGGTGCGATTTCAGGATTTGTCCGTCGCCGATCGCCGGGACGCGCTGGAAGTAGCCGATCGTACGAGTAGCCACAAGGCACACCTGCTGGAAAAGGACATCTGGGTTATCGCAGCGCTCGACGTATTGTTCCAAGCGCCATTCGCCGAACACCTGACCTTCAAGGGCGGCACATCGCTCTCGAAAGTGTGGCGCGCGATTTCCCGTTTCTCCGAAGATGTCGATGTCACCTACGACATTCGCGCCTTCGCACCGGACCTGGTGGCAAGTGCCGGCGATGAGGCGCTTCCGCCCACGCGCAGCCAGGAAAAACGCTGGACGCGGGCCATCCGCACCCGGCTGACCGAGTGGGTTCGGGATCAGGCCCTACCAATCGTCGAGGAAGAACTTGCGCAAGCCGGCTTTGCGGCGGAGGTTCGTGCTGACGCGGACTGTCTCCACATACAATACGAACCGCTGTTCCAGGAGACAGGATTCGTGCGCCCCGAAGTCAAAATCGAGTTCGGCGCTCGTTCCACGGGCGAGCCGCACGCTATCTACCCGGTCGTGTGCGACGCGGCGGCCCACCTGCCCGAATTGGCCTTTCCGGAGGCCCGCCCCACCGTAATGATTGCCGAGCGCACCTTCTGGGAGAAGGCGACTGCCATCCACGTCTACTGCCGCCAGCAGCGGCGCCGTGGAGAGCGCCTGTCGAGACACTGGCACGATCTCGTGCTACTTGATGAAGCCGGCATCGCGGCAAGCGCGCTTGCCGACCGCGAACTTGCGCTATCGGTGGCGCGTCACAAGGCGATCTTCTTCAGGGAAAACGATGTCCATGGCGAGCGAATCGATTACCATGCCGCGGTGTCCGGCGGCTTGCAACTCGTTCCCTCCGACACCGCGCTCGCGGCGCTCGCGGACGACTACGAGAGAATGCTGGCCGACGGCATGTTGCTCGGCGATGACGGGTCGTTCGATGCGCTGATGAAGCTATGCGCAGTGATTGAAGCGCGAGCCAACCGCTTGCTTGCATGAGGTTTTTTCTCACAATCGTTCCAATTGCCGTGCCGCTTCAGAGCCACTGATTCCACCTTAATTTGGCTGCCAATGAACCACACCATTAACTTAAACTGGGTACGCGCATAGCGTATGCTCGGGCGCGTGGAGGCAATCGAACATGACTGAACGCAACATCGCAGCCGAGGTTCTCGACGGTCTTCGGGAAATCCGCGAGTTCCGCACCGGCAGGTGTACGCTGCGCACCGTGCGTATCGAACCGCGACCGCTTCCCGAACTCACGCCTTATGCCATTCGCGATATTCGCGACCGCCTTGACGTCTCGCGGGCGGTATTCGCGCACATGATCCGCGTCCCCGCAAGGACCGTGGAGCGCTGGGAACAGGGCAGGTCCCGCCCTCCCCACTCTGCCGCAGCACTGATCCTCATGGCGCAAAAGTACCCTGATACCTTCGATCGTCTGGCCTCTCTGTGACCTGACAGGCACTCATCGGACACGCCCATCAGATCGGCCCTCTGCAGGTCTGCCTCAATCAGATTTGCGCATATCTGGTTCGAGAAGATTCACCCGTTCGACGATGGCAACGGTCGTGGGGGGCGTGCGATTTCGGACCACGCCAAGGCGAAACAGCACAGTATACGCGGCTACAACCATCGACGGACGGATTCCATGTAGACCGAATATTGAACTCCGAACTTGCGTTGCAGGTAGGCCTCTTCGCGTGAAATTGCACCCCAGGACAACAGCGCCGCAGTGACGATGGCCAATCCCACAAACCACAGGCTGTTCGCCCAGACGCCGATCCCGGCCAGCGACAGAACCATCGCCAGGTAGATCGGATTCCGCGAGAACCTGTACGGACCGCCTTGCACGATGACGTCGGTCGGTGCGCCAGTGGGAATGGAAGCGCCGCCCGCGTGCATGGTTCGCACGGCCCAGGCAGCAAGAATCAACGCCACACCGACAATGAACGGGCCGCCAATCCAGGCCAGGCGGTCCGACAGGAACGGCGACGGAAAAATTGCACGCAAGCCAAAACCGGCACCCAGCGATAGCCCGAACAACAACGGCGGGAAAATTGCGACGTTGGCATGATCGGGGAGCTTGT
This sequence comes from Gammaproteobacteria bacterium, assembly GCA_022820625.1. Lineage (GTDB taxonomy): Bacteria > Pseudomonadota > Gammaproteobacteria > Steroidobacterales > Rariloculaceae > UBA6522. Next base: position 49,692 of record JAJEFE010000047.1, on the reverse strand, counting down.
CGTTGTTGATTTCGTCTGAGGAGGCCATTTCTGTCCTATGTGTGTGAAGCGCTAATCGATTACCAGCGCGACGGTGCGATTTCGTACCGAGTGCTACGACCGCCGCCTTTCGAGATCAGCGCCCCCATGGCAACCAGTGCGGACATATCCCGGGTGGCCGTGGCCGGGGGGCACTTCGTTATGGCCATGTATTTTTTTGCGGTCATTCCACCGGCAAAGCCGCGCCGTCCTTCCCTGAACATTCTCTCCATCGCCCTGGTCTGCCGCTCGTTCATGGCGTCGCGATGGCGGTCGAAGAATCGGCTCTTTTCCAGGATGAACCCGATTTCTGCGCGAGCGATCTCCTGCGCTCGAACAATGGCGTCAGTGAAGTAGTCGGCAAAGCTGTTCATGTCAAGCCGCTCGCTGCGATCGAAGCTCTCGAACGCCTTGTAGTAGGGTTTTCGTGTTTCATCGATGGCCGTGGCCAAACAAGCCAGCGTCGGACGGTCGAGCGCCTGGGACAATGCGTGATCGGAGACCGCACGGCCGACGCGGCCGTTACCGTCATCGAAGGGGTGTATTCGTTCGAACCACAAATGCGCGATGCTGGCGCGGACCGGACCCGCCATGTCAACACTGTCTACGTTGTACCACTCAAGGAACCGCTCCATTTCATCGGGTACGCGGTTTGCCGGGGGTGCTTCATAGTGAACCCGATAATTCCCGGGGTAGCCGCTGACGACGCGCACGGCATCCTCGCGATACGCCCCTCGCGTCGCCATGCTGGACAGCTTTTCCGGGATGGCCATCGATTGCCACGCACCCAACATTTCGTGTGTCAGGGGGCGGTCCCATTTTCCTCGCACATCGACCATGAGGCTCGCAGCGCCGGCCGCTTTCAAGTCGCCGCTTGTTTTGGTCTTGCCCACCAACTTGCCGAAATGGGCCAGCAACGACGATCGCACAGAATCGCGATCCAGGTTCTCCCCCTCGATGGCGCTCGTGGCGATTGCCTCCGTCAGCATGAGTTCGATCTCGGTGTCGGTGCGGCCCTCATCGCCCATGATCTCCACGTTGCCAAACAATCTCTCGGCTGTGCGATGGAACGCGTCGGTCCGGCCCACGAAGGCGCCTTCGTCAATGACGAATTTCGGCCAGTCCGGATGTTCCCACGCCCACATATGATGAGATTATACGCCGTATTCTCATCAAGAATCGCCGTTTATTGATTTGAATAGAGCCTGTAATCGGCTCACGTCGAAAGTATCGGTACGTGTTTTTCGATCCGCTGGTCCATGGATGCGGAATTCAGCGCCCCCGCGACAGATCCAGATGAGTACGATGCGCACTCGCGATTTGCTTGACCTTGCGCTCGTCGACTCCCGCCTCATCCGCAAACTCCCGCCACTTGCTCACGGCGGAAAACACCTGCCCCATGATTCGCTGGGCCTCGTGCCGGTTCACGCCGGCCGTCCTGGCGAACGTGAGCAGGTCGTCGCGCGTGAAATCATCGACCTTTCCGGCCAGACTCATCTGGTGGTTCCGGGTCCATCTGCCTGACGGTCTGTAGGAGTAGACCACATCGTACGCTGGCGAAAGTTGCCATTCGCCATTTCGACCCATCAGGAACGAGATGTTCTTGACGTGATCGTCCTGATTTCTGGCCACCACGTTGAAGATTGCGCGGCGAAACTGCTCCGTGACGGCTGCCTTCCCGATTTCCAATTGGCGGACCGTCTCAATGGCCTGTTCGTATGAATATCCACCGGGTTCCCAGTAGTCGAAGTGGCACATCCCGCCGAGCGTTTGGGTGTGGATCTTACCGCCTTCCGGAGTCCGGTCGAATCGGCGGGTCATGAAGTGACTGCGACCGCCCTCATGATGCAAGCGGCAGTCTGTCATCTGAATGCCAGCGGCGCGCGCCATCAGGTAATAGGCGTATTCGATGCGTCCGTATCCTTTCGGATCCGTCAATTCTCCCTCCTGACTGTCGGAAACCCCGTCGAACTTCAACAACCAGTGTTCGAAGCCGGCCTCGGCGTCGACCTGTCCCGATCGAAACTCGCCGGTTTCGGGATGCCACGCGAGCACCGCCTTCGCACGGGCGCCGCCGGCCGATGTACCGACGCTCAGGACTTGTTCGAGGGCCTCCTGGTCGCGGTCCGAACCGAGGCGGCCTGCAAGTCGCTGGCGCTCGACGAGCGCCCGACCGGCAAGGTCAACCAATGTTTCGAAGTCGATTCGGGCGCTTTTTCGATTACGGGTCAGGGCCGGTTCGAATTCCAGCGCGCCGACCCCTCGGTTGCCGACGTAGCAGAGCCTGTCCACCGGACTGAAGTCTTCACGGCGCCGGCCGGTATTGGCCAGCCATACGTTGATGAGATTGTTTCCATAGCGATCGGGCAGCGCGTCCGCGAGCAATCCCGGCAGCCCACGGAACGTGTCTCGATTCAGGGCCGGAAAGGTGTACGGAGCCGAGCGCACGGGCATGGTCAGCGGGGCGATTTCAATGTCCCCCAAATGGAAGTCGGGGTCGTACTGAAAGACACCGACCGCTCGGGCCTTGTCCCAGGATACCGCCCCAACCCGGCGCCCCCACAGGTTTACAGTGGCGTTGCTCACCGCCCGTCGCCCCAAAAGCCTTCGTTCGGTTGGCGCTGGCGCTCAGCGGGTTTCTTCGGTCGAGCGCGTTGCCGCTCGGTTCCGCGTCGAGACTCGACCCGCTCGATCGGCCGAATTTCCTGTGAGGGGATCGCCGTCAGCAGGTGATCGTCCAGTTCCAGGGCCTTCGCGACTCGCAGGAAATTGCCGAATGTCGCAGGATGCCCTGCTTCGATGCGGCGCAGGGTGCGCACGTTGATCCCGGCCGATTTGGCCAGGGTATCTTGCTTGATGTTTCTGGAAAGGCGAATGTTGGCAAGGCGACTCCCGATCTCGCCTGCCAACTCCCGCTCATTAAACTCCATGTTTTTGTCCTCTTATCGGAATATGAGGACAATATTGACCTATTAATGCGGCGCGTTCAACCAATGACTGGACGCGATATTGCTACCGGAGTTCGACACGGATGCTATCCACCATCCGCGGCGCGCCGGTACCGCAGCACGAAATACAGCGCGGCCACACCGAGCAACAGGACGCCGGCAATCGCCGGGGCGCGCCAGTCCCCGGCGCCGACGCGGGTTGCGAACATCACAACACAGACGGCCGCGCCGAGCGCAGGTACCGCGATCGGCAGTTCGAAACCGCCCGGGGGTTCGTCGGGCCGCAGCTTCAGGACGACCAGTGCGCTGTTCACCACCAGAAACACCAACAGCAGCAGCAATACGGTCGCAGAGGCCAGTTCCGAGATGTCGCCCGACAGGATCAGAATCACGATCAGCGCGAAGATCAGCGCGATAGCGATGTGCGGCGTGCGCCGCACCGGATGCACCTTCGAGAGTACGGGCGGCAGGTGCCCGTCGCGCGCCATGCCGTAGAGCAGACGGGACGCGGTGACGTAGTTGATCAGACCGGTGTTGGCGACCGCGAACACGGTGATCACGATGAACACCCACGCCGGGAACCAGGGTGCGGCGCGGGCGACGACTTCGGCCAGCGGCGCGTTGGCCTCGGCCAACTCCTGCCAGGGCACGACCGAGACGGCGCTGATCGCCACGCTCATGTAAATGACGACGGTCAGCAGAAGCGCCATGATCAGGCCGAGCGGCAGGTTGCGGCGCGGGTTCTTCAGCTCCTCGGCGACGTTGAGCGAGTCCTCGAACCCGATGAAGGCGTAGAAGGTAAGCACGATTCCCTGGGCCAGGAACACCAGCGGAAGCCCTGCTTCGGTTTCGGGGCCTACCGGAAACTCCAGCAGGTTCGCCGAGCCCCAGAAACGCAGGCTCACGGCGATGACCAGCAGCAACCCTCCCGCTTCCATCAGTGTAAGGGCGACATTGGCCCACATCGATTCGCGGATGCCGCGATAGGCGATCGCACCCACGATGGCTACGTAGATGAACGCCAACGTCCCGGTGGGCAGGCCTTCGAAAACGGCGAGGGCCTGCAGGTTCTCGCCCACCACGCGGGCGCCGGCGGCAATCGAGGTCAGGCCCGAGCACGCCACGGTGAGGCCGACGATGTGGGTCAGCAGACTGCGGCGATAGGCTCGCTGCGTGATGTAGGCCGCGCCGCCCGCACGCGGATAGCGGGAGCCGAGCGAGGCATACGACAGTCCCGTCAGTCCTGCTGCGACCAGCGAAAACGCAAAGGCCATCCAGATCGCCGACCCCATCTCGGCGGCGACTTGCCCGATCAGGCCGTAGATGCCGGCCCCCAGCATGCCCCCGGCGCCGTAGAGCGTCATCTGCCACAGGCTGATGCTGCGCCGCAGCGTCGGTTCGCCGCCAGTCCGTTCGAGTGTCTCGCCAGCCTGTTCCATTGTCATTCGCCTCTTCTTCCGTGATTACTCGATTCCGCCACCGCGCCGCGCGGCCACCCGTGACGCAGGCGTCCGCCTGCGCATTCAACACGTCCCTCAATCGGTCAGGAAGTGAAACATGCCAAGGACGTTCTCGTCGACCCAGTCGAAACCCTGCCAGTCGCTGTACTCGTCCATTGTGATGCTCTGCTGCATCTGCTCGAGTGACTGACCGGCCGCGATTCCGGCTGCTACCTGATCCCGGAGTTTCTCCAGGTACTCCCGCCAGTCCCGGATATCCTCCCATGTGCCCACCGGCCCATGGCCGGTCGTGACGAACTCATAGCCTCTCGCCACTGCTTCGGTCTCTCTTATGGCCGTCATCCACTCCTCGAACAGACCGTTCTCGTAGTCCATCTCTCTATTGGGAAGGCGTCCGAACGAAATGTAGTCCACCGCCATCACCACGCTATCGTCGGGAAACTCGATGAGGCTCGAGTCCTTCGAGTGGTTCATGTCGCCAAGCCAGGTCAGCTTCACGCGTTTTCCGCCGAGGCGGATCACGATCTCGTCGGTGTAGGTAATGTCGGGTGGCCGCACGAAGCTGACCGGTCCGCGTACCAGCTCCGCGCCATCGAGCACGCCGTCGCCGTTTGCATCGAAACCCGGGAACTGGGTCTGGCTGGAGCCGTAGAATCGCTGGATATCCTCCGGCACCTCGCCTTGCTCGACGAGACCATTGCCGTTCGCATCCAGTGCGGCGAAAGGCGCATATTGGCCGACGACGTCGGCAAGCGTGGTGGATGCGGGCGGCATCGCCAGGTGCGGCAGCATGTTGGCATGGCCGACGAAGTTCGCCGTGTCGGCGAAGACATCGCCGCCGGAGGCGTGATCCCAGTGATAGTGGCTGTAAACGACGTATCGGACGGGAACGCCGAAGCGTCTGTCGAGCTCCTCCTTCAACCACTCCGCCATCCCGGGACCGATGGGGTCGGCCAGAACGATGCCTTCGGACGTGGCCAGAAACGCGGTACCGTGATTGTCAACAGTAGCTCTCCAGACATCGCCGTTGATATGGCTGATGCTGAATACCGGCACGTGATCGGGGTCCGCGCGCCGCAGCTCGGGCATCTGCGCGCCGCTCTGCGAAACGAACATCAGTGCCGCAGTCCAGCCCGCCAACACCTTGTTCAACCGAGTGCCATACACCATCTCGAACACACCGCGTCGCCGTCTCGATCTCCGGACTCCCGCCTCACAGAGCATGTGATCCCTGCACCCCCGCGACCATCAACGAAGATATTGTCAGCTTACACCCCGAGCGCGGCGCCGACCATTCGCATGAGGGCCGGTCCGAGGTCGTCGACATCGGCAAGTCTCATAAGGAATCGAACGACTGGCCATGCGGCTCGTGGAACGCACGAAGTAGAAGGTGCGGAGACACGATACGAGCGGACGTACCGATGCGCAACGCGCACTCAAACGCGTGTCTCGTTCTTCCCGTCGGCTATCGCCTCCGCCATCAGGCAATAGATTTCGAACATCATCTGGGCGCCGTTCAGGCCCGTGACGCCGGACGGGTCGAAGGGCGGGGAAACCTCCACCACATCTCCCGCTACCACGTTCAGCCCGCGCAGGCCGCGCAGCATCTGCATCGCCTCGAAGGTATTGAATCCGCCGGCCTCCGGTGTGCCCGTACCCGGCGCATACACCGGATCCAGTCCGTCGACGTCGAAGCTGACGTAGGTCGGCCCCTCACCCACCACCTCACGCGCCTTGTCAATCACCGCGGCCAGCCCCATGGCATAGATATCCTCGATGTGGATCACGGTCATGCCGCGCTCGTAACTGAACGCCCAGAGGGGCTCTGCGGGGCCGCGGATGCCGATCTGGATCGTGCGCTTCGGGTCCAGCAAGCCTTCCTCAACCGCCCAGCGGAAGGGTCCGCCATGATGGTGCTTGTGCCCGAACAGTTCGGGACCGGTATCGCAGTGGGCATCGAAATGAACCATTCCGAGCGGTCCGGATCGCTTCGACAGTGCGCGCATGACGGGCAGGGTGATGGAATGGTCGCCGCCAGCCGACAGCGGCGCAATTCCGGCGTCGACAACCTTGTGGTACCAGGCTTCGATTTCCGCGATGGCCCTGTCCAGGTCGTAGACCCCCTCGATGGGCACGTCCCCGAGGTCCGCCGACTTGACGAGCTTGTGGGGCTGCACCCCGGTCTGGTGGTTGTAGGCCCCCATCAGGGTGGACTGGTCGCGGAGATGGCGCGGACCGTGGCGCGCACCCGGGCGATTGGTGACCGCTCCGTCGAAGGGCACACCGATAAATCCGATGTCGATGCCGGCCCAGTCCTCCGGCTTTTCCACCAAGGGCCGGCGCAGAAACGTCGCCACGCCCGAGTATCGAAACCGAAACTTGTCGCCCCACGCCTCCCGGCGCTCATCGGGGACGCCCGGCTCCCGGTCCTTGTCATTGCTCATGGACAATCCCATGTTGCGGGCATCTGGCCATCGCCCGCGCCTGCCAACACCATGTTCAACAGAGTGCCATAAATCATCTCGCGTGAAGACATGGTGACATTTATAGCAGGCCGGGGCACTACGGATTCTCCAACGATGCGCGTGCGACCATGGGCGCAGCTTATTCAGCTGAGCGTCGTAATGGCGTCCCCGTGTCGCTGACTCGTATCCGCTTCCACCAAACCGCGAAACCCGTGCAAAAGAGCATTGCGGGCAGAAGGCCGAGGATCACCCAGAGAATGCGAATGCCGAGACCACCGAAGCGGCCGAAGTGCCAGTCGATCAGGAGCAACAGGATGCCTTCGCCGGGCCGTCGAAAGTCCATTGGATCGTCATCGAAGGTATTTGAGTTCGCGCCGAAATACGACGGCGCTCCCGGAAAGGCTGATCACGAGAATGTAAAGGCCGGTCGCGATCCCCACCCACAGATGAACCAGGTACAGTGCGCGGCGAAAAGGGACATTCTGCGGCTGATCCAGCCACGTTCGCCAACGGGGAGCCGTCATGGACGATTTGCCTTTGCCGTCACTCCTCAAGCTCGGGACGAAGGAAGCGAATGGTCTCCATCAATACCGGTTGAAAGGCCGGGAGCCTGGAGGGCTGCTTTTGCGATCTGGTCATGGGCGATTCCTCGCGATAGGCGACGCGATTGTGCCGCAGCAATGTCGCCTTGTCGGTCACTTACTCGCAAACCACGCCGTCGCCGTCCCCGTCGGTCATGTGAGGATAGGCCGGATGATTGCTTCGTACCGGAGCGATTCCGTGGGCGCCGGCTTCGGCGCAGGTGATGCGCCCGTTGCCGTTGTCGTCGTATAGCGCCAGCGGATCACCGGTTGAATCAGCCTGTGCGTCAGCGTTGCCCCGTGACACTGCCGCGTTGACTGTTGAGGATGCCCTCAGGCTTTCCGACGATCGGTTCGCCGGAATCTCGATGGTTTCGTCGCACCAGCTCGGCCGGGTCCCGCCGTCGTACGGGCGACCATACCAGTTTCCAATCAACAGGTCGGAAAGGCTATCGCCGCCATGCAGATAGACGTGTGCCAGCACGCGCCCTCCGTACAGGTCGTTATCGACATCGGTGAGCGTGACCACCTCATCAAGCAGCAACTCGCGGACATAATCCCGGGCGGCAGCCGCCAGGCGTTTCTCCTGGTCGCAAGCACCTCTGATTTCCGGAGTGTCCACGTTTCTGACTCGCACGCTGCCGGTCCAGCCTATGTCCGGCCATACTTCGGCATCCACGGTAAACGTGTCGCCATCGTAGACATCCGTCACCAGGGCGGTGACCGAAGTCTGGGCCCAGGCCGCACCGCAACAGCAGAAAATGCTCAAAACAGCCAGAAAGTGGACTGGTTTCATTTCGTTCCGGAGGCTTATGCTGCGCGGTTGCCTCCGAAGATTAAGCCTTGCACGGCGCCGAAGCAATTCCATGGTCAAGCTCTGGTCTTGCAGGCGTAATGCCTCCAGATTCTGTGTAAGCTATGGCATCCAGGGACGGAGGAATGTCGATGAACGCATGCAAGGCAGTCTCATGTCAGGGTTGACAACCACGCAGGCCCTCGCCGGGTTTCTCACGCCTGCCGCCATCTTCGTCATTTTGCTGGCTCTGCATCTTGTGCTGCCCGCATACCGCGTGGAGGGCTACGCGCACAGGAATCTGGGAGCGGCGCCGCCGCAATACCGGCTGAACGGGCTCGCCGTTTTTCTTTGCGCCCTGCTGATCTGGTCGCTGGGGCTGACCACCGCGCCGCTGGACTGGCTCTGGGTGGTCAAGTGGCACGCGATTGCCGGAGCGGTGGCCTTGAGTGTCGTGGTGACGGTCTGGATCGTGCTGCGTGAGCCGAGTGACGACCGGAACCAGCTTGTGCAGTGGCTGGAAGGCCGTGCATACAACGTGCGGCTTGTTGGCCACGCCGACACGAAGATGTTCCTGTACATCTTCGGCGGCGCTTACCTTGCGTTGAATGCCGTTTCGAGCGCTGCCTACCACTTCGGCCAGTACGGTGCGGCCTCGAACGTCGGCCTGTTCCTGCACTCGGCGATGTGGGTGTGGTTCATCACGGACTATTTCCTGTTCGAGCGCGTGCAGTTGTTCACCTTCGATATTTTCGAGGAGCGCCTGGGCTTCAAGTTGATCGCCGGGTGCATAGTCGTCTATCCCCTGCTGTATCCGGTGGCACTGTGGGGAACCGCAGGCCTGCCCGCTCCCGACATCGACCCCTCGCTGAACGTCGTCTGGCTGGGTGGCTCTGCAGCGATCTTCCTGATCGGCTGGATGATTTCCCGCGGCGCGAACTTTCAGAAATACATGTTCAAGCGCGCGCCGGACCGCGCGTTTCTGGGTCTGATCCAGCCCGCGACCGTAACCGACGGCAAGCGCACGCTCCTGTGCAGCGGCTTCTGGGGCGCTTCACGCCACATGAACTACTTCGGCGAGATCCTGGAGGCGCTGGGAATGGCGCTGGCCCTCGGGCACTTCACCAATTTCTGGGCCTGGATCTACTTCATCTACCTGACGGTGTTCTTCATCACAAGGGAACGCATCGACGAGCGCCGCTGTGCAGCCAAGTACGGTGACCTGTGGAGGCAGTACACGGAAAAAGTGCCTCACCGGTTGGTTCCCGGCCTGTATTGACCGGCCGGCCGGATACGATGACGCGAAGGCCGATTGTCAGGCGGGCAGGATACGGAATCGTCTGATTCGGTACCCAACCCGGAGTCGGGCACTCAGGACTGACCCAGGCAAGCCGGGATCGAGCTAGAGTTCGCCTGCCAGCGCCTGCCCCTGCAGGGAGTCCGGCGGATACTCCGACAGCTCTATCCGCACGCCCTGCGGGTCGAAGATGTTGGACAGAATCGCCTGCGTGCTGCCCCGGCGCGTCTCGGTCGGCTCGGCGCCGCGGCCCTCGTACATCGCACGGACCGATTCCATGTCAGCGACCTGAACGCCGAAGTGGTTGAGTCCGGGTGCGCTGTTCTCATTAGCCCGCGTCAGCTCAACGAACGTAGTCTCGCTTACGCGCAGATAGACCAGGAAGGGCTCATCGGCGTCGTTCGTGACCCGGAACGCTTCCTCGTAGCCCATCGTCTCGGTATAGAAGGCGATGGACTCATCCATGTCCGCAACCGCGATGCCTACGTGATTGAGTTGAATGACACCCGGGTTCATCTGGGCAATGGCCGTCTGAATCAGGATCGCGACGAGTGCGCCGCTGGAGAAGAAAGTTAATCCGCGCATGGTTGGCTCCCTTTTTGGCTGTCGCCGATGATTCCACAAATGGGGGATAATCGGTAGTGTAGGACTCTGGAGCATCGGACGCTCATCCCATGCACGTACCCACACTTCTGATCGATCTGACCCTGCTCGTCGGCATGGCGATTCCCATCGTCGCGCTTGCGCATCGCGCGTCGATTCCTTCCCTGGTGGGTTTCCTTATCGCAGGCATCCTGGTGGGACCCAGCGGCCTGGGCCTCATCGGGAACACCGGGGAAGTCGAATTCCTCGCCGAACTGGGCGTTGCCCTCCTGCTCTTCGCCGTGGGGCTTGAACTGTCGCTGTCCCACGTCCGCCAGTGGGCGAGGTCCGTCTTTATCGGCGGCTCGCTGCAGGTGGGCACGACCCTTCTCTGCGTCGCCGGACTGGCGATGGCCTTCGGCATCCCGACCGGCCAGGCCATCTTCTACGGCGCCATCGCCGCCATGTCGTCCACGGCCATCGTCACCAAGTTGTATTCGGACCGTGCGGAACTGGATTCGGCACACGGGCGCTCGGTCATCTCCGTGCTGCTGTTTCAGGACCTGTGCGTGCTGCCGCTGATTCTTCTGCTGCCGGTACTGGCAGGTTTGGGAGGCGCCGACATGGGCGCGGTCGGCATGGAGTTCCTGCGCGGCCTGGTCATCATGACGGTGCTGGTGGTCGGCGGACGGTTTATCGTGAAGCGGACGCTGGACCGGATCGTGCTCTTCCGGGACCGGGACCTGTTCACCCTGTGCGTCGGATTCTTCGGAATCGGGACGGCGGTGGTCACCGCTTCGGCCGGGTTTTCCATCGCCATCGGAGCGTTCATCGCCGGCCTCATCATCTCGGAGTCCGAGTACGGACTGCAGGCGTTGTCGGACGTGCTGCCCTTCCGGGCCGTATTCAGCGGGATTTTCTTCATCTCCATCGGCATGCTGCTGGATGTCTCCGTCCTGATGACTCAGCTCGATGTGCTTCTGCCCATGATTGCCGGACTGGTTGCGCTGAAGCTGCTGCTGGTGACGGTGGCGGTGCTGGCGGTGGGAGCGTCGCTCACCACGGCGCTGATCAGCGGCCTGAGCCTGGCGCATATCGGCGAGTTCTCCATACTGCTTGCGGCCGTGGGATTGCCGCTGGGATTGTTCCGGGAGGGCGACTACCAGTTGTTCCTGAGCGCCGCCGTGCTGTCGATGATGGTCACGCCGTTCATGATTCGGGCCGCCCGGCCCATTGCCGAACGTATCGCTCCGTCCGGTAAACGACTGAAACGGAAAGGTGATCCGGATGCCGACGCCTCCGAGAGCATGTCCGACCATACGGTCATCGTCGGCTATGGGGTCGCCGGTCGCTACCTGGCACGAGTCCTCGATGCGGCGGGAATTTCGTGCATCGTCGTCGAGCACGATGCCGAACTGGTTCGCCGCGCGCGCCGGGACGGGATACCGGTCGCGTTCGGGGACGGTACGCAACCCACCGTCCTCGAGCACGTCGGGGCACGCCGCGCCAGGGTCATCGTCTTCGCGATCTCCGCGCCCGCAGAGGAGAGTCGCGGGGTGGTGGTCGCCCGCGACCTGAATCCTTCAGCCCATATCGTCGTTCGCACGCGCTACACGAGTTCCATCGACGAACTGCTGTCGGTGGGCGCCAATGACGTCGTGGTGGAGGAGTTCGAGGCTTCCATCGAACTGTTCGCCAGGGCGCTCGAGAGTTATCGCATCCCCATCAACCTGATCTGGCAGGAGGCCGAGACGGTCCGGACCGAACACTACGGACTGCTGCGCGGCACGGCGGAACCCAACCTGCGGCTCGATGCGATCAAGCACCTGGGCATTCACGACGCCCTGGAACTGATCGAGATCAAGGAAGGCGCCTGGGTAGTCGGCAAGAGTGCAAGGACCATGAAATTGCGGCGCCAGACCGGCGTCGTGCAACTCGCCGTGGTCCGGGATGGCCGTCCCTACTATCGCCGGGACCCCGATTTCCGCTACGAACCCGACGATACGGTCGTGCTGGTGGGGGACCGGGAAAGCCTCGACCGCGCCATCGAGCTGTTTCAGAAAGAGGCCACGTAAGGCAATCAGTGCTGCCGGCTCCACTGCTCGTGGCGCGCCACGACTCGTGGCCAAAGTTCGGCGACCCCGCGGACTTGCAGGCCGCACAGGTCCAAAACCGTCGCCGCCAGTTCTTCCGCAGAATCCACCAGTACTGTCTGCCTGGCCGTGGCGGTCGTCGTCGCCAGGACGCGCCCGCGCAGGCACACGTGTGCGGTAGGCAATCGTTTCTGCACGACTAGGTTCCGGACGAACCCTGACCGGGGATCGGTCTGAAGTTGCTCGCACCGTGCGGCCAGCGCAGCTTCATCGGCGGGCGTCGCCACAAATTCGTAGTTCGACTTGCCGTCTGCCGATTCCTCAAACAGGCGCCAATGCCCCTCTTCGAACAACCGGAGCCTGATTCGATACGGAAGCTGGGTGTGATCGCCCTCGGCCAACTGGATGGGCGCGATCATGCTACCGCCGAAGCCGGCATCCGCCAGGTAGACGGGTTGCCGGGCGCCCGGCTCACGAACCAGGAGACACAGGTGGTTGTTGAGCGCCGCATCTCCACGTTCATCCCGGCGCACGGCGCCCGCGACTCGCGTCACGTCAAAGCCGATCTCGGACAGCGCCCAGCCAAACAGGCCGTTCTGTTCGTAACACCAGCCGCCGCGGCCACGCTCGACGATCTTTTCGAATGCGTCCTCCACGCCGATCGTGAGCGTTCGTCCCAGTTGGACATCAATGTTCTCGAAGGGGACCGAACAGGCATGCTGCCGAAGCAATGAGGCCAACGTCGACACCGTCGGCCGGGTATCGCCACGGTATCCGATTCGATCAAGGTAGCGTACGAGCTTCAAGTGCGTCGCGGGTAACTTTGGCGCAGCATCAGCAAGTGCCGGTCAGGGTCCTCAAGCGTAGCGACCCGGGCGATGTCCCTGACGTCCGTAATCCCGCTCGCCTCGACCCTGAGCCTGTTCAGCGCCTCGATCGCCGCTTCGATATCCTCGACCTCGATCACCAGAACAGGCCCTCCCCGCTTCACTTCCTGCACTTCGGCGAGCCCGATTCGCACGTTCCCGGAGTCGCTCTCCAGTTCCGCCCAGCCCAGACGCTCGTCTTTCAGTCGCAGGCTGAAGCCGAGCTTGCCCCCATAGAAGGCCAGCGATTTCTTCAGGCTGCCGACCGGAATCGAAATCAGTGCACCGAGCTTAGATATTCTTTGCATTGCGATCCTCTCTGGCCGGTAACATTAGCGCACAAGTATCGCGGATGAAATGTTGGGTTGATTGATGGTCAAGGCACATCCCTTCATGCCGGGCTCCTGGCAAACGCCCACCTTCCTGAAATGGTTGAGGCGCACGCATGCGTGGCTGGGCCTCGCCGGCGCGGTTGCCGGCGTGCTGTTCTCGATCACCACCTTGTTCATGGAGTATGACGACTTCGGATTGAACGACGAAGCGGTCCCCAACGAATTGATGGAGTTCGCGGTGCCCGCATCGGCACTGGCCTCCTGGGACGACTTTCGCGTTTATGCCCGCGAGCAGGTCGGCGCACGCCGTTCGGGCGCATCTCCCAGAAACTTCACGCCCAGTGACGATCCCATCGATTACCGGGTCCGATTCAATTCCCCCGGCGATGCGATCGATGTCCGATTCCAGGAGGGCGATGACGTGGCCCAGGCCACGCGGACGAACCGCTCGTTCATCGACACCCTCAACCGGCTCCATCGCGCCGAGGGCGGCCCCATCGGCTGGCGCGTTCTGAGCGACGCCTACACCGGCGCCCTGGTCGTGCTGGCCCTCACCGGCGTACTGATGTGGAGCCGCCTGCACGGGCACCGTTTGCTGGGCATTGGCCTGTTCACGGGCATGTTTGCATTTGCCATGTACTTCATGACGCTGACGCCATGATGAGAGCGGGAAAGAAAAAACGCGGCCTGGCATCGCACCCGCTGATGCCCTCCCCCATCGCGACCCCCATCGGCGTGCGCTGGGTGAAGAAAACCCATGCGTGGACGGGCATCTCCACCGCCATACTGGCACTGATATTCGCCTGGTCCGGCTTCATGCTCAATCACCGCACGCACTTTACGCTGGGTGCACCGGCGCTGACCGACGAGTTCACCATTCCGGCGCCGCTCGCCGGCTTCGGGTCGCCGCAGGAATTGGCCGACTACCTCGTTGCCGAATACGGTTTGCGCACGAGCCCGACGCTCGAGCGTAGCGAGGCTACACCCCAACCTGCCGGTCGGGGCATGGGTATGAACCAGCTTCCGGCCGGCACGTCGCCGGCAATGGGGGGCAGCCGCCGCGGTGGCGGTGGCGCCGCTGCCCAGGGTCCGAGTTTCTCCGCAAGCTGGCAAGCGCCCGGGGGCGATTTCAGCGGCGAATGGGTCGTGGGTTCCAGCGAGATCGCTGTTACCCGGAGTGACCGCGGATTCAACCGCATCGTCAATCGGCTCCACAGCGGCCGCGGACTGGAAGGCGGCGCCTGGCACTTCGTGATCAGCGCCTACGCCGTGATGCTGCTGTTTCTCAGCTTGACCGGCGTAATGCTATGGAGTCGGGTCAGCGGCCCGGCAAGGCTGGGAGGAGGCCTTCTGGGTGCATCCCTGCTGTTGATCGGCGCCTGGATTATCGTAGGCCCCTGACTCCCGCCCTATCGGCTACCCATTGGCTCCCGCCCGATCCGCTACCCATTGGTTTCCGACCGATCCGCGACCCATTGGTTCCCGACCGACTCCGGACTTGCCCTGCTTCAGGTGAAACGCCCAGGGGCCGCCCCGGCAGTCGTCTCAGGATGCGTCCTCGCCGCCGCGCGCATCCCGCAATCTCCGCGCCCAGCCCGCCCCGACAACCAGCAATGTCGCGATGAATGCCAGCGCTGCCTGCACAGCAAAGGACGATTCCACCACGTTGAGGTAGCCGGACATCATGTCGTGCACGAAGTCACTGCCCGGCTCGGAGATCGGCCCGGGCCCCATGTGAATCGAGAGCTGGACCATCACGACGGTCATGCTCGCCAACATACCGAGCGAGCGGGCCTTCGCGGACAGCGCCGAGGCAATACTGACCTGCCGGCCCTTGACGCTGTGCATGATCCGGCTCACGTTGGGCGCCGAGAACATGCCCAGCCCCACGCCCTGCGCGGTCAGGACCAGGATCAGGTACCCCAATGGCGTTCCCGCCGAAATCCGCGTAGCCAGCAACAGGCTCACCATGACCAGAAAGGCGCCGAGTCCGGCCACGCTTTTCGCCCGGTAGCGATCCGCCAGATGCCCGGAAAATGGCGCCATCAGCGCCATGCAAAGCGGCGAGATCACCAGCAGCAACCCCGCTTCCTGCGCGGTGTACCCGCTGACAAGCTGCAGAAAGATGCTGAACAGGAACGTCATGGCGAATCCCGCGGCATAGACGAGGAACTGGGACGTCAACCCTCGGGAATAATCCCGGTTGGCGCGGATCGCGCTCAGCTTCATCATGGGCTCCTCGCTGCGTTCCTCCAGGGCGAAGAACGCGACACACGCAACCAGGCCGGCGCCCAGCAGCCAATACCCAAGTTGCTGTTCTCCCAATATCGAGCTGCCCGAGACCAGCAGCAGCACCGCGACGATGATCAGGACGGTGGATGGCCAGTTGAGTATCGGCCTGGAAAACGCCCAGCGCCCTTCGCGCGCCGACTCTACAACCAGAAAGGCGGCAAACAGCGGAATAGAGGTAATGAAGAAAACCCAGCGCCACCCCAATTGGGTCGTAATGAACCCGGCAACCAGCGGCCCCGCCGCCAGCCCGCAGTAGACGGCGCCCATGCAGATTCCGACGGCCCTGCCCCTCACGCCCGCGGGTGTCGCTTCAAAGAGAATGGCCATCACGGTCGCGCCCATGAACGCGGAAGCGATCCCCTGAACGACCCGGACGGCGACGATGGAGCCCGTGGACGGTAGCCAGCCGATGGCCAGGGTCGCACAGGCGTACACCAGCAATCCGGCGCTGAAGAGCGTGCGCTTGTCCGCATGCTGGGCCACGCACCCCAGCGGCAGCAGGAACGCGGCGCCCGCTGCCAGGTAGACCGTTTCGATCAGCCCCAGCCCGACGCCGCTCGTCCCAAGCTCCAGACCGAGCGACGGCAGTGTCACGCCGACACCGGAATACATGAACGGCAGCGCGAACTGGGTCAGTGCAAGGACGTAGACCAGCGGGGGCAGCGCGACGCTGTTCTTGTCCGGAGACAGCACCGCCATCGTGTTCCCCTCTTTTCTCCAATGCCGCCGGGTTTGCCTGGTCACTCTACCAAACCGGATGTGTCGTATTCGCCGGATTGGTATGCGCAGGTACAGGCTACGGCAGGCTGAACCGTGTGGCGACCTCCGGATCGCAATCGTAGCGATAGAACTCGAAGTCAGGCGTGTAGTCCCAGTTCAAGGTGCCGCTGAAGCTCTCGGCGAGAAATTCCGGATCGTCAAGAAACACTTCGAGCGTCAGACTGCGGCCGTCGTCGTTCAGCGTGTAACGCTCCACAACATGCTTCTGCGTTCCGGACGCGATTCCGATGCCATATGGCGACCTGTGCTCGGCGAAAAGCCGAGTGTCGACGACCAGCGTCTCGCCTTCCCAGTGGCCGATGGAGTGACCGAGGCGCGTGCGCTCGCCGTCAACGGGATGCTCGCGCCCGTCGGTATAGACGATGCGCTCCGCGTCGAACCACTCGTCGCGAATGATGACGCGGTCATCGAATATCTCGATCTGGTTGAGATAGTGCGGTGACGTCAGTCCCGCGACCAGGCCATAGCCGTAGCAGACCGCATTCGGGTTATCCCGATCATGATCGTAGGTATCGATCGATGCCTGACCTGCCTCGGTCACCGGAACCGTCATGAACTCGGCAAACAACCCACTCAGGACTTCGATCGGCGCGTCGGGCTCCAGACGCGACTTCCAGGTGCCGCTGATGTCGGATGTGGTCTCCGTCGCGCTGGACGGAAGGATGCCTTGCCTGAGCACCGTCCCGTCCGCCGTGGTCAGAGACTCCAGCAGCGCGTAGCGCCGGTCGCTGTTCTGCTCCGGATGCATTCTGAGCTGGATGACATCGCCCGGCCTGAGCGAGTCCGCCGACCAGCCGCTGTGGGCAAGAATCGGGGTGCTGCCGGACTCGATTTCCCATTCGACACGTTCTCCGTTCTCGTTCTCGGTCGCAACCCGGAAATAAACGTGCGGGTTTCGCCAGTCAAAATCCACGACAGTGGCTTCGAATGCGACAACGATGTTGCGGTCGATGCGAATGTAGCTGTGATGCGCAAGGCCCGTTGAGCCCATGGCGAGAAAAAACAGCAACGCGCCAACCGGGATCCGGCGGTCGAGCCCGCCCGGTCCTGAGTGGCGTACTTGTGTGGGCCGGCACATGGTCCGAAGAACCTTGCATACCGTCGAAGTGCTGGCTTGGGTCGCGGAAGCATTCATCGATCAAAATTCCTGAGTTCAACGATGTTTGAGTCTTGTGGATGGCTATTGGCGATGCCGGGCGGCCTGTAGCGCCCGGCCAGTTCGAACCGCGTTCCAGGATGAAAAAGGCGCGCGAAGCTGACCGGTCTGGCGCTCACCCAGGTTCGCCGCGTGACCACCAGGCAGGGTTCTTTCGCCCTCATCTTCAGGAGTCGCCTGATGCGGGCGCTGGGCATTTTCGCCCGCACGACGTGTTCGGCTTCCTGCAGCGGGGCGATCAGGCTCAGGTAAGCGCTCGGCGTGACGTTCTGAAAATTCTGATCGAGAAAATCGGTTGCAAAATCGATAGTTACATACCGATCTTCAACTTGAATCGGAATGTCGTTCTCAAAATGCACCAGAAATACATGGTTGACTCTCGACCCGGCAGAAACATGAAGCAGGTCAGCAATGTCCGGCGCTACGGGGCGCGACTCCAGGTCGATCACGGAAGCACGGTGTTCGTGTCCCCGCATCTGGATTTCGTCGGCGATGTTGCGCACTTCGAGCAGATGCGACGCTGCCTTCAGATCCGCCACGAATGTACCTACACCGGCCACGCGCTCGACGTAGCCCTCGTCGGTCAGTTCCCGCAATGCCCGATTTGCCGTCATGCGCGACACGCCGGTGGAGCCGACAAGCTCGTGTTCCGACGGCACGCGGTCCAGCGGCCGCAGATCTCCACTTGAGATTCGGGAAATGATCTGCTCCTTGAGTTGCTGGTAGCGTGGCTTTGGAGTCGAGGTCATGTGGGGATAGCCGCACCCTTGGGCGTTGGCCGCCGTCATCCGGCTGGCCGCAAGAGGTTGTCTATACAGGTTATTCCATGCCGGTGTGCTTTTCAATTCGCAGCCTGCGAACGGTATCGCGCGACACCGGTGTTCGTGCCTTGCTTGGACGAAGAATTTGCCCTGTGCTAACCTGCCGGCAGTCAAGACTGACGGCGTATGGACATGCGAATTGCCATTGGCGTTAGCGCCGTTTCCGTAATTCTTCTGTCATTGCCCGCCCTGGGGCAGCAATGGTTTGACTACATCAATCCCGAATACCGTTTCCGGGTGAATTTCCCGGGC
Source organism: Gammaproteobacteria bacterium (assembly GCA_022820625.1). Lineage (GTDB taxonomy): Bacteria > Pseudomonadota > Gammaproteobacteria > Steroidobacterales > Rariloculaceae > UBA6522. The sequence goes on along the minus strand of JAJEFE010000047.1, from coordinate 30,956 downwards.
GAACCCACCGTTGAAGACGCGGTCTACGTGAGCGCTGACGGCTCAAGCCTGGCAGGACGCGCATTTTCCACCGAACAGGATGCGGGCAGCTATCGCGTCGTCGCCGTGCGGTTTCCAACCGATGTCGCCGATATCGCAGGCGAGTTCGATCATGCGGCGGAGCCGTTTCGCCAAAGAGGCGAAGTGGTGTTTGACCAGGCCGGCGAGTATGAGGACATCAGTGCCCACGAAATCAACGTGATCGGTCCCGACGGGCGCCAGATTTACGTGTCACTGGTCTATCACGACCAACACTTGTACATTGCCGAAGGCAGCGTCGGCGCCGAGGCGTTTCCCCCGATTCAATTCCAGCAATCGATGTGGATTACCGATGCAACGGGAGCCCCGATAGGCGGGGGGCGCCGCCTGGGAAACTGAGCGCGTGAGCGCAGCGCAGGGACCGGACTGCGACCGGGAACTCTCCTTCTCCGGCGGTCAGTCGTAGTGAAATTCCGATTGGTCCGCAAACGTCACTGTTCGCAGAACGCCGCCTCTACCGACCTTGAGAGGCCTCCCTGTCACCGAGATGACATCGCCAGGCTTTGGGCTGCCCTCCGGCCAACCCTGCTGAAGAAGGAGGAACGGAGCGCCTCCTTCGAATACCCAGTTGCTTGTCTCACCGTCCTCATCCTCCACGGTCATGTAAATGAAGATGTGCGGGTTGGTCCATTGCAGCGCCTCCACCGTGCCCACAATGGTGACCTCGTCGGGTGCGTACATCGCGTGGCTGTGGTGCGCCCATGACGGCGTGGCGAGCATCAGCATCGAAACGACCGCAAGAAAAAGTGATCTGGTATCCATATTCAATTGGTATCAACCCCTCCCGATATCGAAGCTACCGCCTCCGGCAAACATTCAGATTGCCAACTTCCCCCTTGAACGCGAGCGCGGCACAGTACCCCCATCTCACTGACGCAGTCCGGGTCAGCAGTCAAGATCATAGCGCCCTATCGTATCGCCGAGCGCGAGCCAGTTCCCCGAAAGTATTGCGGGCTCGGTGAACGTTTCGGGGTCGATCATTTCGATCCGGAACGCCAGGCCGCTCTGATCGTCGCTGAGCGAGAACCGCTCGATGACCTTCAACTCATCGCTCAGCGGAGTCCCCCGGTTGTCTAGCCAGGGCCAGTTGATCCGCGTGGTTTCGACGACAAGGTCATCGCCCTCCCAGCGGCCGATGGAATAGCCCAGGTGAGAATATTCCGCATCGGCGGGTACTTCATCCCGATCCATGTGGACAGTGCGGACGAGGTCATAATACTCCGTTCGCACCCGGATTATCGGGCCCTCATCCACAAATTCCAGGGGATTCTGCGTGAGCATCATGGCGGGCATGCCCGGGGCCTCGCAACGTACCGCGTAATTGTCCAGGTCGTCCCATGAAGCCCGGGCCGCGATGGCCTGCCCGGTAAGCGGCAGGTTGTTGGTCTGGGTAACCGCGCGTGCGACATCCTCCTGGGCAACAGTCCAGACCCTGAAGAAACCCAGGTTTTCCGACGCAGCGTCCTGAATTCTCGGAGCGTCCTCAAATGTTGAGAACAAACCGGCCCAAAGCGTCAACTCGCGCCCGTCCGGCAACTGCATTCTGTCCACGATCATCCGATGATCGGTGAGGTTCGACTTGCGGCCGACGACCCGGACCGTCTCGCCAAGCGGGATCAGATCGCGCGTAACGCCCCCTCGCTGGAGATTGAATACCGAGTGCGCCTCCATTCGCCATTCGGCCTCTTCGCCGTCCTCATCGACCACCCGCAACTGAAACGTGACATGAGGATTCCGCCAGTTGACCCCCAGGAGTTCGCCTTCCAGGACGATCGGAGACTGTTCGAACGTATTCAGGGAATGATGCGCGTGACTCTTGCCCACCAGGACGACAGATAGCGCCAGCAGGGCACCGGCCACAAAGTCTCCAGGTTTTACGGGGCAGTCCACGGGTATTCCTTGTTGCGCAAACCCCACCGGCACAGGTTCAGGCTATTGTAACCGGGCACCGAATTAGGCTAGCATAGTCATGGTTGTATATACAAGCTTGTTGCGCTTTACGCCATGCGGCACGGTTCAATTTTCCGCGTCCCATAACAGGCAAGAACAATAGCGGAGGAGAATCAAATGAGGTCCATCAGCGTTCTTTCATTCTCGGCCCTGGTGCTTCTGGTGGCGGGACTCGCAGGAGGCCCTGACGACGCAAGGGCGCAGGAGACTCCCGTTCTCGAAGAAATCATTGTCACTGCCGCCAAGAGAGAAACGAATCTTCAGGATACGCCCATTGCCATAACCGCCCTGACCGGCGACATGCTCGACTCCTTCAACATCCAGAGCAGCCACGACATGATCAGCTCGGTGATTGGCCTTGAGGGAACGCTGACCGCAGGAAATCTGGCCTTGGCGATTCGCGGCGTCAACAGCGAAAACACGGACGTGACCTCCGACCCCACCGTTGCCTTTCACATGGACGGCGTGTTTCGCGGGCGCCAATCGGGTGGACTGGCGCTCTTCCACGACATCGCACGCGTTGAAACATTGAAGGGGCCTCAGGGTACGCTGTACGGGCGCAATGCCACGGCCGGCAGCATAAACGTCATAACCAACAAGCCGGTTCACAACACCGAAGGAAGCTTCGAAGTCCTTGCCGGCAACTACAATCGATTGGGCGTTCGTGGTGTTGTCAATGCGTCATTGAGCGAGGACATACTTGCCGTTCGATTTGCCTTTGTGGACGAAGACAGAGAAGGATATTTCGACAACGGCCCGGAAGTTGAAAGACCCTACGGGGACTCTGTTGAGAGCGCGTACCGATTGCACGCCTTGATAACTCCCAGCGATCGGCTGTCCGTGCTGCTGACTGCCGACTATCAGGGTCGTGGCGGTACCGGCCAGGGCACAAACGTCCTGCGCGGAGCAAACGACGTCCTGGCGACCGATCTCCCCAACCCGCACACGGTCCTTTTGAATCGCGAGGGTTTTCGCGATGATCAATTCCGGACCCTGAAGGTTGAAGTCAATCGCAGTTTCGACAATATGGACCTCACCTATCTCGGTGCTCACTACCAAAGCGACGTGAACTTCGGCCTCGACTTCGACCGGACCAATGTCGCGAGGGATCCGCTGGACATCCAGAACGGCAGCGAGCAGTTATCTCACGAGATCCGATTGGCATCCAACGGCGACGGCCCACTGCAGTGGCTGGGTGGGGTGTACAAACTCGACGAGGACGCTTCGCGTTTCGTGCAACTGCAAATTGCACGATTTGGCGTGACATCGGCAACCGATATCCCCAATTACACGGTGAATTCCAGTGCCGTCTTCGGTCAGGGTACGTACAGCGTCTCCGATACTTTCCGGATTACGGCGGGGCTTCGCTACTCCTCCGACAAGAAGGCACAAGAGGATACCGTCTACAACCGCACAAGCCGGTTCGGCACGTCAATGATCACCGTGAGCAACGACGGCAGCTGGAACTCCACCGACTGGACGCTGGGGGTCGACTGGGATCAGGGCGAAGACACGATGGTCTACGCCAAGATTGGAACGGGGTTCAAGGCAGGTGCATTCAACGTCGCAAACCCCACCTTCAATGTCGCCGAATCGACGTTCCGGCCGGAGGAAATCCTGGCCTACCAGGTCGGCCACAAGAGCAATCTCATGGACAACCGGCTGCAGATCAACTCGGAGTTCTTCATCTACGACTACACCGATCTTCAGGTCACCCAGCGCGATGACGACCAGACCGTGACGCGCAACGCCGCGGCAGCCGACATCATCGGATTCGATACGGAACTCGTCGCACTCCCCGCCGACGCTATGCGCGTTACGTTGGGTGTTGGCTACCTGGATGCAACGTTCGGGCACTTCACACAGGTCAGCCCGTGGACGGGCCAGGAGATCGACCTGGCTGGCACGGACCTGGTGAAGTCGCCGGAGTGGTCAGTGAATGCAAGCCTTGATTACGTTTTCGATCTTGCGAACGGATGGCAGGTCGTACCGAGGATTCGGACCGCATTTCGATCGGACATGAAGTTGCTGCCGTTCGATGAGCCGGGTTCTCTCATGCCGTCACGAACGATCACGGATGCAAGTATCGATTTCGCATCGTCGGATGACCGATTGAGGATACGACTCTACGTAAACAACGTTTCGGATGAAATTGTATGGTCCGATGCAGGCACAAACGGCCAGGGACATCGAACCCTGACGGGCAGCCCGCCGAGATTTTATGGCGTCAGCCTGAAATATGCGTTTGGTCAGTAGCACCCCATGACCGGCCGGATCATCGGTACATGAATTGGCACCGACGATGAGAAACGGGGCATGACCCGGGAAATCACGCGGAAGGATTTCCTGCGGCTGGCCGCCGCAGCCGCTACGTCCACCGTGCTGGCCGGTTACGCCGGACGGGGAGTCGCCCAGAACGCCGGTTCGTCCGCTGCGCCCGACGTTCCGGAAACCTCACCGAGCACCCTGATTCGAGGCGCCGACGTCCTGACGATGGACCCGGAACTGGGTGAACAGCCGGCTACCGATGTCCTGATCTCCGAGGGAAGAATCGAGGCGATCGGAACCGGGCTTCCTGCCGATGGCGCCGAGGTGATCGACGCGCAGGGAATGATCCTGATGCCCGGCATGATCGACGGGCATCGACACGTCTGGCAGACCATCGCCCTGGGTCGCATGGTCGAGTCCAATCCCGGAGAATTCGCCAGGGATTACATCTACTGGAAGATGGCGGCGGTTGTCGCCATGGAGCCCGAGGATCACTACATTGCCGAGCTCGTGGGCGGTCTGCAGGCGATCGACTCCGGCGTCACCTCGATCCTGGATTATGCGCACGGACAGGACACCGAGGCCAATACGGTGGCGGCGGCCCGGGGTCTCAGGGACTCCGGAATCGCTGGCTGGTTCGGCTATCAGCTGGCCATTTCATACCCGTTCGACGTCGGGGATACGGTCTCGCCGGCCGAGATGCTCGCGGCGCTTTTCGCCGCCCGGCCTACGGAACAGGAATGGAATACGGCCTCCCTGCTCCGCAACGACCTGTTCGACGATCGTTCCGCTCTGCTGCAGCTCGCCCTCGGCCCGCCCATGTGGCCCGGCTACGCCATGGAAGACGTCAGGGACTACATGACACGCGCACGATCCGTTGGCGTCGATTTGATCATCGCGCACCTGCACAAATCCGCGACGCCGCACCCTGCGGGATTCATGGGACACAGGGACTCGGGAATCCCGGATCTTCACGAGGCCGGGTTGCTTGGCCCCGACTTCCACGTAGCGCACGCCAATCGATTGACGCCGGAAGAACTGGCCATGATGCGGGAAACCGGCGGCATGATCGCCGCAACCACCATGAGCGAATATTCGTTCATGATGAATCCCCATCGTGGCGCGCCCGTTCACGGTCGCGCGAGAGCCGCCGGTGTGCCGGTAGGAATCGGTGCGGACGTGCCGATGGGACTCACGGGCGACTACTTCGAGCACGTGAGATCGTCACTGTGGAGCCACTACCTCGAGGAGGAAAGCCGGCAGATCGTGCAGGATTACCATTCGGAGGATATTCTGGATTTCGCCACTGCACTGGGTGCGAAGGCCATTCGCCTGGGTGATGAAACCGGGTCGATCACGGTCGGCAAACGTGCCGACCTGGTCCTTCTGGATACCGATCGAATCGGCTTCGGGACGATGGGCAGCCTGGCGGACCGTGTCGTGACTTTCGCTCGTACAGCAGACATCGACAGTGTCTGGGTTGCGGGGCAAGCTCGCAAGCGCCACGGAGAAATGGTCGGAGTCGACTGGGCATCCCTGAAGGCGCGCTTACTTGAAGCGCAGGAACGGGTCGAGCAAAAGATCGCAACGGTGAAGTGGGTCTGACAAAATGCCAGCGGGCGCAGTGCTTCGCGTAATGACTGCCAGTGCGCCGGCGTGCGCTCACCCCCTCCTCCCTCAGAAGCAAACGAATGAACGACCCACGAGAGCCTGGTTTACTGCATTCCGTGCTCAGCTTCGGTGGCGTTGTCGCCATCGTGATCGTCGGCTTGCTGTGGTTTCAGATCAGCCTGCACAGCCTCCTGATCGTCGCTCTGGTCTGGATCGCGGGCAATGCGGCCGCCATCGGCCACAATTACGCTTCGATAAAGTCCGCGATGACGTCCGGGATCGCCAAGGGTCTCGGCGCAATTTACATATTCATCCTCATCGGCGTGCTCGTCGCCTCCCTGCTCGAAGGCGGGACGATAGGAAGCCTCATCTACTACGGTATCGACCTGCTGCATCCGGCCATCTTCCTGCCGGCCGGACTGTTGCTTTGCACGCTGATGTCACTGGCCACCGGTACGTCCTGGGGCACGATCGCGACGGCCGGTGTGGTATTGGTCGGGCTGGGCGAAGCGCTGGGCATACCGCTGCCCGTCGTCGCCGGCATGGTGATTTCCGGGGCCAGCTTCGGCGACAAGATGTCCCCGGTCTCCGATACGACGGTCCTGGCCGCGATGACCGCGGAAACGGACATCTACGCTCACATCCGTTCGATGTTCTACACCAGTGGTCCGACCTATCTCATCTGCCTGGTCGCGTTTTCGTTGCTGGGCCTGCAATTTGCCGGGCAAACGCTCTCCCCGGAGCAACTGCTCGAACTGCAGGCGGGTCTCTCGGGCGAGTTCTCCATCGGTCCGCTGGCGCTGCTGCCGTTGCTGGTATTGCTGACCCTGAGCATGAGGCGCGTTCCGGCGGAAACCAGCATGCTCGCAAGTGTCGCAACGGCCGTGGTTCTTGCCGTGGCGGTCGAGGACCGGTCGGTAGTGGAGGTGCTGAACAGTCTCCAGGGCGGCTATGTCGCCAACACCGGCCACGAGCAGCTCGATTCGCTTCTCAGCCGCGGCGGCATCCAGAGCATGATGTGGACGCTCTCGCTGGCATTGATCGCCCTGGCACTGGGCGGAGTACTGGACCGGTCCGGGTTCGTGCGCGTGCTGATGAACGGCATCCTGGCCCGCTTGCGGCGCGCTGCCAGCCTGATGACCACAACCATCGGCGCCGGCCTGGTGGCCAACATGAGCATGGGCGAAGCTTATCTGTCGATCATCTTCGGCGGACAGTTGTTCAAGGCATCCTACAAGGAACAGAAACTCGAGAACCACCTGATGTCACGCTGCCTTGAAGAGGGTGCGACACTGACTACGCCGTTGATCCCATGGACGACATCCGGGGCATTCTGTATGGGAGTTCTCGGCCTTTCGACGCTGGCTTACGCACCGTGGGCGTTGTTCAACTACATCAATCCAATCCTTTCGATTGTTCTGGCGTACCTGGGTTTTGGCATATTCCGTCGAGTCGCCGATGATAGCTAATGCGACCCATGTGATCGGTTCGCCGCTGTGTATAGGGAGTAACTGATGGCTGCGAGGAAGAAGGCTACCGAGAGCGTTCGGCGAAGGGTTGGCGAGCGCGATCCCCTGCTGCGCCCCGGCTGGCAATACATCGAGCATTGCAACATGGATGACTACGGTCGGGAGGACTGGCTGATCGTGAATCGGCAGCGCGCCGAATACCTCGCCGAGGAGCGCGCCACGCAGGCGCTGGAACTCCTTTCGGCCTCCCGCAACGCCCCCACGTTCGGTTACCTGATCAACAACTACGAGCACTGCCTTCAGACCGCCACCCTGCTCCACCGCGACGGTCACGACGAGGAAACGATCGTGACAGGCCTGTTTCACGACATCGGGTTCATCGTCTGCCCCGAGAACCACGAACGATTCGCCGCGGACCTGGTTCGTCCTTTCGTTTCCGAAAAGAATGTCTGGATGCTGGAACACCACGAAATCTTTCAGCGAGTCCACCTGCACGGCTTCTACGAAAGGCAGGATGCCGAGTTCATCAACGCCCGCGAACAATGGCGAGGGCATCCGTTCTACGACTGGACCGTTGAATTTGTGGAACGATACGATATCGTGGCTATCGACCCGGATATCGAGAATTTGCCGATCGAGTTCTTTGAGCCGATGGTACGGAGAGTCTTTTCCCGTTCACCATCGCCCGACCGCGAGTAGTCGACCAGGGTCTGCCGGAATTGCCCGGAGTGCAAATGTTCCTCAGGAATAGCTGGTACGTCGCTGCAATCTCCTCCGAGATAGAGGCGAAACTTCGGCCAGTCCGCATACTGGGCGAGAACATCGTCCTGTACCGCACCGAGAGCGGCGAACCGGTCGCCCTGGAAGATTCCTGCCCGCACCGGCGGTTGCCGTTGTCCAAGGGCAGGCTACTGCGCGACTCCGTCGAATGCGGCTACCACGGACTGCAATTCGATCGTTCCGGCCGATGCGTCGCGGCGCCGACGCAGGGCCGGATTCCACCCACGGCAAGAGTCCGAAGCTATCCGGTGGTGGACAGATGGGGATTGCTCTGGATCTGGATGGGCGATGCGGAGCTGTCAGATGACAGCCTGATTATCGACATCGGGAACTTCGATAACCCGGATTGGAAAATCACCACGGGCGATGCCCTGACATGCGATTGCAACTATCAATACCTCACGGACAATCTGCTGGACCCGTCACACGTCGCCTGGGTACACCCCACGTCCTTTGCGGCCCCCGGTACCGAAAACACGCCAGTGGAAATCACCGAGACGGACAACGGAGTGATCGTTCACCGATGGATACGCGACCAGAAGCCACCGTCCTTCTACGCACGGCTGGTCCGGTTCGAGGGCAACTGCGACCGCCTGCAGCATTACGAGGCGCAGTTCCCGTGCACCGCCATCAACAAGTCAATTTTTGTTCCCGCGGGAAAGGGTGGCCCGGACGTCCGGATCGATGAACAGGCCTACGTCATGTTTTCATACCATTTCATGACTCCGATTGACGCCGATCGCACTCGCTATCATTGGCTCCTGCATCGAAACACCGATCCGGACAACGAGGAAGTGACGTCGATGATCGCATCCTCCGTCAAGTCGGCGTTCCTTGAGGACCGCGATGTACTGGAGGCCGTACACACCGGGATGGCCAATGCTACCACCCGGCCTATCAACCTGGGGCTGGATACGGCGGCGCTGCATTTTCGGCGCAAGCTCGAAAAGATGATAGGCCAGGAGTCCGGCAACGCTGCATAGCACCGGTTGGCGGGCAATTTGCACGGCTTGCGAAGCCGAATGGGACTCAGGCTCTTCGAGCGCTGGAAACGAATTCGCCCAACATGGCCCGAAGGACAACCCTCAGCCGGGCGGCCGCATCCTCCTCGTATCGCAACGTCCGCTCATCCATGTATGTGTGCTGCGCCAGTTCAAGCTGGACCACATGTACGCCGTTGCCGGGGTTGCCGTAATGTCGCGTGATATACCCGCCCTTGAACCGGCCATTGAGAACCACCGAATAGTCGGCCGCACTTGCCGCCCGGTAAACGGCCCGCTGCAAACGGGGACCGCAGCTTGCTCCGCCGTTGGTTCCGATGCTCAGATCCGGAAGCACGCCACGGAACAGCGCAGGGACCTCCGAGCGAATGGAATGTGCGTCCCAGAGCAATGCATGGCCGAATCGCCGGCGGGTACTCTTCAGTACGCGATCCAGCATATCGTGGTACGGCTGCCAGTAGGTTCGAATTCTGTGTTGCCGCTCGCGGCTTGTGCATGAATTGCCTTTGGCGTAGATGTTCGCGCCGTCGAATGTGGCTGACGGGCACAGTCCAGTCGATAACTGTCCATCGTAGAGCGCCTCGTCCGACGGCGGCCGGTTCAGGTCAACCACATATCGGGAGAAACGCGCCGCCAGAACGCTCGCCCCAAGCTGGCCGGCAAACTCGTACAGTCGCCGCACATGCCAGTCCGTATCCGGCAGCGACCGGCCTGCGTCCGACATCCGCCCCGCCATGCCCGGCGCCAGCTCACGGCCGTCATGCGGAACACTGATCACCAGCGGCGAGTCCGCCTGCTCGAAACAGAACGTTTCCGTCACGAGTTCATGCTGGGCAGTATCGGCCTGGCATCGTCGCAGAATGTGCCCTCGTTTACCTTCTCCGCCAGTGTGTCGATTTCGGAAGACAGGGATCTGTCGTGGAAGTAGCGTGCCGAAGTTTTCCTCACCCGTCTGACGGCAATCTCGAGCGGTTCAGACGATTTCAACGGTCGGTGAAATTCAATGCCCTGTGCTGCCGCCATGAGTTCTATCGCCACGATGCACGAAACGTTGTCGAGCATGTCGTGTAGCCGTCGTGCCGCGAACGTTGCCATGCTGACATGATCTTCCTGGTTCGCAGACGTAGGAATGCTGTCGACGCTGGCCGGATGCGCGAGCGACTTGTTCTCGGACGCCAGCGCGGCTGCCGTCACCTGCGCAATCATGAAGCCGGAGCATAGCCCACAGTCTTCGGCCAGAAACGGCGGGAGATTGCTCAGATTCGAATCGATGAGTACCGCGATGCGCCGCTCGGACAGCGACCCGATCTCAGCAACGGACAGCGCAACATAGTCCGCAACCAGCCCCACCGGCTCAGCGTGAAAATTACCGCCTGACAGAATCGCGTCGGTATCTGCGAACACAAGAGGGTTGTCGGTTACTCCGTTGGCTTCGATCCGAAGAACTTCAGCTGCGTGCCGCAGGACATCCAGACAGGCGCCGACGACCTGCGGTTGACAGCGAATGGAATAAGGGTCCTGCACGCGACTGCAGGACAAGTGCGAAGCGCGTATTTCGCTTCCCGACATCAGTTTGCGCAATAGTGCGCCGACGTCCGATTGCCCGGGATGTCCCCGGGCGCGGTGAACGCGTTCATCGAACGGCGTGTCGCTGCCTTTTACGGCATCAACTGACATCGCACCTGCGATCATCGAAGCAGCCAGAACATGTTCCGCCCGAAACAGTGCGGCCAATGCCAACGCCGTAGAGACCTGTGTGCCGTTCAGAAGGGCCAGACCTTCCTTGGGGGCAAGCACCAACGGTTCAAGCCGGGCTCGCCGCAGGGCTTCGGATGCCGGGACCACCTCACCGTCAATAGAAGCATCGCCCTCGCCGATCAGAGTTTCCGAAATATGAGCGAGGGGTGCAAGATCGCCTGATGCGCCGACCGAGCCCTTGGACGGAACGATCGGACAGATTCCACGGCTGATCAGATTGCAGAGAGCGTCAATCAATCGAGGACGAACGCCCGAGTACCCCCTGGCAAGCGCTGCCACTTTCATGACCATGGCAAGCCGCACAACGGCTTGCGAAAGCGGTTTGCCCACACCCGCCGCGTGGGAGCGGATCAGGTTTTTCTGCAGGGGCTCCAGCTCCGACTTGTCGATGCCGATCCTCGCCAGTTGCCCAAATCCGGTATTGACTCCATACGCGGTGTCGCCGCGCTCCAGAAACCGGTTTACATATTCCTGTGACTTGACGACCCCGGTGCGAGCCGCCTCGCCCAGTCGAATCTGCAACGGTGCCTCCCAGACTCGCCGCAGCTCGGTCAGCGAAAGAGACTGCGCATCGATTTCAAGGTCCATGGGTTCGCTGGTCACGTGTATCTCTACCTGATCATCGGCACGTCAAGATCGTTGTCCCTGGCACAGTCGATGGCGGCTTCATATCCGGCATCCGCATGGCGCATGACGCCGGTTGCGGGATCGTTCCACAGTGCCCTGGCGATACGGCGATCGGCGTCTTTCGTGCCATCGCAGACGATGACCAGCCCGGCATGTTGCGAGTAGCCCATGCCGACGCCCCCACCGTGATGAATCGAAACCCAGGTTGCGCCACTGGCGGTATTCACCAGCGCGTTCAACAGCGGCCAGTCGGACACCGCATCCGAACCGTCCAGCATTGCTTCGGTCTCACGATTCGGGCTGGCCACCGAGCCGCTATCGAGATGGTCCCTGCCGATTGCCACCGGCGCGCTCAATTCGCCGCTTCTGACCATTTCGTTGAAAGCGAGACCCAGCTTGTCGCGCTGACCGAGCCCCACCCAGCAGATACGCGCCGGCAGACCCTGAAACCTGATCTTCTTCCGAGCGGTATCCAGCCACGCGTGCAGGTGCACATCGTCCGGAATCAGTTCCTTGACCTTGCGGTCGGTCTTGTAGATATCCTCCGGATCGCCGGACAGCGCCACCCAGCGAAACGGACCGACGCCCCGGCAGAACAGCGGCCGCACATAGGCCGGAACGAAACCCGGGAAGTCGAATGCATTGCTGACGCCGTGGCCCCGGGCAACCTGGCGAATGTTGTTTCCGTAGTCGAACACAGGCACACCGGCGTAGTGGAACTCGAGCATTGCGCCCACGTGCGCTGCAATGGATTCCGTCGCTGCAGATGCGACGGCATCCGGGTCGGACTTCCGCATCTCAAGCCACTTCTCAACGCTCCACCCGATCGGAAGGTAACCATTCGCCGGATCGTGCGCGGAGGTCTGGTCCGTCAAGGCATCCGGCCGAATGCCCCGCGCGAGCATCTCCGGTAGCAACTCCCCTGCATTGCCCAGCAGTCCCACAGAAACCGCCGTTCGGTTCTCGACCGCACGTTTGATAATGGCCATCGCGTCATCGAGCGTTTCGGCCCGCCGGTCCAGGTACCCCGTCTCAAGGCGCTTGTCGATACGGTCGGACTGGCACTCGATGGCCAGAAGCGAGGCGCCCGCCATGGTCGCCGCCAGCGGCTGCGCCCCGCCCATGCCGCCCAGCCCGGCTGTCAATATCCACTTGCCGATCAGGTCGCCGGAGTGATGCTGGCGCCCCATTTCCACGAATGTTTCGTAGGTGCCCTGCACTATTCCCTGGCTGCCGATGTAGATCCACGACCCGGCCGTCATTTGCCCGAACATCATCAGACCCGCCCGGTCAAGCTCGCGAAAATGTTCCCAGTTCGCCCATGCCGGTACCAGGTTTGAATTCGCGATCAGGACCCGCGGCGCGTCCTTGTGCGTTTCAAGGACACCGACCGGCTTGCCGGACTGCACCAGGAGGGTCTCGTTGTCCCCGAGGGTCGTGAGCGTCTCGACAATGGCGTCGAAACACTCCCAGTTTCGCGCCGCTTTTCCAATCCCACCGTACACCACCAGGTCATCCGGACATTCGCCCACCCGCGGATCGAGGTTGTTCATGATCAAGCGCAACGGCGCTTCCGTGAGCCAGCTCCTGGCCCGTTTCCTGGTGCCAGTTGGTGCCTTGATGGCCCGCTTTCCTGAAGAGTGCATCGATGGAGATTCCCTTATTCAGCCAATCGTTTGAGATTCGAATTCCAGTGGAGGGCGTATTGTCGGCCGTCTCGTCATGTTCAAGCCGCCGATGCCGGCCAGAGGGTACGAACGACCTCGGCGAAGCCGCGGCTCGTTTCTGAACTCGCCACGTGCACGCCGTCGATGACTCGCCATTCGCCACCTACCATGACACGGTCGATCGGCAGCCTGGCGCCGACAAAAACGAGTGCGTCCAGCATCGTCTTCGCGTCATGACCGGCGAACATCGCGCTCTCGCCGTCCAGCGTCACCAGATCGGCAAGCCCGCCGGCGCGCAGTTGCCCCGTACCGTGACCGCACGCGAGGCCACCTCCCTTCACGGCCTGCTCGAACAGGACTTGACCGCTGTGCTCGTCCGGACCTGCCACAACGTTTCTCGAGCAGCCGGAAAGCCGTTGCCCGTACTCCAGCCAGCGGAGTTCCTCGTACGGATTGATCGTGACCTGGCTGTCGGACCCGATCGCGATCCGCCCGCCGTGATCGAGCCACGGCCGCAACGGAAACAATCCGTCGCCAAGATTGGCCTCCGTACTCGGGCACAGGCAGACCACCGCACCGCATTGGCTCAATGACGCGAGCTCTTCGACGGTGCTATGGGTTGCGTGGACGAGGCACCAATGGTCGGTGGGAGAAAGCTCCCCCAACAACCATTCCACCGGTCGTGCGTTGTACCTGGCGAGACACTGTTCGACTTCGGCGGGTTGTTCAGCAATGTGCATGTGCATCGGGCATTCATCGCGCCGGCTGACATCTGCCAAGCGCCTGAGGGACGACTCGGAAACGGCGCGCAGGCTGTGGGCGCCGATCCCCACAGTGATGTTCTTGTCCGCGGTTTCGCGTGCGCATTCATAGTGATCGACGAATTCGTCCGGCGACATCGAGAATCGGAGCTGTTGCGCTGCCGGTCCGGGCCGGTCGAAACCGGCACGCTCGTACAGTACCGGCACGTAAGTCAGCCGGATGCCAGTATCCGCTGCAGCCTGCGCAATGGCTTGAAACATTGCGCAGCTTCCCCGGCCACCGTTCGGCTTTCCATGCAGGTAATGAAATTCCGCGACAGACGTATAGCCAACGGACAACATCTCCGAGAATGCCTGCCGGGCTATTGCGGCCAGTCCGTGCGCGTCGATCGATCCGGCGAGCCGGTACATCTGCTCGCGCCAACTCCAGAACGTGTCCCTGCCGGCCGGTTCTCGCCGTTCGGCGTGCCCGGCCAGCGCACGCTGGAACGCATGGCTGTGCGCATTCGCGATACCCGGAATGACGACGCTCGCCACAAAATCGTCGTCCGACCCGACATCGCAGCCGGTTGCGACCGACTCGATCAGCCCGTCTGAAATGCGCAACCGGACATCATTGGCCCAGCCCGATCGCAGGAATGCCTTTTTCGCCAGGATCGTCGTCATCAGACCACTTGTTTGTGGTTGTATATACAAGTTAGTCCATGCTAACGTACTTTGCAATACACGGGAGGCCAAACCGCTTGCCTGACTGGGATCTGCTCATCTCGAACGCGAACATCGCGACGATGCGCCCGGGCGCGGGAGCTTATGGGGCGATAGAAAATGCCGCGCTCGCGGTTGCCGCGGGTCGCATAGCCTGGGTCGGCCCCATGTCCGAACTCCCCGCCGGCAGTGCTGAAGAGACCCGAAGCGCCCACGGCCGATGGCTGTCTCCTGCATTGATCGATTGCCATACGCACCTTGTATTTGCCGGCGATCGCGCGGCGGAATTCGAGCAACGACTGAATGGCGCCACCTACGAGGAGATTGCTCGCGCCGGCGGCGGAATTCGCTCGACCGTCAGCGCGACGCGCCAGGCGGACAAGTCGCTGCTGATCGAAAGCGCCCGCCCGCGAATCGAAGCGCTGGTACGGGAAGGGGTGGCAACCATCGAAATCAAGTCGGGCTATGGCCTCAATCTCGATACCGAAGTCGCCATGCTCGACGCTGCACGATCGCTTGGCGAACAATACGACACGGCAGTCGTCACGACCTTTCTCGGAGCCCATTCCGTCCCGGCAGAATTCGATGGCCGCACAGACGCCTATATCGACTACCTGATTTCGGACGTCTTGCCCGTTGTCCACGAGCTGCAACTGGCAGATGCCGTCGACGCCTATTGCGAGAGCATTGCATTTTCAGCCGAACAGGTCGCAAGGCTCTTCGAGAGCGCGGCGGCTCTTGGCTTTCCCGTCAAGCTGCATGCCGATCAGTTGAGCGACTGCGGTGGCGCAGAGCTTGCAGCCTCATTCAACGCGCTTTCGGCCGACCATCTCGAATACGCCTCTCCAGCAGGCGTAAGGGCACTCGCCGATGCGGGATCGGTTGCCGTCCTGCTCCCCGGCCCGTTCCTGACGCTGGGCGAAGAACGCGCGCCGCCCATGGAGATGCTGCGTGAACACGGTGTTCCGTTGGCAATCGCCACAGACTGCAACCCTGGCACCTCGCCGATTTGCTCGTTGCGATTGGCCATGAAACTTGCAACCAGCCTCTTTGGGCTCACGCCCGAAGAATGCCTGGCCGGCGTTACCCGAAACGCATCCCGGGCGTTGGGGCTGGCGGATGACCGCGGTACGCTTGAAGAAGGAAAACGTGCCGACATCGCCGAATGGGACATCAATCATCCGCGGGAGCTGACCTACTGGGCCGGACTGAACCAGTTAAACAAGCTGACAATAAACGGCAAGACCATGGAGAAGGATTCATGACGGAAGACATCACGCGGAAGGAATTTCTGCGGCTGGCCGCGGCTGCGACCACATCCACCGCACTGGCGGGCTACGCGGGCAGGATGTCCGCCCAGGATGCAGCTCCGGACGCTGCTCCTGCCGTTGACGGCGATCCATTGAGAACGTTGATCCGGGGCGCCGACGTTCTGACGATGGACCCGACGCTGGGTGAACGGCTGGCGACGGATGTGCTGGTGGCCAACGGCAGAATTGAAGCGATCGGTACAGGGCTGCCTGCCGATGGCGCCGAGGTCATCGATGCGCAGGGAATGATCCTGATGCCCGGCATGATCGACGGGCATCGGCACGTCTGGGAAATCATTGGACTGGGACGCCTTTCCAAGTTCCATCCAGGCGATTACTCGGCCAATTACATGCTGTGGAAGATGGCCGCTGTCGTTGCCATGGAGCCGGAGGATCATTACATCGCCGAGTTGGCAGGCGGACTGCAGGCGATCGATTCCGGTGTCACCTCAATCCTGGACTACGCGCATGGACAGGATACCGAAGCCAATGCCATGGCGGCAGCCCAGGGCCTGAAAGACTCCGGAATCGCCGGATGGTTCGGCTACCAGTTGGGTATCCTGTATCCGTTCGAGCTCGGCGACACCGTTTCGAGTTCGGCGGCGATCAATGCAATGTTCGCTGCCCGTTCGACAGAACGGGAATGGAATACGGCAGCGCGGCTGCAGGACGAGTTGTTCAACGACGAAAACGCGCCCCTGCAGCTTGCGATCGGCCCTGCCATGTGGCCCGGAAATCCCGTTTCCGAATTCGAGGCTGAGTGGGCGCGCGTTCGCGCGACCGGTGTCGGGATGCACATCGCCCATCTGCACAAGCCCGCGCGTCCTCATCCCGCGGGAGTGATGGGACACAGGGATTCGGGAATTGCGGACCTTCACGAGGCCGGATTGCTCGGCCCCGACTATCACGTGGCGCACGCCAACCGGCTGACATCGGACGAACTGGCGATGCTGCGGGACACGGGCGGCATGATCGCCGCCAGCACCATGGGGGAATTTCCGTACATGAATCAAGCGCGTCGCGGCCCGTCCGTTCATGGCCGTGCGCGCGCCGCCGGCGTTGCTGTCGGAATCGGTATCGATGTGCCACTGGCGCTCCCGGACGACTACTTCGAGCACGTTAGATCGTCACTGTGGAGCCACTATCTCGCGGAAGAAAGCCGGCAGATCGTGCAGGGGTATCGCTCGGAGGATACGCTGGATTTCGCCACCGCACTGGGCGCCAGGGCGATTCGCCTTGGCGATGAGACCGGCTCGATCACGGTCGGAAAACGAGCCGACCTGGTCCTTCTGAATACCGATCGAATCGGCTTCGGGATGATGGGCGGCCTGGCGGACCGGGTGGTGACGTTTGCACGTACATCGGACATCGACAGCGTCTGGATTGCGGGACAAGCCCGAAAGCGCCACGGAGAAATGCTCGGTGTCGACTGGGCGTCGCTGACGGCCCGCCTACGTGAAGCTCAGGAACGGGTCGACCGAAAGGTCGCAACGGTGACCTGGACCTGAGCAGGCGCGCCGGCCGGCGCGGCGCAGACTTCCAGGTCATACGATTGTTCTCGCGCTAGCACACGCAAGTGTTCAATCGCCCGAGTCGTTGGCGTCTCCCGCATCGCCGGAATTGCGCCGCAAGTAGGCGATCATGTCTTCCAGTTGCTGCTCGCTGATTTCCGTCAGTCGGAAATTCGGCATGCCGAATCGGCCGCGCCTAACCAGTTCCGTGATCAGCTCAGGCGTCATGTCCGACCTGTCCTCGAGTTTTGCCGGAAGAGCGCCCTGATAGAGAAACTCCAGCGCAGCCGTTCCGCCGCCGGAGGCAGGATCGTCCTCGCCGTGACAGATGATGCACCACTGGTCGTATACGGCCTTGCCGCGCTCCAGCGCCGTTTCCTCTCCGGCATCCTGGGCCAATGCCGCAAGTGCCGGCATGAACAGGACGGACAGCCACGTAATGAATCGCACCGTTCTCATCCCTGACCCTCCTCGCGCAGGTGCCGCGGCCAGATGCCGTAGCGGCCGGCGGAGAGGATGCCATTGGGGTCGATCGCATCCTTGAGCGTCTCGTGGAACCTGAGCAGCGCGTGATCGTTGAAGCCGTTGGACATGCGCATGATCTGGTCATGCAGCGGCGCCGGCGCACGGTATTCCGTCCAGCCGTGGTCCGCACAGATCTGGCTCAGTTCCACATACTGCTCCCGCGTACGCCTGTTCCGTTCCGGGTCCGCGTGCACATTCCAGCCCGCCAGGAAGATCCCGGCCCGCGGATACCACATGAGCGGCAACATGGAGTAGTAAGGGGCGAACAACGGAATGCCAAGGCGCTCGCAGTTCTTCTGCAGCACTTCCTGGGCGAGCAGGATCTGTTCGCCGGTCTTCGGAATCATCGGCGCGAACCAGAAATGGCCGACCCCGGGTTCGGGATTGAACTGATTGCGCATGCTCATGGCAAAACGATGCAGGCTGGGAATGCCGATGTTGACCATTTCCACATGGCCGTAAGTATTCAGATTGGCCTTGACCTCCTCGCTCAGCGGAAACTCCAGCGGTTCGTACTCCTCGAACCAGCAACCGGGAATCTCCCGGCTGAACAGATCCTTTGCGTAGTCCCATTGGGCCTGCGTAACCGGGTTGGGTCCGTGGAACTTCAGCTCCAGCCACCAGAAGGCCAGCCTGTTGCGCTCCCCGTACGCAGCCAGCGGACCGGGGTCCGGCCGCTCGCCGTTGCGGACCTCCAGCAGCGCCAGGTGCTCCGGGTCGGTGACCGGTGGCATGAACAGCATGGGGCCGAAGCTGCCATACAGCGGACTGGCCATCACCGACATGCCGTTGCAGATCTCCATGTTGTGCAGGCGCGTGTCCAGTGCGACCAGCTTGTGGATGTCGTCGAAGCGGGGCACGTGGACGCGGGCGTGCCGAAAGCCCTCATGGGCGGGACGAATCCAGAACCCCATCTTGGTGATCACACCGTAGTTGGACTGCGTGAAGATGCCGTGCACGTCCGGGCCGATGCCGTACTTCTGGTCCTGCCACAGGACGTTGCTGCCTGAAGCGCCGGGCCCGGTGCGGATCATGTCCCCGGTGGGCAACACCACCTCCATGCCGCAGTGCCCGCTCCAGCGGTCGCGGCCGTGCTGGCTGTAGGTGTGCCCCATGCCGCGTTCCAGCGCGTTGCCGATGAGGCTGCCCCAGGCCGGGTCAGGCATGTCCAGCGTCAGCGGCATGTTGTTGCGCTCGAAATGATCGACGATGTCGTAGAACGTCACGCCCGGCTCCACCAGCACGGTCGCCTTCTCGACATCGACGTTGAGAATGCGGTCCATGCGCTTGAGGTCGAGTACGAGACTGCCGGAGTACACCGGCGCAGACCCGCCGTAGCCCAGGTTCTTGCCCGTTGAAATCGGGTAGATCGGAATCCTGTACTGATTCGCGATCCTGACACACTGCTGCACTTCTTCCGCCGTGTAGGGGGCGACGGCGGCGGGCACGACCGGGTCTTCGGGTTCGCCCTGGTAGATGGAATACACGTCGTGGTAGAGCGAGGTGTGTTCTTCTTCGGTGAATACCCACTCGCTGCCCACGACGGAGGATAAAGCCTCCAGTGCGGCGGCCCAGTCCTGTTCCGAGACTCCGGTCGGTACTGCCATCAGGGTGCTCCTTGAATCGAGATTTCGAGAATTGGATTGTATTTCAGCATGGGGGTCGGCCGGCTATTGTCAATTCGGCACATCGCCGGGCAGGCCCGCCTCCGGCACCATGTAAAAGTCGTAGGCGCAGTCGTGATACCACGGGATCATGATCTCCGGGTCGGCATTCATCTCCGGCGTGAAATTGCTGCGGTCGCAGCCGGCCGACGCCTCCGCATCCACGGTTTGGCTCGATCCGGGCGCCTGCAGGATGATGAACTTGGCCGGATGGCCGGTCGAATCGAAGCCGTGCACGTTACCGGCCGGTATGTGCAGCCACTGGCCTTCCGTCAGCGTAAAGTCGGTGCCGCTGACACGAAGCCGCGCACTGCCTTCGATCATGATGATCGTCTCGGATTTCGTGTAGTGCACGTGCGGGGGGCCATAGTAGTCGTCCTCGATGTGCTCGACGGACGCGGTGAACGCACCGCCCGTGTCCTCGCCGCTCAACATCGGGGTGACGCTCGCCGCGGGAAATCCCAGGTGAAAGTGCGGGCGATCGAGCGGCCGTACCCACGGGCGAACTTCGAACGGCGGCTCATAGCTGCTCGGCGCATAAGGCGTACCGGGTATGTCCGCATCCGCCGCCATGTAGAAGTCGTCAAGGCAGTCGTTATACCACTGGTTCATACGAACCGGGTCCGCATTCATCTCCGGCGTGAACGAGGAACGGTCGCACTCGGGTGTCGTGACCGGCCGCGGCGGCGGCGCCGGAGGCGACTTCAGAATGATCCACTTGGCGGGATTGCCCGTGGACTTGAAGCTGTGAATCGTGCCCCTGGGAATGTGCAGCCATTCGCCCTTCGTGAGAGTGAAGTCGCGCCCGTCGAGTCGGAGATGGGCGCTGCCATCGATCATGATGATGGTCTCGTCCGACTCCTCATGGTAATGCGCCGGACCGTAGTAGCCGGTTTCGATGTGCTCGACACTGCCCTCGAACAGGCCGCCCGTATCTTCTGCGCTCAGCATGGGAGTGACGGTGGCCAGCGGAAACCCCAGGTGGAAGCCCATCCGGTCCAATGGCCGCACCCACGGCCGCGGATTGGTTCTCGGGTCGTATTCAGTTCCCTCCGCCGGGCCCTCCTGGCCGGGAGCAGGCATCGAAACAAAAGCAATTAAAACCGCTATATATCTGATATTCATAATATCGTCAGCCCTGAATCGAATCTGACCGGCTTCTGTTCCGTGGGCTACCGGTCGTCGGCGAGAACGCCGTTGCGCGCCACGTAGTCGTCCCAGAGGCCAATCATTTCCCGAAGTTTTTCCGGATACTCTTCCGCCAGGTCGTCGGTCTCTGCGGGATCGTCGGCGAGGTTGTACAACTGCCAGACGTTCGTGCTGGCGAGTGGCACCGTGCTGTTCTGCGACGCGTCTCCCGGCAGATAGAGTATCTTCCAGTCACCCTGGCGAATGGCCCGTCGACCCGATGCGTGCCAGCCCATGTAGTCTTCCGGCTCCCGAATGCTCTCCCGCTCTCCAGCAAAAAGCGGCCGCATCGAGCGGCCCTGCATGGCCACGACCTCGCGGCCCTTGTACGTCACGGCTCCCGGATGCTCTGTTTCGGCCAAATCCAGAAAGGTCGGCATGATGTCCTTTACGGTCAGGAAAGCATCCGACGTCCTGGCTCCCGGGTACGCGCCCGGAAAATGAACGAAAGCCGGCACCAGCACGCCTCCCTGTGATAGAAAACCCTTGAAGGTCCGTAGCGGCGTGTTGCTTGCCTGTGCCCAGTTCGCGCCAGGAAAGACGTAGGAATCGGCATTGCCCAGGTTCTCGTAACGGTTATCGCAGCACGTTTCAAGAAATTCGGCCATCCCCGGGTACCGGTCCCGGTCGTTGCCCTCGGGCCCGTTGTCCGACATGAAGAATATCAGGGTATTGTCGTACTCGCCGATCGCCTTGAGGTGATCGATGAGTCTGCCGACATGTACATCGATGTCGTCCACCATGGCAGCATAGATCGCCATCTTTTTGGATTCGTAGCGTTTCTCCTCCTCGCTGAGGTCATCCCACGGGCGCTGGCCGGGCATCCGCGGAAAAGGCTCGGTATCCGGCCCGAACCATCCCAGCTCCGTCAGTCGCGCGAGGCGCCGTTCCTTCAGAACGTCATAGCCCTCGCCGTATCTGTCGATGTACCTTGCGATGGATTCCTGCGGCGCCTGCAGCGGCCAATGGGGCGCGGTGTGTGCCAGGTAAGCGAAGAACGGCCTGTCGTCTTCCAAGCCGCTGTCGATGAACTCGATCATTTTCTCCGTGTAATGCCGCGTGGAATAAAAGTCCTCCGGCAGGGTCTCGACCCGCTTGCCGTTCTCCCGATAGATGGTCGGCTGGTCCGGGAGTACGGCGAGCTGGTTCTGAAATGCCCCCGCCCCACCACGCAACGTGACGAACGTCCTGTCGAACCCGCGGGCCGACGGACTGGTCTCCTCGGTCAGCCCGAGGTGCCATTTCCCGGTCATGTACGTGTTGTATCCGGCGTCCCGCAGGAGTTCCGGAAGCGTCGCGGCCCTGAAGTTCAGATACCCCTCGTATCCCGGCACGCCGACCCGATCCGTCAGGCCAAAGAATTCGGGCATGTGCAATGCCTCCGCCATCTCGCCCAGTCCGACAATGTGCGCATCCGTGCCGGTCATTAGCATGGCGCGCGTGGGCGAACAGGTATTCGCGGCATGAAAATTCGTGAAGGTCAGTCCGTCCCGGGCGAGGGCGTCGAGGTTCGGCGTTTCTATTTCGCTGCCGAACAGGCCCAGGTCGTTGAATCCCATGTCGTCGACGACGACAAGCAGGATGTTGGGACGTGAATCCGGCGCCGTTGCAGAACCGTTATGCCCAGGCTCGGCACAGCCTGCCGCCAACAGGCACAACGCCATTCCGATAGGCGCTGATCTCATCAATTTTCTCTCGTCATCAAGGGAATCACTACGGACGACCCGATCATGCCACCTATCCGGGCGGTCGCCAAGAATGCCCGCGCCATACTCGATTGCAACGACAGGAGAGCGGACACAGCGTCAATTCAGGGTAGCAATCGGAACCGGCGTCAACTCTCAGAAACGGGTTCGCGACTGCCAATACTCCTCGAGTCTGCCCTCGAGCTCGAGACTCCGGTAGAACGCGTGAGGATCGCAGACGTACCCGTCGAATCCCGTGTCCGCGCCCGGTTCCCTGTACGCGTGGCGGTACACCGGCCGCTCGAAGTGGGCCGGATCGTTGAGCTCATATGCGGTGTGCAGCCTGCCGGCCTCGTCCAGATACTTTCGCTCGGTGAGCACCGCCGCAGCCGATACCGGCATGCCGGCTGCATCCCACACGGTCGGCTTCATGCCCCGTGTCTCGATCACCAGCGTCGAACCCTCCCAATGGCCGATGGAGTAGCCCATGGGGAGCCACGCTTCCTCGATCCTCTCCGGGAATTCGCGGCCGTCCATCCAGATTACGCCCCCGGACACGCATCGCAGGTGCGGATCGTCCAGCGTCGAGTCGTAGGTCTCGTTGATCGCCGCACCTGTGGGTGTCAGATCGAAGGCATCCTTGTGGGTGCCTCGCGAAACGCTGCTCCAGACGCCCGAAATGTCGACCGGCGCCGGATCGGCGCCGGTGTCCGGATGCCCGGACCACGGCTCCGCCGTCCAAGTTCCGGTTTCCTCCCCGCCCTCGCTCATCGAGCCGCTCATTCGGTCGCCCAGCAACTCGCCGGAAAGCTCGGTCACGTGCAGTCGGTCAAATCCGTCCGTCCAATCGAAGTCGAAGACGATTCGATTCTCGTCCAGGCTCAGCAGGTTCACGGAACCGCCATCGATGAAGACCCGCCATTCCCCTTCTGTTTCGGCGATCTCCAGGATTCCGTAGTCGGTGACGCTCCCCGTGTCGAGAGCAAGCACCCACTTGCCGGTAAGGCCTGCGTCCTGGGCAGAAGCGGCAGCACACAGCAGCAGGGGCGCGCATCGCAGGGCGTTTGTCAGGAACGCGCGGAAGGCGTCCGCTTGAAATCTCCAGTGCATTGCGCGTTATTCCGTCGCGGGTGGCTGAACCAGCGGGCTGCCGTCCGCCCGAACCACCTGCCGCATCTGGATCCTGCGAATGCCGTCCCGGCCCAGCGCGCCAGTGACGCGGATCGCATCGCCTACGCGAATCGTGTTTCGGTCCCAGCCCCGTGCAGCCAGCAGACTCAGATTCGCAGCCTCTCCATCCCAGAGCTCGGTGGTTCCGTCTTCCTTCGTGACCTGGATGTAGTAATGGACGTGGGGGTTGGCCCAGAACACTTCCTCGACGATGCCCTCCACGGTCCCTACGTTGTCCATCTCGTAATTGGCCGCGAAAGCGTGATGTGCCGCAGCGTAATTCGTCGCTGACACGAACAAGCCAAAGAGGATGGCCGCGAGCAATCGACTGAACATGAAGTCCCCTCCGGATGGATTCCGTGCGACCCATGATAACCCCATGGTCAAGTCGGCTGCCTGGAACAGAGTCGCTTCAGCAATGTAACCGTTCCGTCCCGTGGGGATGACAAGATGCCGGAGGGCGGTTCTCGCGTTCCAGGGACGCGCACGGCCAGGGCAGTGTAGTCGACCCGTTGCAGCGGATCAGCGGTTCAAGGATCGTTTCCAGTCCTTTCGCAGGGGCCGCAACCAGACGGCCTTCTTCGGCTTGTCGTACTTCTTGTGCCGGTCGTAACGTCCACGTCCCTTGGTGGTTCCCACATGGGTCCATCCGGAGGCCTGGTAGGCCGTGCCGATGAAGCGGGGCGTTTCCACGAACGTTTCGATCAGCACGGGCGTGGTGTTGTAGCGCGCGGTCCAGTCCCGGATCTGTTGGCGGCAGACCGCGGACAGGACGTGGGAAGCGAGGTTGGGGATTTCGATCCAGGGCAGGATGAGGAAGCGGGCGTTGTCGATGACTTTCGGCAGGTTCTTCTCCCGCAGCGCCGGTGTCCAGCCGATGAACCGGTCCCGCGGGGCCAGCTTCCTGGCCGCGGTGGAGAACCCGAGCAGGGCCAGCAGCCGGCCGTGGCGGTCGTGCACGGTGTAACGCATCTGAGCCCTCACCAGGGTCTTGTAGCCGAGGTAGTGGTAGCGGGCGATGTACGCGTTCCACTGCTTGCTCTGCGGGGTGCCCCCGAGCACGGTTTGCAGCCGCAGCGGGCGCACCTGCTTAAGCGTCCGCGGCGGCGGTTCCAGCGGCGCGTCGGTGTCGGGACCGAACACGATGGGCACGGGTGGGTTGCGCCCCCACTTCGGCAGTGACAGCGCGATCCGCCCGTCCTTGTGCATCGCCAGCATGGTCACGCGCGCCATCATGTCCTTCAGCCCCCCGTCGGGCTTGGTCCAGCCGATGCGCCGGCAGAACGCCTTGGAGAGATTGAAGCGGTTGCGCGGCGGCGTCTCCGCGATCAGCGCGCGCAGCACCGACATCTCCTTCGCGGTGAAGTCGCGCCCGTAGTAACGGCATTCGATATCGCCGCTCACGCGTTGCCCATCAGGGTGCGCCGACGCTGCGGGCTCATCGACCAGGGCAACCACTGCGACAGGTCCGGCGGCGCCCGCCCGCCATTGGCCGCGCAGGCGCCGAGGTACTCCTGAAGCCAGCCGCGCACATCGATGCCGTTCAGCGCCAGCGTCTGCACCGCCGAGTACATGATGGCGGTCAGCCGCGCGCCCTTCTTGCTGTCCGAACCGAAGCTCAGCTTGCGCCCGATGGCCGCGCCGCGCAGCGCGCGCTCGGCAAATTATCCCGGAACACCGATTATTCCGGAATCGATGTCTCGGGAGCCGACTGTGGCTGCAATCTCGGTCGCTAAATGCCGGAATAATCACAAGCTGTTCAAGAACGCCAAGACTTGGTCTTCGGGTTCGTACCGTCTCATTGGTATGTCCGTAGGCGTCGTTCTGGCCATGGCCCGCTCCTTGAGTTTCAGATCTGCGTGCAGATAGATGTATGTAGTTTCCACGGATTCATGCCCAAGCCACAACGCGATGGTTGCACGGTCAACGCCGTTGTGAAGCAGTTCCATGGCGGCGCTGTGACGCAGGGTATGGGGCGTAACCCGTTTTTGTGTGAGCGACGGGCACGCGGTGCGAGCGACTGTCAGGTTCCGGGCCAAGAGATAGGCCAAACTGTCATGCGTGAGCGGCTTGCCGCGCTGGTTCGGGAATACCGGGTCATAGGGCGCGCCGCCACGCTCCTTCAGCCAAGCGCGCAGAGCCGCGGCTGAGTCCCGGCGTAGCGGAATGCAGCGCTCTTTTCTGCCCTTGCCGTGACAGCGGACATGAGCGCCGTCACCGAAGCGGACATCCTCGCGCCGCAGCGTGATGATCTCCGAGCTGCGCATGCCGGTCTGCAACGCCACCAATATCAGGCTGTGGTCGCGTCGTCCCACCCAGTCGGTCCGATCCGGTGCCCGCAGCAGAGCCTCGCTCTCCTCTCGATTGAGGAAGTCGACCTCTCGGCGAACATAGCGCTTGGTCGGTATGGCCAGAACTCGCTGAGCCAGGCCCGTAAGGCACGGCTCATGCGGGGCGACATAGGCGAACAGAGACCGGATGGCGGCCAGACGCGCATTGCGTGTGCGGACGTCGTTGCCCCGCTCTTGCTCGAGATGATCGAGGAAGTCACCAATGAAGTCGGCGTCGATTTCCTCGAACGACAGATCCTGCGGCGGCTTCCCGAGGACCTGGTTCGCGCGGTTGACCAACAGCCGGAACGTATCTCGGTAGCTGGCGATGGTATGGGGACTGACCTGGCGCTGCTGCATGAGATACTTGGAGAAGAACAGGGCCAGAAGTCTGGCAAAGTCGGCGGTCGCGCTCATGGTCGATTCCCCCCTTGCCGCTCATCCAGGCGGCGGGCGGCAAGCGCCATGAGTTCGGGAACTGCGGTGAGATACCAGTAGGTACTGGCGATGCAGCCATGGCCGAGCCAGGTGGAGAGCCGTGGCAGGTAGCGATCGACGTCAGCGCCATCGAGATACCATCGGGTCAGCGTCCTTACGGAGAAGCTGTGGCGCAGGTCGTGAAGTCGCGGTCCGCGGGAGTCCTGAGGCTCCCGCAGACCGGTCAGACTCGAGAGGTTGCGGAATGTTCGACGCAAGGTGGATGGGTTGATCCGGCTCGCGCGTTCGCTCAGAAAGAAGGCGGGCGATTGCGGATGTGGGCAGTGCCTATCCCGCAAGGCAGCGTAGTCGCTCAGGATCTGCACGGTTGAGTCGTGGCACAGGTTGAGGCGTGACTTGCCGTACTTGCTCTGGCGGATGATCAGCACGCCCTGCCGGAGATCGACGTCGTCGCGATCGAGGCGGACCGATTCGCCGCTTCTCATTCCGGTCACCCAAAGCAGGCCCAGTATTGTCGAGTAGGTCCGCGGGCGCAGTTGCCCTGACAGGTCGCCTGCGGCGCCAATCAGGTCAAGGACCTCGGCGTCGCTGTATATATAGGGCTGCGGGCGTTGGCGTTGATACGGAAGGAGCCGTTGAGGCGGGACTTCGTGGCGCGGGTCGACCGAGTGGGCGTAGCGAGCGAACTGACGGACTTCCGACAGGCGGCGCGCCCGCCAAGCCATCTGGACACCCTCCGGCTGAGTGGCCCACTCCAGGGCCAGCGCCGTAGTGATGAACTTCGCCTCGTGCTGCGCGAGGAACGCGATGAACAGGCGCAGGAGCCAGTCCGCCATGGTGAGCTTGGCTCCCAGGGAGCGGCGCACGGCAAGATAGTGTTCACACAGAGTCTGAAGATACGTCATACCGCACCTCCCGGCCATGTCGGCGCCAGGGGGCGAAGGGCGTCGAGGTCGACCTTGGCGTAGATGCGCGTACTGTCAGGGCTGCGGTGTCGCAAGATCTGCCCGATCTCCTCAAGCGAGGCCCCGTTGCGAAGCATCCCGGTGGCCAGCGAATGGCGCAGCAGATGCGCCGCACCCCTGCCCGAGCGTTCCACCCCCGCCCGTGCAAGCGATCGACGAACGATATGCCCGATCGCGGCCGATGACTGAAAGCCGTCAACAGGGGCATAACGGCGCACAAATACACGTCGTGTCACACAATTCGGCCGCCCACTCCGCAGATACGCGGCCAGAGCTGCGCCGACTTGGTGGGGCAGCGGCAAAACGTCGTGCCGACCGCCTTTTCCGGCCACGGTAATCCTGGCATTGGACCAGTCGATATCGTCCAGCGTCAGCCGGACGACCTCGCAAGCCCGCAACCCAAGGAACGCCAGCAACATGAGAACGCCGTAATCGCGCCGGCCAGTGGCCGTTTCGCGGTTGCAACTCGCAAGCATCGCTCGGACCTGGTCCGGTGCCAGCGCCACCGGCAAATTCGCCAGACGCCAAGTGCTGACCCGGGCTATTCCGTCGGCAATATCCGCAGCGACAACCCCAGATCGATACAGATATCCCGCAAAGCTGCGCAGGCGGCAAGATGGACCCGTGTCGTCGCTGGGCATTGGGTCCGGCACGACTGACGTATGAACCGGTTAACGTCACTGGAATCCAGAGATCCAATATCCTCGCTCCCGGCGTCGAAACAGTCGCCGAGAAAGGCTCGGACGGTCGACAGATAAGCCAGTATCGTGTTCGGGCTCGCGCCGCGTTCATTAATAAGGAAGCGTTCATACCGCTGCATCGTGTCCGTAACAGGGTCATCGTGTGGCGGTTGGAGTTGGACCGGCGCCAGACGTGCGGTGTCCCGCAGCCAAGTCAACAGTTGCCGACCGTCCAACGAGACCGTGGCGGTGTCCTTGCCGAGGCGTGACCGCGAGTGGCGGAACCGTTCAAGTTGCGTCTCGTCCACGGCTGAATGGTCGAGCTGCCGATCCCCCATCCAGTGACTGAACTGCCCGACCAGTCGAAGCTTCCGGCGCCCGGTATCGCGCGCATATCCTTGATGGGCGAGCCAGTCGGCGTAATCATCGACATGGCAGCCAAGCGGGCCGGCATGCAACCGATCCCAACCCTCCGCTACCGAGGGAAAGTAGTTGATTGTGGACATCTGTCTTCTCCTTTGCGTACGCTGGCAAACAGGCCAGCAAGAAAAGACAGTTTGTGATTATTCCGGCATTTAGCGACCGAGATTGCAGCCACAGTCGGCTCCCGAGACATCGATTCCGGAATAATCGGTGTTCCGGGATAACCCCGCCCACTCGACCAGAAAAAAATCGGGTACGTTGCCAAACCATCCCCCACAAACGGAACGGTTACCACCATCACGCTGGAAGACTGCGTTTTCAAGCGCACATTCCAGCGGAAGGTCGCTTCCGGACTGACATTCAACCTGTTCGGGCGGGAAGTCGCCTCCAGGCGCACGCTGTCCACACAAATCAGGGCAGAACACGGCATCGGCGGCCAGATCAACCTGTTCGAAGCCGAGGCCGACGTCTCCGAAGAACATGCCGCTTTCGGCGAAAGTCAGTCGATGCAGGTCGGCAGCCTCCTCCATTTCATCGCTTCATCCGACGCGCCGGACGCCTTTTCCGTACAACTCAATTACACCGACAAGAGCATCACGCCGAAGGAGTTGCGGGAATACCTTGCAAGCCTGGAGGATGCCGGGCTCATTTCAGACGGCGCGACGGAGCGAAACAAGATCGTCAATGTCCTGTTTGACACGCCTGATGCGGGCGAAAGCGTTGTAACCATCAACACGGCGCTGACATTATCGCGAAAGGAGCTACTTGAAATCACCGCTAATGACGTTGAAACGATTGCCCGCGTTGCCATAGACGAGCAACTGAAGTCCTGGCGCCGGCTTCCATGGGCTGACAACGCCCTCGCCCGGCTTGCGAAAGCGTCGAATCACGACATCTCGGAGCTGATGTTCGCCTGGAGCGACTATTCAAGGTCGCGAATCAAGAGGAACCTGGGCATTACCGGTACGCGCATGTCGAAAACTCAGCGCCACATCCTTTATCTCGTTCGAGGTATCGGCGAACGTGCCGAGGAATTGGCTAGCTTTATCGCGCACTGGCGACAACTGGACCGCATTGGCCGGTCCGTCAACGACCAGGTCGAGCGGCTGGATGACGCATGCCTGGGCGAGATCAGGGAGTTGCACCAGGACTTGATCGCGGACCTCAGCGCGTGGGTCGATGCCCGCAACTGGATCGTCGGCCTGTCCAGGGAAGACGTTTCTCCGGTCGCGGCAGCCTTTCTGGCGTCGCTGCTCAAGTTGAGCCCAGGAGCCGACGAGCCCCTGATTCCGGTCATTGCCTGGACCGACGACGGCGAAACACGGCATCTGGCAGTCGTCCGAGCGTGCGTTGCGCGACGCTTGCCGCTGAATGGATGCCGGCTCCCCCGGCTACTTATGCGACGCGTCGCGTCTCGTCGTCGCCCAGTTCCGTATGCTCCTGTTGGACGAGCCGACGGGTCCCCGCTGCCTTGTCATAGACGTGAAAGGCGTTCAGGAAACGTCCGTACAAGTGCAAGCTCAGAGTCGGACCGCAGTTTGCGGGCACGCCGGTCTCATGAATGTGGTCGGGGTCCGGCAAGAACGTAACTACCGCCCCGGGAGGTAGCAGCACGTACCCACCCGGCGTCAGCTCGATCCCCTCGTCCGGATGCGTGGCCGCGCCCTCGTCGACCCGTACGAACGACTGTTCTTCGAGCACACCCTCCAGGACACCGACCACGCCCCAGGTGCCGTGGTCGTGAATGGGCGTGCGTTGCCCGGGCGCCCATACCAGTGCGTATAACGACAGCGCGTCATCTTCTCCCGCGAAGATCGGGTTACGCGTGTACTGATCGGGACAACCCTGACGATGGCGCGGCTGGAGGAATTCCGGCGCCACCTGGAGAAGCTTGCGCATCTGAGGCGCCAGGGCACGCACGATATCGCATGGCCCCGAATACCTGCCGACAGCGTCCGCGCAGGCCCACCAAAAGGACTCAAGGTGTGGATGCATGTTGGAAGGCTCCGGTGTTCGGCATCGAACGATGCGAGCAATCTCGCGGATCGCTTGGTAGAACCATATGCCTAAAATAACATATTAATATATGCAAAGTCCATATAGAAATATGTGTACGTCGCTTGAGAATGCACGCGCAATGAACCGAGAATCGAAGGCACGGTGCGGACCGTAGTGGAGTGACCCCAATGCGGTGGGCCTCTTCAGCCTGACGCCGGCGTGACCCGATGCCCGTCCAGGTTGTATGCTCTGGCTGTCACCGACAATCTGAAAGTGCACTAATTCCATCAGTCTGAAATTGTCGTTTTTTCGGCGGCGTCTTCTTCGGAAACCTTCCTCAAAAAAACTTCTTCGTTTTCTTCGGTCCCTTGTACATCAGCGCGCCGACCCGGTT
>JAJEFE010000015.1 GCA_022820625.1 Gammaproteobacteria bacterium | reverse complement strand
GTGGGTTGCTGGTGTCGATGCGCAACAGCGCCTCGAAGTGGCCGAGCGCTTCGGATTCCACCTGCGTCCAGTCAACCGGATATCGATCCTGGCAGAGGCCGGCGACCGGCAACGCGGCCACCAATGCGACAAACAGTCTGTTCATGAAAGCTCCCGTCCACGGCGTATGTCGATCCAATCGAAAGCGTATCTTATAGGGCGGGAGCGTCCCCGGAATACCCCCGGGGAAGGGGTCAGTCGATCAGCGTACCATCGGTATCGTATCTGGCCAGTCGCCGGATACCGCTGGAGATCGACAGCGTACCGTCCAGGTGTCGCCGGACCGTGACCCTGGTATTGGCCATCCTGCACCGCAGGCGATCGGCGGGAAGCCTCAGTAACAGGCCCTTGAAGCGTACGCGGTTGTCCCTGCGCACGATTCGCTGATACTCCTCGCACAGGATATTGTCCAGTTGATCGGGGTTGGTACAGGGCTCGAACGCAGATCCCTCCTGTTGAGCGACCTGCTGGAATTCCTTGTTGTACGCGGGCAGATAGTCATCTTTCAGGTAGCGGTTGGCTGTGGTGAACTCGGTGATCCCCGCAGTCGCCAATTCCGACGGCAAACGCTCCATATGTGTCAGAAAAACGCGTTGGCAGCGGGCGCGAACCTGCGTGGAGCGAGTTGCGATCAACCTGATCCCCAGTTGCATCATCGCCCGTTCGGTCTGCGTGAGTTTCCTGGCGCCTTGTGTTTCTTTCGCCTTCGCGCTCGTCTTGTAGCGATAGTGTGACGCCCTGTTCGTGTAAAGGGAGCAGAAAAATCCCTTGCGCTCAAGTACTTCACGAACGCCGACGAAGCTGCTCCGGGTACCCGCCTGTTCGCAGAGAAACATTGAATAGTGTTCACTCGTAGCGTCGTCCATCGTCACCACGAGATCGCAGCGCCGGTCCGCCAGCCATTCGTGACGGCAACCGTCCTGGTGAAGCCTGAGACCCGGTAGCCGTGCGCGATCGAAGCGCGAACTGTGCACGCCCCGCCGCGGCAGTCTTTTGACCGCGCCCGCGTCCTGCAATTGCAATCGCACCCAGTTGTAACTGCGCCGGCCGCCCGTGCCACGGTACCAGGCGTAGAATTGTTTGACGTTCCAGCCTTCGTGCTGTTTGTTGTATGCGTTGACTACTTCAGCAACCTCGTCCAGCGGCGCCCGCCGTGGAGAGCGACGCAACAGGCGCTTGTCGATCAATCCCTCCAAACCCCCACTCTCGTAACGATGAACGTAACGACGAAATGTTCGGTCGCTCACACCAAGCAATTTGGCTGCGACCGCCTGGGTAATTCTTCCAGCCTTCCACGCCCTGTACAGATATTCGAACGTCATGAGCCGTAAGACATCAAGATTGACTTCGCGACAATTGGGTTGGCTGGTTGCGGTTGTTCATGTGCATGTTTTCAGGGAGGAGCCGCAAAGGTTGAAGACTGAACAAGTGTGAATTTAACGTGATGAAACAGTTACTATTTGGTGTGGTCCATTCGATGCGAATCAATGAAAACACCGACCGCGATATTTCTCTATTTGGCAATGGTGTAATACTTTTTGAAATGCTCTCTGATTCTGATAATTGTATCGAATGTTGGCGCAGAGCCCGTCCATAAATTGGGTCTTTATCTGCTCGCAACAGGATGCTGTGGCCGAAAAACATCACCAATGGCCGACAGCAAGTTACGGATAATTCAGGCAAAATACTGGCTGACAGGTTGCTGACAGATGAAATCAGTTGATACCGCTTTTGCCATGAGAACCACGAAAGATGTCCACCTCCGCAACTACAAGTGCAATGCCGGAACCTGTTTCTGCGTTTTGTGCACGGTCTATTGAGGGATCTGGCTGACTTTCAGACAGTTATTGCATTGCAAGTGGACAGTTAATGTGTTCTTTCCTGCTTCATTCATTAAGTTGCAGGTGGACAATTCACTAGTCCTGATTTCGCTGCAGAAGCTGAGTCTTGAGAGTGAGTACACAACGATCAACTATCACAAGCTGGAGTTGTCCAATTGATAGCGATTGAATTTCTTTACCAACTAAAGGGAAATAGCATTGGTTTTTCCAGTTGTAGCTTGGCACCATCTGATTTCGATACCGGCAACACAAATGCCCGGACAGCAGAAACTCACCAGAAAACAGGAGACATTCGCCGATCCGGCGCAAATTGTTTGGCCGGGGGCGACAGTCGGGTTAGAGTTGCGGCCATGATCGCAAAGCATCGGATGGGCCGCATCGGCGCGATTCTGCTGAGTCTGGCGGCGCCGTTGGCAGGCGCGCAGTCCGGCTTCCCGGAGCGCCCCATCGACATCGTCACCCATGCCTCGCCGGGCGGCGGCACCGACGCGACGGCGCGGGCGGTGGCCCGTGGTATGCGTACCGCCCTGGATGCCGACCTGAGCGTGTTGCCGCGCACGGGCGGTGGCGGCGTGGTGGCGATGAGCTATGTCAACAGCCGGCCGCGGGACGGGCATACGCTGCTGGCGATCACCCCGACGCACCTGTTCGCCATGGCCCGCGGGCAGGGTCCGCTGACCATCGATGACATGGTCGGCGTGGCCAGGGCCGCGGACGATCCCATCGTGGTCATGGTGCGCGCCGACAGCGAGGTCGCGTCACTGGCGGAACTGGTGGAACTGGGCCGGGAACGGCCCATCAAGTGGGGTACGACTCAGATCGGCGGTGTGGACCATATCGCCGGGGCTACGCTCGCGGACCGGACCGGCACTCAACTGAGCGTGGTGCCGTTCGCGGGCGGCGGGGAGATCGTGACCAACCTGATGGGCGGCAGCATCGACGCCGCGGGGCTCAATCTCACCGAAGCGCTGGACCAGATTCAACGGGGCGATTTCAGGGCGCTTGCCGTCATGTCCGAGGAACGGGTGAGCCGGATCGGGGACGTGCCGACCACCGTCGAACTGGGCTATGACGTGGTCTTTTCCACCGTAAGGGGCTACCTGGTTTTGGAGGGCACGCCCGAGGACCGCATCCAGATCCTGGAGCAGGCGATGCTCGAGGGCATGAGCCAGCCGGCCTACCTGGATTACCTGGAAGGGTCGGGCCTGGAACCCGGCAGTGTCGCGGGGCGCGAGGAATGGGACGGCCAGGTGCGGCGCCTTTACCGCGATGCTCGTAACGCGATGATCGCTCTGGGTATCATCCGGGCGGAATGAAGCGGCCGTTGCACCTGCTCGCCAACCGGGACTCGCTGGCCGGACTGGCGGTCGTGTGCGTGTGCGCCGTGGCGTGGTGGTTGACCGCCGGATTCGACGAGGTGCCCGCCATCCTGTCCCAGAATGTGCCGCCGACGTTTTTCCCGAGGCTGGTGATCGGTACGGCGGCGCTGCTTGGCGGCTTGCTGGTTGTTGGGGGGATTCGCCGGCGCGCCGGCGAGGCGGCCGGCCCTGCGAACGCAGAGGAGACGTCAACTCCGCACGACAGGGCGCGTCAGGCCGGGTTGCCGCCACCGGTTTTCTGGGCGACCGCCGGACTGATTGCCACCGCGGGCGTACTGATACCTCTGGTCGGGACGCTGCTCACACTGGGTCTGGTGGCCATCGCACTGCCGCTGTTGTGGGGCGAGCGGCGGGTACGCCTTGTCATCGCGCTCGCCCTGGGGCTGCCGGGTGCGATTTACGTGGTATTCACCGTCGCGTTGGGCGTCCGGTTTCCCGTCGGGCTGGTCTGGAACCTCCTGTAGCCCGGATCATGGAACCGTCCGGCCTGAGCATCGCGTTCTCCCTGCTCACGGACCCCGCGGTTCTCGGCCTGATCGTGGCCGGCACCGTCGCCGGCGTGATCATCGGCGCGCTGCCCGGCCTTTCGTCATCCATGGGCGTGGCGCTGTTGCTGCCGTTCTCGCTGTACTTGGACCCGGTACCCGCGATCGCGCTGTTGTCGGCGCTGTATTGCGCCGGCACCTTTGGTGGATCCATTACCGCAGTGCTGATCAATGCCCCCGGAGCCCCGCCCGCGGTGGCCACTGCATTCGACGGCTACCCCATGGCTCTCAAGGGCGAAGCGGGCCGCGCGCTGGGCATCGCGGCCGTATCCTCCGTGAGCGGCGGCATCATCAGCGTGCTGACCCTGTTGCTGGCGGCGCCGCTGCTGGCGCGCATCGCCTACAGCTTCGGTCCGCCGGAATACTTCGCGCTGGGCGTGTTCGCCCTGTCGATGCTGGCATCCATCGGCGCGGAGTCGCCGCTCAAGAACCTGATCGGCGGTTGCCTCGGTTTGCTCATCGCGACTGTGGGGATCGACCTGACCACCGGGGTGGAGCGGTTCACATTCGGCGTCCCGCAACTCCTTGAAGGGGTGCAGTTCATCCCCGTGCTCATCGGGCTTTTCGCGGTCACGGAACTGCTGAACCAGGCCCGCCACCTGGGCAGGGAAAGCGTCATTGCCGCGATGTCGGCCTTGCGCCTGCCGTCCCGCGAGGACTTTCGCCGGGTGCGGAGCACCATCCTGCGTTCCAGCGGCATCGGCGTCTTCGTGGGTGTGCTGCCCGCCGAGGGCAGCACCATGGCGGCGATGATCGGCTACAACGAGGCAAAGCGGTGGTCGAAGGCGCCGGAGGAGTTCGGCAAGGGCAGCATCGAGGGCGTCGCCGGGCCCGAGGCCGCCAACAATGCAGCCACGGGCGGCGCCATGGTGCCCACGCTTGCGCTGGGCATACCGGGCAGCGCCACGGCGGCGGTCATTCTCGGCGGACTTCAGGTGCAGGGGCTGAGGCCGGGTCCCTACCTTTTCGAGGAACAGCCGACCTTGCTCTACGGGATCTTCCTCGCCATGCTGCTGGCCAACATCCTGTTCCTTTTCATCGGCCTGTTCGGCGCGAAGGTCTTCTCGCGCATCAGCCTGGTGCCGCGAACGTTTCTCTGGCCCACGGTGTTCGCGCTCTGCCTGGTCGGCGCGTACGGCCTGAACCAGTCCATGGTGGACGTGTGGATCATGATCGTGTCGGGACTTGTCGGATATATTCTGAAGCGCAACGGTTTCGGGCCCGCGCCGATCATCATGGGCATCGTCCTCGGCGGGCTGATCGAGACTTCGCTGGCGCAGTCGTTGATCATCTTCGATCAACAGTGGTCCGGATTCCTGCGCCAGCCCATCGCGGCGGGGCTGCTGGTGCTGGCGGCGGTCAGCGTCGGCGGGCGGCCGCTGCGGAAATTCCTGGGCGGCCTGCTGGCACGGACCGCGGGTACGGCGCGCCGCGGATAGCCGGGGGGGACAACCGGGCGCGGTGTCTGCCGGGCGCGGTGTCTCGACTCCGGGCGCGAGTTCTTGCATGCTGTCGCGTTTCCCGACACTGGAGACCCCGCATGCCCGGTACCGACATCAAGCACTTCACGCCCGATATCTTCTCGGACCGCGGCGCGGGACTGACCCGCGAGGTGGCCGAGTTCGCCGTCGAGACGGATTACGCATCGATCCCCGATGAGGTCGCCGAGCTTGCTAAAAAGTCCATTCTGGATGGTCTGGGCCTCGCTCTTTCGGGCTCCGTGGCCGAGAGCGGCGCCATCGTTGAGCGGTACCTTAAAGCTCAGGGTCTCGGCGGGGATACCACGGTGGTGGGCACCGGCCTGAAGGTGCAGCCGCGCTTTGCGGCGTTCGCCAACGGCGTCGCGGTGCATGCGGACGATTTCGACGATACCCAGTTGGCGGTGCAGAAGGATCGCGTCTATGGGTTGCTGACCCATCCCACGGCGCCGTGTCTGCCTGCCGCGCTCGCCGTCGCCGAGCAGTTGAACTGCAGTGGACGCGAAATGGCGCTGGCCTACAACCTGGGCGTCGAGGTCGAGAGCAAGATCTCCGAGGC
The DNA here is from genome assembly GCA_022820625.1 of Gammaproteobacteria bacterium. GTDB lineage: Bacteria > Pseudomonadota > Gammaproteobacteria > Steroidobacterales > Rariloculaceae > UBA6522. The sequence goes on along the minus strand of JAJEFE010000015.1, from coordinate 31,686 downwards.
CATGTCGCCGCGCCACTACCAGCACGGCTTTCATTCCACCGCCACCTGCGGCGTCTTCGCCTCCGCTTCGGCGGCGTCGAGACTGTACGGTCTCGACGTGCCCCGGACCCGTCGCGCGTTGGCGATCGCGGCCAGCCAGGCCGGCGGGCTCAGGGAGAATTTCGGCACCATGACCAAGCCCTTCCATGCCGGCCGGGCGGCGGAAGCCGGGATCATCGCGGCGGATCTTGCCGGGGCAGGGTGGACGGCGGCCGAGGGCATTCTCGAATCGCCGCGGGGCTTCTTCCAGGCTCACGGCGGCGGTTTTGCCCTGGAAGCGCTGTCAGGCTGCCTGGGCGATCCCTGGACCTTTGCGGACCCGGGCATCTCTATCAAACCCCATCCTTCGGGATCGCTGACGCACCCGGGCATGACCCGGATGATGGAGTTGATCCTGGAACACGACATCCACGCGGATGATGTGGAGCAGGTGAACGTGGGCACCAATCACAACATGCCCAACGCGCTGATTCACCACCGGCCGACCGATGAATTGCAGGCCAAGTTCTCCATGGAGTTCTGCATGGCGATCCTGTTGCTGAGGCGGCGCGGGGGGCTGGCCGAATTCACCGATGAGGTGGTCAACAGCCCGGAGGTGCAGGAAATGATCCGCCGGGTCGAGTTTGGCGTTCACCCTGAAGCCGAAGCGGCGGGCTACGACAAGATGACCACGATCATCGACATCCGTTTGCGGGACGGTCGAACCATTTCGGGGCGGGCCGACTTTGGCAAGGGGAGTCCCGCCAATCCCATGAGTTACGACGAGGTGGCGGAGAAGTTCGCCGGCTGCGCGGCGTTCGCGGGTTGGGACGAAGACCGGGCAGTGCAGGTCGTGGAGATTGTGCGCGACCTGGAGTCGCTGGAATCGGTATGCGACCTGACTGCGCTATTGGCGAAATGATCTCGAGCCAAAACGGCTAGTCCCACTCCTTTTCGACGCCGGCCGCGTTGGTGAGGAAGCCGAGGAGGCAACCGTTGGAACCGTCGCGAAGCTGGTGGCACCGCACCGAGACGGTGTCGCCGACCTTGACTTCGTCGGGCTCCACGCCGCTTCGGACCAGGCCTCCGGCCCCTGCCGATTCCAGTGCCCAGACGGCTGACTCGCCGTCATCGCCGGTCACTTCGAGGTAGATCCAGGTGTGGGGGTTGATCCAGTGCAACTGGGTGACCGTTCCAGTCAGGTGGGTGTACTCGGTCATCTCGTAGTTGCCGTGGGAATGGTGGGCCAGGGCCGGCGCGGTCATGCAGGCCACTGCAGCCGTGACAGCCAGCGGGTGAAACAGGTGAGTTGGCCTGAATGATTTAAAATACATTTCGATCTCCCGAAGTATCGTTGCGCTTTTCTTGCCCCGTGCGGTAACCAACCGCCTCAGTCCGCTTGTGTATCCAGGTTTCTGCCGGACGGCGCGCCCCGCACCTTGATCGCCTCGGCGAAATTCTGATACCGAATCCGGCCGCCGTTCTCGTCGATGAATTCCAGGCTCTGCTGGAACTGGCCGGGCGGCGGCGTGCCCGGCGCGACCGTGGCTTCGACGATGTACAGGTGGCTGTCGTGCAGGTAGATGGCCGCGTAGGTGCGGGTCTCGTCCGGATTCACCATGTGTAGCTGGTGTCCCTCCACCCGGTCGATGTAGTGGTAGGCGTCGTACACGATTTCGCCGCCCCGGCTGCGAATGTTGGCCGCGGCGTAGGCCACCGAGGCGCGGATATCCACTTCCCAGTAGAGCAGGTAGTCGGCTTCCGTTCTGGCGCGCTCGGTATGAATCCTGAGGGAATCAGTGTAGTCCACCACCGTAACCGAGAAGCGGTTGCCGGCGTCTTCCTCGTAGCTGTAGACCCGCGCCGGGAAGGTCGCACGGTATTCGGAGTCGAAACTGATCTCCTCGACCTGGAATTCCCCCGGGGTATAGATTCGGAAGCGGTCCTGCTCGCTGGTGTACTGTAACCAGTTCTGCGCTCCCGCGGGGGCTGCGGCGAGCGGCAGCAACAATGCGAGCGGCCAGGCTGATCTGTGCATTCCAGTGCCCTCCGGGCTTGTGTCGGTAGATTCTGCCAGAAACTCCGTGGGATTGTCCCCGCGTGCCGGTTACAGGGAATTCATGTGTTCACCAGGCTCCGGTAGAGCGTTTCGGTCTGTTCGATGGTGTCCTGGATCCTGAAATGCGTTCGAATGCGTTCCCGTGCCGCTGCGCCCATTCGATTGCGCAGTTCCGGGTCATCGTACAGCAGGCGCACGGCGCGGGCGATGGCGGCCGTGTCGCGGGCCGGAACCACGAGACCGCTGATCCCGTCGACCACCAGTTCCGGGCTGCCGCCGCTGTCGGTGACCACCGGGGGTGTCTTGTACGCCATGGCCTCGATCACCGATCGGGGCAGTCCCTCGCGCTTGATGGATGGCAGCACGGCCGCATCGCACGCTCCCGCAACCGCAGGCGCTTCGGTCAGATAGCCGGGTCGATGGATTCTGGAGGCTGCCGGACTCGCCGCGATGCACCGGTGCAGCGCGCGGGAGTCCATGTGGCCGACCAGCAGCAAGTGGACCTTCTCCGGCAGGGCCGACAGGGCTTCGACCAGCAACTCGATGCCCTTGCGGGGCCGATAGTTGGCCACGCAGACGACGGTGAAGGCGCCCGGCGGCACGCCGAGTGCACGCAGGTCGGCCGGGGGATCGGTGTACCAGTCCAGACTGTGTCCCTTGTGGATGGTGACCAGCCTTTCGGCGGGAATTCGCAACCGGGCCGGGCGCATGTTCAGAAAATGGTCGCGAACCGCATCGGCGACGCAGACGATGCGATCGATCCTGGGATTGAGGTAGCGCCGCCATGAGATCGGGCTCAGGAAGCTGACGTTGCCGACGATGCCCCGATACACGACGATCCGTACAGGCAGTCCACGGGACGCCCGCAAGCCGTTTTCCAGCGCCCGGTTGCCGAACAGGTGAAGAATGTCGTAGCGGCCCCGCTGCAACTCCGCGCGCAGCCGTCGAACGCCCGCTGATGCCAACCGGGTGGCAACTGGAATATCCAGCAGCGGGACACCGGCCGCATGCAATGCCTCGTTCGCCGTTTCCGAGTGCGTGCGCACGACCGAGAGGTCGATGCCGGCGCGGCGCAGGCCGACGAACGAGGCGGCCGTCGGCCTGTCCGCATCCCCGGTGATGCAAAGTGCGCGGATGGTCACGGCGCGAGAATGGCAAGCGCCGTCTGCGCCGTCAACGCTGTCGAGCGCCATTGCAGTATCATTTTCGAACCGTTCGCAACGTCGGTCCCCGTGTCTCTGGAATTTTCTTCTCCGCCAAAGCGGATCTGCATCCTTCGACTGTCCGCCATCGGCGACACGTGCCACACGGTGCCGGTCGTGCGGGCCATCCAGCGCGCCTGGCCGGAGACCGCACTCACCTGGGTCGTCGGGCACGTCGAGCACGAGTTGCTGGCAGGCCTTGAGGGAGTGGAGTTCCTGACCCTGGACAAGCGGCGCGGGCTTGCCGGATACGGGGACGTTCGCAGGCGCCTTCGCCGGCGGCGGTTCGACGTGCTGCTGCACATGCACGCCTCCATGCGGGCCAATCTCGTGAGCCTGCTGGTTTCCGCGGACGTGCGGGTCGGCATGGACCGGGCCCGGGCGCGGGACGGGCAATGGATGTTCTGCAACCGGCGGATTCCCGCCCGTCCCCGCCAGCACGTGATGGATGGGCTGTTGGAGTTTGCCCGGGTGCTGGGGATCGAGCCCGGGGAGCCGCGTTGGGATATTCCTTTGCCCGGCGACGCGAGGGCTTTCGCCAGGCGGCACATCGACGGCGCCCGGCCGACGTTGGTCATAAGCCCCGTCACCGGGCAACGGTTGCGAAACTACCGAAACTGGCGGGCCGAACGTTATGCGGCCGCCGCCGACTACGCGTCGCAGCGGTACGGCGCCAGGGTGTTGCTGTGCGGCGGAAAAACCCGGCTTGAAAGCGACTACGGTCGTGCGATTGGCCGTCACGCGCGCTGCGGGATTGTCAACCTCATCGGCAAGACCACGCTGAAGCAACTGCTCGCGTTGCTTCGGCGCGCCACGGTGCTGCTCTGCCCCGACTCGGGTCCGGCGCACATGGCGACCGCGGTGGGGACCCCCGTCGTGGGCTTGTACGCGACTTCCAACCGCCACCGAAGCGGCCCGTATCTATCGCAGCACCTGGTCGCCGACAGTTACCCGCGAGCGGTCGAACGGGCATTCGGCAAGGGCATCGGCGAGATTCGCTGGGGGCGCCGGGTTCGGGACCCAGGCGCCATGGACCTGATCGGCGTGGCGGATGTCGCCCGCAAGCTCGATGCTGCCTTCGATGAACGGGGCGCATCGCCCGCCGCGGATCGCCCGAGCGGAGCCACGGCGCCCGGGAACGGGATCGGCGAATGACCGCTACCGGTCAGCGTTACTCGTGCTTCGGCCTCCGTGGTCTTACTGGTGCACCGCCTCGGCGACGTTTGGCTCGAAGTCTTCCGCCCGGGCTTCGTCCATGGTTCCGCCGAGCGAGAACAGCCAGACGCTGTCGCCCCGAGGCGAGCTCGCAAAGAGGTTGCCCGCGGAGTAGGCGATGATGTGTTGCTCGCCGTTGTGCTCGAACGTGCTCACCGGTGCATTCAGTCCGGCGCCTGTCTGGAACTCCCACAGGACCGAACCGTCGCTTGAATTCAAGGCCATTATCCGGCCATCGCTCTGGCCGGTGAACAGCAGTCCGCCGCCCGTCGCCAGCACTCCGCTGTAGCAGAACTGCTCCCAGCGCTGCCGCCAGACGATGGTGTTCGTGTGCATGTCCATGGCCGCGAGAATGCCGTTGTTCGGGAAATCAACGTGGCCGAAGAACCCGCCGATATAGGAGTCCCCGGGCATCTCCGGCAGGTCGTTCTCCATCTCGCCGCCTCTGAACAAGCCCGGGCGTTCATTTGCACAGACGTAGAGGGTGCCGCTTTGGGGATCGTAGGCGCTCGGCGGCCAGTTGGCGCCGCCGAAGGGGCCCGGCATCGCTATCGTGCCCTCCATCCAGAAAGGCGTGAAGATTCGTGCCTGATTGACCAGCGGCGGGTAGCCAAGCGGGGCGATGTCGATGAATTGATGAATGAACGAGTCGCCCACCGGGTACGGCTGCGTGGGTGACGTCAGGTGCCGCTCTTCCTGCGGCACAGGCCGCTCCTCGATCCCGAGAAGCGGTTCGCCGGTGACGCGGTCGAGAATGTAGACCCAGCCGGTCTTGCTGGCTTCGGCGATGGCCTGCCGGGGCTCGCCGTCGATTTCGATGTCGAACAGAACCACCGGATTGGCGGCATCGTAGTCCCAGATATCGTGGTGCACCTGCTGGAAGTGCCAGCGGTATTCGCCGGTGTAGACATCCAGCGCCAGCATGGACGTGGTGAACAGGTTGTCTCCGGCGCGAACGTAGCCCGCAAAGTCGGGGCCGGGATTGCCCGTTGAGAAATACACCAGGCCCAGCTCCGGGTCGACTGCCGGTGTCTGCCAAACCGAACCGCCTCCGTACAGGTACACGTCGGCGTACGGGTCGCCGGGCTGCGGCCAGGTTTCGCTGCCGAACTCGCCCGGGCCGGGTACAGTGTAGAAAGTCCATACCAGGGATCCGTCATCGGCATCGTAGGCCTTGACCCGTCCCCGGATGCCGCGCTCGGCGCCCGCGAATCCTGTGATCACGAGGCCGTCGTAATAGAGGGGCGCGCTGGTGAGGGAGTAGCCGTCCTCCCAGTACTCGGTTTGGGTATCCCACACGACCTCGCCGGTCTGGCGATCCAGGGCGACCATGTGCGCATCCAGTTGGCCGACGAATACCTTGTCCTCGCTCAGGCCGACGCCGCGGCTCGTCCAGCCGCAGCAGATGACGTCGATGGACTGATCCAGGTTGGCTTCGTAGATCCAGAGGATATCGCCGGTTTCGACGCTGATGGCAAAGACGTCGTCAGCGCCGGTGACGATGTAGGCCACGCCGTCGTGGACAATCGGTTGGGCTTCGCCCGAGTATTTCTCGGCGACTCCGGAACCGCCGAGCCGGGTGCGCCAGACGCCCCTGAGCTGCCCGACATTGTCGCGGTTGATCCCGGTGAGCGGCGAATAGCGTTGATTGAAGAGGTTGCCGCCGTTGGTGGGCCAGCTGGCGGTCGGCCAGGCAGCCAGTCGTTCTCCGGTGAAATCGCCTCCGGGCGAGGCTTCCTGGCTGCACGCCGAACCCAGCCCCAGGAAAAGGCTGGCCAGGGCGGTTGCCACGAATCCGTTGAATCGGGAAAGGGTGGACGAAGAATTGCTTCGCTTCAGCACGATACGCTCCCTGATTGTGTCTGATGGATTTTCCGATATAGCGGAGCATACCCAATTGCAACCGCCATGGGCGAATGGATGCGCAACAGGCGGACTGATAAAGTGCAGTAAATCGCAGACCGGTGGTGACAATGACACGAATTTCCGTACTGTTGGCCGTATCGGCCCTGTCAATCGCGGCGCTCGCCCATCACGGCCCTCCCAATAACGTCCTCTTCGACATGGACAACATCGTCGAGTTGGAGGGTCCGGTAACGGAAGTCTTCTGGCGCAATCCGCACGTGCGGATCAGGCTCCGGGATGCGACGGGTGAGATCTGGGAGGTGGAGTCGGGTCCGGTGACCTGGCTCGCGCGGCTCGGCTGGACCGCCGACATCGTCAACGTCGGCGATCGTGTGCGGGTCGCGGGTTACGTCTCCCGGCGCCACGCCAACGAGATGGCCCTGACGAACATGTTGCTGCCCAACGGCCAGGAGTTTACGGGTAGTTCACGACCCCGCCCGCTGCGGTTTTCCGAACAACGTCTGGAGGTCGAAAGGACTGTCATTGACGAGGCAAGGCGAGAGGAAGCGATACGGGATGCCAACGGCATCTTCCGGGTCTGGGCGTGGGGCGTCGGCGAGTTCGGCGGCGGCGGCATGCCGGACAACGCGGAGGAGATGCTTACGGAGTCGGCGCTGGCGGCTCGCGAGGCGTTCGACCTGCTGACGGACGAGCCGGTCCTCGACTGCGTGCAGGACGGTATGCCGCGGGCCATGTTCCATCCCTCAGTGCTGGAATTCACCGACGGCGGTTCCGAGCTTACCCTGAGGAGCCACGAGCACGACATCTTTCGCACGATACACATGGAGCCGGCGGCGGATGCCTCGACCCAGCCGGCGAGCTCGCTGGGATATTCGGTCGGCGCCTGGGAGGGCGAGACCCTGGTGGTGACGACCACACGGGTCGACTGGCCCCTGTCAGACGAGGCGGGCACGCCGCAGAGTCCCGATGTGCGATTGGTCGAGAGGTTTACGCTCACTGCAGACGGCAGCCGCCTGGACTATGAATTGACCGCCTTGGATCCGGTCAACCTTACGGGGCCGTCGGTGCGCACGGCGCACTGGATGTGGGTGCCTGGGCTTGCAGTGCTGCCCTACGAATGCGAAATCTGGGAGCGCTGACAGGTTTCCGCGCTTTCAGCGGGTCACTCTGTCAAGTTGCCGGCGCGGAAGCTCCGCTGCTCCGGTCGCCGCCGTTCTAGCGTACTTCCGTGATGGCGCCCCGCGTGCCGTCGCTGCGCAGCCACTCCTGAGCCTGCTCGGTCTCCTCGCGCATGGCCGCCCGGGTCATGCATCGGCGCTGGGGGATGAGTGAGCCGGTGGGGACGACGCGTTCGCAGACAACGTCCGAATTTTGCGGCTGGCTTTGCAGCGCCACCTGCTCGGCATTGAGCCTGATCTCCTGCAACGTCTCGGCGTCCGGCGCTTCGGCGTCCTTCGCCTGCAAGGCCGCATCCTCGGGTACTTCCGGTTGACCCGCGCATCCCGCCAACAGCGCAGAACAGAGCACCGCAACCAAGGCCATACTCCTGTCTTTCTTCACGAGCATCTCCAATGGCCGATCAATATGAATCAGTCTAGCGCATTCGTTCCGCAATCGAAATGCCGACGGCGCTTCGCCTCGCACAGGGAACCGTCGCGTGCGTCAAGAATCGTCTACGGTCGCCCTTCTCTCGGATCATCTGGTTGATCGAGGCCATGGTGCTGGCTAGAGTGAGGACATCGATATCGGGCGCCAGGGGACACGTAGATGAAATCAGCAATGACCGCCATCGCTGCCGCGTTGATCGCGAGCGTTCTGACCTATCTATTCACCGGACAGGGCGAAGGGACCGGGGAGATGGAAGGGCTGCAGTCGCAGGTCAGTGAGCTGGCGGCGCAGATTTCGACTGGGGGCGGTGCAGTTCAACTGACCATAATCGAGGAGTCGGAACAGGATGCCTGGCTCCAGGGAGCCAATCGCGACGGATCTCCCCGTCCGGGACCCGCCGACGATCAGAAGCCGCTGGCGGATGCTTCCAATTCCCTGTGCTTCCTGACCAAGGTGGAGATCGAGGGTATGGACGGCCCGGAGGATGTGGCTACCTGCAGCGTCCAGGTGGATGAATTCACCAACTGGTGGCAGGTGCATGCCACCCAGGGCGACGGTACCGACGCTTCGGTTTCCTGCAACGCCCGGTGCATCGTCTGGGAGTGAGTGCGGTGAGAATTGTCAATATTTCTTTGCGCGGCAAGTCGGGCATCTGCGGCGGGCTATACTCCGCTTCGGCTGTCACAGGGCGGTAGTGGCGCAGCAGCGGCGGGATCGCCTGGCGATTTGGAAATCTGAATCAGAGGGACTGTCCGATCACATGGTAGCTGCAGCACCTTCAGTAAGGTCCGGAAAGCGGATCACCCGAAAAAGGCCGCCGAAGGCTCATCCGTTCCTGCCGAGAAGGCTGCAGACTCCCATTTTCCTGGTCTGGTTGCGCCGCAGCCATGGTTGGCTGGGCATTTGGGGTGCGGTGGCCGGAATCCTTTTCGGGCTCACGACCATTGCGATGGTTCATGCGAACGTGTTTCCCGTCGAGGCTGCATCGCGCAGCCTCGTACAGCTGCCGATCAACGGCGCGGCGATCGGGAGCAACGACGACCTCGGCGCGTTCGTGAAGGCCGAACTGGGGCTGACGACCGAATGGGCCCGGCCCAGGAACCCGCCCCCGGCCACAATTTTCGACGAACCCGGCGTGGCCGGTGCAGCGGATGCTCCGGGCAGTGCCGCCGGCATGGGGGCGATGGGGGGCTCGGCGCGCAGAGGCGGCGCAGCCGTCGGCGCGCAGAGCAACCAACCCATCTACACGACACAGTTCACGTCGCCGCAACGCACCCTGGATCTGCGGTACGTGGCCGGCAACGAATACATAGAAATCGCGCGCACCGAACGCGGTTTCCTGGAGACGCTCAACCGGCTTCACCGCGGTAACGGGGCGCAGTTGGGCTGGACGCTGATCGGCGATGCCTTTTCCGGCGCGCTCATCGTGCTCGCAATCAGCGGCGTGCTGTTGTGGAGCCGGATGGACGGTTCGCGATTGTTGGCCATCGGCCTGGGTAGCGCGGGCCTGCTGTCCACAATCTATTTCTACATGGCGGGAGCGTGATGGTTTCAACCACGGCAGACGCTGTCGGCAAGCGGCTCGCCAGCGCCAGGGACGGGGCGCGTCCGCCCAGGGCGCATCCGTTTCTTCCACGCGCCCTGCACACGCAAAAGGCGTTGCGCGTCATTCGCCGGACGCACTCCTGGCTGGGGATGGCGGGCGCGGCGGCGGGCGTGATCATCGGCATCAGCGGTATCACGCTGAATCATCGAGCGGTCCTGAGCGGGCAACTGCCCACCGACGTCACCAGCTTCCATCTGAGTGCGCCCATCGGCGGGTTTTCCGCCCAGGCGGAGTTTGAGCGCTTTGTGCAGGTATCGCTGGAACTCGATGGTCCGCCCCGCGAACGGCGCGGGCCGCCAACACGGCCCTCCGCCGTCCAATTGGGCGAACGCCTGGTGGAGCAACCCCGGCGCTTCGAGGCCTACTTCGCCTCGGCCAGGGAGGTTGTAGAGGCCGACTACGTCGACGGCAACAGCTACATCGACGTCGTGCACACCGAACGCGGGTTCTTCTCGACCCTCAATCGGCTCCACCTGGCTTCCAATACGGGTCCGGTCTGGGTGGCGATCATCGACGCGTTCTCCGGGGCCCTGGTGGTGTTCTCGATCACCGGGCTGCTGTTGTGGTCGCGGCTGACGGGCCCGCGGCTGCTGGCCATCGGGCTTGCGAGCACCATGTTGCTGGGCACGGTTTACTATGCCGCGATTCTCTAGCGCAAAGAATTGTTATGCCGGCCGGGTGCGCAACGGGTGGGCGATAAGCTTCCTGCCGGTCAAGCATGTCGTAGGGTTTTGGCGCTGAGGGGCGGCATACGCTGACCCTCTCAAGTGTTGATTAACGATTAAGGGGTGATAGTCATCAAACGCAAGTCGATTTTTTTCCAGGTTGCATTGGTCTGGTGCGCCGGGTTATCGCCCGTGCTGACTCAGGAAACCGGCGAGGAGCTGTACCACACCGCTTGTGCGGCGTGCCACGGCGGCGACGGTTCGGGCAACAGCGTTTCGCAGCTCGGATTCCTGGATCTGGTGGTGCCGGACTTCACGGACTGCGATTTCGCGGCCCGGGAGCCGGATCCCGACTGGTACGCGGTCATCCATGCGGGCGGTCCGGTGCGGGGCTTCGACCAGATGATGCCTTCGTTTGGCGATGCTCTGGAGCCGGATCAGATTCAGGCCATCCTCGATCACGTGCGTACGCAATGCACGGATGATCGCTGGCCCCGGGGCGAATTCAACCTGCCGCGCGCGCTCTTCACCGAAAAGGCCTATCCGGAAGACGAAGTGGTGCTGACCACGTGGCTGGATGGCGGCGAGCAGAACACCTTCATCCACGAATTTCTCTGGGAGTACCGCTTCGGCGCGCAGAACCAGATCGAAATCGCCATGCCGTTCCAGGTGACCGATTTCGGCGGGGAGCAGGGCCGCCAGGGCGGCACAGGGGATCTTGAGATCGGGCTGAAGCGCAACCTCAGCTACAACATGGACACCGGCAACATCTACAGCGTCGGCGCGGAGCTGATCGTGCCGTCGGGCGACGACGCGCTGGGGTTCGGCGGGGGCACGTACAAGTTCGAACCCTATTTTGCCTACGGCAAGCTTCTGCCCGCGGACTCCTTCTTTCAAATGCAGGCGTTGCTGGAATTCCCGTCGGAGAGCGAATTCGAAGACGAAGCCCAACTGCGGGCGCTTCTCGGGCGGACCTGGACCACCGGCGGCCCCTTCGGCCGGGCATGGACCCCGATGTTCGAGGTGATCGCATCCAGGGATCTCGGGGGCGGCGGGGACATTGCGTGGGACCTGGTGCCGCAGTTTCAGGTGACCCTCAACACGCGTCAGCATGTCATGGCGAACTTCGGGCTCAGGATACCGACGGAGGACGAGCCGGGCCGCGAGACCCAGTTTGTGTTCTACCTGTTGTGGGACTGGTTTGACGGCGGAGTGCTGGAAGGATGGTAGGCGTGGCAAAGGAAATGCGTTCGGTCGCGGTCATACTCGGCCTGGTTCTGGTTTCGTGCCCGTTGTGGGCGCAGGAGCAGGAGTTCTTCCACACCTCCCACCAGTGCATTGCCTGCCACAGCGGCGTGGTGTCACCGGAAGGTCAGGACATTTCCATCGGTTATACGTGGCGGGCCTCGATGATGGCCAACTCCGCGAAGGATCCCTACTGGCAGGCGGGCGTGCGGCGCGAGGTCATGGATCACCCCCAGGCCCAGGCGGCGATCGAGGACACCTGCGCGACGTGCCACATGCCCATGGCGCGCTTCCACTCGGCCAACAACGGCGGGACCGGCGAGGTCTTTGCCAATCTGGCGCCCTGGGACAATGTCCTGGCGGCCGACGGGGTTTCCTGTGCCGTGTGTCACCAGATCCAGGACGATAACTTCGGCGACGACTCGAGCTTCACGGGCGGCTTCGTCATCAACACGACCCTGGCCATGGGCGAGCGCGAGATATACGGCCCCCACGAAGTGGATATCGGGCGAACGACCATGATGAATTCGGCCACCAACTTCGTGCCGACCACCAGCGAGCATCTGGCGGAATCGGAGCTGTGCGCGACCTGCCACACGCTGTTCACCGAAACGCTCAACGCAGCGGGCCAGGAAGTGGGTACGCTGCCCGAGCAGGTGCCCTACCACGAGTGGCTCCACAGCGACTATCGCACCACCGACAGTTGCCAGAGCTGCCACATGCCCGAACTGGTCGAGGACGCGCCCATCACTTCGGTGCTGGGGCAGTTGCGGCCGGCGGTCAACCAGCACGTGTTCCGGGGCGGCAACGCCTTCATGCTGGGAATGCTGAACAAGTACCGGACGGAACTGGGCATCACGGCCTTGCCTCAGGAGCTTGAAGCGTCGCAGCGCAGCACGCGGGAGTTTCTTGAGACCGAAACGGCCCGGGTCAGCATCGACTCCGCGCGCATGGCCGGTTCGACGCTGGAACTGGGCGTGGCGGTGGAGAGCCTTTCGGGGCACAAGCTGCCGACCGCCTATCCTTCCAGGCGCGCATGGCTGCACGTTACGGTGAGCGACGCCGCGGGCAACACGCTGTTCGAATCGGGCGCCGTGCAGCCGGACGGGTCGATAGCGGGCAACGACAACGACGAGGACGGCGGCCGCTTCGAACCCCACCACGACTCCATCGACAGCGCCAGCCAGGTGCAGATTTACGAGTCGGTCATGGTGGACGTCCGGGATCGGGTGACGACGGGGCTGCTCTCCGGGGCGCGTTACATCAAGGACAACCGGCTGCTGCCCCTGGGGTTCGACAAGGCGTCTGCGTCGTGGGAAATTGCCGTGCACGGCGCGGCGGCGGACGACGATAACTTCACGGCGGGCGGTGACCGGGTTGAATACCGGGTCGATGTTTCGGGCGCCAGCGGCGCGGTTACGGTGTCGGCGGATCTGTTGTTCCAGAGCATAGGCTACCGCTGGGCGGAGAACCTGAGGGACTACGATTCGTTCGAGACGAACCGGTTTGTGGGGTACTACGAGGAGTCGGCGGCCAGTTCGTCGGAGACGTTGGCGAGCGATTCGTTTACTTTGCCGTAGCCGTAGCCGTAGCCGTAGCCGTAGCCGTAGCCGTAGCCGTAGCCGTAGCCGTAGCCGTAGCCGTAGCCGTAGCCGTAGCCGTAGCCGTAGCCGTAGCCGTAGCCCGGAGTACCGTGGGGGTGGTGTCGCGGCGGGATTGAAGAAGGCGCTTCGATTGCCGCCCCGAGGGTGCGCGCAGACAATACACGAACGCTTGATTTAGCCCGCCATCCATGGCGGGCTCAAATCGGGGCTCGGTGCTCCTGGCCGTCCATGGCCCCGCACCGAGCCCACGACGCGTTCGTGTATTGTCTGCGCGCACCCTCAGGGCTGGTCTTGTGGTGATGCTTGGTGTTGTATTCCCGATCGGGCACTTTTTCCCTGATTGCCGACTTCGATAGCATATTATTCCCGATCGGGTAATAAACAGTTGACGTACGTGGGAAGGGCAGGCAATATTCCCGTTCGGGAATATTATCCTGTGGTGATGCATGCGAGTCAGGCAAACACTGACGCCGGCTGACGTTGGCGATATCGTACGCGCTACGCGCAAAGCGACGGGTCTGCGGCAATATCAGCTTGCCGGAGCCGCTGGCGTGGGCCTTCGTTTTATCGTCGATCTGGAAGCCGGCAAGCCGACTGCCCAGATCGGCAAGGTTCTGCAGGTTCTGGACGCGCTGGGGTGTTCGTTCGACATTGTGCCACCGGCTGTCCCGCCGGCAGCGACTTCCGGTGCGCTGCCTGAAGGGGGCACCGGTACATTGCCGCCAGGGTCGCTCGACGCACCTCCGACGTGAGCAGGATTCTCAACGTCTGGTGGGATGAGCGGCTGGCCGGCCGGCTCAGTCAGAATCGCCACGGTGAGCTCGGGTTTGTCTATGTACCGGAGTGGTTGGAAGCCGGCGATGCTGCTCCTCCGCTATCGGTGTCGTTGCCCAAGCGCGCGGAGCCGTTCTCGCGCCGCGAGTGCGGCCCCTTCTTCAGCGGGTTGCTGCCCGAGGAAGGTCAGCGCGATGCCGTGGCGCGCCTGCTCGGGGTCTCCAGGGGCAACGACTTCGCGCTTCTCGACCGGCTCGGCGGCGACGTTGCCGGTGCGATTCAACTGCTGCCGCCGGGCGTCGCGCCTGCAGTGCCGCTATCGCCCCCGGCCGGCGCAAAACCGCAACCGCTTGAACCGGAGAAACTTGCCGCGGTGCTCGATGCGCTGCCGGTGCGCCCCCTGCTCGCGGACGAGGAGGGTCTCAGGCTGTCGCTGGCCGGGGCGCAGTCCAAGTTGCCGGTAGTGCTTGTCAACGGCGAAATTGCATTGCCCGTCCCCGGGCAGGCCACGACCCACATACTCAAGCCGCCGATAACCCGTTTCCCGGACACTGTGGAAAACGAGACCTTTATCATGCGCCTTGCCGGGCGCATCGGGCTTCTTGCGGCGCCGGTGGAGGCTCGCGCGGTTCATCGCCGCAAGTTCCTGCTCGTCGAACGCTACGACCGCGCGCCCGGCGCGAACGGCGGTATACGCCGCATCCACCAGGAAGACTTTTGCCAGGCATTGGGCATCTGGCCCCAACGCAAGTACGCCGGCGAAGGGGGTCCCGCGCTCCGCGACTGCTTCGCGCTCCTGCGGCGGGTTGCGGCCCGCCCCGCGTTGGATATTCTCAAGCTGCTCGATGCCGTGATATTCAACCTGATTGCGGGCAACGCGGACGCCCACGGCAAGAATTTTTCCCTCCTCCATGCCGATGCCGGCACCTGCCTCGCGCCGCTCTACGACCTGTTGACCACGGTCATCTATCCGGAACTGTCGCCTCGCCTGGCGATGAAGATCGGCAAGCGCGCCACGCTTGAGGAAATGGACTCCCGGGCCTGGGAATCCTTCGCCGGTGGCGCGGGTCTTGGCCGACCGCTTGTGTACCGGCGTGTCGCCGAAATAAGCGCTGTAGTGGAGTCGAGAGCGCGTGAAGTCGCGTGTGCGCTGCAGGGCGGGGCGTTGGACGACGCGGCGTTGTCGGGGTTGGCGGATACGGTCGCCGCTCGGGCGAACCGCTGCGCCCGCACTGTACACCTCGCGTGAAGCCACACAGCTCGGGCATTGCTGAGCGGGGAGACCAATGTGGCCGGGGGTCGGTTCCGGCCGCCGTCTCCCAGGATCAGGTTTCGCCGAATACGCGTTCGCCGCGGGTAAAGGTGCGCACCAGCTTCGGTTCCTCGCCGCCTTCCCAGGCATCCACGCGGTACCCCACGGCGCGTAGCACGGGCGGGCCTTCGGGATAAACTTGCGGATCCCACACGGGTCGCGCCACGGAGACGAAGGTCACGTCGCAGCTATCGGCGTCGAAGGTGGCGACGCAGTAGCCGTGGATGTCGTTGTCGGCGTAGGCGAGATGGGGATTGGGCGAGTCTGCGGCCGTGGCCAGCGCCTGGCCGAGATCATTGGTTTCGTACATGGTTTGCGCGGCCCTGGCGCCCTTGCGCATGGTCAGGTTCAGATTGCAAACACGCTCTTCGGCGCCGTCGGCGCGCTGGCGTCCGTACATGCCCAGGTGAGAAAGGCCGAAAGCACCCATCGCCCGTTCCAGGAACGGACCGCGCTCGAAGGCCGAGATCGCCGCGCAGGTGAAATCCGGAATCACGTAGCGGGGCGTTTCCGCTTCGTAGTTTTCTGCGACCAGGCCGGCGTAGTGGGCGTGCCGGTCGCCGCTGAGGGAGACCACGTTGGCGATGCCGTTCTCGCGGATGAACTGCATCAGTTCCTCGCGCTCGTTGGGGAAGCCGTCCCAGCTGTCGGTCCAGAGGAAGCCGTTGCCGGCTTCCGGGTTGATGCGGTTCGTGTCGAAGCGGAAACCCATCACGGGTTCGGCGTTGGCCCACACCTTCCAGGTGGCCTGGCTTGCGGCCAGCGCATCCTTGAACCACTGCTTCTGGGGGATACCCAGCATCGATACGGAAGGATCGTTGCGTCGCGGGTTCGGCACCGTCTCGCCGTTGATGACGACGGTTTCCGGCGGATTGCCGCCGTTGGCGTCGCGGCCCTGGGCCAGAGTGTTCAGCAAGTTGCCGTCAAAGAGGCTGAAGCTGGTGAAGACGCTGACGGAACTCCGTTCGTCCTCGACATCCCGGGCCGAATAGCCCGGGTGGGCGCTGGGTCCCCGGTAGGAGCGGTTGTCTGTAACCAGAAGGTCCACGTGGGCGCCCCAGCGAACCGTCCGGTAGCAGGTCTGGGAATGGATCGCCGCCAGGTTGTTGGGCTCCATGGAGAGGAAGCCGTCGCCGAAGTCGCGCATGGGCGCGTTGTCTACCGCTGTGGGCTGTTCGTAGTCCCGCGCCTCGTTGGGGACGCCCGCCATGCTGAGGCTGTCGGACAGAATCTGCGGGACGAACTCGAACCATGCCTGGGTTGCCGCGGTCCGTTTCTTGGGATTGGAACGGCCGCCGCTGTAGCTCTGCCAGACATCGTTGCCGAACTCGTGGTCGTCCCAGACGGCGACGAACGGGTACATTGCCCGCGCTTGCTGGAGGTCCGAATCCTCAAGGTAGCCCCTGTAGATGCGCCGGTGTTCGGCCAGGTACAGGTCGAAATCCTCCGGATCGGGGGGGCCGTCGCCGCCTGTCGGTGGACCGCCCATTCCCATGCCCGCCATGCCCATTCCGGCCGGAGCGGCTGGCGCAACCCCCTCCGCAGATTCGCTGTCTGCAAGGCTTGGCGGACCGAAAGATTCTTCGGGATCGGCCGGGAGGCCGTAAACGTAATCGCCCAGATGCAGGATCAGATCGACGCCCCGCTCGCCGCTCGCCCGCTCGTCTCGGATCAGTCGCTGGTACACGCCGTGTTCGTTCGGCGGCCAGCTCTGGCAGGACACGAAGGCGATGCTCACGGGCCGCCGGGCATCCACGGGTGGTGCGGTCCAGGTGCGGCCCAGGCGGCTTGTGGCGCCATCGGCGGCGATGAACCGATAGTAGTAGGTGGTATCGGGTTCCAGGTCGCGGACCAGGATGCGCATGGTGTAGTCGCTGTCGGGCGAGGCGGTCAGCGTCTCTTCCAGCACCAGTTCTCCGAACTCGGGGGAGCGGCTGACCTGGACCACCGCTTCTGGATCGGTTTCGCCTGCCAGCGGCTCGACCCGACCCCAAAGCAGCACGGCGTCGGGTTGCGGGTCCGCCGACGCCACGCCCTGGGGAAAGGCGATGCGGTCCGATGCGGCCGGCTCCACCGTCTGGGCGAAGCTGCGCCGGGACGCCGGCAGCACAAGGAAGCCCGCCAGCGCACTGGCCGAGTACTTGAGAAAGTCTCGTCTCTGCGTGGTCACGGATTACGCTCCCTCAGGCGGTTTGCACGTCGAGGGGACCGTGGGATTGCGGTTGTCCGGCGACGTGGTTGACGATCATGTCCGGCACCACCGGAACGCGGTTGAACAGGTGCCCGCCGAGCGCGTCGGAGATGGCCGACAGCACCGCAGCCGATGCAGCGCCCATGGGCGGCTCGCCGATGCCCCGCACCCCGACAGGATTCTGCGGATCGGCGATGTCCGTGGCGCTCCACGCCATGACCGACGGCACGTCCAGGTAACCGGAAGGCTTGCAACCGAGAAGCCCGACATTGCCGGGCAGGCCGTTCTGCGTGTCATAGATCTGGCGCTCGTGCAGCGCGAAGCTCATGCCCCAGACGCCGCCGCCCTTGACCTGCTGAGCCAGTCCCTGGGGATGCAGCACGGTGCCGCAATCCGCTACGCCCACATAGTCGAGGATCTCCACCTTGCCGGTCTCCAGGTCCACTTCGACCTCGGCGAATCCCACGGACAGGGCCGGGACATCGCCGTCCCTGGGGAGGTTGTCCCTGGCGACGCCCACCAGCCCGGTGCCGGCCACACCGGCCACGGCCGCCCGGGTCACGTCGGCGATATCCTCCGGGGCTTCGGCTCCGGAGTACCTGCCGCCGAGCTCGATAGCGCGCTGGGCCGCCTGCTGGTAAGTGATGAAGCGCTCCGGGTCTGCGGTCGCAAAAACCCGGTGGTCGCCGACATCGTAGTCGGCCGGCTCGCCGCCCAGGTCCATCGCGGCGATTTCCTTGAGTTTCTGCAACGCATCCAGGGCCGCCACGTAGTTGGTCCGGGTCATGGTGTAGGAGGTGTTGCTGCCGTTCTGCGCCGACGCGCTGGGCAGGTGCCGGGTGCTGATGCCGTGCTCGATCACGCAGTTCTCCCAGTCGCAGCGCAGCACTTCGGCGGCCGGGCGCGTGGTGGCCGCGTAGGAATAGGTGCCCAGGTTGCCGACCCCGCTGTGCAGGTGCAGCTTGCCTTCGGGTGTCAGCACCACCAGGCCGTCGTATCCGCTGCGGCCCGCGGAATGGTACGCCTGCCCGATGCCGACGCCGTAGGCTTTCGGGCCCTGCCGCTCGCCGCTGCGCCGGCTGCGGGCGGCCCAGTCGAACTGCTCGGCGCCCTGGTCGAGGGCCTCGGCCATGTAGGCGCTGGTGAGCGGCCCCTGCTGGGAGCCGACGGTGCCGGAAGAGTCGGGCGCGTTGATGCGGCGAATGGCCAGCCGGTCGAGCCCCAGTTCCCGCGCGGCCTTGTCGATGATCGGTTCCACGGCGGCCGCGATCTGGTTCTGTCCCGGTCCGCGCTGGGCGCCCCTCGGGGTCGAGTTGGTGACGATGGTGATGCCGCGATAGCGCATCGACAGCGGCTGGTAGATGATCGATACGGCGCCGCCGGCGGAATTGGCGTCGGGGAAACCGCCGCCCGAGCCGCCATCCTGAACCAGGTACAGGTCCGCGGCGGTGATGCGGCCGTCGTCCCTGAAACCGAGCCGGATACGACCCTGGAAGCCGCCACGGGCCGAGCCGAAGTAGTACTCTTCGTGGCGGCTGATGCGCAGCATGACAGGGCGGCCGATTTTCCTCGACAGCAGCGCGGTGATGCCAACGGTGATCGAACCGCCGGACTTGGAACCGAAGCCGCCGCCGCAGTACTCGTTGACCAGCACGATATCCTCGACGCCGACGCCGCACTGCCGGGAGATTCCGCCCAGTGCCGCAGTGTGGCTCTGGCAGCCGGTGTGCACGTAGCACTTGCCGTTGTCCCAGTAGGACATGGTGGTCCGGGGTTCCATTGAATGGTGCGAGTTGCCCTGGGTGACGAAGGTCTCCTCCAGGACCAGGCTGGCCTCGGCGAAGCCCGCCTCCAGGTCGCCGAAGGACCACTCCTGGGAGGGTTCGCCCATAGGTAGCTGGCCGTCTGCGACGGCGAAATCCCGCGCCATCCACTTCAGCGTCCGACCGGGGCCGCCGCCGCCCATGCCGCCCATGCCGCGTCCGGAGGACGCGTTCGTTCCGTCGCGGCCCGCGTTGGGTCCGCCGGGGTAGAGGCTCTCAAGGGGGTCGACGACAAATTCGAGCGGTTCGGCGTCGAGCCTGATGGCGTCGATGGCGTCCTGGGCGGTGCGTTCGTCCACGGCGGCCACGGCGAGGATCGGGTGGCCGACATACAGCGGTTCGTTGGTGAGCAGCGTGCCCGCGCCCTCGTCTTCGGCCGTCAGAATGCCGAATACACCTTCCATGGCGAGGGCTTGCGACGCGTCGATGCCGTTGATCCTGGCGTGGGGCATGGGGCTGGTCAGCAGCTTGGCGAAGACCATGCCCTCGGCGCGGAAGTCCTCGGCGTATCTGGCGCTTCCGGTGACCTTGGCGCGAACGTCGGGCGGTACGAAATCGTTGCCGATCAAGTCATAGGCCATTGCAGAAACTCCCAAGATTCAAGGCTTCGTGCGCCCGTCATACTAGCATCGGAGGGGCGCTGTTCTTTCGGCGGTCTGACAATTTTCGTTGAGCAGGTTGGATACTTGGCCGGAGCTCGAAAGATCGTGGGTTTGAGGCTTTCGGGAAGGTGTTTGCGAGTGACCGTGGATTATTTTGGGTTTGTTGCCACGCTGCCGCGAGTGCGAGTACGGACAGCCCCTGTGCGCTTAACGTAGCCCGCCATCCTTGGCGGGCTACGATCGACGCGCGGCGCTCCTGGCCGTCCATGGCCCCGCGCCGCGCACACGACGCGAACAAGGGCTGTCCGCACGCACCCCTTGCGCGATCACCTCTCGGGCTGTTGCTCCCGCCAGAGCCCGAGTTTCTCCTGCAACCCGCGATCGGAGAAGCTGAACAACACCACGTCGTCATCCCCTGCGATGTGACGGTGCCGGGCCCAGATGGGCACCGCAAACGTATCCTTCGGTCCCCATTTCAGCACGACGTCGCCCACTTCGGTGCGCCCGGAGCCTTCAACCACCGAATAGACGCAGGCGTCGGTCTGCCGACAGGGCGCCCCGGTGAATCCGGCCGGCAATAGCTGGAGGAAAGCCGACAACGTGGGTATGGCGTCGTCTCCGGTGAGCGGATTGGTGTACCGGGTTTTTACTCCATGGCATGGGTCCGGATCGCTGGATTCGCTCATGGCCGCAAGCGCCTCCCGGGTTCGTTCGTAGGTGTAATTGACGACGGGTGTGTAGGGGGCCTGGTGTTCGTGCTCAAGAGGCACGATCCCCATCCCGTAACGCACCGACGAATCGCCGGGCGGCCTCGTTTCGGGATGCTGGAATCCGGGATAAGCTTCGAAATACGTCAGGCCGAGCTTGTCGGTGAGGGGCCAGTCCAGCCCGTCCAGCCAGATCATCGGCTCGTCGGTTTCGTTGCCGTGGTCGTGCCATGTTCTTGACGGCGTGACCACGAAGTCCCCCGGATACATGTAGGTGCGCTCGCCGTTCACGGCGGTGTACGCGCCGCCGCCCTCGAGAATGAACCGGAACGCTGCGGGGCTGTGGCGATGCGAGGGCGCCACCTCGCCGGGCATGACGAGCTGGTAGCCGGCGTAGATCGTCGGCGTCACCGCCATGTTGGGCTTGAGCCCCGGGTTCATCAGCGCCAGCACGCGACGCTCCGCTTCCTCCGCCGAGATGAGTTCCCCGCTTCGCATCACCAGCGGCCGTACGTCGCTGTACCGCCAGAGCGCCGGCGCCATCCCCGGGCCGGGCTCGGTCCGGTTGGCGAACTGGTTCATCTCTTCCCACAGCGGCCAGAGTTGCGTGCCCTGCACATCGCGGTAGAAATCCGGACAGGACTCCTTCAGTTCCGCCGCGTCAACGTGAACCTGCCTCGGATTGAGTTTCGTTGCCATGGAACCCCTCTCCGGAATCGGGTTACAAATCCGATCTCCCCAGGTCAGCGCACCGGTACGCGCATGGTGCCGATTGCCTCGATTTCGCACTCCAGGACGTCCCCCGGCTTGACGGGTCCGACGCCGGCCGGCGTGCCGGTGTAGATCACATCGCCCGGCAGAAGCGTGTAGAACTCCGAGCACTTCGAGATCAACGTCTGCACATCGTATATCAGGTGCCGGGTGTTGGAGTCCTGGCGGATCTCCCCGTTGAGCCTCAACCGCAGATCGAGGTTGTTCGGGTCCTCGATCTCGTCGGCGGTGGCCAGCCAGGGTCCCAGCACCGAGTAGGAGTCGACGGACTTGCGGATGCTGCGATCCTCGCCGCCCCGCACCGTCATGTCCAGGCCCATGGTGTAGCCGGCCACGCATTCCAGCGCCCGCTCGCGCGCGATGCTGCGCGCTTCCCGGCCGATCACCACCGCAAGTTCGAGTTCGTGGTCGGTGCGCCGGTCCGGGAAACTGCGCGTGACACCCTGGCCCGGGCCCACCAGGGACGAGCACGCCTTCAGGAAACACAGCGATTCGCTGATGGGCTTGATGACGTTCTGATCAAATACGATGCCTTCGTCAGCCTCGGCTTCATCGATGTGGGTCTGGTAGTTGACCGGTGCGCCGATCAGCTTGGTGGGATTGGCCACTGGACTGTCGAGGGAGACCTGGTGGATGTCGACGATTGCCGCCTCGGGCAGGACTTCCTCGACGCGATCGCGTATCGGGCCGAGATGGCGGATCAGCAGATCGCCCCGGGCCGGTAACGGCCAGCGAACCTCCGGCAGCACGTCCAGCGCCGTCGTCACGTCGAACACCTCGCCGCCTTGAACACAGCCCAACCGGGTCCCGTTGAATCGACAGAGCTTCACTGCAATTGATCCTTCTCTGGACGGAGCCGAATTGTTGCACAGTCCGGCGGTGCCCAGAACCCGGAATCGACGGACGCGTCGGTTTTTCGGTTGCTTCCGGCACGCATCGTTCACCGCGGGCAACGCGCTCGAAAATATCGGATATGATCGGGTGAGCGCTCGGCGACTTCGGAGAGGACAGTGACCAACCGCAGGCATGCATCCGAGTTGAACATGAACAGATGGCAAACGCGCGGCGCAAGCTCGTGGCTCGCCGCCGCAGTACTGTTGATGCCCGTGCCTGGTGCGGCGCAGGAGGGCCTGCCGCCGGGACCGCCGCCGGCGCCCGACCTGACCGGACGCTATTCGCCCCTGACCTGCGCGCCCAACGGCGCGAACTGTCCGTTCATTGTGGCGGACCTGAAGTTGACGGCGGTCGGTCAGAAGATGTGGGACGCCTATGAAGAGGTCATCGGCCCGAAGTTCGATTGCGCCCCGGCGACACCGCCGTCACTTTTCGCCGACCCCTATCGATTCGCGATTCATCAACTCACCGACCGGGTGATCCTGGAGTACGAAAAGGACGACATCATCCGAACGGTCTGGCTTCAAGGATGGGGCCATCCGGAGCCGGGTCCCTATGATGCATCCTGGCAGGGTCATTCCGTCGGCAGGTATGAAGGCGACGAATTGGTCGTCGTGACCGATCGCTATCAATACGACCCGCATGGCATAGAGGACTTTGGCGGAATTCCCTCATCGACCCTCAAGCGCGTCACGGAGCGATATTCCCGGGTCGGGGACCGGTTGTTCCTTGTGGCGACCACGGAGGATCCATTGATCCTGGAGGAGCCCATAAACTTCGAGTTCGAGTACCTGGCGGGTCCGGAGCCGCTGATCCTGCCCTACGGTTGCGAACTCGATCAGGCCCGGTTCGCGACCCGGTACGCGGATCCCGAGAGGGGCACGAACCTGGCTGACTTCGGCGGCAGGGATCCCGATCTGGTGCCGCTCGGCGTACGCGAGTTGCAGCAGCGGGAAGCGCAGCAGGATCAGTAGGCATCATACGAAACAAGGTCCGGGAGGAAGCACATGAAACACAAGCTATTCTTCGCGGCGGGACTGCTCGGCGCGGCTCTGGCGGTGCCGGCCCATGCGCACCACGCCCAGGCGCCGTTCTTCGACCAGAGCCGTGAGACCGAAATCGAGGGCGTAGTGACGCGGTTCGACTTTCGCAATCCACATCCGATCCTGTATGTCGATGTCACCAACGAGAATGGCGAAGTCGTCAACTGGCAGATCCAGTTCGGCAACGCGACCAATCTTCGCCGCCGTGGCTGGCACAAGGACATCATTGAGCCGGGCGAGCGCATCTCCGCGCGCGGACACCCGTCCTGGAATCCGGGGACGCACGGCATGCAGGGCGCCAGGGTGGTCAAGGAGGACGGCAGCGTCCTGGGAGCACCCGTCGAGGATTGATTGATGTTTCGTCGCCGCCCGCACCTCTCACGATTCAGGTGATTCGAGGCTGAATCCCAATGGATCCCATCGCGCACACCTTCACGGGTGCGGCGCTCGCCGCATCCGGCCTGCGCCGTGTGACACCGTTGGCCACGGCTGCGCTGGTGATCGGCGCGAATGCACCCGACATCGATATCGTCGCCTCGTTCGGCCCCGATTTCTATTCCCTGGCGCACCGGCGCGGGTGGACCCACGGCTTGCTCGCGGTGGCCGTGTTGCCGTTTCTCGTCACGGGCGCGCTACTCACCTGGGACCGCCTGTGGAGGCGCTACCGGCGGCCTGGCGCCGCGCCGATTCGTGCGGGTTTGCTACTTGGGCTCGCCGCACTGGGCGTTGCCTCGCATCCCACGCTCGACTGGCTCAACAACTACGGCATGCGCTGGCTCATGCCGTTCGACGGCCGATGGTTCTACGGCGACGCGCTGTTCATCATCGATCCGTGGATCTGGCTCGTGCTTGGCGGCTCGCTTTTTCTCATGTATTCGCGCCGGCTTCCGTCGCTTGCGGCGTGGTGCACGTTCTGGTTACTCGCCACGCTACTGGTGTTTTCCACAACCGATGTACCGGAGCCCGCACGCTGGATTTGGGCTCTGGGGATCGGCGTGCTACTGGTTGCACGCGCGGCGAACTGGAGCGCACCGGCGCGCAAGCGGGGCGTGGAACATACGACTCGCTTCGCGCTCGTGGCGATCTTCGTCTACATGGCAACCTCATCGATCGCCAACATACCCGCGCGTGAGGAGGTGCGCGCCACACTGTTCGGGCGCGGCTACGATTCCATAGGGCGTGTGATGATCGGACCCGCCCCGGCCAACCCGTTCTCGGCCGACGTCGTTGCCGAGACGCCTGATGCTTACGTTACCGGGCGATGGAACTGGCTGGCTCGGCCTCGCCTCGAATACGGAACCCATAGCATTCCCCGGTTACCGCCGAACGCTGTCTCGGAGGCCGCCGCGAGAACACCCGAAGTGCGCCGTTTCCTTACGTGGGCCCGATTCCCGTATTTCGAGATCGAGACGGCGGACTCCGGACACCGAATCGTACGCTTTCGCGACGCCCGCTACCTCGGTGTGGACAGGCTCGGCGCTCCGGCCGTGGTTGTCGATGGCGACCTGGAGACTCGGTACGTCGACTGAATGATGCGTTTCCAACTCGTTCACAGCGGTCACGTCCTTGCCACGGGGGGCCAATACGGCAGCCTCATGCGGGTCGTCAGCCTCGGCCGGTCCCGCTATCCGGCCCGGACCTTCAGTCCGGTCCACTTCAATCTGCTGGTCCACGCCTGTTTCCCGGTCGGCTCCCGCTTCAAATTTTGATACGGGCAGTCGACTCGGTGCGTGACTTCCTGGACCAGCTTGCCGTCGGAAAACTCGAAGAACAACCCGCCACGGGTCTGGGCTACGATGTGCGAATCGAGGCTCCGGGTGTCATCGTCGGCGGTCTGGTGGCCGAGTCGAACCTGATTCACCTGGCCGCTTTCGCCGAACCGCGCATTTCTCAAACCGACTCCAGCACCCGGCCAGATTCGCAAGCCGACGCCAGCGACAGCACGCGCGTAACCGCCGGCGCTGACCCGCCCGACGACGGGCGACCGTCTTGGCGAGCAGCGAGCGCCAATCGCCGGTCAGCTACCACTCCACGGCGATGTACTTGGTTTCCATGTATTCCATCATGCCTTCGTGGGATCCCTCGCGGCCGAGGCCGCTCTGCTTGGAGCCGCCGAAGGGCGCGGCGGGATCGGAAACCAGGCCGCGATTGAGGCCGATCATCCCGGCTTCGAGCCGTTCGGAAACCGCCATGCCGCGTTTCAGGTTGCCGGTGTAGAGATAGGACACCAGGCCATATTCGGTGTCGTTGGCCGCATGGATGACTTCGTCGTCGTCGCTGAACGGCACCACCGGGGCCACGGGGCCGAATACCTCTTCGCGGAGGATTTCGGCCGACTGGGGCACCTGGGACAGTACGGTGGGCGGATAGTAATGCCCGACACGATCAAGCGGAGCACCGCCGGTCACCACTTCCGAGCCCCGGGAAGTCGCATCGTCCACCAGCCGGTGGATGTCCTTGATGGCCCAGGCGTTCACCATGGGACCCAGTTCGACGCCGGGCTCGAGCCCCGGCCCCACCTTGACGGCCTCCATGGCGGCGGCGAACTTGTCGGTGAACTCTTCGTAGATCGCCCGGTGGGCGTAGAAGCGATTGGCCGCCGTGCAGGCTTCTCCGCCGTTGCGCATCTTCGCGATCATG
Organism: Gammaproteobacteria bacterium; assembly: GCA_022820625.1. Classification (GTDB taxonomy): domain Bacteria; phylum Pseudomonadota; class Gammaproteobacteria; order Steroidobacterales; family Rariloculaceae; genus UBA6522. The sequence continues at coordinate 5,841 of JAJEFE010000015.1, read as the reverse complement.
GCGCCCTCGACGGCCGCGTCGATGTCGGCATCGTCGAAGACCAGGAACGGCGCGTTGCCGCCCAGTTCCATGGAGCAGTCGACGATACAGTCCGACGCCGCCCGCAACAGGGCTCTTCCGACTTCGGTGGAGCCGGTGAAGGACAATTTTCGAACCAGCGGGTGATGCAGCATCGCGTCGACTACTTCGCCCGAACGGCGCGACGGCACCACGTTCATCACGCCCGGCGGAACGCCCGCCTCGGTGAGGATTTCCGCTACGAGCAAGGCCGTCAGCGGCGTATCGGATGCCGGTTTGAGAATCACCGGGCAGCCGGCGCCGATGGCCGGCGCGATCTTGCGCGTGGCCATGGCCGAGGGATAGTTCCATGGCGTGACCAGCACGCTGACGCCGATGGGCTGATGCATCACGACGATTCGGTTGCCGCCGGAAGGCGAGGTGAGAATCTCGCCGTAGTTGCGAACCGCTTCTTCGGCGTACCAGCGGAAGAACTCGTTCGCGTAGTCGGTTTCCCCGTAGGCGTCGGGCAGCGCCTTGCCGTTTTCGCGGACGATGTACTCGGCGATGGTCTGGCGATTTTCTCTCAGCAGTTCCCAGGCGCGGCGCAGGATCTCCGCACGTTCCCGAGGGACGCGGGCAGCCCACTCGCGGCCTGCCTCATGAGCGACTTCCACGGCGCGAGTCACGTCGTCTACGGTAGCGCTGGCCACTTCGGCGATGGTTGTTTCGGTGGACGGATCCTCCACCGGGAAAGTCCCGCCGTCGGAGGCATTGCACCATTCGCCACCGATGAACAATTGGGTACGCATTTCGGATCCTGCACTGAGGTTGATCGGGTTTGTACTCATTGGCCTGGCACTTGATCTCGGAGGGTGGGACTCGAGGACTTCAGTCACCTGTTGCTAGTACTCGTTCGCGATATACAGGTCCTGGGCCGGGAACAGCGTGATGACCCGGCAACCGTCCGGCGTGACAACCACCTCTTCCTCGATCCGCGCTGCACCGTTGCCGTCGGCCGCCGGACAGTAGGTCTCCAGCGCGAACACCATGCCTTCCTGCAACTCGAACGGACTGTCGAAAGAGACCAGCCGGCTGATGATGGGCCGTTCGTGCAGCGCCAGGCCAAGGCCGTGCCCGAACTGCAGGCCGAACGCCTCCATTTCGTTGGCGAACCCGAACTCGGGCGCCTTCGGCCAGAGGGCGGCGATCCTGTCGGTGGTCATGCCCGGCCTGACCAGGTCGATGGCGGCGTCGATCCATTCACGGGCGCGGGTATAGGCGTCCCGCTGCGCCGGGGTCGCCGAGCCCACGTTGATCGTGCGGTAGTAGCAGGTGCGGTAACCCATGTACGACTGGATGACGTCGAAGAAGGCCTGGTCGCCCGGGCGGTACATGCGATCGGTGAAATTGTGCGGATGGGGGCTGCAACGCTCGCCGGAAACCGCATTGATCGCCTCGACATCGTCGGAACCGGACTCGTATAGGATCTTGTTGGCCAGCGCCACCATTTCGTTCTCCCTGGCGCCGGGTTTGAGCGCTTCGGAGATGCCCTGGTAGGCGCCGTCGACGATGGCGGCGGACATGTTGAGCAGCACGATTTCGTCCATGCTCTTGATCTGCCGGGCATCGAGCATGGTCTGCTGACCGTCCCGGACCTTAAGTCCCGCGGCCTGGAGGGCGAACAGCATCGGCGGCTCGCAGATGTCCACGCCGACAGGCATGTCGGCGACGCCCTCGCGCTGCAGGAGTTGCCTGATTTCCTCTGCGGCTTGTTTGAACAATCCGGCTTCTTCGGGAACTGAGCCTCGCAGCCCGAGCATCCCCGCCTTGCAGCGCTCCGGCTCGAGCCAGGGTGCGAACAGCCGGTGATGCGTCGCGGCCGAGCCGAAGTCCCACAGGTAAGGCTCGGAGTCGGCGGTGAAGAGCGCGTATCGGCAGATCTTGTCCCGCGACCATTCGCCGATCACGCTGCCGGTGATGTAGCGAATGTTGTTGTTGTCGAAGCAAAGCATCGAGCCCAGCCCGGAATTGCGCAGCGCCCACCGGGTTCGGGCGACCCGGTAGCGCCGCAGCCGGTCGAAGTCGACGCGTTCCTCGAAATCGACCGCCATCGGCCCGGGCGCGGCAATGGGCCGGGTCCAGTTCCAGTTGGTGTTCATGTCGCGGTCGGTTGCGGCCGCGGTCGCGTCGTTAGCCGTCATATCTCACCCTGATGGTTGGATTTCCGGTTCGCAATGAGTTCAGTGGGAATGGGGCGCGCCGCCGTGACCATGGTGTGTGCCCGCAGTCGTCCTCGGTCCGCGGCTCGCCGGACGGGCCAGTTCCCTGAGCGCCGCAGTGCTGCACCCGCATGGCGTCGCGGCGGCCAGCGACTTGTCGACCACGGTGCTGCGCCGGACGGGTTGACCCAGAACCCCCGTACCCCCGGTAATCACCCGGCGTACCGGTTCGCCTGTCTGCGGGTGAACGGTCAGGGGCTTGTCACGCATTCCCTGCACGACCTCGAATCGTTCTCCGCTGCGGCCGTCGCCGGAGATGACCTGGTAGGTATAGGTGGGCATGGAGAGCGTTCTCTGTGCAAACGTTTGCAGTCGGTATGGTAGTTAAATCGAATAGTCCTGCCAATACGGGACGGTTGCGATTCCGGTCCCTCCATCCAGACAGCCGCTACTGGACGTAAGGCCGATGCCGCGAGAGGCTTACTCCCGCGGCAGCAGCAGCGACCGTCCCTCGTGGACCAATACCGCGCCGTTCTGGGTAATGGCGCCGAGACGGGGGCCTTCAGCCAGTGTCTGGCCTTCCACGTATTTCGACGAGTTGATGAACACGAATCGTTCCGCGGCAGTGGGGCTGTAGACGTGCAATTCGAGGTTGAGTTCCGGCAGGGCGCCGCCGGCGGCGCGATATTGGGCCAGCGTGAGCATCGGCGCGGCAACCGCTTCGGGTATGGCCGGCTCCACCGCCGCTTGCGCCGTTGGATTTGCAGCGCCTGCCTGACCCGGCGTAACCGTGATCTGACGCGCCTCCGCGGACAGGTCCCTGACCTCTCCGTCCGGACGGGCGACCGGGGCCATCTCGGCTGTGGGGACTGCAGCCGGCGCGGACAAGGCGGCGTCGACGCCGGAGGTGAGCGCGGATGAAGCGGTGCCGCTGGTAGTGGTCTGCGTGGACGAAGCGGCCAGACCGGCTGCGTCCTGACTCGTGTCTGTGCCGGAATCACGCAACCAGAACCAGCCAAGGACCACGAGACAGACGCTCAAGCAGGCAATCAATCCGACCGCCCACCGCGGCACGTGTTTCTGGTGCACCACCATGGGCGCGTCGCCAATTCCCGGAACTTGTGTCTTCTGGCGCTCGGTCTCGGACTTTCTAAGCGCATCCAGTATGAACGACATGTCAGTTGGCCCGAGTTAACGAGGGTGTGCCGGGGATTTTGAGATCCGTATTGATGGCGATCTGCGTCTGCGCCCCCGCGATACCATCCACGCTCAGCCGCCGTTGCCGCTGGTAGTCGCGGACGCGGGCTTCAAGGTCGCTGTCGAAGAAGGCGGAACCGGCGTCCGGTACGGCGCCCGAATCATCGCCGATGCGCGCCAGGCTGGCGCGCAGCCAGCGAACGCCGTCGCCTTCCATCCCGGGCGCCAGATCTTCGCCCTGCAGCGCGCCGGGCCGCCACAGCATCAGGCTGTCCCCGTACCAGTACCGGGACAGATCGGCCAGGCTTGTCCGGAAGGTTTGGACGCCGAATGCCAGGCTGGCCGTGTCGGTGTCCATGTGCTGCAACACCACCTGAAACTGACCGCCCTCGTCGCCGATCAGGTTCAGTATGGCCGGTCGGTCCAGGCTCCTCAGATAGGTGACGGAACCGCGCTGGAACCAGCAGCGCAGGTCCAGCACCTGTGCCTGCTGACACGCCGGCTGACCGTCAGGCTCGTAGGACCGTCCCCACAGGCCGAAAAGCGTCGTGAAGGCGGTGGCGGTATCTTTGGGCACGGTCGGGTCCGCCAGCAGTTCCGCCAGGGGCGTGGTGTCCTGCACCTCGGCGGCCGGTTCCTGAACCGCCAGGATTTCCCTTGCCTCCGCCAGCAGAGGCGCCGGCGCCACCGGCGGACGCTGGGCCTCGGCCGCCGGTTCCTCGGGCACGCCGGCGAAACGGTCGAGCCAGTACATCGTTCCCACCGTGGCCGCGCCGGCAAGCGCCACAGCCGCTACGCCGGCCGCGAGCCGGCGCCTCCACGCGCCGGTGCGACGATCGCCGAATACTTCGGCGGCCGCGCGGCGAACCAGCCGACGATTGATTATGCGTGACTCCTGTGCGTACGCCGCCAGCAGCGCCCTGTCCGCCACCACGTTGATAAGCCTGGGCACGCCCTTGGAGCGGCGAAAGATCTCGCGTATCGCGGCGGGCCGGAATACGCTGCCGGAGGCGCCTGCCACGCGCATCCGGTGCTTGACATACTTGCTGGTATCCACCTGGTTCAGCGGTTCCAGGTGATAGCGGCCGGTCACTCGCTGGGCAACCTGGCGCATGTCCGCCCGCGACAACACCTCCCGCAGTTCCGGCTGCCCTATGAGGATGATCTGCAGCAGCTTCTGCTTGGGTGTTTCAAGGTTCGTGAGCAGACGCACCTGTTCGAGGAGTTCGGCGCCCAGGTTCTGGGCCTCGTCCACGATCAGAACGGTGCGTCGGCCGCGGCCGTGGGCGTCCAGCAGGTAGGCGTTCAACCCGTCGATCAGGGCCTTGATGGAAAGGTCGCCGGGGACCTTGATTCCCAGTTCCCCGGTGATCGCGGTCAGGAATTCCTGGGTCGTCAACTCGGGATTGAGAATCAGCGCCACGTCCGCCTCGTCCGGCAGTTGTTCGAACAGGCTGCGCACCAGTGTGGTCTTGCCCGTGCCCACTTCGCCGGTGAGCTGGATGAAGCCACCGCTTTCGGATATTCCGTAGAGCAGATGAGCCAGCGCGTCGGCGTGGCGCGGGCTCATGTACAGGTAACGCGGGTCCGGAGTGATGGAGAACGGTTTTTCCGTCAGTCCGAAGAACTGGGTGTACATGCGGGCAAGTCCTGAATTTCGAAACTGTGCGCGGCCCGTGGGCAGCGCCGTGCGCGAGATACCGGCCTTACGATTGTCGGATCCTACTCCACAACGGTTACGGTGATGATCTCTGAGGCCACGGGCGGATCGTGCGGGATGTGCAGATGATCCCCCAGCAAGAGCTGCAACGCGTGTTCGCCCGGCGGCAGTTCCACCATGGCTTCGCTCTGACCCAGTCCGAAGTGGAGATGATTGGCGTCCTCCGGTATCGGAATGTCTTCCGGCGGCATGCCGGTGTCCACGAGCATGTGGTGGTGCCCGGTGTCGGGAAAGATGATGCCTGCCGGGGCGACTCCGGCGCCGCTCAGGCCGAATACGATATTGACCGGATTGGTGACCTCATCGCCGTCGGCGGGCGCGATGAAGTAGAGCACGGCGTTTTCGGGTGCCGGCGTGCGCAGGGGCGCAGGCGGGGCGGCGGCGGGTTCTGCGGCTGCCGGTGCGGGGGCTTCGGATTCGGGTTCCGGCGCCTGATCGCCGCAGCCAACCAACACCAGGCTGCTTGCGAGAGCCAACGTTATTCCAATGCGCATTTGCTCGACCTCCAACCGCTTTGCCAAGACGCAAATGTAGCATATAACTTGATTACGATTGGGCGGTGTTGACGTTGGGAAATTGCGGCGGTGGGTGGCGCGAGGGCGTGCGCGAACAGCCCTTGCCCGCTAAACTTCGCCCGCCATCCATGGCGGGCTCAGATCGGCGCGCGGCGCTCCTGGCCATCCATGGCCCCGCGCCGCGCACACG